>NZ_NPFX01000030.1:2136-5602 GCF_002259335.1 Rhodococcus sp. 14-2483-1-1 | reverse complement strand
GTGTTCGGCGGTGTCCTACTCTCCCACACCCTGTCGAGTGCAGTACCATCGGCGCTGGAGGGCTTAGCTTCCGGGTTCGGAATGGGACCGGGCGTTTCCCCTCCGCTATGGCCGCCGTAACTCTGCGAAACAGTTACACACGGAACACAACGGTCGTCACTGATGTCCACTGATCGTGGTTCGGTGAACGATGTTGGTTCATTCAATTTTGTGGTGCTGAAACGTGTGTTGTTTCAGATATTGCACAGTGGACGCGTAGCTTCTTTGTGGTAAGTCCTCGGCCTATTAGTACCAGTCACCTGCATACATTGCTGTACTTCCAGTTCTGGCCTATCAACCCGGTGGTCTGCCGGGGGCCTTACCCCCTCGAGGGGGTGAGAAACCTCATCTTGGAACAGGCTTCCCGCTTAGATGCTTTCAGCGGTTATCCCTTCCGAACGTAGCCAACCAGCGGTGCTCCTGGTGGAACAACTGGCACACCAGAGGTTCGTCCGTCCCGGTCCTCTCGTACTAGGGACAGCCTTCCTCAAGTTTCTTACGCGCGCGGCGGATAGAGACCGAACTGTCTCACGACGTTCTAAACCCAGCTCGCGTGCCGCTTTAATGGGCGAACAGCCCAACCCTTGGGACCTACTCCAGCCCCAGGATGCGACGAGCCGACATCGAGGTGCCAAACCATCCCGTCGATATGGACTCTTGGGGAAGATCAGCCTGTTATCCCCGGGGTACCTTTTATCCGTTGAGCGACACCGCTTCCACTTGCCGGTGCCGGATCACTAGTCCCGACTTTCGTCCCTGCTCGACTTGTCAGTCTCACAGTCAAGCTCCCTTGTGCACTTGCACTCGACACCTGATTGCCAACCAGGCTGAGGGAACCTTTGGGCGCCTCCGTTACATTTTAGGAGGCAACCGCCCCAGTTAAACTACCCACCAGGCACTGTCCCTGAACCAGATCATGGTCCGAGGTTGAGGTATCCAATACGATCAGAGTGGTATTTCAACAACGACTCCACAGTAACTGGCGTCACCGCTTCACAGTCTCCCACCTATCCTACACAAACCGAACCGAACACCAATACCAAGCTGTAGTGAAGGTCCCGGGGTCTTTTCGTCCTGCCGCGCGTAACGAGCATCTTTACTCGTAATGCAATTTCGCCGAGTCTATGGTTGAGACAGCTGAGAAGTCGTTACGCCATTCGTGCAGGTCGGAACTTACCCGACAAGGAATTTCGCTACCTTAGGATGGTTATAGTTACCACCGCCGTTTACTGGGGCTTAAATTCTCAGCTTCGCCATTGCTGGCTAACCGGTCCTCTTAACCTTCCAGCACCGGGCAGGCGTCAGTCCGTATACATCGTCTTACGACTTCGCACGGACCTGTGTTTTTAGTAAACAGTCGCTTCTCACTGGTCTCTGCGGCCCACACCAGCTCACACTGCAAGAGTGATCACCGGCAGGGGCCCCCCTTCTCCCGAAGTTACGGGGGCATTTTGCCGAGTTCCTTAACCATAGTTATCTCGATCGCCTTAGTATTCTCTACCTGACCACCTGTGTCGGTTTGGGGTACGGGCCGTGTAACAACTCACTAGAGGCTTTTCTCGGCAGCATAGGATCACTGAATTCGCCTCAATCGGCTACGCATCACCTCTCAGGCTTCATGAACGGCGGATTTGCCTACCGTTCGCCCTACAGGCTTACACCAGTACAACCACTGACTGGCCCAGCTACCTTCCTGCGTCACCCCATCGCTTGGCTACTACCAGATCAGGTCCCACGCATCCACCCGCCCCCGCACACCCGAAGGCGTGAAGTAAGCGAGATTCAGGGTGGTTAGTGTCACTGATTCACCATGGGCGCGGTTACACGGGTACGGGAATATCAACCCGTTGTCCATCGGCTACGCCTGTCGGCCTCGTCTTAGGTCCCGACTCACCCTGGGCGGATTAACCTGGCCCAGGAACCCTTGGTCATTCGGCGGACGAGTTTCTCACTCGTCTTTCGCTACTCATGCCTGCATTCTCACTCGCGCAGCCTCCACACCTGGATCACTCCGATGCTTCCATGGCTGCACGACGCTCCCCTACCCACCCACACACCTGGCTGAACCCTCGCAAGGGAACAGCGGGCTATTGTGTGAGTGCCGCAGCTTCGGTGGTGTACTTGAGCCCCGCTACATTGTCGGCGCAGGATCACTTGACCAGTGAGCTATTACGCACTCTTTCAAGGGTGGCTGCTTCTAAGCCAACCTCCTGGTTGTCTTCGCGACCCCACATCCTTTTCCACTTAGTACACGCTTAGGGACCTTAGCTGGCGATCTGGGCTGTTTCCCTCTCGACTACGAACCTTATCGCCCGCAGTCTCACTGCCACGCTCTCACTCACCGGCATTCGGAGTTTGGCTGATTTCGGTAAGCTTGTAGGCCCCCTAGACCATCCAGTAGCTCTACCTCCGGTGAGAAACACGTGACGCTGCACCTAAATGCATTTCGGGGAGAACCAGCTATCACGGAGTTTGATTGGCCTTTCACCCCTACCCACAACTCATCCCCTCAGTTTTCAACCTAAGTGGGTTCGGTCCTCCACGACGTCTTACCGTCGCTTCAACCTGGCCATGGGTAGATCACTCCGCTTCGGGTCTAGAACACGCCACTACACCACTTGCGTGGATACGCCCTATTCGGACTCGCTTTCGCTACGGCTACCCCACACGGGTTAACCTCGCGACATGCCACTAACTCGCAGGCTCATTCTTCAAAAGGCACGCCATCACCAGCAACAGTAAACTGTTCACCAGCTTTGACGGATTGTAAGCGCACGGTTTCAGGTACTATTTCACTCCCCTCCCGGGGTACTTTTCACCTTTCCCTCACGGTACTAGTCCGCTATCGGTCACCAGGGAGTATTCAGGCTTATCGGGTGGTCCCGACAGATTCACAGCAGATTTCACGGGCCCGCTGCTACTTGGGTATCCACAACGACAGTTGCAATGTTTTCGTCTACGGGACTCTCACCCTCTACGACAGGCCGTTCCAGACCACTTCGACTAACACCACAATTTCTCACTGTCGGCCGATCCGGCAGAATCGACAATGCAAACCCCACAACCCTCCATACGCAACCCCTGCCGGGTATCACACGCACAAAGTTTGGCCTCATCCGCTTTCGCTCGCCACTACTCACGGAATCACTATTGTTTTCTCTTCCTGTGGGTACTGAGATGTTTCACTTCCCCACGTTCCCTCCACACACCCTATATATTCAGGTGCAGGTAACACGACATCACTCGTGCTGGGTTTCCCCATTCGGACACCCTCGGATCACAGCTCGGTTGACAGCTCCCCGAGGCTTATCGCAGCCTCCTACGTCCTTCATCGGCTCCTGGTGCCAAGGCATCCACCGTACGCTCTTCATTACTTACAACAAAGATGCTCGCGTCCACTGTGCAATTCTCAAACAACACACACAAC
>NZ_NPFX01000005.1:0-321176 GCF_002259335.1 Rhodococcus sp. 14-2483-1-1 | reverse complement strand
CGGACACATCCTCGACCGCTACCTCGCCTCCAGTAATCGGCCCACCGAAGGCGGGGAGAAGCCGCACGTCAACCTGCACATCAGCCTGCGTGACCTCACTGACCTCCGCGGCGCTGCAGCGGGTGACGGTGGCAGTGGCAGTGGCGAGAACAACGGCACCGCAACCGAATCCGACTACGTCGATGTCGGTGGTGACGACGGCAGCGGCAGCGGCGATGAGTGCGATAGTGGCACTGGCACTGGCAGTGGTCGTGACGGCGCTACTGGCCCCACCGCGGATCGTCGCGCGTACAGGGACTTGTTCGGTGACGGCACCACCGTCGGGTGGCTGCCGTGGATGGGACCGCTCTCTCGCGAGACGTCTCGGCAGCTGGCCTGCGATTGTCTTCTGACCGCGATCGTCATGGACGAGAACGGTTCCCCGATCAATCTGGCCCGCACCGCCCGCACCGTCAACGCGAAACAGAAACGCGCCCTCACCGCCCGCGATCACGGTTGCGCGTTCCCCGGTTGCGGGAAACCCGCAGCATGGACCGAAGGTCACCACATCTGGCACTGGACCGACGGCGGACCCACCGACATGAACAACCTGGTCCTATTGTGCGGATTCCATCACCGACTGATCCACCACAGTGATTGGGAGGTCTTCATCGGCACTGACAACCACCCGTGGTTCATCCCGCCGGCCACCGTCGATCCGTACCGAGAACCCCGACAATCCCACGCCCGAGCCGGCCCCCACATCGCATAACCAGCTGAACCGAGACCAGCCCCGCACCGAGAACACGGTGCGGGGCTGGAAGAAGTTGATCATCAGCTCAATTCGAGTGAATCAGGATGGTCAGTCCTTGTTCTTCTCGGCGATGAACAGCTTCTCGATGCGCTCTGCTTCGTCTTTCTTGGCGTCAGCTTCCTTGGAACGCTCTGCAGCCTCGGCCAATTCGGCCTCGGACGGCGCTGCGGCCAGCTTCTCCTGCTTGTCGACCTGAGCCTGCTGAGCCTTCTTGCGATCCTCGGCTGATTTTGTCGCTGCCGCAGCCTGCTCGTCGGCCTTCTTCTTCTTGGCGGCGGCTTCACGCTCGGCTTCCTGAGCAGCCTCCCGCTTGCGCTGCTCTGCTTCCTGGCGCGCGTCACGTGCTGCTTCCTGGGCAGCGGCGTCGGCCGCTCGGCGATCCTTCTCTGCAGTCTCGCGAGCCACCTTCAGCTCGTCGTCCGCAGCGGCCTTCTTGGCGCGGGCCTCGGCGTCCAACCGAGCTGCCTCTGCTCGGTTCTCGGTGCTGTCGACCAACGTCTCGCCGCGATCCGCGAGGCTCTTGTCGCCCAACAGGTTTCCGACGGCGCGGTCCAAGGACCCGAGTGTGTGCTCGTACACCAGGCGGGCGGGTGATTCCGCATTCATCTTCTCGACCACGTTGGTCTCGATGAGCTGCAACGGGATTCGAGCGATCTTGTACTGAATGCGAAGAATAGTCATCGGTATGGCTAGGACACTCATGAAACGAAACTCCTGGTTTGCGGTAGTGGTTCAGGCTTGGTTGCGGAGCTCTTCGGCCTTCTTGCGATCGGCCTCGGCTTGACGAAGTGCCTCCTGGTGCTTCTGCGCGGCCACCATTTCGTCGGAGTCCGCTGCGGCCTGCTCGATGCGCCTGTCCTCGTCGGCTTCGATCTGCTCGGCGGTGGCGTCCACCTCCGCGGCTGCGCGCTCCTGCGCCACGGTCTCGCGCTTGTTCTGCTCGGCTGCCGCCACCTGTGTCTCCCGTACGCGATCCGCGTTGGCCTCGGTCACCGCGGCGTTCTTCTCCGCAGCTTCACGCCGGCTTTCGGCAGCTGTGCGCACGTCGGCCAGTTCCTCGCCGGCATCGGTGGCCTGAGCCTCCGCTACCCGCTCGGTGGCGTGCGCCTCCTTGCGCTCGCGCGCTTGGGCGGCCTGCAACTGACCCTCTGCAGTCAACGAGTCGTTGCCGGTCACCGCGCCCACGACCTCTTTGGCTTTGCCCTTGATTCCGTCGAGCAATCCCTTGCGTGCTTCGCCCGCTACGTTCTCGTCAGTCATGTAACTGCAGGTACCCACTGGCTGTACGAGTAACCCCGTGTCGGTCCCGGACGATACGATCGCCGACGAACGCATCAGCAGTGAGGAGACCTATGCCTATCGCCAAGATCAACGGCATCGACATCAATTACCAGGTCAAAGGCAGTGGAGACCTGGTGGTTCTCGTTATGGGTACCGGTAGCCCCGGCCGCGTGTGGGAGCTGCATCAGGTGCCCGCTCTCACAGCAGCGGGGTATCGGGTGTGCACGTTCGACAATCGCGGCATCGCGCCGTCGTCGGAGAGCACTCACGGCATCACGATCGAATCCATGGTCGCCGATACCGCGGGCCTGATCGAACTCGTCCGCAACGGCGAGGAGAAGGCCTTCGTCGTCGGCACGTCGATGGGTTCACGCGTCGCGCAGGAGCTGGCCCTGGCCAGGCCTGACCTGGTGCGCAAGGCCGTGTTCCTCGCCGGTCACGCCAGAGTGGACGAGTTTCAGAAGACCCTCGCCCATGGTGAGCGGGCCCTCTATGACAAGCGGGTCGAGCTCCCCGGCACGTACTCGGCGGCGGTGACGGCAGTGATGAACCTGTCGCCTGCGACGTTGCGTGACGGGCGCAGTGCCCGCGATTGGCTGGATCTGTTCGAGTTCTCGGCCTCCTCGCCCTCGGCCGGAGTGCGTGCCCAGCTGGGTATGGAGGACGACTTCGATCGAACTTCGGCTTACCGGGGGGTGTCGGTGCCGTGCCTGTCGGTGGGGTTCGCCGACGATCGGATGATCCCCGCCTACCTGGGCAAGGAGCTGGCGGACGCCATTCCAGGTGCCCGGTACGTCGAAATCGCAGATGCCGGCCACTACGGATATCTCGAGCGTCCCGAGGCAGTCAATGCGGAATTGCTCGGCTTTCTGAAGGCCTGACGGCACCATAGCCCGACCTGCGTTGCTAGGGTCGTGTGGCACCTCACGGTGCAGACTTACCAAACAAACGTTCGCGACGAGTGAGGCGAGATGAGTACCAACCCGTTCGATGACGAAGACGGACGCTTCTTCGTGCTGGTCAACGACGAAGACCAGCATTCGCTGTGGCCGACGTTCTCCGAGGTCCCTCAGGGATGGCGTGTCGTCTTCGGTGAAGACACCCGCGCTGCGTGCTTGGAGTACGTCGAGAAGAACTGGACCGATATGCGTCCGCGCAGCCTGCGTGAGGCCATGGAAGCCGACGCTGCTGCACGCGCCTCTGCCGAGGGAACCCCCAGCGCCGAGGCCTGAGCTTCGCGTTACGAAGTACCCGTGCCGCGCCGCCGACGAACCGTCGGTCGGCGCGGTTCTTCTTTGCGGCGAAGCGTCGGGCGCAGTAGTTCCTCGGTGCGCGCCAAGATGCGGGGCCGGCGCAGGGTGCGGGCACCCCACTCGCCCAGGGTCACGCCGGCGGCCAGGCCGCAACCGACGCCGAACGCTGCGAACAATGAGCTGATTCCCAGCAGTAATTGGTCGTTCAGAATCGCGTACAGACCGCGATACAGAGAGAGACCTGGCAGCAACGGCGTGATCCCGGCAACGGCAACGATCAACGGCGGAATGAGCGCACGACGGGCAAGCAGACCACCCGCGAACCCGACGACGACAGCGGCGATGGCCGACGCGATGATCGGACCCACATTGAGCGTCTGCGACAGCAGGTAGACGAGGGAGCCTGCGAAGCCGCCCATGAAAGCAGCCGTCAACGCACGTCGCTCGGCGTAGCAGGCAAGTGCATAGAACAACGACGCTGCTGCGCCTGCGAGCACTTTTGTGGGGACCTGCAGGATGTCCGGCGGTGCCAAGTTGCTGATCTGAGGCAGATCGCTACCGATCAACGCCGCAATGCGCAGCGACGTCGCAACACCGGCAATGATGCCGCCGGTCATCATCAACACCTCGAAGAATCTCGCCGACGCTGTGATCGGGGCACCGGTGATCGCGTCTTGCACCGAGCCGACCAGCGAGAGACCCGACAGCAACACGACCACACCGGCCGCGATGATCTGCGACGGCGAAATGCTGATGTTCAGCTGGTCCTGGAAGTTGTACAGCGTGATCGCCGGTGTCGCGGCCACGAAGCCGCCGACCACCTGCTGAAAGAAGAACGGCAGGCCTGCGCGGTTCAGCACGCGTCCGATGCGGTCGATCACCATCGTCGTCAGGAAGCTGACCACAGCCACCAGGGGGCCACCGCCGAGCAGCACACTGATGGCCGCGGCCATACCGGACCAGGCGAGGGTCGCGATCCAGCGGTTGTAGGGGTGCGGGGCCTTGGTGATGTCGTCGAGTCGGTCGAGAGCCACGCTGGGCGGGACCATCTTGACGCGGACCGCGCGAATGAGACGGTCGACCTCGGCCAGCCGCGTGAAGTCCATCGAGCGGTAATGCACGATGCGCATCGTCGACGCCGGAGGACGCGTCGGGCCGCGATGGGCGCTCAGAGTGATCGAGTTGTACGTGACGTCGACATCGCACCGTGCGAGGCCGTACGTCGCCGCGATGAACTGCACCTGCGTCGCAGTGTCCACCGCCGAAGTGCCCGAGGCCAACAACACCTCGCCGACGCGAACCGCAAGGTCCAGGACCTCGGCGACCGACGCATCGTCGGTCAGATCGATCGGGCGTAGAGGTGACGGCGCTGCGGTCGGCGTATCGATGGTGGCCCGACGCTCACCGGTGAGACGGCTCAGCGAAGCCGTCAGGTCTTGCAGGAAAGTCATGACCGTCTTTACACGTTGCTGGGGTGATCCACCGACAAGGTACCTGTTGACACTGAGCGTCCGATGAACGGATATGCTTGCCTCGCTTCACTGCCTCCTTAGCTCAGCGGTAGAGCACTCGCCTTGTAAGCGAGCGGTCAACGGTTCAATCCCGTTAGGAGGCTCCGACCACTCCGATCCCGGTGCCGGGCTCGGAGTTTCTCTTGCCTACTCCGCGTCGAATCAGCTCCTCGGTTCCGGATATCCGACGCCGATCGGAGTCAGGTATCCGAAGGTGAGGAGTCGATTGACTCGATCGGTCGAATCGACGCCCGTCGCAGTGATCCCCGTCCTGCCTGCGAGGTGTCGATTTCGGTTAGGGGCGTGAATCTGGGGATCGGTATCGGCTCGTGTTGACTTGGGTCTGCTGCATCGAGTGGCGAAACCTGCCGGATCTCAGTGGACGAGTCATCGAACTCGGCGGACTGCGTTGCTTATTCGACCGCACCCGATCTTGCGCTGGGGATTCTGACGTGTAAACCTGGCTCCCCATATTGAGTGCGTTGGCCCGGGGACTGCCTCCGGTTCAGCTGAAGCTGAATTGTGAGCGTCGTCGGGTCTGGTTCGAGAGTCTGCTGTCGTAGGGCATCATGAGTTGATGAGCGATCTCGAGTACCTCGCCACTTTGCTTGCTGGACTGGATGCTGAGATTGCACGCGTCTCTGCTGCCGAATCGGGCTCCGACGAGCAGTCATCTGCCGTCGATGACGCCGTCGATGCCGTCTTGCGGTTGCGCTCGAAGGTCAAGGCCGGTTACCCCGGCAAGAAGGCTTACTACATCGCAGTGTCGACCGATCCGAAGGGAATCAGGGTCGAGGGAATTGCAGCCCTGCAGGGCAAACGCGCCCACGAACTGGTGCGAGACGGCGGCTGGATGCACGCAGATTCCACCACTGTGCTCGACCTTCTCGATGACGATCAGATCAGTCGGTACGGAGCCGTCGCGGGACGCGGCGTGGCGCAGACGTTTCGAGATTCGCGTGAATACCTCTCAGCGGCACTAGGTCTCGCCGAAAAGTAGACAGCGGCAGCAGCGCAGGAACCCGGACTGTCGAACGCGACTTTCAGGGATGCGACCTGGGCCTGCGTCAGCCGGTCTTGTCCGTGGGAGTGATCGAGGCCATCTCGGCGGCGAATTCCGTAGCCATGGCGCGGGAGAGTGCCTGCGCCGCCGACAGTGGACGGACCATCACGGTGAAGTCGTCGATCAGGCCGTCGGAATCGAGGTGCAGGATGTCGCAGCCGTGCACGGTCACGTCGTCGATGCGGGCCTCGAAGAACATGACGTGGTCGCGGCCGCCGACGTCGTCGACGGTTTGGACGTAGCGGAAGTCGCGGAACACGCGAGTGACGGCGCGTAGTATCGCCGCGGTCGTCTGCTTGCCGTGGTACGGCTTGAAGGCGACGGGGGAGCTGAAGACGACGTCGTCAGCAAGGGTGGAGGCCATGGCGTCGTGGTCGTTCGCCTCGACGGCTTCTCGGAACAGTTGCACGCGTCATCTCCTTCAGTGAGGCCAGGACCGGGACGGCCACGATCCTGTTGTTATCCGCGAACCATACACAACTTTGCGACTATTGATTGGGGAATGCCGCGATCATCGGCGACCGGCGCGGGCGTCGAGTACTTCGAGGACGCGGGCACCCCAGCGGAGCGATTCCTCCTCGAACATTCGTCCTCGCATCAGGGTGAGGTAGGGGCCGATGCGATCAGCGGTCGCCAGAAAGTCGGTCTCGGTGCGTCCGTCGAGCAGGCGGTGCGCCATCCGGTCGTACCTGGCCAGCTTGTCGCGCGAGAGCTGCATTCGTTCGCGGATCGCGGCGGTCATAGGCTCGATGTCGCCGGCCTCCAGTGCGTGGACTGCGACCAGGTGCTCGTCGCGAATAGCAGGAAGTTTCGATCGCCTGTGACTGACCTGGCGCAGCGCCGCACGGCCTTTGTCGGTCAGGCTGAACAGTTTCTTGTTGGGCCGACCGTCCTGCTCGACCAGCTTCGCCGAGATCACGTCGTCCCGATCCATTCGATCGAGCTCGCGATAGAGCTGTTGGGGAGTGGCGGTCCAGAAGTTGGCGACAGTGGCATCGAACGCCTTGGACAGGTCGTAGCCCGACAGCTCCCCGTCGACCAGTGCGGCGAGCACGGCATCACGTAGCGACATGATTCGGCACAGTACCCGTGGCGCACTCCACATAGTACTTTCGTATACAACTTATTGTATATTTTGCTCGATGGAGGAGCGGTGGACGTGGTGAACGAAAAGGACCAGTTGCGTTACGTGGCCCTCGGCGACAGCCAGACGGAGGGGCTGAACGATGGCGACGAGGAAACGGGCTTTCGTGGCTGGGCCGATCGGCTCGCCGAGCACATGGCCGAGAGCGAAAACGGGGTTGCCTATGCCAACCTCGCGGTGCGTGGTCGCAAAGCCGCGCAGGTCAGGGTCGAGCAGTTGCCCGCTGCATTGGCGTTGAGACCGAGCGTTGCGTCCGTTGCTGCCGGCGTCAACGACATCTTGCGGCCGAATTTCGATGCTCGCACTGTGGCAGGTGAACTGGGCGCGATGTTCGGCGCGCTGCGGTCCGCCGACTGCACCGTCATCACCATGACGTTTCCCCGTCTCGCTCACCCGGTCCCCGGTCGGGCGGTCATTGCGAAACGTATGACCGAGCTGAACTCCGAGATTCGCAGGGCTGCAGAGGAATTCGGAGTCGTATTGATCGACCTCGAGCAGCACGATGTGGCATCGGACCCGCGGCTGTGGAGCTGGGACCGTCTGCATCTCAACGAGACCGGACATGCGCGGCTCGCCGCAGCTGCCGCCTATGCACTGGAGCTGCCGGGTGCCACGGACGCGTGGAATCTCCCTCTGGCACCGCTCACACGCCCGCGTCTGGTCTCCCGAGTTCGTGCCGACCTCACCTGGGCCGGCATGTTTCTCGCGCCGTGGTTGACTCGCCGACTCCGTAGACGTTCGTCGGGCGACAGCCGGACGGCCAAACGACCGGAGCTGACCTCGATGCTCGGGTAGAACTTCGACTGGAGCCTGATCGAAGTTACGGTGACCCGGGCGCTCTGTCGGTCCGATTCGAAGCGGCCGACTGTTTGGCCTTGTACAGAGCGGTGTCGGCCTGGGTCAGCATCTCTTCGAGGGTGCTGGCTCCAGTGTTGTGCGCGACGCCGATGCTGATCGACACCGAGACATGTCCGTCGACGACGTCGATCGGCGGGGACGTCGCAATGACCATCTCGCGCTCGATGTCCGCGGCGGATCGAGTTCGGCCGAGCAGGGTGTCGTCGAAGATGGCCGCGACGAACTCGTCTCCGCCGATTCTTCCGAACACGGTGCCGGAGTCGCAGACCGCAACCAGCCGCGCGGCCGTTGTGCGTAGAACTTCGTCTCCAACCAAGTGGCCGTACGTATCGTTGATGGCCTTGAAGTCATCGAGATCGATGAACATCACTGCCGCTGGAGCAGCTGTCTCCGCAGTTGTTCGCTCGATTCGTTCGAGCAAGGCGGCGCGATTGAGCACGCCGGTGAGATCGTCGACCCGCGACTTGACCAGGAGTTCGCGATACGCCTCGAGCAGACTGCCGGTTGTGGCCGCAAAATCGGTGACGTCTCGGAAGCTGATCGCAACGACACCGTCGATATAGTTTGCAGTCACCTCCAGCGTCCTGTCCGGAATGAAGAGGGCTTGCACCACCCTGGTGACCTCGCCGCGAGTGGCTACCGCGGCACGGTGCAGATCGTCGAAGTAGGACCCTCTCGTCACCGGCAGTGCCTCGTGGATGTGCCGTCCGACCACCTCCGTTCGGCTGACGCCCAGATGGCGCTCGGTCTGATTGTTGATGTACCGCAGCACCATCGCTTCGTCGACGATGGCGAATCCGAGCGAGACACAATCGAGGATCCGACTCCACCGCACGTCCGGCATGAGGTCTACGTGCAGTCCCGTCGGTGGCTCGACAAGCGAGACGACCCCGGTGAGCACCGATGGCGAACCGTCGGGGGCATGTTCGATGGACACACTCCGGGTTAGTATGTGCCGTATGTTGCTGCCGCGGTCGATGATTCGATAGATGCGCTCTGCCCCGATGGACGCGCACGCATCACCGTAGAGGGCTCGGAGCACAGCGGTATCGTCCGGATGTACGCGACTGCGCCAGATGTCGAGGGCGGGCCGATCGTCGTGACCGACGTCGAATATCGCGGCTGCGCGCGTATCCCACTCCAGGTATGACGTGCCGATATGAAAGCGGGTGATCCCGATGGACGCCGCGTGCGGTGCCATGTCCGAGACGAGTGGTTCCCCGCCGAACGGCGAGTGTGGGGTGTCGACCATACGACTCCGTCCCTCGACCGACCCTGTTCCTATCGAGTGTGTACCAATGGACCGATTCACGTCATGGAATCGGGGGTTCTGTCGGTTTCAGGGTTTTGTCGAGGGGTATATGTCAGAACTTCGGCACGATGTTGCCGGTCGCCCACTCGAGACTGAGTGGAGACGGGAATGCAATCGACTGAGCCTCCGTCGGAGAGAGTGGAACGTAGTTCCCGCGCGCGACTGCGGACAGGGATGCGATACCCGGGAGCGTTCGGAAAGCGTCGAGATCGGCTGGTTGTCCCGTCGCGATCACGAGATCGGCGTCGTTGTCTGCCAGGTATTCGTAGGTGATCTGTGCTCGCCCCGGAATGGAGCTGGTCGGCAGCCCGGTCGCGTAGTCGGTGGGCCGCATGCCGAGCGAGTCGAGAAATTGCGCACCGGCGTCGTCGGTCGAATTGACCACGTAGACACTGCCGTTGGCGGGGCCGACGAAGAACGTGAACGTCTTACCGGTCAGCTCGGGGTTGGCCTCTGCCGCAGCGGAGATCGTCGAGTCGGTCTCCGCGATCACCCGCTCACCGTCGTCGCTGCGCCCGAGCGCGGCCGCGATCGACCTGGTGGCGTCCTCCCACGTTTCTGCCGAGGGTGTGCTGTCGTAGTGCACAACAGGCGCTATCGCCGACAGCTGTTCGTAGCGGGTGTCGAGTCCGAATGCCTTCGTCCCGACGATCAGGTCTGGTTCGTAGGCGAGCACGTCTTCGATCGACAGGTCGGCATTGGCTCCTTGGAGGAACGCTGGGGCATCTTGATCGCCCAGCTCGGCCTCGGCCCACGGTTGGAACCCCGACGCGGCGGTTGCTCGGGCGGTGGCCACCGGCGTCACTCCCAGCGACAGCAGAATGTCGGCGTCGGTCCACGACAGCGCGACCACACGGGTGGGCTCCGAGCCGACCACGGACGAACCGAGTGCCCCCTCGATCGTGACCGGGAACTCGGCAGACGTGTTCGCGCCCGTCGGTGGTACGGGGTCGGGTGACTCGCTCGACGAGCAACCGGACAGAGATAGGACGACAACCGCGGCCAGGGCACCGAAAAACCTACGCATAACGGACGATTGTAGGGGCCGAGGTCTTCGAGTAGGGCAGTGGCGATCAGGTCGTGCAGTGTCCAGGACCTCCCCGCGATTTTGTCCACCGCGGTGCCGGAAACAGCAAGGGTGTAGTCGCCGCCGAAGTGCATCACGTCCACGGCGTTTGCCGCGGTCGATCGAAAGCGCGGCAGCATTCTGCTCGAGTTGCGCCGCGGTGGCAAGCTTGGCTGCGGCTATCGATATGCCAGTGGCATGGACGTGGTGACGGCAAAATGCCCCTCGTCGTAATCCACACCCGACGTGCGTGGCGTGGATTGCAGCTAGGGGCGTGGATCGGGTTCTTCCGACCCCGGAACCACGGCCAGTGCGCGTCGCATCCAGCCGTACACCCTCTGGTCGTTGAGGAGCGTGAAATGGTGTGCGCTGTTGATCGCCAGACCATCGTCCGGCCGAAGTCCTATGTCACGCAGCTTGTTCCGTCCTCCGGCGCTGTCGGTGCGAACGAGGCCGTCGCCCACGAATATCCCGACCGGGTGCCGCGGGTTTCCGGTAACGACGGCGGAGGCGTGATGATGCCGCACCCCATCCGGGACCGAGATGTCCATGGCTGCGCCGACGTCGAATCTGTCGGCGTAGCTGGCATGTCCCTCGTCTTCGGTGATCGATCCGTGAATCAGGTCGCGGACTCCGGCGCTTCGACGCGCCAACAGGTTCGCGAACGGACGGGTCTCGGGCGTGAGTGCCAGCGCTGCTGTGGCGACGTGCACGCCACGCGCAAGCGGCGCACCCAGATGTGGTGTCCCCAGAGTGAATACGTCCGTCAACAGCTCCACCCATCGGCGGCCGTTCTCCGCAGCGTGGTGTGCGGCGCTGCGCGAGACCAGCCCGCCCATGGAATGACCGACCAGGGTGATGCGGTGAACCCTGACGGGCCAGGCCGGCACGAGCTGTTCCAGCAGGTCCGACAGGTCGGCACCGTTGGTGGCAATTCGACGACCGGTGTTGTAGCGCAGAACGATCGAGGTTGTTCCGGCTTCTGAATCCAGGCGCTCCCCGTACGTGGGTCGCCCACCGAGCCGCCATGCCGATTCGGTCTCCACGAGCCCGTGCAGGAACACCACGAGGTGCGCTCCCGCGTCGGGAAACGCCGCGGCCAGAGCGCGGTATTTCGGAACAACCGGGCGTCCGTCGACACGTATCGACATCGGGTAGGCGAGGACTCGGGAACTGCGCTCCATATCGTCGCCGATGAGACCGTGCAGGACAGCGATGGTCTGCGCGCCGCCGGTGGTGTGCGACGGCGACGGTCGGGTGTCGTCCTCGGTCACGTCGTCGCCGGTCACGTCGTCGTCGCCACCGGTCAGCGCGCCGACTGTCTTGGCTGCGCCGGAGCAGGCGGCGACGATGCTCGCGTAGGTGCCGGCGGCGATCGCGTCGTGCATCAGCTGTGTCGGCAAGACAGCCGGCCCTACGCCGAGTTTCACGGCGGCAAATGTGCGTCGTGCAATAGCCGAGTGAACTGCGCGAACACCACCGGCGGCCGACGCCAACTCGCGAAGGCTGATTTCTGCGAGTTCGCCCAACTCCTGTGTGCGCTGAGTTTTCTTCCCCACTCGATTCAGTGTACGTGTGTCCACTGGATCCGCCAGGGCTGGGATGGCTGCGGTTTTCCCACGTCACCGTCGCTCGAAATACTCGTGGACCTGGCGTACCGACATCGCTCCTTCACCGACTGCGGATGCGACTCGCTTCACCGATCCGCTGCGGACGTCGCCCGCGGCGAACAGGCCGGGTCGGCTCGTTGCGAGCGTCCCGCACAGCGCTGCTCCGATCTGCAGGTCACCGTCTCCACGAGCGAGAGCTGCGTCCGTACCGGTGAGGACGAACCCGTGTTCGTCGAGTGCGATGGCGTCGGCAAGCCACCCCGTGTAAGGCGTCGCTCCGATGAACACGAACAGGGCGTGCGCTCTGATCGTGGCCTGTTCGCCCGTGCGGTTGTTCTCGACCACGACTTCGTCGAGGTACTTCTTGCCGCGGACCTCGCGAACCTCGGTGTGGCGATGCACGGTCACGTGCGGGTGGTGCTCGATCTGGTCGACCAGGTAACGGGACATGCTCTTTCCGAGATCGTCATTGCGGATGAGCAAGTGGACGTCCGAAACATGTTCGGCAAGAAACACTGTCGCCTGGCCTGCGGAGTTACCGCCGCCGACGATGGCCACCGGGTCGGTCCCGCACATGCGGGCTTCCTGATGAGTGGCGGCGTAGTACACACTCGTGCCTTCCAGTTCCGCGATACCGGGAACGGTCAACTTGCGGTACCGCGCGCCGGTGGCGAGCACGATGGACCGGCCGCGAACCGTGCCGCCGTCAGAGAGCCGGAGCACGTGGTAACCGGCTTCGGACGTCAATCCGGTCACCTCTGCCGAGACCAGGATGCGAGCACCGAACTTATCGGCCTGGATCACAGCCCGCTCGGCCAATTCGGATCCGGAGATTCCGGCCGGGAATCCCAGATAGTTCTCGATTCGGGAGGAGGTGCTGGCCTGTCCCCCTGCGGCGATCGTCTCCAGTGTCACCGTGTTCAACCCGTCCGACGCTCCGTATACGGATGCGGCCAGTCCGGCCGGTCCTGCACCCACGACGACGAGATCGAACACGTCCTGGGCCGCGTTCGGCACGGAAAGTCCGACGATGCGTGCGAGCTCTGTGTTCGTCGGATTGCGCAGTACCTTCTCGCCGTGCCAGATGACGACGGGAACGTCCTCGGGGGCGATGTCCAGGCTACGCAACAGCTGCTCCGCCCGCTCGTCCCGCTCCAGATCGATCCATTTGTGAGGCAATCGATTTCGCATTGCGAATTCTCGAAGCCGCAACGTGTCCGGTGAATAGCAGGAGCCGATGATCCGGAACCCCGAGCCGAGCCCGATCAGCAGGTGTCGACGCAGCAGGTAAGCCCGCAGGACCAGATCGCTCAGCACTGGATCGTGGGCAACCAGTTCGCGCACCCGCTCGGCGGGAGTGACGAGCAGCTCGCCGTCTTCGATCGCTTCGGCGGTGTAGAACGCCACCTGACCTTCGAGCAGTCCGAGCTCACCCAAGAAGCGTCCGGGTCCGTGCACGCGAAGTATCCGACGTTCACCGTCGCGGTCACCCTCGTCGAGAACGGCAACCTTGCCGGACAGAACGACGAAGAAGTCGTTGCTGGGCGCACCCTCGCGTATCAGCACTTCTCCGGTACGAACCGATCGACGTGTGCCACCGACCTCGAGCACTGCGACCTGATCGTCCGTCAGCCGC
Organism: Rhodococcus sp. 14-2483-1-1; assembly: GCF_002259335.1. Taxonomy (NCBI): domain Bacteria; kingdom Bacillati; phylum Actinomycetota; class Actinomycetes; order Mycobacteriales; family Nocardiaceae; genus Rhodococcus; species Rhodococcus sp. 14-2483-1-1. The sequence continues at coordinate 307,649 of NZ_NPFX01000005.1, read as the reverse complement.
GGGAACGCGCCGTGCTCGTCCGTGGTCTCGTCGACGACGGCTGGACCGGCGTCCTCAGACGAGATTTCGGTCGACATAACACCACCTCCAAGTTTCTCCTGGTTCCATCGACCGAACGATCGGATGGCCGACGACATGTGCGTGCGCGCTCGCGTGTCTGCCCGGCGAGGAGTCGCAACACCCGACGTGTCCGCACGTCAGGCACAGCCGCAGGTGCACCCACGGGGTCCCGAGACGGAGGCATTCTTCGCAGCCCTGCGGGGTTCTGGGCACCACGGACCGGATTGCATCGACGTGCGGGTCCACATGCACGAAAGTCATGATGTCGCCTCCTTGCCTGCATTCTCCGAAAGCGCTCGATCGAGCCATGCGCGTAGCTGGGGTACCGGGGCTGCACCGGCCTGCCGAGCGAGGACCTCACCCCGATCCATCACCAGCAGGGTCGGCACGGCCCTGACGGTGAATCGTTCGGACGTCAGGGGTGCGGCATCCACGTCGACCTTGACCAGCTTGATCCGGCCCGCGCGTTCTCCGGCGAGCTGTTCGAGCGCCGGGCTGACCATGCGGCACGGTCCGCACCAGGTCGCCCAGAGATCGACGAGTACGGGTACCAAGGGGTGTTCGGCGATCTCCGCGAAGTCCTCGTCCCGTGCTGCGGCGATCCACGGCAGCGGCTCGTGGCAGTTCCCGCACCGGGGTGTCCCGTCCGCTGCGGCAGGCACCCTGTTGACCTTGCCGCAGTGTGCGCACTTCACCTTGTCCGATTCCATGGCGACATCTCCTCTCAGGCCGCCGCGACGGCGGGTTCCGCATACGCGACTACGAGTTCTCCGTCGACCACCGTGACGGTGATGGTGCCGCCTGGTTCGATGTCCCCTCGCAGTAACGCGCGACCGATCTTGGTCTCGACCTCGTGGGCGATGTATCGACGCAATGGCCGTGCACCGTAGACCGGGTCGAATCCGCGTTCGGCGACGAGCCTGCGCGCGTCCGGGGTGATGTCCAGATCGATCCTGCGCTCCGACAAGCGGTTTCGAAGATCGGCGAGCTGCAACCCGACGATGTGCTCGATCTGGGGCAGGGTGAGTGGGGTGAACAGCACGATGTCGTCGACCCGGTTGAGGAACTCGGGACGGAAATGCCCACGCAGTTCCGCGAGAACCCGCTCGCGGGCGTTCGGCTCGATCTCGCCGTCGGGTGTGACTCCTTCGAGGAGATGCTGGGAACCGATGTTGGAGGTCATGATGATCACCGTGTTCCTGAAATCGACCTGCCTGCCTTGTGAATCGGTGATCCGGCCGTCGTCGAGCACCTGTAGCAGGGTATTGAACACATCTGCGTGCGCCTTCTCGATCTCGTCGAAAAGCACTACCGAGTACGGCTTTCGGCGCACCGCCTCGGTGAGCTGTCCGCCCTCGTCGTACCCCACGTATCCGGGAGGTGCCCCGATGAGCCGGCTCACCGTGTGCCGCTCCTGGTACTCGCTCATGTCCAGGCGCACCATGTTGTCTTCGCTGTCGAAGAGAGCACCGGCCAATGTTTTTGCGAGCTCGGTCTTTCCCACGCCCGTCGGGCCCAGAAAGATGAACGACCCGATCGGCCGGCGTGGATCACGGATGCCGGACCTCGCCCGGATCACCGCGTCCGCGACCAGCTGCACCGCCTCGTCCTGACCTACGACCCTCTCGTGCAGAATCTCGTCGAGCTGCAACAACTTCTGTCGCTCGCCTTCCTGCAGCCGAGCGACCGGGATCGAAGTCCACGCAGCCACGATTTCGGCGATCTCGTCCTCGGTGACTACTTCGCGCAACAACGGGCTCCGGCCTTGTCTGGTGACCAGCTGCTCCTCTGCCGACTCGAGCCTGCGTTCGAGCTCGACGATCTCGCCGTAGCGCAACTCGGCGGCCCGATTGAGGTCGTAGGCGCGCTCCGCCTCCTCGGCCTCGTGGCGCAAGCGCTCGAGCTCGCTCCGTAGCTCTTGCACCCGGCGGATCGCCTGTCGCTCCGCCTCCCACTGAGCGTGCCGGGCATCGGCCTCGGCCCGCAGGTCGGCCAGCTCCTTGCGCAGCTCGTCGAGACGTGCCTTGCTCGCTCCGTCGGTCTCTTTGGACAGCGCGGCATCTTCGATCTCGAGCCGGGTCACCTTCCGGGTGAGTTCGTCGAGTTCGGCCGGCATCGAATCGATTTCGGTGCGCAACCGAGCGCACGCCTCGTCGACCAGATCGATGGCCTTGTCCGGGAGAAAGCGGTCGGTGATGTAGCGGTGCGAAAGGGTGACGGCAGCGACGAGAGCGCCGTCCTGAATCTTCACGCCGTGAAACACCTCGAGGCGTTCGCGGAGTCCGCGCAGGATCGAGATGGCATCCTCGGCGCTCGGCTCGTCGACGAGGACGGTCTGGAACCGTCGCTCCAGTGCCGCATCGGATTCGATGTGCTTGCGATACTCGTCGAGCGTGGTGGCACCGATCATGTGCAGCTCGCCTCGGGCGAGCATCGGCTTGAGCATGTTGCCGGCGTCGAGAGACCCCTCACCGCCCACTGATCCCGCACCGACAACGGTATGCAACTCGTCGACGAACAAGAGAATCCGCCCGTCGGCTGCCTTCACCTCGGCCAGCACCGCCTGCAGACGCTCCTCGAATTCCCCGCGGTACTTCGCGCCGGCCACCAGGGAACCCATGTCGAGTGAGAAGATCGTTCTGTCGCGCAGGCCTTCCGGAACGTCGCCGCGGACGATCCGCTGGGCAAGGCCCTCGACGATCGCGGTCTTCCCGACGCCGGGGTCGCCGATCAGAACCGGATTGTTCTTGGTCTTGCGGCTCAGGATCTGCGTGATCCTGCGGATTTCGGCGTCTCGTCCGATCACCGGATCGAGTTTGCCCGCCCGCCCCTCGGCGACCAGATCGCGTCCGTACTTCTCCAGCGCGTCGTACGCACCTTCCGGGCTGGCCGAGGTGACGCGTTGATTGCCGCGCACCTTCGTCAGCGCTGTGAGGAAGGAGTCCCTGGTGATTCCGTGACGGGCGAGTACTCGCCCTGCCGCAGTGGCCGAGCCCTCTTCGGCTAGGCCCATCAGGAGATGCTCCACCGACACGTAGGAATCTTTGAGCCGCTTCGCCTCTCGCTCGGCGGCGTCGAGGAGCACGGACAAGCGTCGGGTGATCGTCACCTGACCGGTCGCGGCACCGGGGCCGCTGACCTTGGGCCTTCGTGAGAGTTCACGTTCCAGATCGGATTGCAGGGCATCGACTTCGGCACCGGCCTGCTCGAGCAATCGGGGCACCAACCCATCCTGCTGACCGACCAACGCGAGCAGTAGGTGCTCTCCGTCGACCTCGGTGTGACCCATTCTGGTCGCGAGGCTCTGGGCCTCCTGCAGCGCTTCGCGCGACTTCTCGGTCAGGTTGCTGATGTCCATGTGGTTGTCCTCCTTCTGCGGGAAGATGCTTCGAGTGTCTCGATTCGTTCCAGCAGGTCGAGCACGAGCCCGATTGCCGAGTAGTTCAGGCCGAGACCGGTCCGCAGTCGTCGAATGCGGGCAGCATGGGCCACTTCGGTTGGCGCGAAGAACATTTCGCCACCTACGACGCGTTCGACGTCGAGCAGGCCGAGGGCCACGAGCTTTCGTGCCAGTTCCGGATGCAGCCCGGTACGTTCGGCGAAGGCGTCGGTCGACAATTCGGTGCGACGAACCAGTACGTACCGGACCACCGGGTTCGGGTCGCTCATGTCTTTGTCCTCGGATCGAAGTTCGATTCTGCGGCCAACTGCTCGAACAGTGCGCGTTCGCGTGTTGTCGGTTTCGACGGCACCATCACCTTGATCTCGGCGTACAGGTTGCCGTTGGTGCCACGTGCATTCGGCATTCCTTCGCCGCGCAGGCGCAGCTTCCTTCCAGTCGACGAGCCCGGAGCCACTTTGACTTTCGCCTCGCCACCCGGGGTGGGGACGGCGACGGTCGCCCCGAGGACCGCCTCCCATGGCGATACCGGGAGGTCGACGTGAATGTCTCGGCCCTGTACTCGGAACCGGGAATGTGGCTCGATCCGCACCACGAGGTACAGATCCCCTTGCGGCGCGCCACCGTTGCTCCGTCCGCCTTGTCCGGCCAACCGAATTCGCTGGCCGTCCACGACCCCGGCCGGAATGTCGACGTCGTACTGCCGTCCGTCCAGTCCGAGCGTGCGTGTGCCGCCCCGGTACGCCTCCTCGACCGTCAAGGCCAGTTCCGCTTCCTGATCGGCACCGGGAATCGGCCCGTATCCGCCACCGCCGCCGAACATCTGCCCGAAGAGGTCGTCGAGATCGACGCCACCGTCGCCACCGGGACCGAAGTGCACGCGTCTGCTCCCGCGGTCGTATCCTCCGCCGCTGTTCCCGCCACCGCGGTATCCACCCGAGTGGGTGCGGGTCCGTTCGTCGTAATCCTCGGGGACACGCCGAAAGTCGGCACCGAACCGGTCGTAGCGTTTCCGAGTGTCCGGGTCGGACAACACCTGGTAGGCCTCGTTCATCTCCTTGAACGTGTCTTCCGCAGTGGGGTCCTTGTTCACGTCGGGGTGATACTTGCGAGCCAGCTTGCGGTAGGCCTGCTGGATCTCGTCGGTGCTCGCGCCCCGTGGGACTCCGAGCGATTCGTAGTGGTCACGCGCCATCGGTGCTCACCCCTCGGGGCGGCTGACGACCACCGACGCCGGCCGCAGTTGCCGTGCGTCCTCTCCGTAACCCGGACGGACGACGTCGATCACGGTCCCGGACGGAAGGTCGGGCCGGACCACCACGCTGACCACTTCGTGCAGTTGCGGGGAGAACGGAACTCCGACCTCGTCGTGACGCTCGAAACCGAACCGTGACAGCACCTGCACCGCCTGATCGCGGATCGCCTTGACGCCGTCGACAACGGTCTGCGAATCGCTGTCCGCATGTGCCAACGCAAGTTCCAGATTGTCCAGTATCGGCAGCCACGCCGCGGACACCTTCGTCACCTCCGCGGCCCGTTCTCGCTCCAGGTCCTTGGCATACCGCTTGCGCAGGTTGTCCAGATCGGCAAGGGCTCTGCGCCAGCGGTCGTCGAGTCGAGCCTCCTCTGCACTCGCGGCGGCGTGATCCGGTACTGTCTCGGTTCGATCTCCTTCCGTGACGTCGGCCGCTGGTTCGGGTGTCGAATGATCTGCAGCCCTTTCCATCTCGTGCCTCAGCTTCGATCGAATTCGGCGTCGATCACGTCGTCGTCATCGGTCGAGGCGGCGTCCGCGCCACCGACCTGACGTCCGTCACCGCCATCCTGGACCGGCACGAGCCCGTAGAGGAGCTGTTGAAGCTCGGAGACGAGCGGTTGTACATCTGCTGGCGGAGCGCCGTCCTTCACGGCCTTTCTGGCATCGGCGATCAGCATCTCGGCCCGTGCCCTGTCGTGCGGTGGCGCACTGTCGCCGAGTTCGGCGAGTCGCCGTTCTACCTGATATGCAACGGAATCGAGTTCGTTGCGCGCGTCGACAGCTTTGCGCAGCGCCTCGTCCTCGCCCCGATTCCGTTCGGCCTCGGCCAGCATGCGTTCGACCTCGCTCGGGTCCAGATTGCTCTGCTCACTGATCGTGATGCTCTGTTCCTTGCCGGTGTCCTTGTCCCTGGCCGTGACATTGAGGATGCCGTTGGCGTCGATATCGAACGTGACCTCGACCTGGGCGTCGCCGCGCGGTGCGGGCCGGATGTCTTCCAGACGGAAACGTCCGAGCGAACGGTTGTCGGCGGCCCGCTCGCGTTCGCCCTGCAGCACAACGACATCCACGGCGGACTGCTCGTCCTCCGCGGTGGAGAACACTTCGCTGCGGCGGGCCGGGATGGTCGTGTTGCGCTCGATGATCTTGGTCATCACCCCGCCCTGTGTCTCGACGCCGAGAGACAACGGGGTGACGTCGAGCAGCAGCACGTCGGAGACCTCGCCTTTGAGCACGCCGGCTTGAACCGCCGCGCCGAGAGCCACGACTTCGTCCGGATTGACGCCCATGTGGGGGTCCTTGCCGCCGGTGAGCCGGCGAACCAGGGCTTGCACCGCCGGGATGCGCGTCGAACCACCTACCAGAATCACTTCGTCTATGTCGTTGGCGGTGACCTTGGCATCACTCATTGCCTGCTTCACCGGGTCGAGGCAGCGCTCCACGAGATCCGCCGTCAGATCCTCGAACTTCGATCGCATGACGGTGGTCGTGAGGTGCTTGGGACCGTCCGAATCGGCGGTGACGAACGGCAGGTTGACCTGGGCCTGGGTCACCGAGGACAACTCGACCTTGGCCTTCTCTGCGGCCTCGAAAAGGCGCTGCAACGCCTGTGCGTCCTTGCGCAGATCGATGTTCTCCACCTGCTGGAAGTCGTCGGCGAGGTAGTCCACCAGGCGTCGATCGAAGTCGTCCCCGCCCAGGTGAGAGTCGCCGGCCGTCGACCGAACCTCGACGACACCCTCGCCGACGTCGAGCAAGCTCACATCGAAGGTGCCGCCGCCGAGGTCGAAGACCAGTACGGTTTCGTGGACCTGCTTGTCCATGCCGTACGCCAGCGCCGCAGCGGTCGGCTCGTTGATGATCCGCAGGACTTCGAGGCCCGCGATGCGGCCGGCGTCCTTGGTGGCGTTGCGCTGCGCGTCGTTGAAGTACGCCGGAACTGTGATGACCGCTTCCTTGACCTTCTCGCCGAGAAACTTGCTCGCGTCGTCGACGAGCTTGCGCAGTACGAGGGCACTGATCTCCTCCGGCGCATACTTCTTGCCCCGCACATCGATTCGGGCCTCGCCGCTGTCACCGGACACGATGTCGAAGCTGACCGCTCTTGCCTCATCGGAGATCTCGTCGTAGTGGCGTCCGATGAAGCGTTTCGCCGAGTAGATCGTGCCCTTCGGATTCAAGATCGCCTGCCGTCGGGCAAGCTGACCCACCAGCCGTTCTCCGCTCTCGGTGAAGGCCACCACCGACGGCGTCGTCCGCGCTCCCTCGATATTGGAGATCACCACCGGCTCGCCGCCTTGCCAGCTGGCGATGACGGAGTTGGTGGTGCCCAGGTCTATACCCACAGCAGTCGCCATGACTCGTTCCTTTCGATCGGTCCGGCCGGTGAGCATGTGGACAGCGTCGTCCGTTACCCCGACATCGGCGAAGACTTCGTAGTGAGGTGGTTGTACTGGCTGGTACGAGTCGAGATCGGCACGCCTGTTGGGAAATGCAGGTCGAGAAGGTGGCCGACGCACCCGCAGCGCAAAATAATTGAATGAGAGCGAATGTGGCTGTTAGACAGCATTATTCACCGTACAACGGAGGTCGACCGCATGAATCCTTGGTCGCGACTGTCGTCGTCGGCGAGTGTCGGGCGTTCGATATTTTTGTATCCGTGCAAACAGATCGTGATGTTCGAGCCGATACGCGGTGTGGGCAGTTCGCAGCAGCACGCTGAACTGACCGGTAACCCAAAACGTTGGCACATCAACATGTTTCGCGACGTGACCGAAATTCGGCCGGCGCTGCACCTGGCGTGTCTATTCCCTCTACCGGTCGAGTCTCCTCTCTCGGCTGCGAGATTACTAGGGGTAAAACCAAATTCGCTCTTGCGCGCGGACTGCAGGCCCTTCCCTTTGCCGGTCCGAGGTGTGATGCTTGGCCGTGTCCACCACCTCGAACAGGAGAATCGTCATGGTCACCAAGGCACTGCTGGTCCGACTCGAAGCCAAGCCCGGCAAGGAAGATGCAGTCGAGGAGTTTCTCCGGTCGGCCCAACCGCTCGTCGAACAGGAGCCCGGCACCCGACCCTGGTTGGCGGTACGGTTCGGCCCATCGACGTTCGGCATCGTCGATGCTTTCCCGGACGACGCCGCCCGTGAAACGCATCTCAACGGACCGGTCGGCCAGGCTCTCGGCGAACGGGCGGACGAACTCTTCGCCTCGCCGCCCGAAATAAGCTACCTCGATGTACTCGCCGAGAAGCTCTGACTGGACTGCACACTTCGCTCACCTGCGAGCACGACTGTCGTCCTGAATTGTTGGCCCGCTTCGGTTGTCCGCCTGGGTGTGTGCCGACAACATGTCCACGCTGAGTGAGATCGGTTGTTCCTGTTGCATTCCGGTGATTCTGGGAGGTGCGTATCGTTCGTCGATCGGTTCGCGGACTCCGGCGCTGTGACGCGCCGATAGGGGTGGGCACGACCGGGTCTCGGCGCGAGTACCGTCGGCTCAGTCTCGGCGGCCGACCACAGGGTTCAGTTCGGAGGCCGCGAGGCCGCCGGGCTCGACACCGGGAAGGAATTCGCGCCACGTGCCGCTGATCAGCGTCGGCGACTCCACAACTCGGGCCCCGTCGGCGAAGTAGGTGGTGGCCAGCGCTCGGCGAGGCTGACTGGTCAGGTTGGGCCCCGCGGTGTGGAAGCACAGCGCGGAGTGGAACGACACGTCGCCCACTGCGAACGGCTCCGACTGCACCGCGACGTCACGCTCGACGAAGCGCTGCGCGACGGCCTCGTCGTACGACGTGCCGACCTTGTCGAACTCCAAGTCCGCAACCTCGTCCAGCACCTTTCGGCCGCGAGCGAACGACAGCGGACCCATTCGGCCGGGGATCGCCGACATCGGCATCCATGCAGTGACCGCTTGGGTGGTCTGCAGCGGAAAATGCTCCGCGTCGTGGTGCCACGGTGTGCGTCCGCAACCGGGTTCCTTGGACAGCGCGTTGTCGTGATAGATCCGAACGGCCGGTTCGTCGAGCAAAGCCGCGGCCACGCCCCCGATTCGGGGAGACAGCGCCACGGCGCGCATCAGGTCGTCATGGAGCCACATCTGTTCCAGCGCGGTGAATCGGCCTGCGACGTCGTCGCCGTGCTCGGCTCGCAGCAGCTCCTCGAGGCGCTCCGCGAGGCGACGTACGACGGCCGGCGAGAACACAGCGGGCAGTCGCACGAAGGCTTCTCGCGCGAAGGACTCGACGGCAGCAGGGTCGAGGTTGTACGGCTCGGCAAGCTCACGTTCGACCTGCGCGTCCGTCGCCGCCTCGACGTCCGGTAGACCGGGACCGTCGACCAGCTCGGTCGGCATCGTGTCGTTGGCGGCCAGCGTGACGTACCAGTCCCACCAGTCCTGATCGTCACCTGCCCAGTCCTGATCGATACCGCCGTCGCGATTCTGTTCTGGGAGAAGCTCATTGGTCATCGGGTTCAGAGCCACAACAGGGCCGCCTCGTGCGAGAAGGTGTAGGAACCGGACGCGTCGCGACAGGAGGCAAGGTAGTCACCCAACACCGGTGCCGCCTCCATCTCCTCCAGTGACACGGAGTCGTCGAAGGCGCAGCGCTGCAGAAAGCCCTCGGCGACAAGGCGATCGGATGTCGAGGTTGTGTAGGTGACGCGTTGGTCGCGCACGTCCGCACCGGCTCGTATCAGCGCGTCGCGCACCTGCTCGGCCGTTGTGTACGGCGTCGCTTCGCGGACGCCTGCGCGGAAGGCGTCGTAGAACGCGATGTAGTGGGACGCTTCGGTGGCTTGCGCGACGAGTCCGAGACCGCCGGGGGCCAGCGCAGCCACGAACCGCTCGGCGGCGGCGTCGAGCTCGGCCGGAGGAAGTGCGTAGAGGGCGTGGGTGGCCCATACGACGTCGTAGCCGGTGTGGTCGGCGGGCAGGTCCTGCAGCGTCATCACCAGGTCGTGTCGAGCCACGAACGGCGCACCGAGCGCCCCACGTGCCTCGGCGACAGAGAACGCAGACGGGTCGAGCAGGTCGCAGGCCACCTCGGGTACCGCGGACAGATCGGTGTATCGGCGCAATGCGGTCGGGAACTTTCCGCTGCCGCAGGCTACGTCGAGCAGCGACCAGCCGTCGTGTGCGTGGGCGGCGAGCAGTGCGGGCCAGTCGGCGGCCAGGGCCAGCTGGTGGTAGTCCTCGGTGGCCAGGGCATAGAACGCCTCCATACCCGTGCGACCGGCTTCGCTCCAATGCTCGAGACTGCGTTCGGCTGTATCTCCGCTGCTCATGCCACTCCTTCTGGAAGCCGACCGCAAGGCACCGGGTGGGTGCGTCATGATGGACTCACTGTGACGTCCAACATAGCTCCGAATCTGCCGACCGACATCGCGGCCGTCCTTCTGGACGGTGTGCGAGCGGCTCGGCGTGGTGCTCCGGCCTTGGCCGGCCTCGAGCCCGAGTCCTACGCACGCGAGCATGCCGCCTTCGAGCGCCTCTCCGACCAGCGCGGCCTGATCGCCGAGCACTTCGCCGACCGGCTGGCAGCGATCGGGGACGGACCGGTCTCGGTGCTGTCGGTGGGTTGCGGTGACGGCTCGCTGGACGCCCGGCTCGCCGCGGGACTGATACAGGGGGTACCCGGCCGACCGGTGCGGTACGTCGGCGTCGACCCCTGGGTCGGAAGCGCGGAGCGCTTCTCCGCCACAATGTCCGCGCTCGAGGCGGACGAGCTCAGCTCCGACGCGTACGTCGCGTCGTTCGGTGACTCCGCGGTGGCCGAAACCTTCGATGTCGTGATGTTCGTGCACTCGATGTATTACGTCCCCGACCTGGGCGCGACGCTGCGTGCCGCGCTCGGCTTGTTGCGACCCGGCGGCGAGCTCTGGGTGGCCATTGCGCCGACGGCTGCGCTCAACGCGTTGGTCGGCGTTCTCGCCCCGCCGCTGCAGGGCCACCGACAGTGGTTCAGCGCCGACGTCGAGAGTGCCTTCGTCGACGCCGGGATCTTTCTCGACGGCGTGGTCGCCCTGGACGCGAAGATCGACCTCTCTTCCGCGAGCGACGAGGTGCTCGACTTCTCCGTACAGGCCCGGCTGACGCCAGATCTGCGCGGGCCGGTGCGGGCTTACCTGGACGCGGTCTCGGTGCCCGGTTCCGATGGCAGGCCTCGGGTGCCGCATCCGGTCGACGTGTTCGCCGCGACGCGTCGGTGAGAGGGCCCGCCAGATCGACCAAAGCATGCCCGGCAACGCAGCCTGGTGGAATCGGCGGTCACGTCCACGGCAGGTGGGAACGGTTGTTCCAGTAGCGCTCCGGATTCTCCGCGCTGTTCGGGCCGGCCGCTACGATCAGCTCGCGGTCGACGGACAGTGCGGCAACGTTCTGCTCGAGTTGGGTAGCGGTGGCCGCGCCGGACAGCACCACATCGGCCCACGGTTGCGCGAGTGCAATCGCCAGCGCGAGTGCGTCGCGGCCGATGCCGGCCGAATCCGCGACCCGGCCGAGTGCTGAATCTTCGGCCACGAGTCGGCCATTGGCCATTGCTTCTTTGACGACGACGAACCAGCCGGCGTCGTGTGCGCGTGCCAGTGCGGGACCGGCAGACGGCTCGAGTGGGTTCCACGTCGACTGCACCGAGCTGAAGACCCCTGTCTCGAGCGCTGCGTGAACGACGTCGGCTTGGTGTGGCCCGCTCGTGCTGATGCCGATTCGGGTACCGCTGTCTGCCAGGGCCCGTAGGTCGTCGAGCAGTGCATCGTCGCTCAGGGCCGGGCTGTCCGGGGTGACGCTGTGGATCAAGTAATGGTCGGGCGCACCGCCGAGTTCGTGGAGGGTCTGCGGCCACTGCTCGGCCAAACGGGCAACCGAGTGTTCCTTCACCTCGTGAACCTCGGCTCCCTGCTGGAAATCGGCGACGTAGGCGTATCCCCACTTGGAGCCGATCACGAGGTCAGCTCGCCGATTCGGGTGTCGAGACAACCAGCTGCCGAGGAACCGTTCGGCCAAACCGTAGGATCGCGCGACGTCGAAGTGTCGAACTCCGCGGTCCCATGCGGCGTCCAGTACCGCGTGGCACAGCTGCTCGAGGGCGACCGGATCGAAACGTCCCTCTATCGAAGCCGAGTGCCCCACCGTCAGGTACTCGGGGCGTCCGAGTGCGGCAAGGCCGAGACCGAGTTGCGTCATGTCGTCAGTACTTTCGTTGTGTCCGAGCGGTGAACGTGCACAAGATCCACGGATTGTGGATACCAGCATGCATGTCGACCGGAGTCTCGATGCGGCTCGACACACATCGGGCAGCGCCCGCGATATCGAGACCACATGTTGCGAGCCAGAAGTTCTCGGCTGAGACTGGGACGTCGGGCAGCCAGGCACGTGGTCTCGAGAGGCCGAGCGTGCAGAACGACTACGTAGGAGAGAACTCGTGACCGGTTTCGCAGACAAGCCTTTGATCAAGGAGATTCGACTTGCACGCGTACGTGCCGGATTCAGTTGGGCCGGCTTGGCCGAGGCCATCGACATGCCGGTGGCATGGACGGTGTCGGCACTGTACGGCCAGCATCCGCTGAGCGTCGCTCAGGCCGATGTGCTCGCAGAGAAGTTGAACATGCCCGAAGGCTCGTTGTTCGAGCTGACCCTGGCCCCTTATCGCGGGTCGCTCGGCATCTCCTCGGACCCCACGGTCTACCGATTCCACGAGGCGCTGGAGGTGTACGGCCCGGCGCTCAAAGAACTGATCGCCGAGGAGTTCGGCGACGGCATCATGAGTGCCATCAACTTCACGATGAACATCGAACGACGCCCGCACGAGGACGGAGATCGTGTCGTGGTGACGTTCGACGGGAAGTTCCTCGACTATCGATGGACCGAGTAGACCTGGCGCACTGCGGAACTCGACCGTGTGTCGTCCGGCCCCGTCTTTGCTGATTCCTAGCTCGATCCGTTCCCGATCCCGTCGCTGCGTCGGAGAAGTTCCAACACCAGATCTGCTGCAGCGCGCATACCCTCTGCTGTCGGATGGAACGACCCGGCGAGAAGTCCGTTGGGTCGGAAGCCGTGAACCCAGGGTTGTGCGGTACCGATACCGTGGCCGGACTCGAAGGACGACGCGGACACGATCTCTGCCCCGGTCTTCGCTCCGGCGGCGAGGTAGATGTCGGACAACGTCGCCGAGACGGTGCGGGCGAACGCAATCTCCTCGGCGGTGAGAGGAACGGTGTCGCTGGGAACAGTGGTGTCGTCGACGATCGGGACGTAGTCGACCACCACAACCCGCGCATGTGGTGCACGCCGTCGTACCTCGTCGATGATCCTGACGACGGAGTCTGTGGTGTTTGCTACGAGACCGTCGGTGATGTCCTTCTTGGACAGCACCTTTCGGAACAACCATCCCGCCGGACGGCCGTACCAGCGGTGCGCTACCCGGTTCGCCGCAGCACACCCGAGCAGTGCGCCGAGATAGCCCAGATCGTTTCCACCGACGGTGATCGTCACGAGATCGGTGGAGGTTCGGACTGCGTCGATCTGTGGGGCGAACCGCGTCGTGGAGACTCGTTGCTTCTTCTCGAGGATCGTGGCCGTGGTGGCACCCGACACCGTTGCATCCGTGAGCGCGGCACCCAGGTCCTCGGCGATGAGGTGTCCGTAGTTTCTCCCGGACCGCATTGCCTTGTCGTCGATTACGGGCTCGATTCCGGGTCCGGCAGCGAACGAGCTGCCCAAGGCGACCATGTTGGAGTACATGCGTGTGCCCGGAGTGCGAGGGAATGTATCCACCACTCCACTGTGGCCGATGCCACGGCCTGCGTCCAGCCGCTTCGAGCACACCCTCTTGATCACCGAAGCTGATTCACCAACGGGGCAATGGATGTCACGCAGTGGGATCGACGAAGATGTCGAGAGAGATGGGTTCTTCCCCGCCGTACGGACCGAGATCGGTGATTCCGGATTCGGCAAGGACGTCGACGTCGATCAGAGTTCGACCGTTGATCTCTCCCTGTTTGCGATCGAGCACGGCGACCGCGGCGTCGGCCATGATCCGAGGGGATCGCGAATGTGCCACTCCGGCTTTGCCTCCGAGGAGGTTCTCCACTGCAGCCGTGGCGATCGTGCTCTGCGGCCACAGGCAGTTGCTCGAAATCGGAAGGTGTGCAAATTCTGCAGCGAACCCGAGTGTCGCGAGCGTCATGCCGTATTTCGCGAGCATGTAGCCCGGATGTTCGCCGAGCCACTTCTGTGACATGTTCAGCGGCGGCGACAGCGTGAGAACGTGCGGGTTCGGTGACTCGACGAGGTGAGGGAGGCACGCCTGGGTCAACGCGAACGTGCCACGGACGTTCACTTGCTGCATGAGATCGAACCGTTTGAGCGGAAGCTCCTGCGTAGGAGCGAGATTGAGCACGCTGGCGTTGTTGACGACGATATCGATTCCGCCGAATCGGTCCACTGCCGTCGAAGCGGCCTTGGCGATGTCCTCGTCCTTGCGCACGTCGCCGACCACGGCAACTGCGTTGCCGCCGGCGGCGATGATGTCGGCGACCGCAGTGTGGACGGTGCCGGGAAGGCGGGGATCGGGGGTGTCGGTCTTGGCGAGGAGTACGACGTTTCCGCCGCGTTCGGCGATGGCGATGGCGATTGCCAACCCGATCCCACGACTACCTCCCGACATCACTGCGGTTCGTCCTTCGAAGCTTCGTTCGGTCATCGGTGACTGCTTTCGTTCGAGTACTGGCGGGCTGTGAAGAGGAGCGGTCGTCTGCCGGCGACTGCGGAGAGTCCCGTGCGTGCCTTTGGATTGAACATCGATTTCACCACACAGTCAAGACTGACTGCTTTTGGCTCGATGGTCCAGACACGCTCGCGCACGGCAGTATTGCGACACGTTCGCGAGTGGTGCGTTTGCTGTGGGCGCACTCAGCGGCAACACTCGACGTATGCAATCACGCAGCCTCGTCACGCAGAACCGCATTCTGAATGCCGCAGTGCAGGCCCTGGTCGAGTTCGGCTATGCGGGCGCGTCGACGGTGAAGATTCAGGAACTGGCGGACGTGAGCCGAGGCCGCATGCTGCACCAGTATCCGTCGCGGGACGAGCTGTTGGTCGCGGCCGTTCAGCACCTGGCGTCGGCTCGTGTCGATGACGCCGGCGCGCAGGTCGATTGGCCCGCCGCACCCGGCGCACGGATCTGTGCGGTGGTGGATGCGATGTGGTCGACGTACCAGCAGGACTATTTCTGGGCGGCAACCGAACTGTGGATCGGCGCTCGGCACAACGACGACCTCCGCAGAGCGTTGGTCCCGGTGGAGCGAGCGTTGAACAAGCGGGTCCGCGCTGCGTCCGATGCGATGTTCGGAGTGCCAATCATCGACGCACCGGCGTACCCGGTGGTGCGTGAACTGCTCAACACCAGCATGCGAGGCGTTGCTCTGACGTACGCGTTCGACCGGCGGAGGCCGAGCAGCGAGCCGGATCTGACGTTGTGGAAGGACTTGGCGCTCGACCGGCTGCTCGGACCGGATTGTCGCTGATCGTGGGTGTGCTCGTGTTCCTCGACGATCGAGACCTCGCCGCGGAATCCTGAGCCCTGGGTCATTCGCCGACGCGACGTGTGCGCCGGGGAGGTCGCGTCGAGTAGGCGAGAAGGCGTTCACGGAGTGCCGGTTCGAGCTGCTCAGCGCTCGGGCTTGTCAGTTGCTCGGCAAGCCGCCGCCGGTATTCGGCCATGTGAAGCCCGAACTCCACGAAAACATCTGCCGCCGACGCGCCGCCGTACGGCTCCCATGCCACGGCGAATGTCAGTAGTGGGTCCACTGAGTCGAGGGTGGTCATCGTTCGCTCGTCCTTCGTTCGTTGTCATCCGATCTTCGGTTACATATTGACACGAAGGCGTTCCTAGTTGATGGTGAACTGAGAACGGTGCCGTTCCTGTTTGGTGCCGATGACGGAATGCGGAGGAAAAGTCATGGCCTCGAGCGCAGCACTGATGTCTCGGAAGTGGGTGACTGGCCGGGCGGTCGGCCGCCGGATCGAGGAACTCGACCCGGTTGTCGGCAATGAGGAAGCCACTCATCTGAGCCTCGAAGTGCGTTATGGGGACGCCGTTTTCGCTCACGCCGCATACACCGTGGCCTTTGCCCGTCAGGTGGCGATTCCGTCCATTGCGCGAATTCTGTACCGGACCGGAACCGGCGACATGATGCATGACGTACGCAGACGCAACGACGACACGTTGCTCTTCTTCGGAGAGATGCTCCATCACGGGCATTCGAGCGAATACGGCCGATCGGTCATCGACCGGATGGAGCAGATCCACTCGCGATTCGGCATCACCGACGACGACAAGCTGTACACACTGGGATCGCTGGCTTTCGAGCCGGATCGCATCGTCGAACACCTCGGGTTGAACGTCTTCACCGACAACGAGCGTGAAGCGCGCTTCCACTTCTGGCGCCAGGTCGGCGAATACATGGGACTCGACGTTCCGCCGACGCGGGAGGGGTTCTTGCGCTGGACCTTCGACTACGAGGCCGGCTACGAGCACACCGACGGGGCCCGCAAGATCGTCGATCAACTGTTCCTCGATTGGCAGGAGCGGTGGTTCCCCGGTCACACGAAGCGCTTCGCAGACGGCGTTCTGCTGTCGGTGTTCAGCGAGGACCTGCGTGCACTCCATCGGCTGCCCGACCCATCGGCCGGCTACCGGCGGGTGGTGCCGCCGGCAATCGGTGCCTACCTGGCATTTCAGGGCGTTCGCCCGCATCGGCCCCACCGATCCTGGTCCGATCACTTCGGAACGCGTCATCCCAAGCCTCTGGACATTCCGACGCTCGGCCACCGCAAGGCCGTCGCACGCAGCATCCGTCCGACAGAAGAAAACCGTTGAGCAGCAATGGTATCGGCTTGCCGCTGACGGTGTGTGAGGCGTTTCAGCGGACAAGGAAGATCGATCCCGATGCTGTGGCGTTCCGTACTCCGGGCGACGCTGTTGCGGTGACGTGGGCCGAGTACGACTCTCGGGCGCGGTCATTGGCCTCGGGGCTGCATGCTCTCGGTGTGCGCCGGGGCGATGTCGTTGCCCTGATGATGCGCAATCGTCCCGATTTTGCGCTCGTGGACACTGCCGCCATGCATGTGGGTGCTACGACACTGTCGGTCTACAACACTTCCTCGCCTGCGCAGCTGGCGTACGTGCTCGGGCACTCCGGTGCTCGAGTCATGTTGTGCGAGAGCGCAATGGTGTCCACGGTCGTGGCCAGCGGAGCCGAGCTCGATCACCTCGTGTCGATGGATGGCCCCGTCGAGGGCGCGGACCTGACCTTCGAGCAGCTGGAAGCGAAGCAGTCCGCTTCGTTCGATTTCGAGAGCAGTTGGAGAGCCTCGAGACCGGATGACACGCTCACGCTCGTCTACACCTCGGGCACCACCGGCGATCCCAAGGCCGTCGAGATCTCGCACGCGAACGTCCTTGCTGCGGCCTTCGGCCTGAATGCGGTGATCCCCATCGAATTCGGCGATCGAATCACCTCGTTCATGCCCGCAGCGCACATCGCGGACCGGGTCTCGAGTCTGTACTGGATGGCAATTCTCGGAATGCAGGTCACCTACGTCGAGGACGCCAAGGCGATTCTGCCTGCGTTGATCGACACGCGGCCCACGGTGTGGTTCGCGGTTCCCCGGGTGTGGGAGAAATTTCGTGCGGCCCTCGAAGCGAAGGTCGATGCGATATCGGACGACAGCGTTCGGGAAACAACGCGTCGTGCAATCGAATTGGGGCGTCTGCGCTCGCGTGCTCAGCTCGGCGGCCCCCAGTTGTCCGCCGAGGACGCCGCCGAGTGGCGGACGTTGGACGCTCGGGTGTTGTCGCAGCTGCGCGCCGCCATCGGCCTGGATCAGGCGCGTGCGTCGATTTGTGGCTCGGCACCCATTTCACCCGCGACGCTCGAGTTCTTCCTTGCCATCGGGATCACCGTCGTCGAGGTGTGGGGCATGACGGAGACCACCGGAATCGGAACGATGAACCCGCCGGATGCTATTCGGCTCGGTTCGGTCGGAAGGGTGTTCCCCGGAAACGAGATCTCGGTGGCCGAGGACGGAGAGCTGCTCGTTCGAGGGCCGGTCTGTTTCGGTCGTTACCGGCATGCGCCGGAACTCACCGTGGCGGCCATCGACGGTGACGGATGGGTGCGCACCGGGGACATCGCGACCATCGATTCGGACGGGTACGTGCGCATCGTCGATCGCAAGAAAGAAATTCTGATCAACGCTGCCGGTAAGAACATGTCGCCGGCGAACATCGAGAACGCGGTGAAGGCCGCGTGTCCGCTGATCGCCACCGTCGCCGTCATCGGCGATGCGAGACCGTTCAACGTGGCTCTGGTGACGTTGGACCCGGACGCAGCCGCGGCACTTGCCGCCAGGCTGGGAATCGGCGATATACCGAGCGAAGCTCTGGCACAGGACGAACGGATCGAGGCGGTGGTGGCAGAAGGGATCGCAGCGGCCAATGACACTCTCTCGCGAGTGGAGCAGATCAAACGTCACCGCATACTGGATTCGGTCTGGGAGGCGGGCGGTGACGAGCTCACTCCGACACTGAAGCTGCGGCGCAAGCCGATCTCCGAAAAGTACGCAGTCGAGATCGACGAGCTGTACTCCTCGGGCACCGTGCACACCCTGGACAGTCTGGGCGGGCGCTGACAGCCGGCTTCCGAACAGGGTCAGGTCAGCAGGATCGTGCCGTGGGATCGTACGAGGGTCTTACCGTCCGCGGTGCGCAGCTCCGAATCGAGTAGGCAGAATCGGCGACCCCGTCGCACCAGGGTGGTCTCGATGATCAACTCGCCCATGGACAGCGCGGGGGAGCGGATGAGATCGACGCCGATGTCGGCGAGATAGAAGCCCTGTCCTCGTTCGGCAAGTGGCCGGGCGGCCACTTCGGTGGCAGTAGCCATGAGGCCGACGAGAACACCGCCCTGTACCGAACCGAAGGGATTGAGCATCCAGGACTTCGGCTCGACGCTCGCCGTGGTTGTCTCTGCCGACCTGTCGACGACCGTCAGGCCGTAGACATCGGCCGGGCCGCCGCTGTCGGTGGTCGATGTCGGACCGAGAGGTAGATCGGCGGGGGACAGGGCCGGTATGCCGTCGATCATCGACCGCTCCACTTTCGCGGCGCGGGCGGTCGCGGTTGCCAGCACCACCCCGTCGCCGGTCCGAACTTCTGCGCGGCCGAGCGCTGTGCCCGTCGTGTCGTCCACGTGGACTGGCCAACCGTCGGCGACCAGTTCCGCGGAGTGGGACGTCGCGCCGGTCAGCGCGATCGACATGCTGGCGACCACGGCAATCGGTTGCGTCTCGCTTGCGCAATACCCTGCGGACCCGACTGTGCAATCCAAGAGCACACCGAACATCGGGAGTCCGAATCGGCCCACGTCGTCGGCGAGGGAAGGAATCGTGTTCTGCGCGAACGACACCGAATCGTGGTCCGATCGCACGTAGCGCACGCCCATGGCGGCGGCCGCCGCATCGCGACTCAGTAGCGCCGATGTTGCCGAATCTTGCATCAGGAGTTGTCCCCTCGTAGACGTTCTCCTGGGACTGTAGCTCAAATTTACGTACCGTTATATTTCCTGCCCACCACTCGTTCTCGCCGGGGTGCGACCGGTCGAGTGTTGTCAGGGGCGGTCGCCTCGGCTAAGTTCCATGTGACCCAGGACATAGCCGCGCAAACATCAGGGCACAAGAATTGAATACAGATTCGATTCTCTGAGAATTTCGGCGGTGTCCCACCTCTCCGAACCTCGAAGGAGCTCATGCTGTGGCAACTCCAACCACCTCGACGAGCGTCAGTCCGATCGATCGATCACCTGCCGTTACTGCGGGCAACGGGATCGACTACACAATTCTCCGCGTATGCGTGTACTCCGGAGCCGCCTACGTCGTGCTCGGCCTGCTGGGATTCGCGGTGTTCGCCGGATTCTGGCCGCCGCCTGCGGAGAGTCTGTCGGCGCGGGAGATCGGAGACTTCTTCCGCGAGAACAGCGTCGACATCCGCATCGGCATGGTGTTGATGGCGATGTGCGGGCCGTTCTACTTCGTCTGGAGCGCAGTGCTTTCCAAGATCGTGAGCCGCATCGAGGGTTCGATGGGCGTGCTGTCGAGCGTCGAACTGCTGGGCGGCCTGCTGACCGGGCTCGTCACGTTCACCCCCGCAGTCATCTGGGCGACGGCCGCATTTCGCGTCGACGCTCGGTCGGACGAGACGATTCAACTCTTCTACGACTACGGCTGGCTGTTCTTCGACCTGACCTTCGTCTGCTCGTCGTTGCAGAGTGTCGCGTTGGGAGTGGCAATTCTGCGGGACCGACGCTCGACGCCTCTGTTCCCCAGCTGGGTCGCGTGGGTGTGCTTCCTCACCGCAGTGACCTACGTGCCGTTGGTCGGGGTCCCGTTCTTCCGGTCGGGTCCCTTCGCATGGCATGGCCTGATCAACTTCTGGGCCGTGTTCGTCATGTTCTTCATCATGATCTTCGTCGTGAGTCCGTACGCGTACAGGGCATTGCGCGTTCTGCAGGCGGAAGATTCACGAGTGTGATCGACGTCGGACATGCTCGTGCGAAATCCGGGCGGTTGCCCGGTATCGAGGGCGTGTGGGTGCTCATCTGTGGTGACCTGGCCATCTTCACGCTCCTGTTCGGATCGTTCATGCATGCACGGTCGACAGCGGTTCCGGAGTTCGAGTCCGGACGGCAATTCCTCTCTCCCGACTGGGGTGGGCTCAATACCCTCGTTCTGCTGACGAGTTCGTGGTTCGTCGTCCAGGCGCTCCTTGCCCTGCGGGCGGGAAGGGTCGGGGAGGGGCGGCGCTGGATCGGTGCAGGGGCCGCACTCGGCGCCGTGTTCGCAGTCTCGAAAGCCTTCGAGTACGCCCGGGAGATGCGGCACGGAGTCACCCCTGCGTCGAGCGAGTTCTCGATGTACTACTACTCGCTGACCGGAATCCACCTGGTGCACGTCCTCTGTGGCACCGTGGGTTTGACGGTCTTCGCGCTCGTCCACACACGCGCTGCACGCGCGGGTGCTTCCGCAGGATTCGAGAGCATGGCGATCTACTGGCACATGGTGGATCTGCTGTGGATCTTTCTGTTCCCGATGCTCTACCTTCTGAAGTGAAAGCGCTACGTCCGGTTTCCTCGGTCACCGGCGTGTGGCTGCTGTTGATGACCGCCACCGTCCTCACCACGTGGGTACTCTCCGACTTAGCTGTCGGCGGGGAGGTCGCCACAGTGGTCGTCCTGCTCATCGCGGGCTCGAAGGTCCGGCTCGTGATGCGGTACTTCATGGAATTACGCGATGCCGGTCGGATTCCACGGGTGATACTCGACGTCTGGGTCCTCGGGGTGACACTGATGATCGTCGGCTTCTACGTGCTCGCCCCGATGGGCTGAGGGACCATTGACTCCTCGCTGCGGCCTACGTTACGTTTCTAATCCACAATCGAATCCGGCCTCCATGTGCGGAAAGACCATCGGAGACAAATCGAATGAACCCACGTGTGCTCACGGTGTGCGCTTTCGGCGGCCCGGCTGCGGTGATCGTCACTCTTGTCGGTTGGTCGATCGCGGGGGTGCTGCCGCTGCCGATCGGCCCGGGCGCTCCACAGGCCGAGGTCATGAGCTTCTACCTCGACAACAGTGTCAGAACCGGTACGGGCTTCGTCATCGCCTCGCTGGGAATCGTGCTCTATGCGCCGCTGGTCGCACTGACGACCATGCACATGCTGCGCATCGAGGGTAGAAGGCCGGTCCTGGCCTTCACTCAGTTGGCCACCGGCACAGCGACATTGCTCATCAACGGACTGCCCATGCTGCTGTGGGCACTGGCGACGTTCCGGGCCGACCGGAGCGCCGATACCGTGTTGCTTCTGCACGACATGGGATGGCTCATCCTCTTCCCGGGCATCATGTTGTTCTGCCTGCAGAACATCTCGATCGGACTGGCGGTCGTCACCAGTGACGGCTCGGTCTTCCCGCGGTGGCTCGGATATCTGAACTTCTTCGTCGCGCTGTCGTTCGTTCCCGATCCGCTCGCCTTCTTCTTCCACTCGGGCCCCCTCGCATGGAACGGCGTCTTCGTGTTCTGGCTCGCACTGACGACCTACTGCATCTTCTTGTGTGCGATGACGTGGGCATGCCTGCGGGCCAACGCCACACTCGGCAGCGCGCTGGACCGCCCACGCCGTCGGGACGAGACCGTACTGTCCTCCTCATGAGGGCTCCGAGATCGTCATGAGCGAGCGTATGCCCGAATTCCTCTGGGACGATGAAGAATCCGACAGCAGATCGGTAGTGGCCGAGCGAGGTGTGCCGCGCCCGCAGACACCGGGACTGCCCGCGGAAACGGGCCTGTGGCTGTTCGTACTCGGGGACATGACGGTCTTCGGATGGTTCTTCCTCGTGTTCATGTGGGAGCGCCGCCGCGACGAGGGTCTGTTCGTGAGGTCATCGGCTGCCCTGTACCAACCGATCGGCGTGGTCAACACCCTTGTCCTTCTGGTCAGTTCGCTGCTGGTGGTACTCGCGCTGCATGCACATCGGGTCGGTCGTCGGCCATCGGCAATTCGGTACCTCGGTGGTGCAGGTCTGTGTGCCGTCACCTTCGCCGGACTGAAGGCAGTCGAGTACACGCTCGAGATTCGGGCCGGCCATACGCCGACCGAGAACACGTTCTTTCTCTTCTACTTCGCGCTGACCGGTATTCACCTGGTTCATGTGCTGGTCGGTGCGTTGCTTCTCGGGGGATGGTGGCGAGTCGCGCGACGCGACAACTCGTGGAGCCGTGACCGTCTCTTCGTCGAATCGGCTGCAGTCTACTGGCACATGGTCGATCTGCTGTGGATCGTCATCTTCACTCTCGTCTACTTGGTGGGTGCCGAATGAACGTCGAGACCACGACCTTCCCGCAGCGGGCGGTGATCGTATGGGTGCTGTTGGTGGCGTTGACGATCTCGACGTTCTGGCTCGGCACACACCAACCGTTCGGCAGCACCGACACACGGGTTGGGTCGGCGCTGGTGATCGCGCTGGCCTTCGCCAAGGTGTATTTCATCGTCGCCGATTTCATGGAGGTGCGGCACGCCCCCCGCGCGCTGAAGATTGCCTTCGGCATCTGGTTCACCGCGATCGGTGGTGCCATCGTGGTGCTGAACCTCGTCTGAGCAGGATTCCTCGTCAGGACTCGATCCAGTCGACCACCTCGTCGATGTCGGCCCGGCTGGTTCGGAAGCTGTTCGTCGGGTCGTCCGTGTCGGCGTATCCGAACGAGATTCCGCAGACGATCGTACGGTCGGTTGCGAGGCCGAGTTCGGCGCGAATCACGCTCGGGTACATGGCCAGCGCGGCCTGTGCGATGCTACCGACCCCGTGGGCCGTCGCCGCAAGCAGGAAGCTGCTGACGTATCCGCCGCAGTCGACGGCTCCGTAGGAACCGAGCGCCTCGTCGGAATGCACGATCGCTACGTGCGGGGCGTCGAAGAACGAGAAGTTGCGAAGCGACTGCTCCATCTGTCGCTGGTGGTCACCGCGTTCGATGCCGAGCGCGTTGTAGAGCTGCAGACCGCTCTCGCGACGACGCGTCCGGTGCACATCCCGGTACTCACGGGGAAAGGGGATGTCCGGTGAATCCGTGCGGCCCTCCGTTGCGGCCGCGGTCAGGGCGCTCCGGAGCCTGTCCGTTCCCGCACCGCTGGTGATCGAGAGCTGCCACGCCTGGCTGTTGCACCAGGACGCCGTCCGCTGAGCGGTGTCCAGAATCGACCGAATCGTGTGGCGTGGTACGGGTTCGGGCATGAACGAGCGGCAACTCGTGCGCACCGCCATCAGATGATTCAGGGTGTCGACGGCGCCGTGTGGCAGCTCGGACGAGCGGCGGGTATCGAGCACGGATCGGATGTCGTTCGTCATGAGATTCCTTCGATGATGGTGGTGCCGAGTTTGTCGCGTCCCGCGACCAGACGTACCGCGTCGGCGGCGTCGTCGAGCGTGAAGCGTCCGGTGATGGGCGGGGTGATCCGGCCGGAGGCGAGCAGTTCTTCCAGTGCGTCGCGGTTCTGGGCGGCCTGAACGGGTTCGCGGTTCTCGAAGTCGGCGATCTCGTATCCGATGATGGACGAGCCCTTGAGCAGAACCAAATTCATCGGTACCCGGGCCGGCCCGCCGGCGGCAAATCCCACGATCACGAACCGACCGCCGTAACCGGTTGCCCGAAGCGCAGGTTCGGTGACGTCTCCTCCGACCATGTCCAGTACTACGTCCGCGCCCTGTGGGCACACGGCCTTGAGGGCATCCTTGAACCCGGGTTCGGTAGATGACACCACTTCGTCGGCCCCGATGTCACGGCAGAACTCCAGCTTGTCCGCTGTGGACGCGCAGGCAATCACTCTGGCACCGAGTGCTTTTCCGATGAGGATGGCAGCGCTGCCCACACCACCCGAGGCTCCCAGGACCACCAGGTCCTCGCCTTCCCGCAGCGAGCCCTTCGAGACGATCGCGTCGTATGCCGTCCGGTAAGGCACACCGGCCAAGCAGGCGAGGTCGAAGGGGAGGGCATCGGGGGTCGGGCGGAGCTTGTCCTCGGATATCGCAATGCGCTCGGCGAAGCCTCCGACGAATGCCAGTCCGTGTACGCGATCGCCCACCGAGAATCGCGTGCACGCATCTCCTACCTCGACGACGACGCCGGCAACGTTGTTCCCCGGAACGAACGGACGAGGCACGGGAATCTGATAGATCCCCCGCATGACGAGGGTATCGACGAAGTCGACCGAGGCCGCGCGTATGTCGAGCAGTACCTGGCGCGGCCCGGGGAGCGGGTCGGCGACCTCCTGCACGCGCAACTCGTTCAGGTCTGCGTCGTCACAGAGCAGGGCCTTCATGGCGAGTCCTTCCGGAAATGTCGACCGGGTGTCACGAATTCCGTGACAATAATCGAATCTAGGATAGATTATTTGCAACTACAGAGGAGAGATCATGACGCCCCATCCTACCGACCCGGAGTTCACTCAGGCGTTTTCGAAGGCGTGGACCGACGACCCCGATGCCTTGGTGGAGTTCTTTGCACCCGAAGCCTACTACCGCGACATGGCGTTCGAGCCGAAGTATGTTGGACGTGAGGCAATCTCGAAATTTCATCGGTACATGTTGAAGTTCGCACCCGACTCGTTCATCGAGTTCGAGGACATTCGGGCCGCAGATGGCCGCTTCTACGGAAAGTGGCGGTGGTCCGGTACCTACGGCGGCCCCCTCCGGTTACGCAACGGGAAGGTGATCGATGCGTCGGGCAAGCAGTTCACGGTGTTCGGGGTGGCGATTTGCGAGTACGGCGACGACGGAAGACTGACGAGCCACGAGGACTATTGGGACCTGGTAACCGTCCTCGACCAGGTCGGCGTCACGATCGCCTGACCGAGAGTTACTTCCCTGCTTGCTTGCCGGTCGTGATCGGTGAGCCCGGTGCCGACCGGTAGCGGCACCGGGCCGAGATCATCCGATCAGGTTGCGGAGCAATGCGATCTGGGCAATGCGCTCGGCCGAGTCCTTCGTGACCGGGGTGACGTTGAGTGTGGTGACGCCGGCCTCGGCGAACGCGGCGATTCGTTCCTTCACGTAACCGGCGGGTCCGATGAGGTTGACGGCTCGGGCCAGGTCGTCGGGTACCGCAGCGGCCGCCTCGTCCTTTCTCCCCGCGAGATACAGGTCCTGGATCGTCGCCGCCTCGGCTGCGTAGCCGTATCGGCATGCCAGATCGTTGTAGAAGTTCTTGCCCTTCGCTCCCATGCCGCCGATGTACAGCGCCAGATGCGGTTTCACTCCGGCGAGGTATTTGTCTGCGTCCTCACCGATGGCCAAGGTCGGTCCGGCATAGATGTCGAGCTCGCCCAGCGACGGATCCCGTCTGGCCTTGCCCGCGGCCAGCGCATCGCCCCACACCGAGTGCGCCTTCTCCGGGGCGAAGAAGATCGGTTGCCAGCCTTCGGCGATCTCGGCCGTGAGCTCGACGTTCTTCGGCCCGATAGCCGCAACGAGGATCGGGATCTTCTCTCGCACCGGATGATTGATGAGTTTGAGCGGCTTGCCGAGTCCGGTTCCCCTGTCGGCCGGAAGCGGAATCTGGTAGTGCTTGCCCTGGTGCTGAACGCGCTCCCGTCGCCACACCTGTCGGCAGATGTCCACCACTTCTCGGGTACGAGCGAGGGGAGCGTCGTAGGTGACCCCGTGAAAGCCTTCGACCACCTGCGGACCGGACGCACCCAGGCCGAGGACGAATCTGCCGTCCGATACGTAGTCGAGGCCTGCGGCAGTCATTGCTGTCAGTGACGGTGTGCGGGTGTAGATCTGGATGATGCCCGACGCGAGCTGCACCGTCGAGGTAGTGGCAGCAAGGTAGCCGAGTTGGCTGACGGCGTCGAAGGAATACGCTTCCGGGACGAAGATGATGTCGAGCCCGACCTTCTCGAGCTCGGCCACCTCGGCTGCGGACTCTCGGAAACCGCCCGAGTAGTCGATCATGGTTCCGATTCGCATTGCTCTCCTGATCGGTGTTCTCGCGGTGAACTTCACCGACGTATTCTCGTAATTTTTAATCCACATTATGTAAAACTGCAAGGACGCGATCAGGAGTCGCGCGCTGGTCTGTGCTCGAAACGGAGGACATATGACAACACTGGAGACTCGCCCGGCCGATCGAGAGCGCGATCCTCTCGTCATGTCGTTCTGGGAACGAGACACGAGCTCGGATCTGGTCGACCACACGGTGGGTGGCGTACTCGCCGAACGCGCGGTCACTCACTCCGCGGTGACCGCGCTGATCGGAACTCGCCACGGAGACGGCGCGGAGCTTCGCTTGACCTACGCCGAACTGTACGAGGAGGCGCTGAAGGTGGCGACGGCTCTGCGGCAGCTGGCCGAGCCGGGGGAGTTCGTCGCCCTGTGGGCACCGAACAACGTCGAGTGGCCGATAATTCAGTTCGGTGCGGCCCTCGCAGGCGTCGTCCTGGTTGCGTTGAACCCGGTTCTTCGACCCGGCGAACTCGACTACGCACTCGGACACTCCGGCGCACGCGTTCTGATCCATGCGGATTCGAGCCGCGACTACGACATGGCCGAGGTGGCGTCGAGCATCGCGGGGGATCGATCGGACTTGATCGTGATCAGCCTGTCCGAGCGCGCTCGCTGGCGGGCGGACGAGGTAGCCGCCGATACGTTGTCCAACGTTCCCCACGATCCTCTCGCGCCCGTCATGATGCAGTACACCTCGGGGACCACGGGAAAGCCGAAGGGGGTGCTGCTCTCTCATCGATCTCTGGTCAACGTTGCCAAGCTCACGATGGAGTACGTCGGGATCGAGTCGGGATCGGTCGCGGTCAATCCGCTGCCGATGTTCCACACCGCGGCGTGTGTGGTCGCAACGCTCGGGCCGGTGTGGGTCGGTGGCACGGTGGTCCTGATCGAACAGTTCGCCCCAGCTCCGGTGATCGAGACCGTGCGGCGTGAATCAGCGGACCTGTTGTTCTACGTGCCGGCCGTACTCGGTGCCATCCTCGAATCCGTTCGAGGTCACGAGGGCAACGCACCGCACGTGACCACGATGTTCGGCGGGGCCGCACCAG
The DNA here is from genome assembly GCF_002259335.1 of Rhodococcus sp. 14-2483-1-1. Classification (NCBI taxonomy): domain Bacteria; kingdom Bacillati; phylum Actinomycetota; class Actinomycetes; order Mycobacteriales; family Nocardiaceae; genus Rhodococcus; species Rhodococcus sp. 14-2483-1-1. Next base: position 280,274 of record NZ_NPFX01000005.1, on the reverse strand, counting down.
TGCCCTCTGCGATGATCGAATCTGCCGAGAGAGTGTTCGGATCGGCGGTGTTGAATGTGTTCGGGCAGACAGAACTATCGCCGGTGCTGTCCGCGACCCGGCGGACCGATTCGCGGCGGGACCAGTTGACGACCGTCGGACACCCGTTGGCCCAGGTGGACTGCAAGGTGATCGACCCGGTGACGGGCGACGTGCTGCCGATCGGCGAGGTCGGTGAAATCTGCGCTCGCGGTTACCTGCAGTTCCTGGAGTACTGGAAGGATCCCGACGCGACCGCGCGAGCGCTGGACCGCGACGGCTTCGTGCGCACCGGCGATCTGGGCTCGATGGACTCGCGCGGCTACCTGACGCTGGCCGGTCGGCTCAAGGATCTCATCATCAGGGGAGGGGAGAACATTTCCCCGCTCGAGATCGAGTCGGCGCTGCTGGCCGTCGATTCTGTTCTGGACGCCACCGTGATCGGACTTGCCGACGCCCGGCTGGGTGAGGTGGTGGCCGTGGTGGTTCGAGCTCGCGGTGAGGCCGCCGCGGACTTGCGCGAGCAGCTCGAGCGGCATGCTCGGGCGGTCCTGTCGCCGTACAAGGTGCCGAGTCGGTGGTTCCTGGCCGAAGAATTACCGCTGACTCCGACCGGCAAGATCCGTAAGTTCCGGGTTGTCGAGGGCATTCGGAACGACGAGTTCCACGAGTTGCTCTGACTTCGCCGTCTGCGGCAGAAGCGAGGACTCGGTTGACTCCGATATATTTTTATCTATATTAGATTATGAACGAGCTGGTGCGATCGCGCCGGCCACCCACACGAACAAGGGACGGTCCAGCCGTGCAGGGTCTGATCAACGACAACGACGAGCACCGCCTGATCCGAGAGAGCGTCGCCAAGATCGCGGACCGATACGGTGCCGCGTACTTCCTCGAGCGCGCGCGGGCGAACGGGAACATCGACGAGCTGTGGAAGGAACTGGGAGAATCCGGCCTTCTCGGAGTGCATCTACCCGAGGAATTCGGCGGCGGTGGCGGCGGAATGGCCGAGGCCGTGGTTGTCGTCGAAGAACTCGCTGCGCACGGTTTCCCGCTGCTGATCTGGGTCATCTCACCGGCCATCTGCGGCTCCATCGTCAACATGCACGGGTCGACCGAGATGAAGCAGAAGTGGCTGCCGGCGCTGGCCGACGGATCGAAGAAGATGTCCTTCGGACTGACCGAACCCGATGCGGGCTCGAACAGTCATGCTCTGAAGACGACGGCGACACGCGACGGCGACGGCTGGGTACTCAACGGCGGAAAGTACTACATCTCGGCGGTGGACGAGGCCGACGCGCTTCTCGTGGTGGCCAAGGACGTCGAGCATTCGACGGGCGAGCGCAAGGCGCTGTCGCTCTTCGTCGTTCCGACCGATACTCCCGGCCTGACCCTGCAGAAGATCGACACCGCGATCGTCTCGCCCGACAAGCAGTTCACCGTGTTCCTCGACGGCGTGCGGGTGGGACCTGACGCACTGATCGGTGCGGCCGGCCAGGGATTGAAGCAGGTGTTCGCCGGACTCAATCCTGAGCGGATTCTGGTCGGTGCCATCTGTGGTGGGGTCGGTCGGTACGCGCTGGACAAGGCCGTCGACTACGCCAAGACCAGGGAGGTCTGGTCGGTTCCGATCGGGTCGCATCAGGGTGTGGCCCACCCGCTTGCGGCAGCGCAGATCGACGTCGAGCTCGGACGTCTCGCCACGGCGAAGAGTGCCGAGTTGTTCGATGCAGGCAAGCCGTCGGGCGAGGCCGCGAACATTGCCAAGTACGCGGCCTCCGAGGCCGCTCTGAAGGCGCTGGACCAGTCGATCCAGACACACGGTGGAAACGGACTCACCCACGAATACGGCTTGGCGGAGTTGTGGTTCGTCACTCGCTTGATGCGTACGGCACCGGTGAGCAAAGAGATGGTCCTGAATTTCGTCGCGCAGACCACCATGGGGCTGCCGCGCTCGTACTGACACCCCGTACCGACACAAAGCCAACGCGCCGAACTGGTTTCGGTGAGCTGATCCTCGAGGAGCACAGAACGATGAGTACACCGGAAACACAGCAGTTCGATGTCGTGGTGGTCGGTGCGGGCGCAGGTGGCCTGTTCACCGCAGCTCGGCTGGCGCACAAAGGGTATCGGACTTTGGTGGTGGAATCCCTCGACAAGGTCGGCGGACGCGCATCCACCGACGAGATCGACGGATTCAAGGTCAACAACGGCGCAATCGTCATCGAGTTGGGTGGCATCACCGAGGAGACGTTCGCGGAGGTCGGGGCGAAATTCGACATCCGGATGCCGTCCCCTCCGATTCTGTACAGCATCGGTGGCAAGAACGTCGACGTCACCGGTGGCGGGTGGGGCTTCCTGCTCTCCAAACTGACCCGACAGGGTGCCAAATTGGTCAGCGGCCTCGGTGCTGCCCGCAACGACAGCGGCATGCCCGAGGACGAGCTGTCCACCGCGGAGTGGGTTTCGAAGTACACGAAGAACGAAGGTGTGCACGGGATCTTCCGCAACATGTGTGCGTCGGTGTTCGCCGTCAGCTCCACCGAGCTCCCTGCGAAGGTGTTCCTGACCTACTTCACGCGCAAGAGTGCGTTCAAGAAGTTCGGCTTCCACCCCCAGGGCACCATCGGTGTCTGGCAGTCGCTGGTCGAGTCCATCGAAGGCAACGGCGGGCAGGTGTGGCTGTCGACGTCCGCAGACCGCATTCTCGTCGAGGACGGCGTGGTGCGCGGAATCGTGGCAACACGCGGTGGAGTCGAGACGACGGTCGAGGCGCGCGTGGTGATCAGCGACGTCGGTCCGAGCGCAACGCTGAAGCTGACCGGCGACGACGCCGTGGGTGCGGATTACGCCGCCCAGGTACGTGCGGCCGATCGTCCGTGCTCGATGATCGCGGTGAACTTCGCCAGCCAGGAGCGCCTCGTCGACGTTCCCGGAATGCTGAGCTTCGCGAAATCGCGTCGCCTCGCGTACATCGCCAACTTCACCGAGACCTGCCCCGAAATGGCTCCGGACGGGTGGAACCTGTACGTGGGTGGCGCAATTCCCGAACCGTCGGTCGGCGATTTCGATTCCGACACCGAGGTCGAACTGGTCATGGAGGACCTGCGCGACGCGATCGAGAACTTCGACTCACGTGCACGGGTGCTCTCGGTCAACGTCACTCGTGACGGCTGGCCACCGCAGCGGGCAGTGGCCGGCTTCGATCTACCGAACACGACACCGATCACGGGCCTGTGGAACGTGGGTGACGGAGTGAAGGAATTCGCCAACGGCGGAACCACTGCCTGCGCTGAAACGGCAAAGATCGTGGCCGACAGTGTGATCGAGAGCTTCCCTCTCGTTCACCAGAGCTGAACCGAACTCGGCCGGTGCCGATGCCTCCACGAAGGCATCGGCACCGGCCGAGTCGTTTCGAAGCCGGGATCGAAGACGCCAAGCTCAGATCGGGGAGATGGATCTGAGCTTGTGCGGCACCCGCGGTGGGCGACGGGCAGCGACGCGGGAAAGTGTCTCGGCTATCAACCGGCGAGACTGCGACGGCAGTACGACGTCGTCCAGCCCGAATCCGTCGGCCGCATGGAACGGGTCGATGTTCTTCTCGAACCCGGCGATCAGCTCCGCCCGTCGAGCAGCCGGATCCTCCGCGGATTGCCAGTCACGGCGATAGGCGATGTCGACGGCTCCGTCCACCGGCATCGCGCAGATCTGCGCGGTGGGCCATGCCAGAGCCAGATCCGGTGAGTACCCGCGCCCACCGCCCATGGCGATGTACGCGGCGCCGTAGGCCTTCCGCACCACGATGCTGATTCGCGGAACGGTGGCCTCGGCCAGCTCGTACACCAGACGGCCGCTGCGCCGGGCCAATTGTGTTGTCTCGGCTGCCGATCCGATCAGGAATCCCGGCAGGTCGATCAAGATCAACAGCGGTAGACCGAAGGCATCGCACACCGCGATGAAGTGTGCCGCCTTCTCGCAGGCGGCACTGTCGAGTGCGCCGCCGAGGTGCAGGGGCTGATTGGCCACCACTCCGACGGCGCGACCGTCCACTCGAGCGAAGGCCGTCACCACGTTGGGTGCTGCCGTTTCGCGTAGCTCCAGTATCGAATCCTCGTCGCAGATGCCGCGAACGGCATCCCGCACGTCGTAACCATGACGTCCGCTCAGCGGAACAAGAGTGTCCAGATCGATGTCCTCGGGCCACCGGGCACCCATGATCCGAGGCGGGGCCTCGAGCGAATTGGACGGGAGGAAGCTCAGATACGCGCGGACTGCGTCGATCGCCTCGTGCTCGTCCTCCGCAGCGAAGTCGGCGACTCCGCGGCCGGCCTGAACCTCGGCACCGCCGATCTCCTCGTTGGTCATGTGCTCTCCGGTGGCTGCCGCGACGAACGGTGACGAGGACATTCCCAGGGTCGAAATGCCTTTGACCATCACGACGAAGTCGCACAGGGCCGCCAGATTCGTTCCGACTCCGAAGCCGGGACCCATCATGACGGTCACGATCGGTACCAATCCGGACAGGTCGTCGAATTGCTGAAACAGCGGTGAGCCGAGCGCCGCGTGCCGGGAGTCGAGACCTTCCTGCATTCGGTGCCCGCCGCTGTCGCTCAGCACTATCAGGGGAATGCGGTCCAGCAATGCGCGTTCGGCGCATCGCGACAGCTTGGCCATGCCGACGGCCCCGGTGCTCCCGCCCAGAACCGTGAAATCGAACGCGGCGATGGCCGTTGCCCTGCCGTCGACATAGCCGATGCCGGTCACCATGGCGTCGGCCGGTGCCACCAGGGCTGGGCTGCCCGGTTGCGACGGCCCTGGGCCGGCCAGTGCGCCGAACTCGAAGAACTCGCCCTCGCCGGTCAGCAGGTCGATTCGTTCACGCGCTGTGAGTTTTCCGCGACGGTGCTGATGTTCGACGGCGTCCGGCCGAGCGACATCCGTCCCAGCGCGGTGTCGACTGTTCACTTCCTCGTGCAGGCACTGCCGCGCAGCGTCGTCACTCATCAGCTGTCCAGGCCACCGCGTGCCACGAGCTGAGAGACGATGACGTTTCGCTGTATCTCGTTGGTGCCTTCGCCGACGATCATCAGCGGTGCGTCGCGGAAGTATCGCTCGACGTCGTACTCGGTGGAATATCCGTAGCCGCCGTGGATGCGAACAGCGTCGAGGGCGATCTCCATGGCGACCTCCGATGCGTACAGCTTGGCCATGCCGGCTTCCATGTCGCACCGTTCGCCTGCCTCGAACTTCTCGGCGGCGTAGAGCACCAGCTGGCGAGCAGCGGTGAGCTTGGTGGCCATGTTCGCGAGGTAGTTTCCGATCGACTGGTGCTTCCAGATGGGCTTGCCGAAGCTCTCTCGGTCCTGCGAGTAGCGAAGTGCCGACTCGAGCGCAGCCCCGGCCACGCCCAAAGCCCGTGATGCGACCTGGATTCGGCCGGTCTCGAGGCCCTTCATCATCTGCGCGAAGCCTTTGCCCTCCGCCCCGCCGAGTACGGCGGACACCGGTACGCGGAAGTCCTCGAATGTCAGCTCGCAGCTCTCGACACCTTTGTAGCCGAGCTTGGGCAGATCACGCGAGACCGTCAGTCCTGGGCCGTGTTCGACGAGCAGGATGCTGATACCGCGATGTTTCGGCTCGGCCGTGGGATCGGTCTTGCACAGCAACGCGATCAGCTGCGAGCGGCGGGCATTGCTGATCCACGTCTTGGATCCGTTCACCACGAAGTCGTCGCCGTCCTTGCGCGCCACCGTCGTCATCGCCTGGAGGTCGGAGCCACCGCCCGGTTCGGTCAGCGCCATGGTGGCTCTGATCTCGCCGGTGGCCATCCGAGGCAGGTAGTGACTCTTCTGTTCTTCGGTCCCGAACGCGAGGATCAGTTTGGCGACAACGGTGTGTCCGCCCATTGCGCCGGCGAGGCTCATCCAGCCTCGGGACAGTTCCTCGGTGACCCTGGCATAACAGGGCATGCTGACGGGCGCTTCACCGTACGGTTCGGGAATCGCGAGTCCGTAGATCCCCATTTCCTTCATCTGCTCGATGAGCGCTTCGGGGTACGTGTTCGAGTGCTCGAGCACGTGGACGACAGGAAGCACCTCTTTGTCCACCCACGCTCGAACGGCATCGACGATCATTGCCTCGTCTTGAGATAGCGCGCTCATGGTTTCCTCTCGATCGTTGTCAGGTAGGCAAGGCAGGAATGCGGGCGATCAGGCCATCAGGGCGGAGAAGCGCCAGTCGAGTACGTCGGTGGAGTCCCCGTCGCCGACCGAGTGCACGACCGAGCGAAGGTGCAGGATCCCGCCCTCGCTCAGCGGTTCGGCGCGTTCGACGAATACGGTGCTGGTCAGGGTGTCGTTCTCGCGGACGGGTGCGAGGTGATCGCACGATGCCCAGCCCAGAACGGTGACGATGTTCGGCAGTGCCCGCGTGGCCTGAGCCAGCGCAAGGCCGATGGTGTGACCTCCGTACACCAGCCGTCCGAGCGGGCCGGAGCGCTGATCATGGTGTGTTGCTGCGATATTGAGACTCAGACGCGCCAGTTCCGGTGCGCTGGAGACGACGTCGGCGCTGCACTCGAATGTCACGCCCGCGAGCTCCGGCGAGAAGTGCGGTCCGTTCGCTCCTGTCCGGAACGTCGGGAGGTCGAGCCCGCCGGCGATGGCGTCGCCCTCCTTGGTGCCGGCAGGTGCGGTGGGCTCGAGAGTGTCGTCGTGACGCACTCGTCCTTCGTCGGGGTCGTCGCCGATCGGCAGCATGGCGCATCGATGGAAGTCCAAGACGGTACGCCCGCGCTGATCGGTGGACTTCATGTGCAGCGCTGCCAGCCCGGTCGATCGACGTCCTGGCTTCGGTGAGTTCTCGCGTAGGCCGGTGACGGTGGTGACCGTGGTGAGCGAATCGCCGATTCGTGGGAGCGTGTGGAAGCGCAGACCCCGATAGAAGAGGTTTGCCTTCACATGATGTGTGGCCGTGGTGGATTGGCCGATGGCGACGTCGCAGACCAGCGCCGGGTTCACCAGGGTGCCGCCGTGGCCGGCGACGCGTCGAGACAGACCGGCATCGAGTGGTAGGCGGAGCCGAATCCCGAGTATCGATTGATGAACTGCGGCCATTCCGTCGGTGAAGGTCACCGTCGGGGCCGTGTCGAACACGTGGCCGACCGACAGTTCGTCGAAGTACGGGCCACCGACCAGGACGGGGGACCGTACGGTGTTCTCGCTCATCGCCGACCGGCCTGCGCCAGTACGCGACGGGCTGCGACAGCAACGGCCTCGTCCAGCATCTGTCCGTCCAGCAACGCCGCGCCCGCACCCGCGTCCTCGGCAACCGCGAGTGATTCGACGACGCGCCGAGCGTGCTCCACCTGTTCGGCAGTGGGTGTGAACGCCGTTGTCACCGTGGCGATCTGTGCCGGATGGATGACCCATTTGCCGTCGAAGCCCAGCTGGGCCGACCACGTCACCGCACTCCGGAACTTCTCGTCGTCGGCGATCCCGAGGGCCGGGCCGTCGATGGCAGCAACCCCTGCCGCGCGGGCCGCGAGCAGAACCCGATCTTGGATGGAGATCCACTGTCGGATGTCCGCGGGGGATCGTCCGATCGCTGCGCCGAGGTCCGCGTAACCGATGATCACCGCACTCAGTCGCTCCGAAGCGGCGCAGATCTCGCGCGCGTTCAGAATCCCCTCGGGTGTCTCCAACAGGGCTTGAATCCGCAGTCCCGAGTTGTGCTCGAGAGCCCGGTCGACATCCTCGATGTCCCTGCGCGAGTGGACCTTCGGAAGGACGATGCCGGTGAGGTGAGCGCACTGCGACACAGCAGCCACGTCGTCCGCGTACCAGGGAGAGTCGGGCGCATTGATGCGTACCGACACGGTGCGCCCGGCCGCATGCTCGTCGGCCAGACGCACTGCCGTGTCGCGAGCCATCTGCTTCTGCGCCGGCACCACGGCATCCTCGAGATCGAGAACGACCTCGTCGGCGTCCGAGTGCAGGGCTTTGAGCGCTTTGCGTTCGTCGGATGCCGGTGCGATGAGCACCGATCGCCTTCGATGGCCGCTGAGGGACATTCCACTCCGTCCGAGGTCCGTGGTCTCGTCGGCTCGATACCCGACGAGGTGGTCGAGAACGGTGACGCCCGAGGATCTGTGCACTCGAGCGTCACCGTTGTCTTTCATGCGATCAGGTCGCGACCGATGATCTGCTTCATGATTTCGGTGGTGCCGCCGTAGATCGTCTGGATGCGAGTGTCCACGTACGCTTTTCCGACGGCGTATTCGTTCATGAATCCGTACCCGCCGTGCAACTGCAGGCACCGATCGATGACCCGCTTCTGCAGTTCGCTGACGAACCACTTGCCCTTGGCTGCATCGACGTCACTGAGGGTGCCGTCGTTGTACGCGCGCACAGAGCGATCGACGTAGGCCTCGGCGATGTCGATCTCGGTCGACATCTCGGCCAGCTCGAACTGAATGTGCTGGAAGGTCGAGATCGGCTTGCCGAATGCCTTGCGGTCCTTGCAGTACGCCACGGTGATGTCGAAGATCGCCCGGGTGGTGGCCAGCGCCATGGCGGTGACCCCGAGCCGCTCCCTCGGGAGGTGGCCCATCAGATACTGCAGTCCGAGCCCCTCATCACCGAGAAGGTTGCTCGCCGGAACACGCGCATCCTCGAAGAACAGTTCCGCGGTGTCCTGGCCGGGGAGGCCGATCTTGTCGAGCTTGCGGCCCCGCTCGAAACCCGGTGTGTCCCGTTCGACGACGAAGAGGCTGAAGCCACGCGAGCCGCCCTCGGGGTTGGTACGCACGGCGACGACGAGCAGATCGGCCATGATTCCGCTGGAGATGAACGTCTTCTGGCCGTTGAGGATGTACTCGTCGCCCTCGCGTCGGGCAGAGGTCTTGATGCCACGCAGATCGCTTCCGGTTCCCGGCTCGGTCATCGCCAGCGCGCCGATCTTCTCACCGGAGGCGATCGAGGGCAGCCACCGCTGCTTCTGATCGTCGGTCGTCAGATCGAGCAGGTACGCCAGGAACAGGTCGTCCTGCAGAGCGACGGTGAGGCCGAACGACAGTGCGTTGATGCGGGCGACTTCTTCGCACACGACCATGCGGTATCGATAGTCGGTCTCGCCGGAACCGCCGTACTGCTCGGGGATCTGGATTCCGTACAAGCCCTGCGAGGCGGCCTTCGCGAAGACCTCACGGTCGATCCACCGGGCCTCGTCCCACTTGTCCTTGTGCGGCTCGACCTCGCGAGCGAGGAAGTCGCGCACCGATTCCCGATAGATCTCGTGATCCTCGGTGTAGAGCTGACGATCCATGTCAGAGCCTTTCGATGATGGTGACGTTGGCCTGGCCGCCGCCCTCGCACATGGTCTGCAGGCCGTAGCGTCCGCCGGTGCGCTCCAGCTCGTGCAGCATCGAGACCATCAGCCGTGCCCCGGTGCAGCCGATCGGGTGACCGAGAGCGATCGCGCCGCCGTTGGGATTGACCTTCGCCGGGTCGGCACCGATGTCGGCCAACCAGGCGAGCACGACCGGCGCGAATGCCTCGTTGATTTCGACGACGTCGATGTCGTCGATGGACATGCCCGTCTTCTTCAAGGCGTGCTGTGTTGCCGGAATGGGAGCGCTCAGCATCATCACCGGGTCTGCTCCGAGGACGGACATGTGGTGAATACGGGCACGCGGAGTGAAGCCGTACTGTGCGACGGCGTCCTCCGAGGCGATCAGCAGGGCGGCCGAGCCATCCGAGATCTGGCTTGCGGCAGCGGCAGTCAGGGTGCCGCCCGGGGTGAGAGTCTGCAGCGAGGCCATCTTCTCGAGGGTGGTGTCGGCGCGCGGGCCCTCGTCCGTCGAGACCCCTGCGAACGGGGTGATCTCACGCTCGAAGTGCCCGGCGGCGATGGCAGCAAGCGCGCGTTGGTGGCTGCGCAGCGCAAACGCCTCGCTGTCCTGGCGGCTGATGTTCCAGCGCTCGGCGATCATCTCGGCTCCGCGGAACTGCGAGATCTCTTCGCTGCCGTATCGAGCGGCCCAGCCGTCGGAACCGGTCCAGGGATCGGTGGAGCCGAAGGGCTCGCCGGCGGTGAAGGCGCTCAGAATCGGGTACTGGCTCATTTTCTGGACGCCGCCGGCGACGATCAGGTCGGTGGTGCCGCTCATGACGCCCTGCGCAGCGAAATGCACTGCCTGCTGGGCGGATCCGCACTGGCGGTCGATCGTGACGCCGGGAACCGTTTCCGGCAGACCGGCGGCGAGGGCTGCGGTCCGGGCGATGTCGCCTGCCTGCGAGCCGATGTTGTCCAGGCAACCGAGGATCACGTCGTCGATCGCGGCTGGATCGAACGAATTGCGCTCGACGAGCGTCTTGATGACGTGTGCGGCCATGTCGGCCGGATGTGACTGTGCGAAACCTCCTTTGCGGCGTCCCACAGCGGTACGGGTGGCGTCGACGATATAGGCCTCGGGCATGTGTCCTCCTGGTTGCTGGCGATATTTCAAGAATTTAACATAGAATCAAAAGTGGAACCACCGTCGCCCGGATCTGCGGGGATCCCGAAAAGCCCGGCGCATACGATGCTTTGCGCAGTGGCGACCAACACGTCGATCGAGTCGGTCGAGGTGCGCCACCACTCCGGCGTCCAGTTCAGTGCCCCGATGACGAGCATGCGCGCAATCCCGAGGTCGAGGTCCGGTAGGAGCAGGCCCTCGCTGCGTGCGGTTTCGAGGAGCGTGCGCCACATCCGGTGGTACCTGTCGCTCTCCGCCTGCTGGGCACCGCGGACCTGTTCCGTCAGCTGGCTGGTGTTCCGAGTGACCGCCGTGGCGAACTCCGACAACTCGAGTTCCACCCGCAGGTGCGCCTCGACCGCAACTCGGATTCGTTCACGGGGCCCGGCATCATCGGGAACCGAGGCCAGGGCGGACTCGACGTGCTCGCGCACTCGACGCTGACCCACTCGCATGACCTCGGCGATCAATTCGTCCCGAGACGCGAAGTAGTAGTAGACGCCGGGAGTTCGTACTTCGGCCTCGGCGGCGATATCGGACAATCGGGTGGCTGCATACCCTTTGGTGCTCAACACCGTGGCCGCAGCGGTCAATATTCGCTGGCGAGTGGCATCGCCGCGATCGCGGGTGAGCGACGAGGTTCTGGTGTTGCTCGGCTTCACGGCGTGCTCATGGCATCGTGTATCCGCCGCTGACGGAGAACATCTGACCGGTCACCTGGCGGGCGGCGGATTCGGAGGACAGCCACAGAACCGACTTGGCGACGTCGTCGGCGGTCGTCAGCCGGCGTAGGGGAGTGTCCTTCTGTAGATACTCGATCTGCTTGTCGTCGAAGACGGCGTCCTGGCCGACCGACCACAGGCTTCCGCTGCCTACCGCCTCCGGTCCGTCCGGGATGACCAGGCCGGGGCAGACGATGTTGGATCGAATTCCGTGCCTGCCCTGCTCTTTTGCGGTCGTTCGGGCCAGCGCGACCACCGCCGCTTTGGTGGCCCCGTAGATCCCCTGGCGAATCTGTCCGAACGCCGCGTCGCTGGCGATGAAGACGATCGAGCCGCACCCCGCCTCGGTCATCGGCTTCAGGGCTGCCTGGGTGGTTGCTACCGCGGTGTAGAAATTCACCTCGACGGTCCGTTGCCAGCGTGCGCGATCGGTGTCCTCGCTCAGGAACCCCGGCACGCTCCACCCCGCGTTGTTGACCAGGACGTCGATGCCGCCCCAGTTGCTCGTGACCGTGTCGACGGCTGCGTCGGCGGCGTCCGGGTCGGTCAGGTCGCCCGCGCAGACCAGCGCGGACTCCGCACCCAGGGCGAGGGCTTCTGCGGCAACCTTGTCCGCCTGCTCGCCGTCGATGTCGCTGATGACGATCCGGCAGCCTTCCTCCGCAAAGGCGTGGACGATGCCCCGTCCGATGTTGGACGCGCCTCCGGTCACCAGCACCCGCGCGCCGACCAATCCGAGATCCATTCTTGCCCCTTCGCTGCCGTCCGACGATTGACTGGACGCTTACTTTAATTTAGATTCAATTCAAATACTATACCTACGAGATGGGGCGCTGTATGAAGATCTTCGAGGGGTTGCACGAGCTGAAGGACGCAGCCGGATGCGATCTCGGAACCACCGACTGGCTGGTCGTCGACCAGGAGCGGGTCGATCTGTTTGCCGATGCAACCGGCGATCATCAGTGGATCCATGTCGATCCCGAGCGAGCTGCGTCCGGGCCGTTCGGAGGCACCATCGCCCACGGCCTGCTCACGCTGTCGCTGCTGCCGCTGTTCCTGAACCAGCTCTACCGGGTCGACAACATTTCGATGGCTGTGAACTACGGAATGAACAAGGTGCGTTTTCCCAGCCCGGTTCGTGTCGGTGCCCGGCTCTCGGCCTCCGCCCGGATCGACAGTGTGCAGAGCCTGGAGGGTGCGGTGCAGGCGGTGTTCGTGACGACGATGAACGTCGAGGGTGCCACCAAGCCGGCGAGCGTCATCGAGTCCGTCGTGCGGTACATCGGATGAGCGGGCACGTAGTGGACGTGGCCCTGGTGCAGGGTAGGACGGCGATCGTCACCGGTGCAGCCCAGGGGATAGGCCTCGAGATCGCTCGGGTGCTGCACGCAGGTGGTGCGTCGGTCGTCCTGGCGGATCTCGACGCCGCAGCGGCCACTGCAGCTGCAGTGGCCCTCGGTGACCGCGCAATCGGAGTCGGTGCGGACGTCACGGACGAGGCCGCGGTCAACCGCCTGGTGGCGAGGGCCGTCGAGCATTTCGGCAGCCTCGACATCATGGTCAACAACGCAGGAATCACGCGGGACGCGTCCCTGAAGAAGATGACGGTCGACAATTTCGATGCTGTGATCACCGTCCATCTGCGTGGTACCTGGCTCGGTGTTCGGGCAGCGTCGGCCGTGATGCGCGAGCAGAAGTCCGGGTCGATCATCAACATCTCGTCCCTGTCCGGGAAGTCGGGCAATCCCGGCCAGACGAACTACAGCGCCGCCAAGGCCGGCATCGTCGGCCTGACGAAGGCAGCGGCCAAGGAGTTGGCACACCACAACGTGCGGGTGAATTCGGTACAGCCCGGGCTGATCCGAACGGCGATGACCGAGGCGATGCCGCCCGAGGTGTTCGCCGAGCGCGAGGCCGCGATCCCGATGAAGCGCGCGGGAGAACCTCGGGAAGTGGCCAATGCAGTGCTCTTCCTCGCCAGTGAGTTGTCGAGCTACATGACCGGCGGCGTCCTCGAGGTCGGCGGAGGTCGATTGATGTGAGCGTCGTCGACACCGTCGTGGACGGCCGCGTCGGCCGAGTCTTTCTGAATCGGCCCGAACAGATGAATGCCATCACGATCGAGCTGGGTCGTCAGTTGGAGGATGCGATCCGGACCCTGGGAACTCGGCCGGATGTCTGCGTCGTCGTCGTTCGCGGCCGGGGCGGAAACTTCTGCGTCGGTGGTGACTTCGGCGAGGTCGAGAGATTGCGGGAGTCGGGCCCGGCGGCATTGCAACCCTTGTTCGACAACTTCGGCGCGGCCTGCGCCGCGATTTCGGAGGTCGAGGTGCCGGTCGTCGCCGTCGTCGAGGGCTACGCCATGGCAGGCGGATTCGAGTTCATGCAGGCTGCCGACATAGTGCTGGTACGCAACGACGCCAAGATCGCGGACAATCACTCGAATTTCGGCCAGGTACCCGGTGGTGGCGGGTCGCAGCGGCTACCCCGACTCGTCGGAAGGCAACGGGCACTGGGGCATATCCTCTCCGGCGATCGTCTCTCGGGCCGGGATGCAGTCGAGTGGGGAATTGCCTATCGCGGGTTCGAGCCCGACGAATTCGATTCCGGTGTGGACGGTTTCGTTCGGAGACTCACCGAAAAGCGCAGGGACGCACTCGTGGGCATCAAACGGTTGGTGTGCGATGGGTCCGCGACATCTCTGAGCGAGGGCCTCGCCATGGAACGCAAGGCCGTTGTCGCCCACATATCCGGCGAGGCCGGGGGCTCCGGTGTATCCAGCTTCAACAGCAGGTAGTCCAACGCATCCCCGAGGAAGAGGAATTCGATGACAGTGAGCAACACATTGATCGAGACCGGTCCGGTACTGCTGGAGGTCGAGGATTCGGGCGTCGCGCGACTGCGGCTCAATCGCCCGGAATCGTCCAACGGAATGAACGTCGAGTTCCTGGTCGCGCTGCACACAGCGATTCTCCGATGCCACTCCGAGCCCACCGTGAAGGTCGTCGTCATCTCCGGGGAAGGCCGGAACTTCTGCACCGGCGGTGACGTGAAGACCTTCCAGTCCAAGGGAGCCGACCTACCGGAATATCTTCGGGAAGCCACGGCGTGGCTGCAGATCGCCACATCTGCACTGATTCAGCTGAAAGTCCCGGTCATCGCCGCGGTCCACGGATACGCCGCAGGCGGCGGGGGTTTCGGCCTGGTGTGCGCAGCCGACCTGGTGATAGCAACGGAGTCGGCGAAGTTCTTCTCCGGCGCGGTCCGCGTCGGGATGGCACCGGATGCGGGCGTGACGGTGACGTTGACCCAGCTCGTCGGACTGCGCAAGGCGATGGAAATCTTGCTCACCAACTCGGTGTTGTCGGCGGCGGAAGCCAAGGACTGCGGAATCGTGACGTCGGTCGTCCCCGACGCCGAGTTGCCCAGCGCAGTAGACGAACTCGCGCTCGGTCTGGCGCAGCTGCCCCCTCTCGCGCTGGCCGCGACCAAGCGGTTGGTGTGGGCCGGTATCGGTGCAGGCGTGGCAGGTCAGCTTCCCGATGAAGCGCGAACGGTATCGGAGCTGTCCGGAACGGCAGACGCGCTCGAAGGACTGGCGGCCGTGCTCGAGCGTCGTACCCCCACGTTCGTCGGGCGGTGAGTCGAACTGTGGCGACGGACGAACACACCCTGGTGACGGTCGAGGATCGAGACAGCGTCCGAGTTCTCACACTCAACCGTCCGCAGGTGAAGAACGCGATCGACATGCCACTGCGCGTAGTCCTTGCCGAGGCAGTGGAAGCGGCGATGGACGACGACTCGGTGCGAGCGATCGTGTTGACCGGTGCAGGCGGGGCGTTCTGCTCGGGTGGTGACATCTCGACGATGGCGCGGCAAGCTCCCGAGCTGACCCGCCCGCGAGCGCAGGCGGCGCAGCGGGTGATTCGTGCACTCTGGCGAGGTAAGCCGGTGATCGCGGCCGTGGAGGGCCCGGCATTCGGGGCGGGCACGGCGCTGGCGCTGGCCTGCGATCGGGTGGTCGCCGCGCGAGACAGCCTGTTCGGCACCACGTTCACCGGGGTGGGGCTGGCAGGGGACATGGGAATCTTCACCAGCCTGCCCGATCGCATCGGAATCGCAGCAGCGAAGCAGTTGCTGATGTTCCCGCGGCGCATCTCGGGATCGGAAGCGGGCGAACTCGGTCTGGTCGATTCCGTCGTCGAACCCGGTGCCGCTCTCGACGCCGCGCTGTCCGATGCGGCCGCTGCGGCAGCAGGTCCCCCGTTGGCGTTGGCGGCGATCAAGGCGACATTGGCGAGCGGGATCGTCGACCGCGATGCGCGGCTCGATCTGGAAGTGGAGAACCAAGCGGTTCTGTTCGACACCGAGGACTTCGCCGAGGGTGTGCAGGCATTTCATGCCAGACGTCGACCGAACTTCACAGGTCGGTGAACGAAGGATCCAATGCTCGACTCGTCGTCGTATATTAATCTAATCAAGAATAAAGTGAGGCTGGCATGACTACCGGTATCGAGGATCGGCGCACTGCGCTGATGAGCGAGCATCCCGAGTGGATACCGCGCACTCTGGACGGCTGGCTCGACGAGTGCGCTGCGCGCTATCGGAACCGCCCGCTGGTGCTGACGGAGGAGGTCACGTACTCGTACGCCGACGTGGCCGAACAGTCACGCCGCTTTGCGGACGGCTTGGCTTCGCTCGGGGTCCAGCGAGGCGACCGGGTCGGCCTGCTCATGGCCAACCACCCCGAGTTCGTCCCCCTCAAGTTCGCGATCGCGCGCGTCGGAGCGATCGCCATCCCCTTCAATTATCTGTACCGCCAGAACGAACTGGAATACGTTCTGCAGCAGTCCGAGTGCCGGGTGCTGATCACGATGAACGCGTACTCGACGCTCGATTACGTGGCCATGCTCGACGAGATCGCGCCGGGGTGGGATTCCCTGTCGTTCGCGACACGGCCCGATTCGGCCGCCGACGCGGTGCCCGCTCTGCGTTCGGTCGTCGTGCTCGACACCGGTGGTACTCGACGCGTGAGTGCCATGACCGTGGCCGACCTGTCGGACCTCGGCATCGAGAATGCCGACGCGGCCGTGGGCCACGGTGCGGATCCGACCGACATCGGCGACATGCTCTACACCTCGGGGACCACAGGTTCGCCCAAAGGTGTACTCGTCACCCACGATGCGGTGCTGCGCACCGGGTATGCGTCCGCGTTGACCAGAGCGTACGAGGACGGACGTCGAATCCTGTTCTCGCTACCGTGCTATCACATGTTCGGCTACGTCGAGGGTCTGCTGTCGGTCATGTTCGTCGGCGGTGCCATCGTTCCCCAGACCTCGTTCAGCCCCGTCGGCTATCTCGCGGGAATCGAACGATTCGGGGCAACGGACATTCTCTGCGTGCCGACGATGGCTGTGGCGATCGTCGAACATCCCGACCGGCACAAGTACGATCTCCGGTCACTGACCGCGATCCTGTGCGGATCGGCCCCGGCCCCGGTGTGGCTGTGGGAGAAGGTCGAACGTGAATTCGGCGTCTCCGAGATCGTGACCGGATACGGCATGACCGAGTGCGGCGGGGCAATGACACTCACGCTGCCCGAGGACCCGCTTTCCCTCACATCCGATACCGTCGGCCGGCCCAAACTCGCCGGCGCGGCCAGCATCGAAGGATCGGACTCGTTGGTGGTCTATCGCACCGTCGATCCGCTCACCGGTGAACTGCAGCCGAACGGCTCCGAAGGCGAACTGGTGTCCTCGGGTCCCTCGACGATGAAGGGGTACTGGAACAAGCCCGAGGAAGCTGCGGCGGCGCTGCGGGGCGGGTGGCTCCACTCGGGCGACCTCGGCCTGGTCCGAGACGACGGGTACCTCCAGGTGACCGGGCGCAGCAAGGAGCTCTACAAGAGCGGCGGCGAGCTGGTCATGCCGAAGGAGATCGAGGATCTGCTCGCGGCTCACGAGGGCATCAGCCAGGTCTTCGCGATAGGCCTGTTGGACGACCGATGGGGCGAGATCGGTTGTGCCGTCGTGGTTCGTGCACCCGGCTCGACCGTCACAGCAGCCGAGCTGATCGAGCTGTGCCGATCGAATCTGGCGCGATTCAAAGTGCCGAAGAAGGTCGTCTTCCTCGACGCCGAGGAGCTTCCGACAACCCCGACCGGCAAAGTGCAGAAGTTTCGACTGGTGCAGCTGGCGACAGCGGCAGCAGCACAATCCATGGAAGGAAGTGGAGTATGACCGCAGTCGTCCCCGCAGGGATGGACACCACCGGTACCGGGAGTCCGTCAGGGGAGTCGAAGTACTCCCGATTGATCGAGCCGACCCGTGTGCACGGATCGCTCTACACCGATGAACAGATCTTCGCCGAGGAACTTGCCAAGATCTGGTACACCACATGGGTGTTCGTGGGTCACGAAAGTGAGATCCCCGAGCCCAACGACTACATCCGCAAGAAGCTCGGCCTGCAGGACGTGGTCATGACCCGTGACCGCGACGGCGAGGTGCATCTGTTGCTGAACCGGTGTGCACACCGAGCGAATCTGGTGTGCGACGACGCGCGCGGCAACTCGAGTTCGTTCCGTTGCCCGTACCACGGGTGGACGTACCGCAACACCGGTGAGCTGCTGGGGTATCCGTACAACAAGGGGTACGGCGGCAAGAACAACCTCGACCTGACCATGGGAAAGGTCCCACGAGTCGCGTCCTACCAGGGCTTCGTGTTCGGCAGCTTCGCACAGGACGGACCCAGCCTCGTCGAGCACCTGGGCGGAGCCGCCGGTGAGATCGATCGGCTCGCGAATCTCTCGCCCGAGGGAAAAGTCGAACTCACCGCAGGGTGGCTGCAGCACAAGACCAAGGCCAACTGGAAGCTGCTGACCGAGAACGAGACCGACGGTTATCACCCGCAGTTCGTCCACGGATCGATATTCGGCGTGACCGGCTCGCCGATCGGCGCGCTGTACAGCGATGCGTCGACGGCCGTGACGCGAAACCTCGGAAACGGCCACAGCGAGAACGACCTTCGACCGGAGTTCCGCAAGTTCGACGAACCGATGCGCTGGTTCGGTACCACGGAATCTCGCGTACCGGATTACGTCGAGGCGATCCGGGCCCGTCACGGTGACGATGCCGAACGAATTCTCGTCGAGGGCGCACCCCACGTCATGGTGTTCCCCAACCTGTTCATCGCCGAGATCCAGGTCTTCAACATTCAGCCTGTCGCCGCGGACGAGTGCGTGCAGTATGCAACCGCGGTGCAGCTCGCCGGAGCGCCGGAACTGAACAAGCGCATGATCTCTCAGTCGATCGGCTCCGTCGGACCGGCCGGAATGCTGCTCGCGGACGACACCGAGATGTACGAGCGAAACCAGCGCGGCGTCGGCATGCTCGCACCGGAGTGGCTCGACGTGCGTCGCGGTATCCATCGCGAGCAGACCGACGAGAACGGGTTCACGATCGGCACGGCCACGGACGAGGTCGGGATGCGCGGCTTCTGGGCTCACTACAAGAAACTGATGGAGGCCGACCAGTGAAAACAGCAGAGATCGCCGACGGACTCGTCGATGTGCCGGCAGGAACCGATCTTCGTGAGGTCGAGCAGTTCCTCTATCGGGAAGCACGATTCGCCGACGAGAACGATTACGACTCGTGGGAGGCGTTGTGGACCGACGACGCCATCTACTGGGTTCCCGCCTCGGACATGGACTCGGACCCGCTGACCTGTGTGTCGATCATCTACGACAACAGGAATCGTATTTCGACCCGGCTGAAGCAGGTTCGTACCGGAAAGCGGTATGCCCAGGCACCGCCGTCGCACATGCGTCGCCTGCTGTCCAACGTCGAGATTCTGGGCGGCCGTCGTTCCGCGGCAGGCGATGTCGATATCGAGGTCGGGTGCAATTTCATCGTCTTCGAGTCCAGGACACGCGGAAACGAGATCTGGGGCGGACGCACCACGTATCGGTTGCGACGAACGGAGACCGGCTTCGCGCTGGCCTACAAGAAGGTCGTGCTCGTCGATCACGACAAAGCCGTTGCCACACTGGGTTTCTTGATATGACGGTGGTGGGGACAGGCAGTTCCGACGCAGGCGATACCTCGCCCGGCGACATCGTCGGCAGCGAGTTCGCCGAAGTCGAGGTGACGTTCGACCGCTCCGGCAACGGCATCCGTCTTCGCCTGGAGGATCTGCGGACCGGGCGGGTTCGGTTTCTCGATGCGTTGGAACTGGAGACCATCGTATGGCTCAGCGACGGCCATCTGAATCAGTTGCTCGATCCGTCGTCCGACAGATGGAACAACGACAGTGCCGGGTAGCGTGACCGGCGCAGAACAGTCACTCGATCTCACGCGGTTCGTTCGGCCCGGCGACACCATCGTATGGGGCCAGGCGTGCGGTGAGCCGCAGACCTTGACCGATCTTCTTGTCGCACAACGCCACGAGATCGGTCCGGTTCGGTGTTTCGTCGGAATTCCGGCTCGGTCGATCCTGCAGCCGGAGTCGGTCGACGGACTCTCGTTGTCCTCGTACTGCGGGACGGGTAGCAATGCTGCACTGCACCAGGCGGGACTGCTCGAGATCTCGCCGGTGCACTACTCGCGCATTCCGGAATTGTTGACCTCCGGTCCGGCGCGGGCCGATGTGGTTCTCGTTCAGGTCTCGGCTGCCGACGAGACCGGTCGACATTCGATGAGTCTGACCGACGACTACCTCTCGGCCGCCATCGATTCGGCCGCCGTCGTGATCGTCGAGATCAACGACAGGGCACCGGTGGTCGCGGGCGCCAGGACTCTCGGCCCAGAGGAGTGGACCGCGGCCGTTCGCAGCTCGCGTGAGCCGGCGCAGATGGAGTCGGCCCGCGCGAGCGACGCCGTGCACGCCGTCGCGCGGAACGTGGCGTCGTTGATCGAGGACGGAGCGACCCTTCAATTCGGGATCGGTGCCGTACCCGAGGCAGTGTTGCGTGAGCTGCACGGTCGACGTGATCTCGGTATCCACAGTGGCGTTCTCAACGAAGCCGCCATGGAACTGATGGAGTCGGGAGCGGCCACCGGAGCACGCAAGTCGCTCGACCGCGGCATTGCCGTCGCGGGGTTCGTCACCGGTACGCGTCGACTCTTCGACTTCGTGGATCGAAACCCCGCCGTGAACGTCAGATCGACCGGCTACACCCATGATTCGGCGATACTGTCCGCGCAGCATGCTCTTGCCGCAATCAACTCGGCCATCGAGGTCGACCTGTTCGGAGCGGTCAATGCCGAGGTCGCGGCGGGCAAGTACGTCGGTGCAGTCGGCGGGGCCATGGACTTCCTGCGCGGTGCGGCCGCATCACGTGGCGGACTACCGATCGTGGCTCTGCCGTCGGCGGCCCGCGGGCGGAGCAGAATCGTGGCCGCACTCGGCGGTCCGGTAAGCACACCACGGGCCGACGCGGCAATCATCGTGACAGAGAACGGTATTGCCGACCTTCGGGCGTTGTCGCTCGAACGCCGGGTCGAGGAAATGCTGAGGCTGGCCGACCCGGTGCACCGCGGCGAACTCGCGGCCGCGGCCGAGCCGATTCTTCGAGGAGAACATCAGTTGACGAGAGGAACTGCCAGATGAGACGCGCAGCAATCGTGGCACCACTGAGAACCCCGGTGGGTGCCTTCGGCGGTGCCCTGCGCCCGGTTCCGGCCGAAAACCTGGCCTCGGCGGTGATCCAGGCCGTGGTGGCTGCGTCGGGAGTCGATCCCGAACGGATCGAGGACGTGGCGTTCGCCCAGTCGTATGCCAACTCCGAGGCCCCGTGTATCGGACGATGGGCGGCGCTCGACGCCGGACTCCCGGTGGCAGTTCCCGGCTTTCAGACCGACCGGCGATGCGGGGGCGGGCTGCAAGCGGTGGTCACCGCGTCGATGATGGTCCAGACGGGCGCGGCGGACGTCGTCCTTGCGGGTGGGGTCGAGTCGATGAGCAACATCGAGCACTACACCACCTCGGCTCGCTGGGGTTCTCGGTCGGGAAACCTCGCACTGTACGACCGGCTCGATCGCGGGCGGGAACGGTCGCAGCCGGAATGGCGGTTCGGGCGTATCAGCGGAATGATCGAAACGGCCGAGAATCTGGCGCAGAAGTACGAGATATCCCGAGAACGGGCAGACGAGTTCGCGGTGCGCAGTCACCGCGCCGCCGCTCGAGCATGGGCGGACGGTTCGTTCGACGCCGAGATCGTCCCGGTGAATGTTCCCCAGCGCAAGGGTGATCCGATCACGGTCACCCGGGACGAGGGGGTTCGACCCGACTCGTCGATCGAGACCCTCTCTCGCCTGCGTCCCCTCATCGCCGGGGGAACGGTCACCGCGGGAAACGCGGCCCAGCAGAACGACGCGTCGAGTGCCTGTCTGGTCGTGGCCGAGGACAGGTTGGACGAGTTGGGTCTCGAGCCCATCGGCTTCCTGCACAGTTGGGCGGCCGTCGGATGCGAGCCGTCGATGATGGGGATCGGACCGGTCGGCGCGGTGCAGAAGTTGTTCGCCAAGAACGGCCTGGGTTTCGCGGATCTGGATCTGATCGAGATCAACGAGGCCTTCGCTGTACAGGTTCTGGCGGTGCTGTCCGGCTGGGGTCTGACACTCGACGACGTCGATTCCAGACTCAACGTCAACGGTTCCGGTATTTCCCTCGGGCACCCGATCGGTGCCACCGGTGGACGCATCATGACGACGATGCTGAACGAGCTGCAGCGTCGCCAGGGGCGGTACGCACTCGAGACCATGTGCATCGGCGGCGGCCAGGGAATCGCCGCCATGTTCGAGAGGGCCTGACATGACTGCCGAGTTGGTGTCCTACGCCGCGTACCTCCCCACCTATCGACTGGGACCCGAGGACATCGGTGGCCGAGTAGGAGGAGCAGATCGGGTGGTGGCCTCGTTCGACGAGGACAGCACGACCATTGCCGTGGAGGCAGCCTCCGCCGCGTTGGCGGAGCAGTACGTACCTTCCACGATGTACTTCGCGAGCTCGTCTCACGCATACGCGGACAAGACCAATGCCGTTGCGGTTCATGCTGCCTTGGGGTTGCCCTCCGACGTGTTCTGCGCGGATTTCGGCGGCACCGGAAAGTCGTCGATGGCGGCCATCAGGTGCGCGGCCGAATCCGGCGGTATGGCCGTCATGTCCGACGTGCGGACCGGGCGACCCGGTTCCTCGGACGAGCGGTCGGGCGGCGACGGCGGAGCTGCATTCGTCTTCGCCGAGACCACCGAACAGGGTGCCGGAATCGCAGCACTGCTGTCCACGGCGTCGTCGACGCTCGAATTCCTCGATCGCTGGCGGGATCCGGCGTCGATCGGCGGCAACCAGTGGGAAGAGCGGTACGGCCAGGAGGAGTACACCCCGTTGATCGCGGAGGTGCAGCGCCGGGCGCTCGCTGCCGCGGGGGTCGATGCACCGGACCACGTCGTACTCACCTCGCCGAACAGTGGAATCCGAAAGCGGCTGACTGCGTTGGCCTCCGGATCCGTCTCGACGGTCACCTCGACGTTGGGGTTCAGTGGTGCCGCCGACGTCGGGATCGCGCTGGCGGAGGTATTGGACTCGGCTGCGCCGGGGGAGACCGTTCTGGTCCTGTCCGCGGTCGACGGATGCGACGCTCTGGTTCTGCGCGTCCTTCCCGGCATCGTGAACCATCGTGCGAGACGTCCTGTTGCCGAACAACGCAGCGGCGGACACCGGATCTCGTATCTGACCTACCTGTCGTGGCGTGGGCTCGTCGACCGTGAGCCGCCGCGCCGGCCCGAACCCGATCGACCGGCCGCTCCGCCCTCGGGGCGCGCGACGGCATGGAAGTTCGGATTCGTCGGATCCGGTTGTGATCGTTGCGGATTCGTCCACCTTCCGCCCGCGAGAGTGTGTCGCGGTTGCGGCAGCGTCGACTCCATGCACCCGGAATCTCGGCGAGGTGCGCGCGGGACGGTGGCTACGTCGACGATCGATCGCCTCGCGTTCTCGCCGTCGCCTCCGGTGGTGGAGGCGGTCGTCGACTTCGACGGCGGTGGCCGGTACTCACTGGAGGTCGCCGACGGCGCGGCGTCCTCGGTAACAGTGGGAAGTCGCGTCGAGCTGTCGTTTCGACGGCTGTTCACCGCCGGGGGAGTGCACAACTATTTCTGGAAGGCGCGACCGGTGATCGAGGATCGTTCGTCAGTGGAGGAGTCGGTATGAGCAGCAATGGGATTCGAGACCGCGTTGCGGTGGTCGGGATGGGCTGCACCGCCTTCGGAGAGCGATGGGACAAGTCCGCCGACGATCTCGTGATCGATGCCGTACAGGAATGTCTGCCGGCCGACGGACGGCTGAGCCTGGCGGACGTCGACGCGTACTGGCTCGGCACTCTCGGATCCGGACAGTCCGGACTGGCGTTGAGCAGGCCGCTGGGCATCGACTACAAACCCGTCACCCGGGTCGAGAACTACTGCGCCACCGGCTCCGAGGCCTTCCGCAATGCGTGTTACGCGGTCGCCTCCGGTGCCTACGACACGGTGATGGCCGTCGGCGTCGAGAAGCTCAAGGACTCGGGCTTCTCGGGGTTGCTGCGTGCGGATCCGCCTGCGGACGGCACAGCCAGTGAGCTGTCACTCACGGCACCGGCGGCGTTCTCGTTGCTCGATCCTGCCTACTGCGCGAAGTACGGCGTCGATCCGAACGACATGCGCAGCGCGATGACGCACGTGGCGTGGAAGAACCACATCAACGGGTCGAAGAACGACAAGGCTCAGTTCCGGAAGGAAGTCGAACGCTCGACGATCGAAGGTGCCCCCAAGGTGGCAGGAAGACTCGGTGTCTTCGACTGCTCGGGAGTGTCCGACGGGGCTGCCTGCGCGCTGATCGTCCGGGCCGAGGACGCGCTGAACTACACGGACACACCGATGTACGTCAAAGGCCTCTCGCTGGCTGCGGGGCCGATGCGAGGTGCGGTGGATCCGGCCTACGACTTCACGACCTTCCCCGAGGTGGTCCACAGTGCGCGCGACGCCTACGCACAGGCAGGTATCGAGGATCCGCGCCGAGAATTGTCGCTGGCGGAGGTGCACGACTGCTTCACTCCGACCGAGATCGTCCTGATGGAGGACCTCGGCTTCAGTGACCGGGGACTGGCCTGGAAGGAGATGCTGGCCGGAGATTTCGACTCCGACGGCAGCCTTCCCGTCAACCCGGACGGCGGCCTGAAGTCCTTCGGGCATCCGGTCGGTGCCAGCGGGCTGCGGATGCTCTACGAGTGCTGGTTGCAGTTCTCCGGGCGCGCAGGGCGTCGCCAATTGGACGATCCAAGGCTGGCGCTGACTCACAATCTGGGTGGTCGTCCCGGCGGTTGCGTCTCCTTCGTCTCGGTCGTCGGCAACGCGCCGAGTCGATAGTCGAGCAGCGCCTTGACGTGCGCGGCTATTTTTATTTATATTAAATTCGACAACCACGACGAAGGGGCATCATGGCGGAGGCCGGACCGATCGAGACCGCTCGCGCGCTGTATGCGGCGTTGGCCAGTGGTGACCGTGAGGTGCTGAAGAACGTCTTGCATCCCAGCTTTCGTGGCCACGCAACGGAGGGGCTCCCGTTCGGCCTCGGCGGAGACTACTCCGACGCGGCAGACATGCGGCGGAATTTCTGGGGTGGCATCGCCAAGGAATATTCGGCGGCGGCCCGCCCGGAAGAATTCGTCGGGCTCGAGGACGGACGGCTCTACGTGGCGGGAAGGTATGTCGGCACCGGTAGGTCGACGGGTGCCACCCTGGACGCGGAGTTCGTACACGTGCTGACCTTCGTCGACGGCAAAGTCTCGAAGCTGGTGCAGCTGACCGACTCACAACGCTGGCACGAGGCAGTCGATCGAACAGCGCGAGGCGAACGGCAACTGACGACCATCCGATATCGCGTCGAACAGTCGGTTGCGCGCATCACCCTCGATCGGCCCGAACAGCGCAACGCCATCGATCTCGCCCTGGCCGAGGACACGCTCGAAGTGGCCCGACGGTGCGCGGCGGATCCGACCGTGCGAGCGGTGCTCATCGAAGGATCGGGAACCAACCTCACTGTCGGCGGCGACATCACCTACTTCGTCGACGGCGACCCCGAGCAGATCGGCCCGCTGCTGCGGCGGATGACCGGCCCGTTCCACGAAGCGTTTCGGCTGTTCAGCATGCTCGATGTACCCATCGTGACTGCTGCGCAAGGTGCCGTTGCCGGCGGCGGTCTCGGCTTCGTGTTCGCCGCCGACTTCGTGCTGGCGGCTCCGAACGCGCATTTCTCGACGGCGTTCGCAGCGATCGGATTGTCCGGCGATGGGGGCGGAAGCTGGTACCTGCCCCGGCTCGTCGGACCACGGCGGGCCGCGAAGATGTTCTTCCAGAACTACCGGGTAGGAGCCGAAGAGGCGGTGGAGTGGGGGCTGGTGACCGAGGTCGTCGACGCCGACCAGCTGGCCCACACGGCCTTCTCGCTGGCAGTATCGCTTGCGTCGGGACCCACTCGAGCCTTCGGGAAGATGCGCCGACTACTTCGCGAATCGTCGACCAACACCCTGTCCGAGCACTTGCTCGACGAGATCGACGCTCTTGCGATCACCGGCGGGACGTCCGACGCGCGAGGTGCCATCGCCGCGTTCGTCGGTAAGCAAGCACCACAATTCGAAGGTCGCTGACCGTACCCAAGAGGGGCGGTGAGCCGAGTGAAAGGAAATACGATGAAGGTCGTCGTCGATCGAACGAAGTGCACCGGATTGGGCATCTGCGAATCCCTGGCACCTGCCTTTTTCGAGGTGGATGATTCCGGTGATCTGCTCGCGCTCAAGGAGGACATCGAGCCCGACGAGTTGGCCGAGGTCGAGGAAGCCATTGCCGGCTGCCCCACCGAAGCCTTGCGAATCGAGCACTGACCGTGTTCGACACCCCCGGCAAGGTCACCGTCACATGACCGTTGTGTCGGCCGACAGCAGGCATCTGGTTGTCGTCGGTGCCTCGCTGGCCGGACTCAGAGCGGTCGAGAGTGCGCGGAAAGCCGGATTCGAAGGCGCGATCACCCTGATCGGTGCCGAGAAACATCTTCCGTACGACCGGCCGCCGCTGTCCAAGGCATATCTCGAACCCGGTGTCGACGGGTCGAGCCCGGACGTCCCCTTCTTTCGTACTCCCGAGACCTTCGCCGACGAACTCGACGTGACGATGTTGCTCGGCAACCCGGCCACCGGGTTGAGTATCGAGGAAAGAACTGTGCAGGTGGGGGATTCGGACATCCCGTTCGATCTGCTGATCATCGCGACCGGGGCCCAGGCGCGAGCTCTGTCCGGTACCGAACATCTCGACGGAGTGCACGGACTACGCACCATCGACGATGCGATCGCCGTTCGGGCTGCACTGGATTCGGGTGCTCGGACAGTCGTCATCGGCGCGGGATTCATCGGGTCCGAGGTGGCCTCCAATGCCAACAAGCGTGGTATCCCCGTCACCGTCGTCGAGGCGCTGGCGACTCCCCTCGTGCGCGCGATCGGACCGTCGATGGGTCCGGCGATCGCGTCGCTGCACAACCGTAACGGCACCGAATTGCGGTGTGGAGTCGGAGTGGACCGCGTCGAAGGGAACGGCCGGGTCGAGCGGGTCGTGTTGGCCGACGGAACCGTGCTCCCGGCAGAACTGGTGATCGTCGGTATCGGCACCGTTCCTGCCACCGGGTGGCTCGAAGGCTCGGGATTGACCCTGGACAACGGGGTCCTGTGCGACGAGACGCTGTTCACCGGAATTCCCGGCATCTACGCAGCCGGTGACGTGGCCAACTGGCGCAACCCACTCTTCGACCGCCACCAGCGGCTCGAACACTGGACAAGCGCGGCGGAGCAGGGTGCTGCT
Organism: Rhodococcus sp. 14-2483-1-1; assembly: GCF_002259335.1. Lineage (NCBI taxonomy): Bacteria > Bacillati > Actinomycetota > Actinomycetes > Mycobacteriales > Nocardiaceae > Rhodococcus > Rhodococcus sp. 14-2483-1-1. The sequence continues at coordinate 253,137 of NZ_NPFX01000005.1, read as the reverse complement.
GCGGCCAGAAACGCACTGGATCCGGCGGCGGCCAAGCCGTACTCGACGGTCCCGTACTTCTGGTCGGACTGGTACGACAGCCGCATCCAATTCGTCGGAATCACCGATGCCGACGAGGTCGTCCTGGTGGAGGGTGATGTCGACGTCCCCGGCAAGTGGGTGGCGCTCTACCGCAAAGGCGAGACCGTCGTCGGCGCACTCACCGTGAACGGACAGGCGGACATCATGAAGTACCGCGTGCTCATCTCGAAGAAGACGGACTGGTCGGCAGCGTTGGAGTTCGCGGAGAAGCGCAAACTGATCGCGGCGGCGAAAGTCTGACCGTGACGAGGCCGGTGACTCGCTCCGGTCAGATCGCGGTCTGACCGGAGCGGCGACGGGGCCGTGCCGGTGCCGCTGTCTTGCGCGGTGCTGCAGCAGCAGTCGACGTGGTTTTGGGAGACAAGCCGGCCGAGACGATGGACTGGGCGGTGGCGACCACGGTGTCGAGGGAACCCCGGCGTGGGTTCCACCATTCGGCCGCCCAGTTCAATGCTCCGATGACGAGCATCCGCGCCATCTTCACATCGAGGTCGTCGCGAATCTGGCCCTCGTCTGCAGCGTCCTTGAACAGCTTCTGCCAGATCTTGCCGTACTTGGCCTCTTCGGCCACCTGCCGCGCTCGGATCGACTCGGGAAGCTGACCGGCATTGCGAATCGACGCGGTCGTGTAATCCGAGATCTCGAGTTCGTGTCGCAGGTGTGCCTCCACCGCCACCAGAATGCGGTCCATCGGACTCGACGCGGGATCGACCGCGTCCAACACCGCGAGCACGTGCCGGCGCATGTCGGCGATGCCGACCCACATCACTTCCTCGATGAGTTCTTCGCGCGAGGGGAAGTAGTAGTAGATGGCCGGTGCCTGAAGTTCCGCGTATTCCGCGACATCGGTCAGCCGCGTTCCCGCATACCCCTTGATGCTGAGCACATGAGCAGCCGCGTCCAGAATGCGGCCGCGAGTCCGTGCGGATTTCGATTCGGGCAGTTCGCCCTCGTCGGTGAGCTTCGCGGTCGCTTTTCGTGCCATGGTCCGACTATAGATGTGCCGGGCACAATTCACGGTTCCGACCGATGTTGCAGCACTGGATATGGTGCACTGTTCGAACCTGACTTCGAAAGCACGGAACGAGAAGAATGCCTCCGCGGAACGACGCTGCTACCCGGCCCGTCACGGCGCGCGGGCGGGCGCGACGAGAACAGATCACCGCCGTCGCGGCCGAGCTGTTCCATCAGCGTGGCTACGAGGACGTGACACTCGCGGAAGTTGCTCGACGAGTGGATCTCACGGCACCTGCTCTGTACCGGCACTTCTCGTCCAAGGAACAGCTGCTGATGGCAGCGGTGGTGTCGACCCTCGGACCCGCCGAGTCGGTGTTGCGGCAGTACGCCGATCGCGACGTCTCCCATCTCGTCGCGCCGATGATCGACGTCGCGCTCGAACGACGTGAGATCTGGACTCTGGTGCAGCGAGAAATTCGACATCTGGATGCCGACGACAGACGTGCGATCGAGGGCCGCTACGCGATGATCGTGCATACCGTGACCGCATCGGTCTCCGCCTCGCACGCGGACCTCTCCCCCGAGAACTGTCATCTGATCGCATGCGCGATGCTCTCGGTTGCGGGCAGTCCATCGACCGACCCGGTGGACATGGATCTGTCCCGCTACAGAGAAGCGCTCGAGAACATCGAATTCGCATTGCTGTCCTTCGACCTTCGCCGGACTCCGGCGCGCCGTGACGGTGTCGGGGCTCTCGGCGATGGTGCTCGCCCTGGCTCCGATGAGGGCAGGACCGGGTCGAGGGTCACGGCCGTCGAGGACGCGGCCGTCGGACTGTTCTACCGGGTCGGTTACGCCGCGGTGACCGTGGACGACATCGGAGCCGCGGCCGGAATCACGGGTCCGAGTGTCTACCACTACGTCTCGTCCAAATCGGAGCTGCTGGTCGACGTGCTGTTCAGGGCGGTGACGATGGTGGCCGACGGTGCGCGCACGGCTCTGGCGCAGGCTGGGACGCCCGACGAGAAGCTGCGGGTGCTGGTGCGCAGTTATTGCGCAGTCGCTGCCGCGAACCGAGAGTTGTTCGGGGTCTACATCACCGAAGCCGGAAACGTGCCTCTCGGAGACGCTCGTCGGCTCCGTGAGTCGATGGCACGAGATGTCGATCGGTGGGTCGAGGCAGTCATGCGATCGAGGCCGGGACTCGACGTGAACGACGCACGCGTTCGAGTCTTCGCGGCCCGTCGCGTGGTGACCGACATGGTCCGGCTCGAGCGAACCGACGAGGATCGTCTGGCCCACGTCACCGAGTTGCTGGCGCTCACCGTTCTTCAGGAGTCCTGAAACCGACCGAAGGTTTAATTTATCCAAGAATAAAGTTAATGAGCGTTAGGCCTTGCACATCGGCCGACGCTTGTGACAGGCTTCACAGGCGCAAGCGGCCCGCGGGGAAGCCGGTTCGTCGCCGCTGCCGGACAGGCAGGGTGCGCTGCGGGCGCGAAGCGAAATGCGTCCGCGGACAACCGACGTAGGAATCGAGAGGGGACCGGCTTGTCGTGATTTCTGAACGCAAAGTAAAAAACGTGATAGAACAGGCTGCCGTCGGAGCCCCACGTCAGATCGGTAATTTCTACGCGACCGCGCTCGACGTGTTTCGCTTGATGTTCAAGCCGCCGTTCCACTTTCGTGAATTCGTGCAACAGGCGTGGTTCATCGCCAGTGTCTCGATCGTCCCGACTCTCTTGATGGCGATTCCCTTCTGCGTCATCGTGGTCTTCCAGATCAACCTCCTGCTCACCGAAATCGGCGCTGTCGACTTCTCCGGTGCAGGAGCAGGATTGGCTGTGGTTCGCGAGATCGGACCGGTCGTGACCGTGCTGGTGGTGGCCGGAGCCGGTGCAACCGCGATCTGCGCCGACCTGGGATCGAGGAAGATTCGCGAGGAACTCGACGCGATGGAAGTACTCGGCATCGATCCCGTTCATCGCCTCGTCGTTCCACGGGTGCTCGCCTCCATGGTCGTGGCTCTCTTCCTGAACGGTCTGGTGACCACTGTCGGGCTGGTCGGCGGCTACACGTTCGCGGTGTTCCTGCAGGGTGCGACACCAGGACAATTCATCACCAGCATTCCGGTGCTCACCAGTTTCGGCGATCTGATCGTCAGTGAACTCAAGGCTGCAGTGTTCGGACTACTCGCCGGGTTGGTTGCCTGCCACCTGGGTCTTCGTGCCAAAGGCGGACCGAAGGGCGTCGGTGACGCTGTCAACCAAACGGTCGTGTTCAGCTTCGTGCTGCTGTTCCTCGCGAACTCGATCATCACGACCATCTCACTTCAGTTGAAGTAGTCAGGAAGGCCGAGCGTGTTCGATTCGTTGACGAAATCCGGAGCAGGCGGATCCCGTTTTGCTCGCGGAGTACTGCGCACGACGCGAAAACCCCAGGACGCCTTGGTCGGACTGGGTCAGCAGGTGCATTTTCATCTCCGCAGTTTCCTGTGGATCCGACGCACCATCGTGCACTATCGCAAGGAAGTCGTCCGACTCATCGCCGAGGTCTCACTCGGGACAGGCGCTCTGGCCGTGATCGGCGGAAGCGTCGTGGTCATCGGTTTCCTCACTGCAGCAGCGGGATACGAGGTCGGTCAGCAGGGAACGAAGACTCTCGGCAACGTGGGCATCGCCGCGCTCGCCGGGTTCGTCTCGGCATTCATCAATACCCGCGAGGCCATTCCCGTGGTGACCGGAGTGGCGTTGACTGCCACGGTCGGTGCCGGATTCACCGCACAACTGGGTGCCATGCGAGTCAGCGAGGAGATCGACGCACTCGAATCGATGTCGGTGCCGTCCATGCCGTATCTGGTGACGACGCGCATCATCGCCGGCTTCGTGGCGGTGATCCCGCTCTACGCGATCGCGCTCATCATGGGTTATCTCGCAACACAATTGGTCACCGTGGTGCTGGCAGGTGAGTCGAGTGGCACCTACGCCCACTACTTCAACGTCTTCCTCGTGCCCAGCGACGTGCTCTGGTCGCTGCTGAAAGTCCTTGCCATGGCGCTCATCGTGATGTCGGTCCACTGCTACCACGGGTACAACGCCAGCGGCGGCCCGGCAGGCGTCGGTGTGGCAGTGGGGCGCGCGGTCCGAACGTCGCTGATCGCCATCATGCTCGTCGACCTCCTGATCGGTATCGCCGTGTTCGGCGGCCCTGCGTCCAACGTTCGGATTTCGGGATGACGCGCACGCGGACGCGCCCAGCGGGCCAGGTGTCCCCGTCCGTGTATCTGGTACTCGGGGCGGTGCTGATCGTGGCCGTAGTGGCGTTGGCCTGGCTGTCCACTGCGTTCTACCGTGGTTTGTTCACCACAACCGATGCGATCACGCTCGAACTCGACCGATCCGGCCTTCTCATGGATCCAGGGTCGGATGTGAAGCTGCGAGGGGTGGTGATCGGCTCCGTCGACACAGTCGAATATCGGGACGGGAGCGCCGTTCTCACTCTCGCGATCACGCCCGACGAACTTCGGAAGGTCCCGTCGAACGTCGCTGTGCATCTCGAACCGACCACGGTCTTCGGTCGCAAGTTCGTCACACTCGAGATGCCGGCCGATCCGTCGCCGTCCTCGCTGCGTCCGGGGTCGACCATCGACGGCGGCTCCGTCACCGTCGAAGTCAACGACGTGTTCGCGAAACTGGTGTCGTTGCTCGACGTCGTGGACCCGCAGAAGGTCAATGCGACTCTGAGTGCAGTGGCGACCGCCCTCGACGGTAGGGGTGAGCAGGCCGGCACTCTGCTCACCGATCTCGACCGGTACCTCGCACAGTTCAACGGCAGCATCCCCACGCTGCAACGCGACATCCCGAAAACTGCCGACAACCTCGATACCTTCGCCGACGCCACACCCGAATTCCTCTCTCTCGCTGCGAATGTCAGCACGACCAGCGACACCGTGGTCGACAAGCAGGCGCAGCTCACTGCGTTCCTGGTCAGCTTCACCGCATTGGGCAACACGGGCGAGGACTTCTTCCGGAACGTAAAGGAACCGATGATCTCAGCACTGTCCGCACTGAGGCCGACCACGGCTCTGTTGGCGCGGTACTCACCGCAGACCGTGTGCTTCTTCCAAGGTATGAGCCAGAACGTTCCGCGGCTCGAGCAGGTGATCGGTGGAACGAAGCCGGGGCTGAACGTGCAGTCCACCATCATCGTCGGCCAGCCCGAGTACACCTACCCGAACAACCTGCCTCTGGTAGGTCTCGACGACGGACCCAACTGCCGGAGCACTCCCGTCGACTACAGCGATCCACTGCCTCCGCACGTGCAATTCCACGACGGCAGCGAGGCCTACACACGAGAGTTCACCGCCGGTGAACTCGCCGACTCCCCGTTGCTGAAACTGTTGTACGGGCCGACCTTCATCTTCGGCCGATGACCGCCAGAGCTCCGGGCCTGAAGTTGATCGTGTTCATGATCATCACGGCGCTCACGACCGCGCTTCTGGCAACGGTGGTCGGAAACATGAGATTCGGACCGACGCGGACGTTCGTGGGAATGTTCGCGGACGCGTCGGGAATCGTGTCGGGCGAGGACGTCAAGCTCGCCGGGGTCCCGGTGGGCAAGGTGAACTCGGTCGACCTGGCGATGGACGGCTCGAACGTCGTCAGCAAGGTCTCGTTCACCGTGGACCGCGCGATCGTCTTGACCTCGGGCACCACGCTGGCGATCAAGTTCAAGAATCTCATCGGTGATCGATACCTCGAAGTGTCCCAGGGCCCAGGCAGTCTCGACGCCCTTCCCGACGAATCGACGGTGCCCCTGGACAAGACCCAGGCGGCGCTCGATCTGGATGAACTCGTCAACGGCTTCAAGCCGCTGCTGCAGGGGCTCAGTCCCGAGGACACGAACATGTTCACGTCCTCACTCGTCCAAGTGCTCAACGGACAGTCGCAGGTCATCGGTTCGTTGGTGCAGCAGATCGGTTCGCTCACCGGAACTTTGGCGGACAAGGACGAGGTGATCGGCCGAGTGATCACTAACCTGAACAACGTGCTGGTCACCGTCGACAGCAGGCGCGGACAGTTCTCGTCGATGATCGATCGACTGCAGAAGATAGTCACAGGACTGTCCGATGACCGGGTGCGCGTGACAGACGCGATCACGAATGTCGATGCGGTGACCGCGACGCTGTCGTCCGTCCTGAGTGAATCCAGACCCTCTCTGCAACAGGACATCACGCAGTTGGGCGCATTGTCGTCGAACTTGAACGCCAGTAGCGACACGTTGAACATGGTGCTCGGCCAGCTCCCCCAGGCGTACAAGTTGCTCGGCCGTGGCACCTACGGCAGCTTCTTCAACTTCTACCTCTGCGGTGTGGCAATCAAGTTCAGTGACCAGCTCACCACCCCCATGGCCGTATCGCCGACCCAGAGGTGCCAGCAATGATCGAGGGGTACCAGAAATGAAGCCGTTCCGAGACAGGAACCCGGTCCCCATCGGGATCGCAGGAACAGTGGGCATAGTTCTCGCGCTCGTCGTTGCCTTCAACTTCGACTCGCTCCAGTTCCTGAACGGAAGCAACACCTACACAGCGGAGTTCGTCGATGCCTCGGGTCTGCACACAGGAGACGACGTGCAGATCAGCGGTGTCAAGGTCGGAAAGGTATCCGACATCGGACTCGACGACGGTGTCGTCGAGGTGGAGTTCTCGGCGACGACGACCGACGTGGTTCTCGGCGACCGAACCGAGGCCGCCATCAAGGTCCAGACCGCGCTGGGACGACGCTATCTCGATCTGGAGCCGGCCGGTTCCGACGTGCTGCGGCCGGGCTCGACCATTCCACGTGAGCGCACGCGCGCCAGCTTCGACGTCAGTACCTCGTTGTCGGATCTGACCCGAACGGTCACGGACACCGATGTGCCGGACCTGTCGGGAACCTTGGACACCGCCGGTCAGGTCTTCGATCGATTGCCCGCCGATCTGCGCGGATCACTCGAGGGCGTGAACCGGCTCTCGCAGACGGTCTCGTCCCGAAACGACGAGTTGCACTCACTGTTCGAGCACGCCGACGGAGTGACCGGCGTACTCGCCGAGCGCAATACCCAACTCTCGCAACTCTTCACCGATGGCCAAGCATTGTTCACCTCGTTGAACGAGCGGTCGGACACCGTGCACTCGCTGCTACTGAACATTCGATCGGTATCGGCACAGTTGACGGCGACCGTGTCGGAGAACCGTGAGCAGATCGGGCCGACACTCGACCAGCTGAACAAGATCGCGCAGCTGCTGCAGAACAACTACGACAACCTGAACCAGAGCTTGACCAGGGCTGCCCCGTTCGTACGGCAACTGGGCGAGTCGGTGGCGTCCGGTCCCTACTTCCAGGTGATCATCCAGAACGTCGTCCCCACCGATCTACGTGGTCAGCTCCCCAACAGCTTCGGAGGAGAGCGATGAAGCGCGCGAGTCGATGGATGCCCGCCACCGGACCTCTGGTCATCGGTCTGGTCGTGTGCGCTCTACTCGCATCGGTGGCGATCGTGGCCGTGGGACATATGTCGAAGATCAGCGTCACCGCCGATTTCACCAACTCGGTCGGGCTGTACGAGGGAGACCCGGTCACCATAGCCGGTGTCCCGGTCGGAACCGTCGACGCGATCACTCCCCAGGGCGCAACCGTTCGTGTGCACCTGACGTTCGACAGCGCGTACGACGTGCCCGCCGATGCGAGCGCAGCCATCGTCGCCCCGACGCTCGTGACAGGACGTTACGTTCAACTGGCTCCGACGTATTCGGGTGGGCCGACGTTGAGCGACGGTGCCGCCATTCCCGTCGAGCGCACCGCGGTTCCGGTGGAGTTCGACCAACTCAAAGACCAGCTCTCGAAGCTGACGGCAGATCTCGGCCCGGAAGGTCTCAACGCGGACGGTTCGGTCAACGAGCTGCTGGCCTCGTCGGCAGACGCGCTGTCCGGCAACGGCTCCACACTGGGAGAAACGGTGCGAAGCCTGTCCGAGGCGACGACCACGTTGAACGACAGCGGCGAGGACATCTTCGCGACGGTCCGCAATCTGCAGGCTTTCGTCTCCGCGCTCTCGGCCAACGACGAACAAGTCGATCGTTTCGTTCGGCAGTTGGCGGACCTGTCGATTCTGTTGAACAACAACAGAACCGAATTCGATGCAGCACTGCAGGAGCTGGTTCCGGCGATGGAGCAGGTGCGCACGTTCGTGGCGGACAACAAGGACCAGTTGAGTATCGAGGTCACCCAGTTGGTCGACATCACGCAGCTTCTGGTCAATCGTGAGGACGACATCGCCGAGCTGCTGCACGTGGCACCGACAGCATTGTCCAACCTGTACAACATCTGGGATCCGTCGGCCAATTCACTGACCGGAGCATTGGCGGTGCCGGATCGGGTCGACCCGCTCAACTTCATCTGCGGACTGCTCACGACCGTGGGAGCACCCCAGAATCAATGTGCCGACATCGCAGCTCAACTCGGTGGCGTGGCTGCGTACGCGGCTCCACCGGCACCGGCCGCGGACAGCCCCGAAGAAGGTGAACGCTGATGAACAGGCGTGTACGCGGCGTCGCCGCTGCGGCAACACTGGCTGCCATGGGGGCGGTCACGGGATGCTCGTTCGACGGACTCAATTCCTTTGCGCTTCCTGGTAACTCGACCGGGGGAGAGCCGGTGTTCACGATCGAGGTCGAGATGGCGGACGTGCAGAACCTGGTCGGTAACTCCGAGGTGAAGGCAGGCAACGTCACGATCGGAACCGTTCGATCGGTTCGGGTCGATTCTTCGATCGCAGTACTGACCGTCGATCTTCGGCAGGATGCGCATCTCGGCTCGAACTCCACGGCGACGCTGGCGCAGAAGAGCCTGCTCGGTGCGCAGTACCTGGAACTCGCCACGCCGGCGGGGCAGGAGACCGTCGGGCAGCTGCGCGACGGTGACGTCATCCCGCTGTCGCGGACCAGCCGCTTTCCGGAAACCGAAGCGGTGCTGTCCACGCTCTCGCTGTTGCTCAACGGTGGTGGACTGCAGCAGATCAGAACGATCACCCGAGAATCCAACGCTGCGCTCGGTGGCAACGAGCAAGAGGTCAACGCTCTCTTCGGCCGGGTGGCCACCTTCGTCGACGGTCTCGATTCGCAGCGTCAGGACATCGTCAGAGCGATCGACTCACTCGACCGGCTCAGCGGTGAACTCGCTTCTCAGACGGGCACCATCGACCGGGCGGTGACGTCGATACAACCGGCGCTCGAAGTGCTCGACGACCAGCAGCAGTTACTGCGCGACATGCTCGGGTCGGTGGGATCGGCGGCCGCAGTGGCGAACGAGGCACTCGACGCGAGCAAGGACGATCTGACCGCCAACCTGGCCAACCTGGCTCCCACGTTGACCGAACTGGCTGCGACCGGCTCCACACTGGCCAATTCGTTGATCATTGCAGGCACGATTCCGTTCCCGGTCACGACGGCCGCCAACACGATTCGCGGTGACTACATCAACCTGTTCATGAATCTCGACATCTCGATTCCGACTCTGCAGAACGACGTACTCGGCAGCATTCCCGACCCGGCCTCGTTGCTCGGAATACGAACGGCCACCGGCGCGGTCGACCCGTTGCTCGCTCCCGTGGGCGGAGAGGAACCGCGATGACCAAGTTCGTTCGTGCCCAGTTGGTGGTGTTTCTGGTCCTGACGGTCGTGAGCCTGTCGTACGTCACCTACAACTACCTCGGACTCAAACGGGTCACCGGGATCGGGACCTATACCGTCGAGGCCCATTTCGCCGATGCGGCGGGGCTGTACGAGAACGCGATCGTGACGTATCGCGGCATCGACGTCGGGTTGGTCCGCAGTGTCTCGGTCACGCCGACCGATGTGGTTGCCGAGCTCCAGATCGACTCGGAGTATTCGATCCCGGCGTCGTCTGCAGCCGCCGTCAAGAGCGTCTCCGCGATCGGCGAGCAGTATGTGGATTTCACACCGGAATCGGAGGACGGCCCGTTCCTGGTGGACGGATCCGAAGTCTCGGTCGACTCGACGTCGGTGCCGACCTCGACGGGAACGCTGCTGTCCAACGCCCAGGCTCTACTGGCGTCGGTTCCCGGCGAAGACCTGCGTACGACGATCGACGAATCGTTCGACGCCTTCAACGGTCTCGGGCCGGATCTGGCGCGGCTGCTCGACTCGTCCCAGTCGTTGGTCTCACTCGCGTTGGCGAACGTCGATCCCACGGTCCGCCTGATCGAGGACTCGGAACCGTTGCTGGACACCGGCATCGACGTTCGCCCACAGACGCTGTCCTCGGTGTCGGATCTGAACGGGTTCTCCGAGCAGTTGGTGGCGAACGACGCGCAGATCCGCGACACCCTCGACGTCGGTCCCGGCTTTGCCGACACGGTGAGCTCTGCGTTCACCCAACTCCAGCCGGCCCTACCGATGATGCTGGCGAACCTGCAGACCGTCGGTCAGGTTGCACAGGTCAATCTCCCCGGGATCGAACACGTTCTGGTCGTCTACCCGGCACTGTCCTCGGCTGTGGGCAACGTGTTCCGCGAATTCCCGCTCGGGGGAGATCCCGATCGGGGGCAGGGTCCACTGGATGTCAAGCTCGGCAGTACACAGCGGCCTGCACCCTGCACGGAGGGGTTCGGCGGTATCGAGCGCCGCGACCCGTCCGACACCTCGCCCATGGACCCCGATACCAATGCGTATTGCACACTCCCTCAGGATGATCCACGTGCGGTGCGCAGTGCGCGAAACCAGCCGTGTGCTACCGATCGGTCGGTGCGGACAGCAGAGGTGGCCAACTGCCCCCGCGGGCTGCCCTCGACCTGGGCCGAGATGTTGGCACGCCCCAACGGTGCCACGGGCCCCGGCCAGACCGTGCCTACGCCCGTGGTCGCTCCGGTCGCTCCGGCTGCGCCCGTTGCCGAGTCGGTGCCGGCAGCAACGGAACCCACGACCGAAGCGGAGGAGGGCATGTTCGGGTTCCGCGACACGGGCGAATCGGTGCCGTACGACCCGTCCACGGGCAACTTCTTCGCTCCCGACGGAAAGATGTACACGCTCTCCGGCGTCGACGACACGAACAATGGAAAGGAGCTTCGAACATGGCAGGATCTGTGGTTGACCCCACTGAGGAAGTAGCGACACAGGATGAGCCGGTGGAGGATTCCGGTGCAGAGGGCACATCCACCGCAGGCAACGGCGCCGGCCGCCGGCTGACCGCGCTGTGCGCGGTGTTGCTCGTACTGTTCGTGAGTGCAGTGGCCGCGGCGACTGTGTTCACCGTCCAGAGCCGCGACGGTCGTGAGGTCACCGCTCGCAACGACGCGGTGCTCAGCACTGCCCGCGCCGCTGCGGTCAATCTCGTCACGCTTCGTTATTCGTCCGCTCGTGACGACCTGGACCGCATTCTGGCATCGACGACGGGTGATTTTCGGAACCAATTCTCCGATGTGTCCGGCAGTTTCGAGAAGGTACTCGGTGACGGGCAGGTCGACTCGACGGGACAGGTGAACGAAGCAGGCGTCGTCACGTCGGACGAGAACGCCGCGACGGTGTTGGCGGCAGTGACGTCCACCGTGAAGAACACGGAAGCTCCCGATGGGGAGGAAAGGACGTATCGCATGAAGATCAGCCTGGAACACATCGACGAGTCCTGGCTCGTGTCGAACGTGGAGTTCGTCGCATGAGGCGTCCTGGGCGGTGGTCGCGGCGAACCGCGAAGGTCACCGCGTCGATTCTCGGAGTGCTGACGGTCGGAGCGATCGCAGGAGCGGCCTGGACCTGGTCCGAGGCCCGTACGGACGAGCAGATCAGTGCCGCACGGACAGCGGCGACGGCGGTTGCGGGCGAACAGGTTCCGCGTCTGCTCTCCTACACACCCGACACGGTCGATACTGCCTTGACCGACGCGTCCGATGCACTCACCGGGGAGTTCAAGGACCAGTTCGGTGAGCTCTCGACGACGGTGATCGCCCCGACCTCCAAGGACAAGGGCGTGACGACCGACGCCACCGTGGTGGAGTCCTCGATCGTCGACGTCGACGTCGATTCCGCGACCCTGCTCATGTTCGTCAACCAGACGACGACCACCACCGCGGATCCGGCACCCGCTCTTGCCGGCAGCAGAGTCGTCGTGGCACTCGTCGATACCGATCAGGGATGGAAGATCTCGGACCTGCACCCGGTGTGAGTCAGAGTGGGCGGTACGAGTCCGTCGGGCCGTCGGTGGTTCGGGAGACGTAGCCGCGCCATTCGAGGAGGTCTGCGTGCGCGACGGCTTCGAGGATCGCCGTCCACTGCTGGTTCGGGGCCAGTTCGGCCAAACCGATGTTGCGTCTGGTCCACTTCATGGCCGACGCGATGGCGAGTCCGGTCGATGCTCCGGCGTCGATCAGTTCGTGTACTTCACGTAGTCGGGCTTCGTGATGGTCGATCAATTCCTGAGCTCGCTCGTGAACGACCGGCTGCGGGATTCCGTGGGCCGGCATCATCTCGGCCGGAGCATGATCGACGAGCAGTCGAAGTGACGTCAGGTAGGACCGTAGGGCCATCCGGTCCGGGGAGCGCTCGTAAGCGATCGACGGGGTGATCCGGGGCAGTACGTGATCGCCGCTGAACAACAGGTTGCTCGTCTTGTCGTGAAACACCAGGTGTCCGCGTGTATGTCCCGGTGTGGACAGTACTTTGACGACGGTTCCGGACAGTCGAAGGTTCTCGTCCCCGTCGAGGTACTGGGTCGGATGCCCGTACGCCGTGTGTTTCTCGGTGTCGGCAACCGGCGTGGCTTCGAGTCGTCTCGCATGTTCGTCCGCGCCTGCCCCGTCGAGCAATCCGACCTGGTTCGGGAATGCCCCGTCGAGTTCGGCCCACGCCCGAATGCTGTGCTGCTCGTTCCGTCCGAGCAGCAGGGTGGTTCTACGCTCTCGGTGCAGTGCGTATGCCTGGGTGTAGTGGTCCCAATGCGAGTGCGTGACAAGCATTGTCGAGACCTCGTCCATCGAGGAGCCGGCCTCTGTCAAAGCTGTGTTCAGCGACTGCTCGGTGTCCTCGGACACCCAACCCGGGTCGATCAGGGTGACTCCGTCGGTGCCCAACAGGGCGTAGCAGTTGACGCTCTTCAGTTCCGGTATCGGCAGGGGCAGAGGTATTCGCAGGACGTTGTCGGCCACGAATTCCCACTGGCCCACCTCGATCGGAGGTGTGGTGGTTGTGCACTCCGGTGCTCGAGTGGATCCATTCACGGCCGGTACTCCCTCGCTGGTGAAACGGGTCGGGCATTCTCATCGAATTTAACATGTGATAAAAAGTGTCGACGATGCGAGGTTCGCATCGATGGACGCCGTCGATCGGCCGGTGATCTCGAACATCAACTCGAATGCCAAGGAGAATCGACATGCCAGGAGTCAAGGACCGCGTCGTGGTCGTCACGGGAAGCGGCGGTGGACTGGGCCGCGAGTACGCATTGCTGTCGGCCGCGGAAGGCGCTCGGGTCGTCGTCAACGACCTCGGCGGATCCAAGGACGGTTCGGGACGCGGTTCTGCGATGGCGGACGACGTGGTCGCCGAAATCCGCGACGCGGGCGGTGAGGCGGTCACCAACTACGATGACATCTCGACCACCGACGGTGCCCAGCGGGTGATCGATACTGCGATATCGACTTTCGGAGCGGTCCACGGGATCGTCAACAACGCGGGAATCCTCCGTGACGGGTCCTTCGTCAAGATGACCCCCGAATCGTGGGACGCCGTGATGAAGGTGCACCTGTACGGCAGCTTCAACATCACTCGCGCAGCGTGGCCGCACCTGAAGGAACAGGGATTCGGGCGAATCGTGATGGCAACCTCGACGAGTGGCTTGTTCGGGAACTTCGGTCAGGCCAACTACGGCGCCGCCAAAGCAGGGCTGGTCGGGTTGCTCAACACGCTGGCGATCGAGGGGGAGCGAAGCAACATTCTCGTCAACGCGGTCGCGCCGATGGCCGCAACCAGGATGACCGAAGGCATCGCTCCCCAGGACCTTCTGGACACGCTTCCGCCCGCCTTCGTGGCACCGGTGGTCGGATATCTGCTGACCGAGGAGTCGACCACCACGGGCTCGGTTTTCGTCGCGGGCGGCGGAGCGGTGTATCGGGTTGCTCAGTTCCAGAACGACGGCGTCAGGTTCGAGACGCCCCCGTCGGTCGGTGTCGTCGCCGAACGGTGGTCGGAGATCACCGATCTGAGCGGCGCGCGCGTGGGATCGAACCCTCTTGGCTGAGCACCCCGGACCCCTCTCGGGCATCCGGGTTCTCGAGATCGGGGGAATGGGACCTACCCCGTTCGCCGGAATGACCCTGGCGGACATGGGTGCCGAGGTCGTTCGGGTGGAACGTCCCGGCGGACTCGGAGTGTTCCCAGGAAAGCCGGAGCAGGACATCCTCAACCGAGGCAAACGCTCGATCGGTCTCGACCTGAAGTCTCGCGATGCGGTCGATGCCGTGCTGACGATGGTGGAGCGTGCCGACATTCTGATCGAAGGCGGGCGGCCGGGCGTCGCCGAGCGGCTGGGAATCGGACCGAACGACTGCCACGCACGCAATCCCGCGCTGGTCTACGGCCGGATGACCGGTTGGGGTCAGGACGGTCCGCTGGCCACCAGCGCCGGGCACGACATCGGCTACATCGCCATCACCGGCGCTCTCCACGCCATCGGTGATGCGGGCGGCCCTCCGCAGATTCCGCTGAACCTCGTCGGCGACTTCGGTGGCGGCAGTACCTATCTGGTGATGGGCGTCCTGGCGGCATTGCTGGAATCGAGGGTGACCGGGCGTGGTCGCGTGGTGGACGCGGCGATCGTCGACGGCACTGCGCACCTGCTGGCCGGCACCCACGCTCTGATGAACACCGGTACGTGGTCCGATACCCGCGGAGTGAACATGCTCGACGGCGGAGCGCCGTACTACGGGGTGTACAAGACCCGGGACGGCCGACACATGGCAGTCGGAGCCATCGAGCCGAAGTTCTATGCGCTGCTGCTCGACGGACTCGGCGTGACGGGACTGGACCCAGGTGCTCAGAACGACAGGAGCACCTGGGCGGCAACGGCATCGGTGATCGCGTCTGCGTTCATGACTCGGACGCAACGGGAATGGACGGCGGTGTTCGGCGGTACCGACGCGTGCGTGTCACCTGTGCTGAGCATGCTGGAGGCGCTCGATCATCCGCACATCCGCGGCCGTGGTTCTGTGGTGCGGGACAACGGCCTGGTGCAGCCGATGCCTGCGCCGAGATTCTCAGGCATCGAACCGGCCGTCACGGCGGGGCCGCCCGCGGTCGGGCAGCATACCGAGGACGTACTACTGCAGTGGGGTGTCGATCCTGAGCCGTTGCTCGAGTCCGGAGCGGCCTTTCAGGGCTGAGGAGTCGACGGCGCATCCCGACGGGCGGCGTCGAGCAGAAGTCGCAGTGACCATTCGAGGTCCGCGGCATCCTCGTCGTGCAACACCGATTGTTCGAACCCGGTGAGCATCGCGACCCCGGCGAGCGCGTAGCGGCGCGCGAGCTGCGGGTCCGACACGACGTGCTCGAACGCTTCTTCGGCGACGTCGTACCGCTGCAGGTCGACCGTTCGTTGAACGCGCGCCGCGGTGGGATCGACTGCGGCCCAAGCGCGGATGGCGGCCTCGGCACGGTGTGGGAGATTTCCGACTGCCTCCACGAGCATTCCCAACCGTTCGACCGGATCGCTGTGCGCCTGAGCGGTTTCGGCGATCCGCACGGTTCGTTCCTGATACCAGAAGTCGAGGAATTCGGTGCAGAAATCCTTCCACCCTCCGAAGCTGTGGTAGAACGCGCCGGTGGTGACACCGAGGGATTTGCACAGGGCGGCTTGCTTGAAGCCTCCGTAGCCGACCGTGGCCAACAACACGAGGGCGTGTTCGAAGAACGGCCGCTTCAGGTCGCCACCGGCTCGGGGCGGTGGCCCGGGCCGGTGCTCCGGGACGGATGTTCGTTCGTTCACCGTTCGATGATACGGGGCAGGCATGGTCCTGCCGAAACCTCGGCCGTCCGAGGCTTGCGTAATTCCGTAAGTCGAGTTATGTTCGTGTGACGCACCGCACAGGTGCGCCAAGGTGTGAGGGTTTCCGACTCGCTTGTCCAGCATCTGTTTCTAATCAAACAAAGATTAAAAGAGATGATTCTGGCGGTCTACCAGGAGGTTTAGCAGTGAGCTTCACAGACTCGAACGAGGTCAAGAAGTATCTCGGAGGAATCTTCGAGGCCGCGTTCGCAGACGCGGAGATCGGTCCCAAGCTGAGGGACACCGGCATCGTGCTCAAGACGATCTACACCGATCCGGAGTCGATCCTGGTCATCGACACCACGACCGGAGAGGTCACGGGCGGCGACGAATCGTCCGCCTCGACCGCGACCATGCGGATGTCCGCAGACACCGGCAACGCGTACTGGCAGGGGAAGGTCAACCTGCCGCTGGCCATGGCCAAGAGCAAGATCAAGGTCGAGGGCAACGTCGCGTCCCTGCTGAAGTTGGCACCGCTGGGCAAGAAGTTGTATCCGAGCTACGTCGCGGCCCTTCAGGCCGACGGCCGCGACGACCTGCTGGTCTGAAGGGGCTGAGAACAGACATGTATCCCGGCATCCATGCCAAGTCCAACCCGGACAAGCCGGCGGTCATCCTCGCAGGCAGTGGGGAGACCGTCACCTACGGCGAACTCGACCGGCGTTCGACCGTCCTCGCCTCCGCTATGCATCGCCTCGGTCTTCGGAAGGGTGACGGCATCGCGATCCTTGCCGACAACGCCGCAGAGGTATTCGAGATCTACTGGGCTGGAATGCAATCCGGCTTCTACATCACGCCGGTCAACAAGAATCTCGCAGCCGACGAGGTGGCGTACATCGTCACCGATTGTGATGCCAAGGTGCTGTTCGTGTCCGGTGCTCTCTCCGGATTGGGCGCAGACGTTCGCGCACTGTTGCCGACGCTGATGCACGCCTACGCATTCGGAGACGCGATCGAGGGTTACGAGTCCTACTCCGACCTGCTGAGCCAGGGCGGCATTCCGCTCGTCGATCGTCCGCGCGGCGCAGACATGATGTACTCCTCCGGAACCACAGGTCGGCCCAAGGGCATCCGCTCGGCCATGCTTCCGATCCAGGTCGATCAGCCGGGCGACCCGATCGCGGGACTGCTGGGCCACATGTTCGAGGTCGGCCCCGACGACGTGTACCTGCAACCGGCACCGATCTATCACGCAGCTCCGTTGAAGTGGTCCGGTGCCGTCCACGCGCTCGGCGGCACGGTCGTGATGATGGAGAAATTCGATGCGGAGGGCGCGCTCGCGGCCATCGAGAAGTACGGCGCAACGATCGCGCAATTCGTTCCCACGATGTTCGTTCGCATGTTGCAGCTCCCCGAGGACGTGCGGAACCGCTACGGCCATTCCAGTCTTCGGCTGGCCGTTCACGCCGCGGCACCGTGTCCACCCGAAGTGAAGCAAGCGATGATCGATTGGTGGGGCCCGGTGCTGTTCGAGTACTACGGATCCACCGAGCAGAACGGCATGACGTTCGTGTCCTCGGCCGAGTGGCTGCGCAAGCCCGGGTCGGTCGGTAAGGCGGTCGTCGGAGACCTCCACATCTGCGACGAGGAAGGCAACGAGTCGAATCCGGGTGACATCGGAACGGTCTACTTCGCGCGCGAGACCATGCCGTTCGTCTATCACAAGGACGAGAAGAAGACCGACGAAGCACGCCACCCGCATCATCCGACGTGGACGAGCGTCGGCGACCTCGGATACGTCGACGACGACGGTTACCTGTTCCTCACGGATCGAAAGTCGTTCGTGATCATCTCCGGCGGGGTCAACATCTACCCGCAGGAGATCGAGAACGTACTGGCCATGCACGACAAGATCTTCGATATCGCGGTCATCGGGGTCCCGGATGCGGAGATGGGCCAGTCGGTCAAGGCTGTCGTTCAACTCAAGCCGGGCGTCGAGCCGTCGGACGAGTTGGGGCAGGAGATCATCGAGTACGTGCGCGCCCGCATCGCTCGATTCAAGGCACCACGTTCGGTCGATTTCGTCGACGAACTGCCTCGCACACCCACCGGCAAATTGGTCAAGCGTGAATTGGAAAAGTCCTACCAGGTGCAAGGAGCGGTGTCGTCATGACGTCTGTCGTCGAAAGTCCTCGTAGGTCGTACGATCCGCTGTCCGTCTCGCACCTCGGTTTCTGGGCGTCGACTGCCGACGAACGCGAGAAGACGTTCTCGGTGCTCCGTCGGGAACGACCGATCAGCTGGCACCCTCCGCTCGAGGGTGGCCTCATGCCGCCGGAGAACGACGGTGTGTGGGTGTGTACCTCACACGAGTTGATCGCCGAGGTCAGCAAGCATCCGGAGCTGTTCTGCTCGGGACAGGGCTTCCAGTTCGAGGAAGTCCCGGACGACATCCTGGAGGCAGCTGGGTCGTTCCTCGGGATGGACTCGCCGCGCCACGGCGCTCTGCGCAAACTGGTCAGCGCAGCGTTCACCCCGAAGCAGGTCTCGAAGATCCACGATCAGATCAAGCGTCAGGCCGCCAGCATCGTCGACGACGTTCTGCAGACACCGTCGGGAGACTTCGTCACGCAGGTGTCCAAGCGTCTGCCGATGTGGACCATCTACGAAATGATGGGTCTCGACGATGAAGACAAACGCAACGAGGCTGCACACCATGCCGACGGAATGGTCTCGTGGGCGGACGAGGACGTCGCTGCCGGAAGAGAACCGGGTGAGGTACTCAACGACGCCCTCGTCAGTCTGTTGATGTTGGGAATGGACCTCGCCGCCGAGCGTCGGGCGCACCCGCGCAGCGACCTGATGACCAACCTGGTCAACGCCGAGGTCGATGGCAAGAAGTTGACGGACGAAGAGATCGGATCGTTCTTCGTGTTGTTGTCGGTCGCAGGAAACGACACGACGCGCAACACGATCAGCCTCACTCAGCGCGCATTGCAACTGAATCCGGACCAGCGAGACTTCCTGCTCGGAGATTTCGACGGCCGAATCGGCACTGCGATCGAGGAATTCGTTCGCTACAACTCTCCGGTCATGACATTCCGGCGTACCGCCACCCAGGACACCGTGCTCGGTGGAGAGAACATTCGGGCAGGTGACTGGGTCGCGATGATCTACTCGTCGGGCAATCGAGACGAGAAGGTATTCGATCGTCCGGACCTGTTCGATATTTCGCGAAACCCCAACCCGCACCAAGGGTTCGGCGGTGGTGGCCCGCACTTCTGCATGGGAAATTTCGTGGCGAAGATGCAACTGCGCGAGATCTTCGATCAGCTGCTGCATCGCGCTCCCGGCCTCACCGTCGGCGAACCGACGTATTTGGCCGGCAACTTCGTCCACGCAGTGAAATCACTGCCGTACTCCCTCTAGCTTTTCGGAAGGTCAAGACATGTCAGAATTCGCGGGAAAGCGCTACGTCGTCACCGGTGCCGCATCAGGGATCGGCCATTGCGTGGCCGAGAAGCTTCTTGCCGAAGGTGCCGAGGTGTTCAGCCTCGATCGCAACACCCCGACCGCAGCGGTCACCGGGCACATCGAGGTGGATCTGGCGAATCCATCCAGCATCGATGCGGCCATCGAACAGGTCGACGGTACCTTCGACGCGCTGCTCAGCGTGGCTGGCGTCCCCGGAACCGCGCCTGCCGACACGGTTTTTGCGGTCAACTCGCTCGCGGTCCGGCACCTCACGGAATCGTTCCTCGATCGGCTTGGCGAGCAGGGCAACGTGGTCGTGGTCTCGTCCACGGCGGGCTTCGGTTGGCCACAGCGTCTCGAGACCATTCGTGAGGTTCTCGCCACCGACACCTTCGAGGAGGGTGCACAGTGGTTCAAGAGCAATCCGCAGCAGGGCAATGCCTACAACTGGTCGAAGGAAGTCACCACGGTCTACGTCATGTCCATGGGACTGGCATTGCACGAGATGGGATTTCGTATCAACGCCGTCCTGCCGGGCCCGGTGAACACGCCGATCCTGAAGGACTTCCGCGAGACCATGGGTGACGACACGATCGACGGACTCGAAACGATGCTCGGCAGGCACGCGAACCCGGAGGACATTGCGGATGTCGTTCTGTTCCTCGCCTCCGACTCCGCGAGGTGGGTCAACGGCGAGACGATCACGGTCGACGGCGGAACCGGTGGCGCGGTTCTGTCCGGCTCGGTGCCGGTACCGGAGTTCTGAGCCGACATGACAACGACAGAGACTCGCGAAATGTCCTCGCCTGCACTGGAACGACGTGTGCAGGCGTTGCGGGCAGTACATGCGTCGGGCCGGACACGGCCGATCGAATGGCGACTGAAGCAGCTCGAGGGCATCGTTCGCCTCGTCACCGAACGGGAGGCCGATGTCGCCGCGGCGTTGGCGAAGGACCTGGGGCGCAGTCCCGTCGAGGCCTGGCTCGGTGACCTGACGTCGACCAAGGGTGAGGCCGAGTACGCGATCAAGCACCTGCGCCGATGGATGAAGCCCGAGCGAGTTCGTTTGCCGCTCAATCAACTTCCGGGCTCGGCGTGGGTTCAGGACGAGCCGCTCGGAGTCGTTCTCGTCATCGGACCGTGGAACTACCCGGTCTACCTCACGCTGGGACCGCTGATCGCGGCGGTTGCCGCAGGCAACTGCACCGTGGTCAAGCCCTCCGAGCTTGCACCCGCAACCTCGGCACTGTTGGCGACACTGTTGCCGCAGTACGTCGATCCCGACGCCGTCATCGTCGTCGAGGGCGACGGAGCGACAACTCAGGAATTGCTCGCGCTCGGATTCGACCACGCGTTGTTCACCGGTGGCACCGAGGTCGGCCGCAAGATCATGGCAGCGGCGGCACCGACTTTGACGCCGGTCACTCTCGAGCTCGGAGGGAAGAGTCCGGCCATCGTGACCGCCGATGCGGATCTCGACGTGGTCGCACGGCGGATCGCGTGGGTCAAGCTGCTCAACTCCGGGCAGACGTGTATTTCACCCGACTACGTTCTGGTCGACGAGAAGGTGCGCGACCGATTGGTCGAGAAGTTGGTTGCGACCGTGGCGCAGTTCAGGTCCGATCAGGTCGGTGGCCAGCGCATCGTCAACAAACGACAGTTCGACAGACTTGCCGGGTACATCGCGGAAACGAAGGGCAGAATCGTAACGGGCGGTGGCGTCGACGAGGGTGCTCTGACCATCGAGCCGACCATCATCGTCGATCCCGATGTGGCGGAACCGGCGATGTCGGACGAGATCTTCGGTCCGATTCTTCCGGTTGTCGGCTACCGTACGACCGAGGATGCGATCTCATTCGTCAACCGGAGACCGAAGCCGTTGGGGCTGTACATCTTCAGCTCGTCGAAGAAGGCCGCCCGAGACATGACCGACAGAATTCCCGCGGGCGGAGTCGTCATCAATCACGTTGCGCTGCATTGCCTCGTGGCCGCGCTTCCGTTCGGCGGTGTCGGTGCCAGCGGTATGGGTGCGTACCACGGTGAATGGGGTTTCCATACCTTGAGTCACCGAAAGTCCGTGCTGTCGAAGACCCTCAAGCCGGACATTCGAGTCATCTATCCGCCCTACACCGATCGAGCCAAGAAGATCATGAGAAGGATCTTCTGACCCATCGACCTCGAGTAGTTCGGACAGGTTCACAGCAACAAGGGAGTGGTAGATGGGCGTCGAGGTCTCGGTGAGCGGACTCACCAAATCGTTCGGATCGCAGAGCATCTGGAGAGATGTGTCTCTGACATTGCCGGCGGGCGAGGTGAGTGCGCTCCTGGGGCCCTCGGGCACAGGCAAATCCGTGTTCTTGAAGTCGTTGATCGGATTGCTGCGGCCCGAAGAGGGTTCGATCGTCATCGACGGAACCGACATCATGCAGTGTTCCTCGCGGGAGCTCTACGAGATCAGGAAGCTGTTCGGGGTGCTGTTCCAGGACGGTGCGTTGTTCGGCTCGATGAACCTGTTCGACAACGTCGCCTTTCCGCTGCGCGAGCACACGAAGAAGTCCGAGTCCGACATCCGCACCATCGTGATGGAGAAGCTCGAGCTGACGGGTCTGCTCGGTGCGGAGGACAAGCTGCCCGGTGAGATCTCGGGCGGCATGCGCAAGCGGGCCGGATTGGCGAGAGCGCTCGTTCTCGACCCGAAGATCATTCTGGTCGACGAGCCCGATTCGGGGCTCGATCCGGTCCGAACCACCTACATCAGCCAGCTGCTGCTGAACATCAATGCGCAGATCGATGCGACCACGCTGATCGTCACGCACAACATCAATCTCGCTCGAACGGTGCCGGACAACATCGGCATGCTGTTCCGCAAGGAGTTGGTGATGTTCGGACCGCGCGAGGTGCTCCTGACGTCGGACGAGCCGGCCGTCAAGCAGTTCCTCAACGGAACGATGATGGGGCCGATCGGGATGAGCGAGGAGAAGGACTCTTCGCAGATCCGCGAAGAGATGGCACTGATGGAGGCCGGCCACCACCTCGGCGGCGTCGACGACATCGAAGGCATCATGCCGCAGATGGAGCCGACGCCGGGAATGCCGCGTAGGCAAGCAGTCGATCGACGCCGAGAACGAGTGCGGCTGATCGTCGACACCCTCCCGACCAACGCTCGGGCAGCGGTGATGCGCAGTCTCGACGACAACGCTCAGGAATTCGGAACGGTCCGGGGCTGAGCCATCGGCCGCACACTCGGTCGACCACGACCTCACAGTGAAACAGTGGACGGAGGAGCGCGCCTTCCTCGATAGTGGTCTGATGGACACGCTGAATCCCGATGTACCGGATGACGTCTTCGCGGACGTGTTGAAGCAGATCTCGCAGTTCGTTCGGTCACGTGTCGTGCCGCGTGAACTCGAGATCATGAACACCGATTCGATTCCGGGGGGATCTGCGTAAGCAGGCCGCGGAGATGGGATTGTTCGGCTACGCGCTTCCGCAGGAGTGGGGCGGGCTCGGTCTCAATCTGATTCAGGACGTCGAGTTCGCGATGGAGCTCGGTTACACCTCGCTGTCGCTCCGATCGATGTTCGGCACGAACAACGGGATCGCCGGCCAGGTGCTCGTGGGATTCGGTACCGAGGAGCAGAAGGCGACGTGGTTGCCGGGCATGGCATCCGGCGACATCGTGGCGTCCTTCGCGCTGACCGAGGACGGGGCTGGGTCCAATCCAGCGGGGCTACGGACCACCGCGAAAGTCGACGGCACCGGGTGGGTCATCAACGGCAGCAAGCGCTACATCACCAATGCACCGATCGCGAACATGTTCGTCGTCTTCGCCAAGCTGGACCCGAAACCGCAGGCCGGCAACGGTATTGCAGTATTCCTGGTTCCTGCCGACACCGCCGGGATCGACGTGGGCGTCAAGGACGCGAAGATGGGGCAACAGGGCTCCGGGACGGCCGATGTGAACTTCACCGACGTACGCGTCGAGGCCGATGCCTTGGTCGGGGGGAACGGCGACATCGGGTACAAGGCGGCGATGACCTCGCTGGCGCGGGGGCGGGTGCACATTGCCGCGCTCGCAGTCGGTCAGGCGCAGCGTGCCTTGGACGAGTCGGTGTCGTATGCCGCGGCGTCCACTCAGGGCGGTGAGCCGATCGGGAATTTTCAACTGGTGCAGGCGATGATCGCCGATCAGCAGGTCGGTGTCATGGCGGGCCGGGCGATGGTGCGTGAGGCTGCGCGGGCGTGGGTGCAGGAGACCGATCGCCGTATTGCGCCGTCTGCGGTGAAGTTGTTCTGCACAGAAATGGTCGGCAGGGTCGCCGATCTGGCCGTCCAGATCCACGGCGGTGCCGGGTACATGCGGGAGGTTCCGGTCGAGCGCATCTACCGGGATGTGCGATTGCTCCGGTTGTACGAGGGGACGAGCGAAATTCAGCGGTTGATCGTCGGTGGCGGCCTGATTCGGGCCGAACGGAAACGCAACTCGTGAGCGCACCACGCGAAGGTCTTCCTGGCATGTCCTTCAGGATGCTTCGCTCCGACCACGTCGGATTCTCCGTCGGCTCCCTCGACGACGCCCTTCGGTTCTGGATCGACGGTCTCGGAGCGACCCTCGAACGCACCGGTGAGATGGGTGGAGAGTTTCTCGGAGAGGTCACCGGGGCGCACGGCGCGACGGTCCGGATGGCGGTGGTTTCCGTTGCGGGTCAGACGATCGAGCTGTTGGAATATCGCAACGTGGACGGGGAGCCGGGGACGTCGCGACCTTACGATCCGGGTTTCGCGCACCTTGCTTTCGAGGTCGACAACATCGATGCGGTCCTGACTCGCATCGCGGACTTCGGATGGACGGCGCAGGGAACTCCCCAACCCATTGCCGGCGGTGCCAAGGTGGGCACCCGCGTCGTGTACGCAGTGGGCCCGGACGGCGAGACCATCGAATTCATGGAGCCGCCGCAGTGACGACCAGGCCGGGCTACAAAGAGGTCATGTACCGCAGAAAGTCCGAAAACCGGCACTGAAATTCTCGGGCGCAGGCAGGGCGTAGTCCGACCGGTCGTCGCGCCGATCGAACGGTGACGTAACGACGTCCAGCAGGCGCTCGAAAGGTTCGAGATTGCCCTCGGTCGCGGAATTCAGGGCAGCGTCGACCAGATGGTTGCGGGGAATGTATGCCGGGTTGACGCGATCCATGCCGTCGGCGACGGATGAAAGGTCCTGTCCACGTGCCGAAACCGCATTGCGCCAACGCTCGAGCCAATTTCCGGACGCATCGGGTGGAACGAGCGACTCGAACGGAGCCGCGTTCCCGCGCAGATTCTCTGCGAGGGCGCGGAACGTCAGTGTCCAGTCGGCACGGTGATCGGTGAGCAACCGGTGCAGGTCGTCCACGAGCGCCGCGTCCACGCCATCGTCTGCCAGGCCGAGCTTGAGGGCCATCGCCGCCGAGTAGTGGTGTCGGTAGCGGTCCGCGTACGTGTCGAGGACCGCGGTGAGGGCTGTGATGGCATCGTCGGGAGTCGTATTCACCAGTGGCAGTAGGGTTTCGCCGAATCGGGCCAGATTCCAACCGAGAACCGCGGGTTGATTGCCGTAGGCGTAGCGCCCGCCGTGGTCGATGGAGCTGAACACCGTTCTCGGATCGTATGCGTCCAGAAAGGCGCACGGCCCGTAGTCGATGGTCTCGCCGGAGATGGTCGTGTTGTCGGTGTTCATGACACCGTGCACGAATCCGACCGACATCCACTGGGCTACGAGGGACGCCTGAGCATCCACGACGGCCTCGAAGAAGGCGAGGTAGCGATCCTCGGGTGCACGCTCGACGAATTCAGGGTAGTGGCGGGCGATCGCGTAGTCCGCGAGGGTTTGCGCGAGCCCTTCCCGCCGGGCGGCGAACTCGAAGGTGCCCACCCGCAGATGGCTCGACGCAAACCTGGCGAGCACCGCGCCGGGTTGCGGTCCTCCTTCTCGCAGTACCTGCTCACCGGTCGTGACGACGGCGAGTGAACGCGTGGTGGGAATGTTCAGTGTGTGCATGGCCTCGCTGATCAGGTATTCGCGCAGCATCGCTCCCACTACCGCGCGCCCGTCACCGCCACGCGAGAACGGTGTGGCGCCGGACCCTTTGAGATGCAGATCGACTCGATGGCCCCGATCGTCGCGAAGCTCACCGAGTAGCAGCGCACGACCGTCGCCCAGGAGGGGCTGGAAGTTGCCGAACTGGTGACCCGCGTAGGCCATCGCCACGGTTGCAACCTCGGCCGGAGGAATCGACCCGGACAGCACGCCCGCCCCTTCCGGAGTCCGCAGCGCCGCCGGGTCGAGCGCGAGTGACCGGGCCAGGCCGTCGTTGAGGATCAGCACGCGAGGGTCCGGTGCGTGAGTGCCCTGCCACGGCACCGTGACGCCGGGAACCTCGTCGGCCAAGGTGGTCTCGAATCCGAACGAAGGCAGGTTCGCGGTCGGGACTGTCGGCCGCGGCGAAGTTTCGGTCATGGTTCAGGGTTACCACTTGCCGCGGTCCCCAATCCCCGAGGCCTGGGTGACCGTTGCTTTTCCGAGCCGATCAAGTCCGAACGGACGCAGTGCGGGGCATAATCGAAAAATGGCGGACTTCAACCAGATGATCATCGACGAGTTTCGCAGCAACGGCGGACACGTGTCCACGGCGGGCTTCGGTGATGCGCTCGTCGTACTCCACTCCATAGGTGCCAAGAGCGGAGAGGTTCGGTTGAACCCCTTGATGGCGATCCCGGAGGACGGAAGCTGGCTGATCGTCGGGTCGGCAGCCGGCTGACCCAAACACCCCGCCTGGGTGCACAACCTGCGTGCACACCCCGCCATCGACGTCGAGATTCCCGGAGACGGTGCCGTCGAGACCATCTCGGTGACCGTGTCGGAAATCCCAGACGACGAGTGGGACGCGAACTGGCAGAAATTCTTGGACGCGTCCGAGGGCTTCGCGAAGTACGTCGAGACAGCCGAAGGGCGACGGTTTCCGATCTTCCGGCTGACTCCCGCCTGACCCACAACCCCGGTCAGAGCGCTGTGCGCTCGAACACCGCCGCCAGTCCCTGTCCTCCACCGATGCACATGGTTTCGAGCCCGTAGCGGACCTCGCGCCGATCCATTTCCCGAAGCAGTGTCGCCAGAATTCTGGCCCCGGTTGCGCCCACGGGATGGCCGAGCGAAATGCCCGAACCGTTCGGGTTGAGTCGCGAATCGGTGGGCTCGATCTCCCAGGTCCGAAGGACCGACAGCGCCTGAGCCGCAAAAGCTTCGTTCAGTTCGATGACACCCATGTCGTCGAGTCCCAGATCCAGTCGGCCGAGCGCGGCTCGGCTCGCGGGCACCGGTCCGATGCCCATCGTGCGGGGCGGGACGCCTGACACCGCCCACGACGCGAGTCGGGCAAGCGGTCGAAGGCCCAGCTCGGACGCGACCTCGGGGGTCGTGACGATGCACAGCGCCGCGCCGTCGTTCTGGCCGCTGGCGTTTCCCGCAGTAACCGTCGAATCGGGGTCGACCCGCTGGCGTATCGGACGCAGTGACGCCAAGCTCTCCATGGTGGTGTCGGCGCGCGGGTGTTCGTCGATGGCAACGACTGTGGGCTCCCCTTTCCGATTGGGAACCGACACGGGGACGATTTCCTCTTCGAAGACGCCGTTCGCTTGCGCTGCGACTGCTCGACGATGCGAAAGAACTGCCAGCGAGTCCTGGTCTGCGCGGGAGATCGAGAATTCTGAGCGTAAATTCTCGGCGGTTTCGATCATTCCGCCGGGAACCGGGAAGTTCGCTCCTCCTGCGGTGACGCGCGCGCGGGCCAATCGGTCGGCCAACTGGACCGATTCTGCCTTGACGCCCCATCGCATGCCGGTCGCGTAGAACTCGGCGCTGCTCATCGACTCTGCCCCGCCGGCCAGAACGAGAGTGCTGGCTCCGGTTTGAACCTGCATGCACGCGTTGATGATTGCTTGCAAGCCGGATCCGCATCGGCGATCGATCTGTTGCCCGGGGACCTCGATGCCCAGTCCGGCCTGCAATGCTGCCACTCGGCCGAGTGCGGGTGCTTCTCCGTTGGGTGACGCTTGGCCGAGGATCACGTCATCCACGCGGCCGGCCGGAATGCCGGTGCGATGCATTATTTCTCGGATGACAGTGGCCGCGAGTTCCTCGGGGGCTATGTCTCGGAAAACGCCTCCGAACCGTCCGACGGGTGTTCGAAGCGGTTCGCAGATGACGGCGTCTGGCATGTGCATTCCTAACTGGAGGTCAGTGTTCATGGAGATCGAGTTCGAAACAGAGCCCGCCACGTCGATGCTGCGGCCCCGGCCAACAGCCCGCCCGTGAGGTAGAAGACCGCACCCGCCCCGGCCGAACCGGCGAAGGTGCCTGCGACGAGGGGGATGACTACTTGACCGAGGCGATTACCCGTCAGACGAAGCGAGAGAGCAGACGCACGGTTACGTGGGTTCACCAGTCCGGCAACCCAAGTCATCGTCAGGGGTTGCGCAAGCCCCCAGAAGAATCCGGCGATCGCGATCAGTACACCCACTACCCATTGGTTCGGCAGGATCGGGACCAGAACCATGGGAAGAGCAGAGCAGAGGCTCCCGGACACCAGAAGCCACTGTCTGGGAGCCACTTTCAACAGCTGAGTGAGCAGCGTACGTGAGATGATGGCGGCGACGGAGCGAGCTGTCAAGATGACTGTCACGACTACGACGCTGTACCCGTATTGCTCTCCGAATACTGGCAGATATGCGGTCATCAGGTCCATGGACGTCAGAATGATCAAACTCGAGAATACTGCTGGGCGCATGCCTTTCGTCGTCAACATCGTTCGTGTGGACTGTTTTTCGTGCTGCTTGCGCGCGCTGACCGAGGCCCCGCTGATACTCAGTGAGGGTGCCATCGTGAGGATCGACGCCACGACCGCGACGCCGAACATGGCAATCAAGGCTCCTTGTGTGTCCACATGGCCGACGTCGCTGCGTGAGGCGATGAAGCCGACGATCGGTATTCCGATCGACTGGCCCACCGATATCCAGACCGTCAATCCCCCGAAGCGCCGGTCGTAGTCGTCCGGCTTCGACCGGACGGGAATGTAGCCCTGGCTGGACACCATGGTCAGGATGTGGCTGAAGCCCAGCAAGATACAACCGGCAGCCAGTACCACGATCCCCGAGCTCACGATGACGACTGCGACGGCGATGAGTGAGATCGCGGTGCCCAGGCGCAGCATGGTCGCCGCCCGCCGCCCGTCGACCGCCCGTCCGATCTGCATTGCCGCGACCAGTGGAAGCAGCGAATACAGGGCCGTGAGGACTCCGACCGTCAGGGCATCGCCGCCGAGTTCCAACGCTTTGTAGGTGATCATCACACGTACTGCTGCGTACACCGCTTGGATGAGTGCCGTTGTGGCACAGAGCATCACAAACCAAGACTTGATCATCTTCGCTCAGTGTCCCTTGCCGGCTTCGACGCGACCGACAGGGAGGTCACTCATTCGAGAAGTTCTCGATTTCGTCGGCTCCTGCAGCCCGAAGGTCGGGCTCCCGTTCGCGAATGCGGCTGGCGCGGGCCACGTGTTCGGCGGTCAGTCGCCCGGCCTCCTCCGCATCTCCTCGTTCGATCGCGGCGAGAATGCCGTCGTGATCGTGCTGAAGCTCGGCCGCATCTGCGGGTCGACGCCACACGGTGGTGCCCGGGGTGAAACGGGCCCACAGAAGTTCGAGGTGCTGAACGATCAGCGGTGACGTCTGGCCGTAGATGGCGAAGTGGAAGGCTCGATTGAGAACCGATAGTTCGGCGGGAGTGCTGGTACCCGCTGCCTGAGCGGCGGACAGCTCGGCATGTGCTGCCCGGATCGCGTCGAGCCCACGCGGCGTCATTCTCTCCACGGCCATTTCGGCGGCCGTGCGCTCGGCCGCGGCACGGAGGCGATAGAGGTCGCGGGCGGTGTCCGGCGTCATTTCGCGGACCGACGCACCCTTGTGTGCGTCGTAGGAGACGACTCCGTCGGCTTCGAGCATGCGCAGTGCTTCGCGAACCGGTGTGGCGCTGACTCCGTATCGCTTGGCGAGAACGGTCTGTTTGATCAGCTCGCCGGGCTTGATCGCACCGCTGGCCACGTCTTCCTTGAGGCGGTCGACTACGTATTTCGTCCGGCTCACTGGCGGGGCGGAACTGGAGACGCTCATGCCGGGGACCTCTCTTCGTGCGAAGTGCGCTCTATTTTGTCTACACCATCGTGTGTTGACCTTACGCATAAACAGTCGGTTGCACATGGACTATGGACAGTAGACAACACTCTATAGACTGTGTAACGTGCATCACCAGCGCAGGGGAGTGTGACCGGCAACTCACGGTTCGATAACGATGCAGGCCCATCCCACTGGCGAGACAATCACTGACGAGACCGATTACGGAGATGCGAATGAGCTCCCAGGACAATCTGACACTGGATATCGCCGACTGGATCGTGAGGCAGAGCAATGCCCCACTCCCGGCGAACATGGATCATCATGTTCGGCGCATGCTCCTCGATCACTTGGCCGGCGTAGCCGCAAGCGCGGTAGGAGATGTGTCGCGCGCCGTCGGGGTGCACGTCTCGCGGTCATACACAGGCTCCACGTCCACTGCGATCGGTCACGGTCGCACGTCTGCCCTGGGTGCAGCACTGCTCAACGGAACCAACGGCCACGGAATCGAGTCGGACGAGGGGTACACACCGGGTTCGATGCACCCGACCTCGGTGGTCTTTCCGGCCGTGTTCGCAGTCGCTCAAGAGCGTGGGATCAGCGGTGAGCGCGTCCTGATCGCCTCCGCCATCGGAATGGAGCTGGCCTGCAGAATTGCCGACGCAGGCCACCCCGCAACGCGTAACCGCCATTTCCACAACACCCCGATCGCCGGAGTCTTCGGGGCTGCTGCCGCCGTCGCGGTTCTGCTCGAGCTCGACGCGAACGGCGTTGCCAACGCGCTCGGCCTCGCCGGCTCGCACGCCAGCGGCGTCTTCGAGTTCCTGGGCGGTTCGGCCGAGGTCAAGCGCTTCCATCCAGGCAAAGCTGCCCGTGACGGCATCGCCAGTGCCGACTTGGCCGAAGCCGGCCTCACCGGGCCCACCACCATCTTCGAGGGTCGCGACGGTTACTTCGCCGCCTATGCGGGGGACGAAGGCACGGACTGGTTCGCCGATACCCTCACCCGAGGACTCGGTGAGGACTGGGTTCTACTGCGCACCTACGTGAAGCCGTATCCGTGCTGCCGACACCTGCACGGTGCGATCGACGCAGTCCTGGCGATTCGGAACGAACACGCCCTCGATGCAGCCGACATCAGCTCGATCGACGTCGGTACGTTCGCCATCGCCACCCGGCACGCCGGCCGGGTTCTCGACACCATCCTGCAGGCGCAGCTGAGTCTTCCGTTCACCGTCGCCGTCGCTGCCGTCCGCGGAGCCGTCACCATGACGGACTTCGCCGAGACCACCCGGCAGGACGCGGAGATCGTCGCGCTCATGGACATGGTGACCGTTCGTCTGGACGAAGCCGCCGACGCGTCGTACCCCAAGACCGGACGCCCGGCCGAGGTTGCGATCACCACCAAGGACGGACGTCGTTTGGTGCACCGCGTCGAGCAGCCGTACGGGGAGCCGACCAACCCCATGTCCGACGCCGACCTCGAGGTCAAGGCTCGCGGACTCGTCGAGCCGCTCATCGGTTCGGACGGGGCCAAACAGCTGATCGAATCCTGCTGGAACTTCGACACTCTCGAATTCCTCGACGATCTCGACGCCGCAGTGCGCGCGTACTCCACCACCACCTAAGACATCCACTTCCGCCGGTCATCCGTCGGATACAGAAAGGACCTCTCATGGAGGTTGCAGTTCACGACCTCGAACTCGCTTACGGCGATTTCGTAGCCATCAAGAGTCTCGACCTGATCATCCCGGACGGTGAATCGGTGGTCCTGCTCGGCCAGTCGGGTTGCGGAAAGACCAGCACGATGCGCTGCATCGCCGGTCTCGAAATGCCCACCGGTGGGACCATTTCGATCGGTGACAAGACGGTGTTCGACGGCAACTCCGGACGCGTCGTACCGGTGTACAAGCGCAACGTGGGCATGGTCTTCCAGTCCTACGCGGTGTGGCCGCACAAGACCGTCCTCGAGAACGTGGCCTTTCCGCTGAAGATGAAGGGCGTGGCGAAGTCCAAGCGTCGGGCAGAGGCGCTCGCCGTACTCGAACTCGTCGGACTCGCGCACCTGGCCGACCGCGGAGCGAGCATGCTCTCCGGTGGACAGATGCAGCGCGTGGCACTCGCACGTTCCATGGCGATGGCCCCGAGCGTGCTTCTGCTCGACGAGCCACTGTCCAACCTCGACGCCAGGCTGCGCGACGACCTCCGTGTCGAGCTCCGCAGGATCCAGACCGAACGTGGTCTGACGAGCCTCTACGTCACCCACGATCAGCAAGAAGCGCTCGCTCTGGCCGATCGCATCGCGATCATGCAGGAGGGCCGCATCAGTCAGCTCGGCACTCCCGAGCAGATCTACGGGTCGCCGGTGAGCGCCTCGATCGCCAGCTTCCTCGGCGTGACCAATGTCTTCTCGGTCGCGGCCGACTCGACGTCTCGATCGCTTCACCTCACCGGGTCCGAGGTTGTGCTTCGGTCCAGCTCCGACGTGCCCACGGCGGCATCGAGTGCCTGCATTCGACCCGAAGACATTCTCGTCACCCTCGATCAGCCGCGTGACGTTGCCTCGGCCGCAGGCCATTCCGACACCAATCTCCTCGACGGTGTTGTCGAGATCGCCGTCTTCCAGGGCGCAACGATTCGATGCAAGGTCAAGCTCGACGGCGGAGTTCAGCTCGACGCAGTGTGCGCACCACCTGCCGACGGTGTGCTGGCGCCGGGCGCGCGTGTCAAGGTCACCATCGCGGCAGACGCGGTCAAGGTTCTGCCCGACGAAGCACCGGTCGTGGATTCCCGAGTGGCGGTAGCGGCATGAGTGCGTCCCTTCTCGAGAAAGCGGCACCGGAGGCACCGCTTCCACTCGTACCGCGTAAGCGCAACAAGAAGATCGGCCGTCGCGGCAAGTTCGGAAGCCTCCCCCTACTGCTCGTCGTCGCATTCCTCGTGCTCGTACCTGCAGGCTTCGTCCTGCTTGCTGCGTTCAGCGAAACGGTTCCGCGCCCCGGAAGCATCTCGTTCGATCTGACTTTGAAGAACGTCGACGTTCTCCTCGAGGCCGGCGTCCTCGGAGCGACTGCGAACTCCTTGCTCATTGCGGTGTCCGCGACAGCGATTGCCCTGTGCATCGGCGGTTTCCTGGCATTCATCACCGCCAGAACGAACGTCCGCGGAAAGTCCTTTGTCTTTCTCATCGGCCTGATGCCGATGTTCCTGCCGTCGTACGTGGGTGCATTGGCGTGGTCGATTCTCGGAAGTCCGGGAGCAGGTCTGCTCAATGTCGGAGCCCGCGATCTAGGGATGGGCAGCCCGGTGAACATGTACTCCACCGGTGGTGTCGTCATGGTGTTCGCCATGTATTACGCGCCCTACGCCTTTCTCCTGATTCATGCCTCGATGTCGCTGATGAACCCCGACCTCGAAGATGCATCCAGCGTGCACGGAGCATCCACCTGGCGCACGATTCGGTCGGTCACCACCCCGCTGGCCCTGCCGGCGATCATGGGTTCGGGGTTGTTGATGTTCATCTTGATCCTCGAAAACTTCCCTGTCGCACAGGTATTGGCAACCCCCGGGCAGATCGACACTCTGCCCACCTTCATCTACAGGTTGATGAACACCTCGCCGTCCCGCGGTAACGAGGCATCCGTCATCGCGATCGTTCTGGTTGCCGCCGTCATTGCCATCACGATCGTGCAGCGCAAGGTGTTGGCGAAGCGCTCGTACACCACGGTTTCGGGCAAGGGAGTCAAGGCTCGCACCCTCGACCTCGGCAAGCTGCGCACACCGGCACTGCTGCTGGCGTTGCTGTATTTCGTTCTGGCGATCGTGCTTCCGCTGCTCGCCCTGTTCCTGTCGGCCATCCGCAGCTCTCCGTACATGCAGTCGTTCGGTTCCTTGACCGAGCCGGGCGCACTGGACATCACCTCGTTCACGGACGTGTTCTCCTCGGAGACCTTCCACACCGCAGCGACCAACAGTGTCCTGGTGTCGGTCATGGCGGCAGCAGGCGGAACGGTGCTGGCCTTCCTTGTGGGATACACCGTCTACCGCACCAGCTCGTATGCACGCGGTCTGCTCGAAGCGCTGTCGATGGTGCCGCTGGCCATCCCGGCGATCGTTCTCGGTATCGGATTGCTCTGGACGTGGTTGGTCATGCCGGTCCCGGTGTACGGCACGCTCTGGGTTCTGATCATCGGCTTCGTCGCGGTGCAGATGCCACAGGGCTTCCGCGGTATCGCTGCTGCCATCCAGTCGACGGATCGCGATCTGGAAGACAGTGCAGTCCTGTTGGGCGCACGCCGCTTTCGGGCCATCAGCTTCGTCACGATTCCGCTGCTCCGCGTCGCGGTGTCCTCGACGTTCCTGATGCTGCTGATGCTCAGCATGCGAGAGCTCACCGTGCCTCTGTTCCTGTACACCACCGACACCCGCATTCTCTCGATCGCCATCTACGACCAGTTCGAGAACGGTGGAGCGCTCCGCGAGGCTTCCGCGCTGGCACTGATCTACTGCGCGATCATGTTCATCCTCAGTTACCTGCCGCGCCGGATCGGTGCCAAGAGTGGGTCCGGTCATGCGTAACGCAACCGGCTCGAAAGGAATCGAAATGTCTACTCGAAAGGGACGTCTCCCGCGGCTGGCCGGAGCCCTCGTGGCAGCGACCGCACTCGTCGTGACGCTGACAGCCTGCGGCCAGGAAGGCGGTGGCAAAGACGAGCAAGCGCGCGAGCTGTATCGGGCCTCGGAGGTCGACACCAGCAACGGTCTCGTGATCGACGGGGAACTCGTTGCGGACAAGGCACTCTGGGATGCGGCGCAGGGGGGAGTGGTCAAGCTCTACTCCGGTACCGGAAAAGAAGCCGAGGACCTCACTGCGGCGCGATTCAAGCAGGAGACGGGCCTCGACATCGAGCTGACGCGTTTGCCGACGAACAAGCTCGCCGAACGTGTTCTGTCCGAGCAGGGCGCAGGCAAACTCGGTGCCGACATCGCGCGAGTGACCGATCCGCGAGTGGCGAAACAATTCTCCGAACAGGGTGTATTCGTACCGTATGCAACACCTTTCGACGATCTGCTCCGTCAGCAGAACACCGGTTTACGCGACACCTATCTCAACTGCTACTACTTCGTGAACGCAATGGGATACAACGACGCGATCATCGAAGAGGATCAGCCCACCCAGTGGGAGGACCTGACCGACCCGAAGTACAAGGGAAAGCTCGGTGTCGTCGCGGTGACCACCGGCGGAACGCTGAATGCGCTGGCCAACTTCCAGATCTCCACACTCGGCGAAGACTTCCTGAAAAAGCAGGGAGAGCAGAATCCACGCATCTTCGATTCGACGTCCACCGAGGTCGATGCGCTTGCTCGTGGTGAGATATCCATCGCATCGCTGAGCTTCAACAACGCGTTCGCGGCCGAACTCGCAGGTGCGCCTCTCGAATTGGTGATTCCCGACAAGGGCGTGTCGGCGTCGGAAAACTTGATGGGCATGACCGCGAACGGTCTCGCCAATCCCGCTGCTCAGGTGTTCATGAATTGGACGATGTCCAAGTCCGGACAAGGATTCGCAGCGGCACAGGGGTTCGTCCCGGCGCGTACCGACATGGACCCGATCAAAGCGGGCGACAAGTACCAGCTGCCGCAGGCGAATTCGCCGCAGTTCCATCTCTTCACCGAAGAGGAATACGACGAGTTCGCAGCGCGAGACGAAGAGATCTGGAAGCAGGCGTTCGGTTACATGGGCTGATCCGGCCCGAATCGAGAGCGATCTCGCAGACTTCATGAATCTATAGAATATCGAGAGAAGGACAATCATGACCGCAGTGATGACCGACCGTGATGCACTGGTGGATTCGGTTCGCGCCTTCGCGAAACGGCACCTCGCCGACGGAGCCCTCGAACGGGCCCATGACCCCGCGTACTCGTGGGACATCGCTCGCCTGCTGGGCGCGCAAGATCTTCTGGGCCTGACCATCGCCGAGAAGGACGGGGGCCAGGGAGCATCGTTGGCCGACGCGGTGGCCGTCATCCAGGAAGTTGCTCGCTCGTGCCCCAAGAGCGCAGACATCCTGCAGGCCGGTAACTTCGGCGCGATCCGTACCTTCGCCGAGTTCGGTACCGAGGAGCAGAAGCACAAGTACCTGCCGGACCTGTTGTCGGGCAACGCCCTGATCAGCCTCGGCATGAGCGAGCCCGGGGCAGGTTCGGCCGCGACCGAGCTGGAGACCTCGGTGACCGAGGACGGTGACGGGTATCGGCTCAACGGCACCAAGATCTGGGGCACGCACAGCGTCGACGCGACACTGTTTCTGATCTACGTCCGCTTCGGCCCCGGCACCCGCAACATCGGCTCCGTTCTCGTCGAGCGCGGTGCCGAAGGACTCTCGTTCGGGAAGCCGTCGAACTACATGAGCGGCGAGCAGTGGTGCCAACTCTACTTCGACAACGTGTGGGTCCCGCGCGAGAACATCCTGCTCGGACCGGGTGGGTTCAAGAAGCAGATGAGCGGGTTCAACGTCGAGCGCATCGGAAACGCCTCGCGCGCATTGGCTCTGGGGCGACTGGCCTTCGACACCGCGCGTGCACACGTGAGTGAGCGGACCCAGTTCGGCCGCACTCTCAACGAATTTCAGGGCCTGCAGTGGAAGTTCGCCGAGGTGGCGGTTGCTCTCGACGGTGCCGAACTGCTGCTCGAGCGTGCCGTCCGTAACGCCGCGGCCGGCCTGCCGTCCGCGTACGAGACCTCGGTCGCCAAGCTCGCCGCCAACGAGGCAGGTTTCCTCGCCGCCAACGAAGCGATGCAGGCCATGGGTGCCCTGGGCTACAGCTCCGAATCCCTCGTCGAGTACTGCATGCGTCGTACCCGCGGCTGGATGATCGCGGGTGGATCCATCGAGATGTTGAAGAACCGCATTGCCGAGGAAGTGTTCGACCGGAAGTTCAGTCAGCGTGCACCGAGGCAGGAAGACGCCCGATGACCTCGACGCCGGTGGCGGTGCGAAGCATCGTTTCCTACGAGGTCGAGGACAGGGTTGCGGTCCTGACGATCGACAATCCTCCGGTCAATGCGAGTAGCGCAGCGGTTCGGCGAGGTCTGTTGGACGGGCTCGGTGCCGCGAATGCAGACAGTGCGATCGATGCGATCGTTCTCCTCGGAGCGGGCAAACATTTCGTGTCCGGTTCGGATCTGCGAGAGTTCGACGGACCCGTCCCCGAGCCGACACTGCCTACCGTCATCGCGGCAATCGAGGCCTCTGCCACGCCCGTCGTCGCGGCTATCTCCGGCTCGACGCTGGGCGGTGGCTTCGAGCTGGCGCTCGGATGTGACTACCGAATCGCTGCACCTGGGACCGTCGTGGGATTGCCGGAAATCGGCCTCGGAATGATCCCGGGTGCCGGCGGCACGCAGCGACCGTTGCGCATCATCGGACCCTCACGAACGCTGGATCTGATCACCTCCGGCAAGTCCATGCCGGTGCGATGGGCAGCTGACAACGGTCTCGTCGACAGCCTGACCGACGATGATCTGCGCTCTGCTGCAGTCTCTTTCGCTCGGAATTGCTCGGGCAAGCGTGTTCTGATGGACCTTCCGGTCGTATCGGTCGATGAGCCGGGTGAGTTCGAGCAGACGGCACACGCAGTGCTGACGCGGGGACGCGGACGACCGCAGTACGCGGCGGCGGTGACAGCGATTCTGAACGGCGTGGCGCTGTCTGCGCCGTCCGCGATCGCCTTCGAGCGAGCCGAATTCACCAGACTGCGCAACGGTCCTGAAGCGGCGGCTTTGCGTCACCTGTTCTTCGCTCGACGTGAAACGACGAAGGCGAACAAGCCGACGTCGCCGAGGGAAGTCGACTCGGTGGGTGTCGTCGGCGCGGGAACGATGGGAGCCGGCATCGCCCGCGCCTTCGTCGAGGCGGGGAAGTCCGTGGTCCTGGTAGACAGGGATCCCGACATGGCGGTGCGGGCAATCGAGAAGTTGCGTTCGACGTACGAGCGGTCGGTCGCACAGGGGCGGCTTGGCACGCACGATGTCGACGAGCGCATGATGCTCCTGAGCCCCGGTCGTTCGGTCGAGTCCTTGGACGAATGCGACCTCGTCATCGAGGCTGTCTTCGAGGACATGGCGGTCAAGAAGGAACTGCTGCAACGGCTTCAGCATGTGGTTCGTCCGCACGTCACTCTGGCGACAAACACCTCGTATCTGGATGTCGACGAGCTTGCGACGGCGGTCGATCGTCCCGGTCGGGTAGTGGGTATGCACTTCTTCAGCCCTGCGCATCGCGCGGCGGTCCTCGAAGTGGTGCGAGGGCGCGAGACGTCACGTGAGGCATTGGACCGAGCGTTGACAGCGGCGAACGTGTTGAAGAAGCTGCCGATCGTTGCCGGCGTGTGCGACGGGTTTATCGGGAACCGGATCTACAACGCCTATCGTCGCCAATGCGAGCTGATGCTCGAAGAGGGTGCCTACCCGGAGCAGGTCGACCGAGCGTTGGTCCAGTTCGGTTTCGCGATGGGGCCGTTCGCTGTCTCGGACATGTCGGGGCTCGATATCGCCTGGCGGATGCGGCAGGCGAAGAGTGCCGATCGCAATCCCGCCGAACGGTATCCGGACGTCGCGGACACTCTGTGCGAGCAGGGCCGATTCGGCCAGAAGACCGGCGCGGGTTGGTATCGGTACGTAGACGGTTCTCGAACCCCGATCTCCGACCCGGCCGTCCACGAGCTGATCGACCGATCCTCGGCGAGCAAGGGCATCGAACGCAGTTCGTTCACCGACGACGCCATCGTCGACCGTGTTCTGTTGTCCATGGCGAACGAGGCATCGTTGTTGTTGGCCGAAGGCATTGCCGACCGTCCCGGCGATATCGACCTGATGCTGACACTTGCCTACGGATTTCCCTCGCATGTCGGCGGCCTCGGGCCGTGGGTATCGAACCAGGATCCTGCCGAGCTCTCGCAACGGCTCGAACGTCTGGCCTCGGTGGTCGGATCAGGATTCACCGTCGGTGACCCGGCGGTTCTGCGTACGTAGCCAAGCCACGCACGATGACAGCCACCTCGATCTCCGTCGAGGTGGCTGTCGGCGCATGAACGAGATTTCGAACCATCCGTGTCGTACGAATCGTCCGACTCGGAATCAGCGCCGATCGCGACCTACGAAATCCATTGGGGCCAAGAGCTCGTGGAGCCCACAACTTAAAGGAACAGACCATTGGCAAGAGTGCATCCCGCTGCGGGTACCGGTGAGGTAGCCGACCGAGTCAGAGCCCGCAGAGGCGGCCACTTGACTCCGCTCGATGAGGCCCTGCTGCACAGCGAGCCGTTCGCAGACGGATGGAATATATTGCTCGGTGCCGTCAGGTCCAGCATGGCGTTGCCCGGTGTGCTCCGAGAGCTCGCGATCTGCCGCATCGCCGCGTTGAACGGCACCGACTACGAGTGGCGTGCGCACGCCCCGATCGCACACGCAGAGGGGCTGACGGACGAGCAGGTTGCCGCCCTGAGACTCGGCGCCGACACCACGCCGCTGGAGGACGATCATCAGCTCGTCCTCGCCTACACGGACGCGATGACGCGGTCGGTCACGGTGCCGGACGAGCTCAGCGCGGCCGTTCACAAGCGTTTGGGCACACAGCAACTC
Organism: Rhodococcus sp. 14-2483-1-1; assembly: GCF_002259335.1. NCBI lineage: Bacteria > Bacillati > Actinomycetota > Actinomycetes > Mycobacteriales > Nocardiaceae > Rhodococcus > Rhodococcus sp. 14-2483-1-1. The sequence continues at coordinate 213,754 of NZ_NPFX01000005.1, read as the reverse complement.
GTTGAGCTGACCGGCACCATCGCGGCGTACAACATGGTGTCTCGATTTCTCGTAGCACTCCACGTCGGCCACGCCGAGTCGGCGGACACGTCCGAATCAACGGAAAGCGAAGTGACGGCATGACCGGTCGATTGGCAGGCAGAGTTGCCCTGGTAACGGGAGCAGGAAGTGTCGGACCGGGTTGGGGTAACGGTCGTGCGTCCGCGGTGCGCTTCGCCCAAGAAGGCGCGACGGTCTTCGCGGTCGATCTGAACCGGGAGGCACTCGACGAGACCGTGGCACGCTTCGACGGGCCGGCAGGTTCGATCATCCCCCTGCAGTGCGATGTAACCGATACCGCTGCCGTCGAGACCGTCGTGTCCACGTGTGTAGAACAAGCGGGCAGGATCGACATACTGGTCAACAACGTCGGTGGGTCTCGCGCCGGTGGGCCGGTGGAGATGACCGAAGAGGAGTGGAACAAACAGCTCGAATTCAATCTCACGACAACATTTCTCACGTGTAAGCACGTCCTGCCGCACATGAAGGAGGCCGGCACAGGTGCCATCGTCAACACCGCGTCGACATCGGGCATCCGCTGGACCGGAGCTGCACAAGCGGCGTACGCCGCGTCGAAGGCCGGAGTGATCGCATTCACCCGGTCCGTCGCGGTTCAACACGCTCCGTTCGGTATTCGTGCCAACACTGTGATCCCGGGACAACTGCACACGCCGATGGTCGAGGTTCGGCTCGCCGGTCAACGCTCCGGTGGTGACGTCGACAAGCTACTCGAACAACGGCTCTCGCGGATTCCGGTCGGTTTCATGGGCGATGGCCGAGACACCGCGAACGTCGCACTGTTCCTCGCATCCGACGAGGCACGGTTCATCACCGGTACCGAGATCGTCGTCGACGGCGGCATGTCGGCTCGCTGCGACTGAACCTGTGGGAGATCGCACACGGCAAACGAGCGGCCCCGAACCTGTCGGTTCGGGGCCGCTACGGTTCTGGCCGAGTGTGGGTCAGTGGCCTGCAGCAGCAGACCCTACCGTCAACGACTCGCCTCGGTCGGAGCTCGATACTCGACGCACCAGCGCGTCGAGTGCGACGACGCCGGCACCCGCGGGACGGATTGAGACCGGGTTGATCTCGGCTTCCAGCACGTCTGTATGGGACACGGCAAGCTCGGAGACCGCAACGATGGTGGCTGCGAGAGCATCCAGATCGCCTTCCGGAAGTCCCCGGTAGCCGGTGACCACCGAAAGCCCCTTGACCTCACCGATCATCTCGTGAGCGGTCTTCGTGTCGACCGGTGCGAGGCGAACCGAGGAGTCAGCGAAAATCTCGGCCAGCACGCCTCCGGTGGACAGTACGACCAACGGGCCGACGTCAGCGCTGACGCGGTATCCCACCAACGCGTCGGCCAAGCCGCGAGGGGCCATCTGCTGCACGAGAACCCGGTCGACGACGACATCGGGCTGGTGCTCGCCGACGCTGGTGACGATGGATCGAGCAGCGTCGCGCACACCCTGGTCGTCGACCACGTTCAGCACGACCCCGCCGACATCGCTCTTGTGAGGGACTTTGTCCGACAACACCTTCACGACAGCCGGGTAAGCGAAAGGCAGGTTCAGCTCGCCCGCGAGAGAGTCGACGTCGAGTGCGACGGCGGGGCAGAATTCCACGCCGAGCGAACCGAGGAGCTCGCCCGATGCCTTCTCGTCCAGGACGGCGGTCGGTGCCGATGCGTCGACAGCGAACCGAGCTCCGTTCCCGATGGACGCCGGAACGCGACCGTACGTGGCTGCGATGACGTCGGCGCACGACTCCGGAGTGCGGAAGGCCGGGACGCCGGAGGTGTTGAGAAGTGCTGCGGCGTCGGGTGCTTCGGGCAGAGTGAAGGCAACGATGGGCACCGAGTGGTTACCCCGCTCGGAGATCGCCTGCACGGCGAGTTCCGGGTTCAGCCGGGCCGAGGAGCCGATGACGAACACGATCAGATCGAATTCGCCACTCTCCTGCATTGCGTCGAGAGCGTTGGTGACGATGTCGTGTCGTGCGCCGGCCAAGCCGAGATCGGCAATCAGGCTGTGCGGGATGGTGGCTCCGCGCTCTGCCATCGTGGCGACGAGATTCTCACTGGGTCCCGCGATGGTGAGTCCGCGCAGCGCGAGCTGGTCGACCATGATTGCTGCACCGCCGCCGGTGGTCGTCACTACGCCGACTCGAGGGGAGACGGGCGTGGGGGAGACGGGGACGCGTCGCAGCAGGCCGGGTGCTTCGACGAGAGACTCGAAGTTGTAGACCCGAGCGAAACCGCAGGCGCGGAAGAATGCCTCGGACTCGCTGTCCTCGCCGGCGAGTGCTCCGGTATGCGAAACAGAAAGTGCCGCAGCTTCATCCGATCGACCGAGCTTGTAGACCGCGACCGGCTTGCCCGCGGCAGCGGCGGCCTGAGCGAACGACGCGAGGTCTTCCGAATTGCGCAGCGACTCCATGAAGAGGGCGAATGAGGTGACGCCGGGATCGGCAACCATCGACTCGCATAGTGCGCCGAGGGACAGGTCGGCTTCGCCGCCGGTGGAGACCAGTCCGGCGAATCCGATTCCGCGACCGCGAGCGCGGCTGACTAGAGATCCGATGACGCTGCCCGACTGCGACGCGACGAAGATACCGCCGGCAGGGATGTCCGGTTCGCCGAATGCGGCGTTACCCGTGAGCATGACACCAGTGCGTGGGTTCACCACACCCAGGCTGCTCGGTCCGATGACTCGCACGTCGCCCTTGGCCGCGGCCGCACGCAGACGGTCCTCGCGTTCGACGCCCTCGGGGCCTTCCTCGGCAAATCCCGACGAAAGAACTGTGGCGGCAGTGACGCCGAGTCGAGCGCACTCGTCGACGGCAGAGATCGCCGCTTCCGCGCCGGTCATGATGTAAACGTGCTCGGGAACCTCGGGCAGGGCGGACAGGCTGGGCCATGCCTTTTCGCCCTGGACAGTCTCCCTCGTCGGGTTGATGAAGTAGGCGTTCCCGGTATATCCGGCCTGCGCCAGAAATTGCTGCGGACGGGCAGTCGTCTTCTTCGGATCGTTGGATGCCCCCACGATCGCAATCGACTTCGGGTCGATCAGTCTCTGGGCGAACGACCGAGTGCCGTCGGGATCGTTGCGATGTTCGTTCATGGGCTCAACTCCTGGGAGCAATGGGCGGTCGTGGCTTCGGACAGCACGCCTGATGGTGGTGCAGACCACTCGACCGAGGCTGCATGATCTACGTTACACACTCTATAGAGTACTGTCTATCAACATGAGTTCGAGCAGTGGCGATGACGAGGACGCCGAGAACGGCGACAACACGTCCGTCGCGGGCGTGACCAACCGAGAGGATCTGGTGAACAGGCTTGCCGTCGAGCCGTGTCGGGCGCCTGACGATCGACTCGGTCGCACAACCGCGAGCTTCGTGGGGAGACCCGTCGAGGGGTTCACGCAGCGAACATTCGGCGGACACCTGGTTGCGCAGGCTGTGCTTGCAAGCGCTGCGACAGTCGAGGATCCCGAACGCGTAGTGAACTCTCTGCACGCGTACTTTCTCACCTCGGGCTCGCACGAACACCCCTTGCGCTACGACGTCGACGCCGTGCGAGACGGAAGGTCTTTCTCCATCCGAGAAACCACGGTGATCCAGAACGCTCGTAAGCTCACCAGGATCTCGGCGTCGTTCTGTGTGCCCTCTGCGATCGGTATTTCTACCGCCGCGGAAGCCGTTGTGGATCCAGCAGTCCCGGCCCCCGAGACGCTCGAGCCGCTGAATCGGCGTCGTCGTCTCGGTCTGCCGGCCGACGGCATCAAGCTTCCGACTCGCCGGCGTTGGGAGACGGCGTCTCGGCCGGTCGATATCCGGTACATCGACGACTCCCAACGGCGCTGCTTCTGGTTTCGTACCGCAGCCGTCCGCGGTGTCCATCAAAACGTCCACCGGGCGATCCTGGCGTTCGCAAGTGATCGGTCGTTGCTACCCGCCATCGCACACGCACGCGGAGATCTGGCCGGGGCCCACACCATGCGCACGGCGAGTATCGATCACTCGATGTGGTTCCATGCCGACGTGCGGGCCGGCGATTGGTATCTCTACCTTCAGGACTCGCCATTTCACACTCCCAGATCCGGTCTGGCGCGGGGGTCGATCGTGGACGAGAGGGGTCGCCCGGTCGCTTCCGTGGCGCAGCAGGGCCTGATCCTCGAGTAGTTGTCGCGATCAGCCGTGAGGTTGGGTCGGTGCGTGGCTAGTGTCGGAGCATGACCGCTCCTGACGCATCGAACCTGCACCCCATTCCCGGGCAGCCGAGGGTGGTGCTGTTGAAGCCGTTGATTTCCAGCCCGCTCATCGACATCGGCGAGTACACGTACTACGACGATCCGAAGTTCGCCGAGCAATTCGCGACCCGAAACGTTTTGCATCACTACGGACCCGATCGATTGATGATCGGGAAGTTCTGCGCCTTGGCCACCGGAGTCACATTCATCATGAATGGGGCGAACCACCGAATGAGCGGTGTGTCCACGTATCCCTTTCCCATCATGGGTGGTGCCTGGTCCGAGTACTCGGATTTGGTGTCCGATCTGCCGTCGCGGGGAGACACTGTGGTGGGCAACGATGTCTGGATGGGCGGCAACGTCACGGTGATGCCGGGGGTGCGGATCGGGAACGGGGCAGTGATCTCCACCGAAGCCGTTGTCACCAAGGATGTTCCGGATTACGCCGTCGTCGGTGGCAATCCCGCCCGTGTGCTCCGAGAACGGTTCACAGCGGGCGAGATTCGGACTCTGCTGGACATTGCCTGGTGGAACTGGCCCATCGACTCGATCACCGAACACATCCGCACGATCTCCGATGGGTCGGTGGCCGACCTCGCTGCGGTGGCAGCGCGATTCGACTGAGTAAGAGTCGACTACCAGCCGCGACTTCTATACCCCTGCATGTGAATTCGAGTCGACCGGTGCCGGTGTGTTGCGGGTGTCGACGCTCGGGTGCTGATCCTGCACGCGCGCGGCCATGGCAATGCCGATCTCGCTGATTTCGACACCGAGGTCCTCGCGAGTTCTGGAATCCGACTCGTACACAAATGTTGTCGATCCGACTGTAGCCCCGCAGTATTCGACTATGCCGCGCTCGATCTGCGTGCGGAACGCGTCGTGCACGCGATGGCGTTCGAAGCTCTCGGCGTCGTCGCCAGCGATAACTACCAGGTGGACGGTGAGTCGGTCCAGCTTCTTGACGAGCTCGACTCCCGGGTTGTATTCGTACGCCCATCCGCTGACGAAGACCCGATCGATCCACCCTTTCAGCAGGGCGGGCATCGACCACCAGTACATCGGGAAGGCGAGAATCAGATGGTCCGCGCGGTCGATTCGTTCCTGTTCGGCCATGACGTCAGCAGGGGTGGTGCCGTTGCCGCGGAACAGGTTCTGATCGGCGATGGCAAAGCGGGGGTCGAAGTTCTCCGCAGCGAGGTCGGCCGTCTCGACAGCTCCGCCAGTGGTGCGGATCGCGTCCGAAATGGATCTGGCGACGGAGTGGGTGAGGGAGTCGGGATCGGAATGGGAGACTACGACAAGAGCGGTCATGGCTGGTCCTTTCGTTGAGGCAACGGCTATGTACCAAGAGTAGGTTACTATTCGTATATAGCGCAAGGAGGTCCGCGATGGCACGCACGAGACTGTCCCGATCGGACAGGTACGACCAACTGGTCGAGGTCTCGTGGGCTCTCGTCCGGGCAGAGGGGGCGGACGCGCTGACGCTGGGCCGGCTCGCCGAACATGCCGGCGTCGCAAAACCGGTGGTGTACAGCCATTTCGGCTCACGTGCCGAGCTGTTGGCGGCATTGTTCACGGAATTCGACGACCGACAGGCGGCGATGCTCGAGGCTTCTCTCGACACAGCGCCCGCGACGTTGAACGGACGCGCGAGCGCTATTGCCAATTCCTACGTGGGCTGCACATTGGCCACGGGGCGCGAGCTGACGGGAGTGCTTGCCGCGCTGGAAGGTTCACCCGAACTCGAACGGGTCAAGCGCGCATCTGAACGGGCGTACTCCGAACGATGTCGGACCATCCTCGAGCCGTTTGCCTCAGACGGTATCTCGACGCCGTCGCTCACTGCCATCTTCGGTGCCGCGGAAGCGCTGTCGCATGCGGCTGTATCGGGTGCGCTCGCTCCCGAGGAGGCAACTGGGGAGTTGGCGGAGTTGATCGTCGCGATTGTCGGTAAGGCCTGACGCGGCAGGCGGGATGGGAGTGTGAATCGGGTCGCGTCTACTGCGACGTATGCGCGTTCGTGACGGGGAACCGGTTGCGCAACACATCGAGCTGGCGATGCAACTCGTACAGGGCCCGCCTCTGAGTGTGCGCTTCCTCGCTGTGCCACACCTGACTGCGGGAATCTCCGACCCGGGACGCCTTGCGCGCACATCGCTCGGACTCCTCCACGCGAGTCGACGCCGACGCGATCTCGGCAACCAGCATGTCGGCAAACACCCGCGCCTGCGCCTCGTCCGAGCTCTCCGTCATGTGTGTCCTTTCTCGAACAGAGCTGAAGTACTCGAAAGTTCGAGTACCGAAGATGAGGATAACCGCTCCCAAAGAGACCGTCTGACCGGATTCGTGAAGATGTGGGCATCGGTGCCGGCGACTGGCTACTACGCGGCGTAGTCGATAGTAGGATTCCATTCATGTCTGCCTCGGATGGATTCGCGCCCTTGCGCGGTGCCTCCGTGGGCGCTCTGTCTGCGCTGGTCACGGCCACTGCACATACGTTCGGCGGCGGGATGTTCCCGTCCGACGCGGCGATAGTGTTGCTGGTGCTCGTCTGCACGGCGGTCGGATTTGCGACAGCGGCATCACCGACTGCAGCGGCACCCCGGGCTCAGCTGCTGGCCGTTCTGGCCACGGCGCAGGCGATCGGGCACCTGTTGCTTACTGCCGTCGACGGTCACCATCACGGATCGATGCTCACCCAGCAGATGCTCGCCGCGCACGCCGTCGCCGTCCTGGCCGGCGCACTCGCCATTCGTGGAGCCGAGCTCGGACTCCGGCGTGCAGTCACCTCGCTGCGCAGGGTTTTGCCTCTACTGGCGGCCCTCGTCGTCGACGAAAATCGCATCGCTCCGCCGCTCCCGGTGTACCGGGTCCCGGAATCGACTCTATTGCTCGACCTCTCGGGCTGCGGGAACCGCGGACCACCGGCTCGAACTGCCTGAGCACAACCCATCGTCTCACCCGCGCTGCTCGTCAGGCGTCGGTAGTGGGTTGTTGCCGCATTCGGTACCGCACATCGCACTCTTGGTGATTCACGCTGCCTCCGCGCGGCTGGTCCCGTGGGCGATGCCACCTCGCGCATATCTGCGCGCCCACTCATGCCTTCACGAAACGAGTCCTCGTGTCCACACCGGAAATGGAACGCGTCGCCGATCCTTCCCCGCCAACCCGTCCGACCAGCCCTCGCAGTTGGCGTCCGCTGATCTTGCGGCTGCACTTCTACGCGGGCATCCTCATCGCACCGTTCATCCTGATCGCCACCATCAGCGGCGGGCTGTACGCCGTCGCACCGACCATCGAACAACTCATGTATCGGGACTACCTGCACGTCGACGCCACCGGCCCGGCCGTTCCGGTGGCAGAGCAGATACGAGCAGCGCAGGCCGAACAACCCGACCTCACCGTCGCCGCCGTGCGGCCCGCCGCCGAAGCCGGCGACACCACCCGCGTGCTGTTCACCGACCCCACCCTTGGTGAATCGAAGCGCCTGGCCGTCTTCGTCGATCCCGCCACCGCGACGTCCGTGGGCGAACTGACGGTCTACGGCTCCTCCAGCGCCTTACCCGTGCGCACCTGGATCTCCGAACTGCATCGCCATCTGCACCTGGGAGAGCCGGGTCGCCTCTACAGCGAACTCGCGGCGTCGTGGTTGTGGGTGATCGCGCTCGGCGGCCTCTACCTGTGGTTCGAGCGCTATCGACGCAACCGCGACAAGGCAAAACTGTTCACCTTCGATCGTAAGTCGAAGGGCCGCAACAGGTCCTTGAACTGGCATGGCGTAGCCGGGATCTGGATAGCCGTCGGTCTGATCTTCCTGTCCGCCACCGGACTCACGTGGTCCACCTACGCGGGCGAGAACGTTACCGACCTACGCACGGCGCTGAGCTGGACCACCCCGGCCATCACTACGACCATCGGTTCGTCCGACGCGGCGACGACGGGGGATCACTCGGGTCACAGTGGTCATTCGATGGACATGTCGGCCGACGCGTCGACGGCCGAAAACAACGTCGGACGTATCGATTCGGTTCTCGACACTGCAAAGGCCAACGGTATCGACGGGGCGGTGGAGGCGTCGATCCCAGCGTCGGACGACATGGCGTTCGTCGTCGCCGAAACCCGTCAGCCCTGGGTGATGTCGAACAACTCCATCTCGATCGACGGCAGTACCGGCACGGTGATCGACACCCAGTACTTCTCGGACTGGCCCCTCGCGGCCAAGCTGTCGGCGTGGGGTATTCAGTTGCACATGGGAACGCTGTTCGGCGTGGCCAATCAGCTTGCCCTGCTTGCCCTTGCGATCGCACTGGCGTCGGTCATCATCCGCGGCTACATGATGTGGTGGAAACGCCGCCCCACCAAAGCAACCGGTCTCACCGCGGGACGCCCGCCGCTGCGTGGCGGTATTCGACGCATCTCACCGATCGCGGCGGTCGTACTGACGGTGGTCGCGGTCGGGGTCGGCTGGTTCGTCCCGCTCCTCGGGCTGAGCCTGGTGGCCTTCCTCGCCATCGACGTCGTGCTCGGCTCGATCCGTCGAACGCCAACCAGAGCCGCCAATTCTGCTGCTTCCCAACACGAAAGCGAACTATCTTGAAACTCTCCCGACGTACCTCGACGATGGTGGCCGCACTGTCGGTCACCGGTCTGATCCTCACCGGATGCTCCAGCAACGAGCCGGCTGCCGCGGCGAAGGAATCCGATTCCGTCGTTGTCCGCGAGCAATGGGTCAAAGCGGCCGACTCCGGTATGACGGCAGCCTTCGCCGAACTACAGAACACAGGCGACTCCGATGTGCACGTGGTCGGCGCATCGTCACCGGCATCGAGCCGAACGGAACTGCACGAGATGGCAACCGGGGCAGACGGTGCGATGGTGATGCGTCCGAAGGAGGGAGGCTTCGTCATTCCGGCGGGCGGCACGCATGTGCTTGCCGCGGGAGGCGACCACCTGATGTTGATGGATGTGACATCTCCGCTGACTCCGGGAGCCGACGCGGACTTCACCCTCGAATTCGAGGATGCGTCGACGACGACGTTCACCGCGCAGGTCAGGGACTTCTCCGGCGCCCAGGAGAACTACGAGCCCGGCACCATGAACATGGACGGGTCGGCGACCCCTGCGCCGGCGCACGGTGGCTGAGAACGAGAACCGGTCACCACGCTCGATGAGCCGGCGACGCCTCCTCGGAGGAGGCGTCGCCGCGCTCGGCGTCGCGGGCGTGGGAGCCGCGACCGGTTACGGAGTCATCGGCAACCGAGTGGACGAGACGACCACCGGAACCGACACGGTGCCGCACCACGGCATGCATCAAGCCGGAGTCGATACCGTTCCGCCGCAGGCGCACTCGACGTTCGTCGGGTTGAACCTGCAGGATCGCGTCGGGCGCGACGAGCTGATCGGAATACTGAAAGTCTGGACCGAGGACATCGGACGGCTGACAGCCGGTGCGCCCGCGCTGGCCGACACCGAGGCCGAACTTGCGCTTCGGCCTGCTCGCCTGACGGTGACAGTGGGACTCGGCCCCGGTGTGTTCGATGCGATCGGTATGCCGGATCGACGGCCGTCGTGGCTGGCACCGCTCCCGGCGTTCGGGATCGACCGTCTGGAGCCAGGATTCACCGGAGGCGATCTGTTGCTGCAGGTGTGCTCGGACGACCCTGTCACCGTTGCGCACGCTGTGCGGGTACTCACCAAGAACGTTCGCTCGTTGGTGACGATCGCCTGGGCACAGCGCGGATTCCGGCGATCGCGGGGCACCGAGCAATCGGGGACCACAATGCGGAATCTGATGGGGCAGGTCGACGGCACGGTCAATCCAACGGCCGGGAGCACGGACTTCGATGCTCTGGTCTGGGACGACGGTAGCGATCAGCCCTGGATGAAACACGGAACGTCGATGGTGTTGCGGCGCATCCGAATCGAGATGGACACCTGGGACGAGCTGGACCGACCCGGCCGCGAACTGTCGGTGGGGCGAACCCTCGACACCGGTGCCCCGTTGACCGGAACCGCCGAGTTCGACGAGGCCGATTTCGATGCGACCGATCGATTCGGAATTCCGGTGATTCCACCGTCGTCACATATTGCGCGTGCCCGGCACACGCGCGACGGGGAACGCATCTTCAGACGGGCCTACAACTACGACGACCCACCGGCTACGGGGTCGCTGTCGAACACCGGCCTGCTGTTCGCGAGCTATCAGCGTGATGTGCTCACCCAGTTCCTGCCGATTCAGCAGCGCCTCGACGAATTCGATGCGCTGAACGAATGGACCACGCCGATCGGGTCTGCAGTGTTCGCGATCCTGCCGGGAGTGGCCGAAGGTGGTTATCTGGGGCAGACCTTGCTCGGGTGACCGTGACCCTCTGCTTCAGAACGCTGTCGCCAGGGCGACGCCGAGTGCGGTCAACGTGTCGACGAACTCGGCTTCGGTGAATGTCAGAGTGCCGCGCAGCCACCGGTCGAGAAGTTCGGTCGTGCCGGCGACCATCAGTACGGTGGCTGCTTCGGCGCGTGGGTCTCCGGGATCTGCGTCGAGCACTTCTCGCATCAGTAGCGGGGTGAACTTGTCGACCATCTGCCGGCGTCGGGCATCGAGTGCGGGGTTGGCCGATGCCGCGGTGTACAGCAGGGAGGCCCGTGGATCGGCGGTGAGAGCGCGTACCAGGGCCGCGGCGGTGTGCGCGACGCGGTCCTCCGCCGATCCATGTTGCTGCTCCAGCTCGTTCAGCGCGGTTCCCACGGTATCGATCACGTCGTCGAGGGCGGAGACGAGGATGGTGTCGCGATCTCCGAAGCTCTCGTAGAAGTAGCGCTTGGAAAGGCCGGCCCGGGCGCAGATGTCGTCGACCGTGACGGTGGAGACACCGGACTCCGCTACCGCGTCGAGGCACGCTTCGAGCAACTTCTCACGCCGTTCACGTCGGCGTTCGTCGGCGGCGACGCCTCGGTACGGACGGACGACGGGCGGCATGACTACATCTTGACACGAAGATGTGCTCAGTTGTGCGCGGTGAGCCGAGAACGGGAGTCCGGCCGCTGGACCGGCGTCAGAGCGTTGTCGACGCTCGACAGCGCCAGGCCCATGCCGGTGGTCATTCCTATGCCGGTGGTGACGGTGACGATGTGCACGCGATCGAGGGGTTCTTCGAGCAGAAACTCCGAACCCGGTGCCGAGCAGTACGTGCCCTGCCACCGTTCGGTGACGTCGACGCGGTCGACTCCGAACAGTGACTTCGCTTCCGTGAGCAGCACCTCGAACCCCTCCTCGTTTTGAAACGGGGACGTGGTGATCTCGCGAACATGTGTGTCACCCAACAGAATCGACCCATCGGGCTGCGGGGTGTACATCTGGTGCAGATCGAGTTCGACGTAGTCGGGGTGGTCGGCCTGCAGGCGAGCGGCGACGTCTGCGACGGCGGGAAGGTTCTCGAAGCCCGAGTACCGGAGCAGCGACCAACCGGTGAACAGCGGCGAGGGGAGTGGTGCGCGCACTGGGAGGGTGGCGCGCATCATGTGCAGACGGCATCGCACCAGTCCGCCGCGTTCCGCGTACTCGGGGAACAGTCGATCGATGTCGTGGTTGACGGTGACGAACGTGGTGCCTGCGTGCAGGTCGCCGCGCGAAGTGTGGACGATGCCCGGAGCGAACGACGTTGCAGCGGTGCGCCAGTGGAAGTCCACCCCGCAGTCGGCGAGCCAGCGCGCGATGGCCGGCGCGGCGGTACGGGGGTCCACCTGAACGTCGGTCGGCATGTACAGGCCACCCACCACATCGGTGTCGGCAATCGGGAGCCGGTCCAGCACCTCGCGTCGGCCCAACAACACCGTGTGGTCGGGGCCGCGCAACTCGGCGAACTGCTCGAGTACTGCGAACTCGTCCTCGTGGCGGGCAACGCAGTGTGTTCCCGATTCCGCAGCCCAGAAGCCCGCTAGGCGAGCAAGCTCGAGCCAGTGACTGCGACCGGCTCTGGCGTACTCGAGCGCGTCACCGGATTGCGCTGTGATGCAGGCGTGTCCGAAGTTCTGTACCGACGCGCCCGCGACCCGGTCTGCATGATCGACCACTGCCACGGTCAGGCCACGACGGTGAGCGTGGTACGCGTGGGCGAGGCCGACGATCCCGGCCCCGACGACCACGACGTCGTATTTCGTGGTCATCTCAGGCGTCCATGACAGCGGTGAAGGTCATTCGGTCTCCGCGATAGAGCGAACGTCTGTGCTCGATGGGACTGCCGTCGGTGTCGTAGGAGACGCGGCCGAGCAGGAACATCGGTGTCCTCGTGTCGACGGTGAGGAGCGCGGCTTCTCTGGCGTCGGGGAGGACGGTTTCGATGGTATCGACGACGCGTCCGAACGTGATTCCACGCGTGCGTAATTCGGCATACAGAGACGTTCGGTGATCGAAGCTGTCCGGTAGTCCTGGAATCCGATGCGCAGGGATGCGGGTCGTTTCCAGGCCCACTCGGACGTCGCCGGTGGTGAAGACGCGCTCGAGTTGCACCACCTCTGCACCGACGTCGATTCCGAGCAGATCCGCCAGGGCGTCGTCGGCGCGGAACGTATCCCAGCCCACCAGGATTCGGGTTGCGCTCATGCCTTTCTCGCGCGCTGCCTCGGTGTACGAGCCGATGGCGAGCGGCAGTACGACCTTGGGCTCGGCCACCACCGTCGCGCGCCCACGACGCTCGATTCGACCGGCTACCAACAGTTCTCGGATGGCCTGGCGCAGCGTCTCGCGGGAGACGTCGTATCGATCGGCGAGATCACGTTCCGAAGGAAAAGCGTCGCCTGCGGACATGCCGTCGAGCATCGCATCGAGACTTCCGCGCACGATCTGGTGCTTGAGCACCCGGGGTTCGGTGGTCACAACCATGATCCGACCATAGCACCAATTGGTCTAGACCTTATTGTTGCGCGACGTTCACGATTCGTTCACCCGAGTTCCACGCAATGGTCTATACCAAACGGCAGTCTCTTCCTCATGCCGAACTCCACCACCTCGAACACCAGCATCGACATCGAACTCGTCGTCCTCGACATGGCAGGAACGACCGTCACCGACGACGGCCTCGTACTCGATGCATTCGACGCCGCGGCGACGGCCGTCGGACTCGCGACAGACGGACCCGAACGTGACGACGCCCGACGCTACGTACTCGACACCATGGGGCAGTCGAAGATCGAGGTGTTCCGGGCATTGTTCGGATCCGAGGATCGCGCCCAGGCCGCCAACCGGGAATTCGAGTCTGCCTACGACGCGCGCATCGACGACGGCATCGCGCCCGTTCCGGGTGCAGCCCAGGCCATCACGAAGCTTCGTGAATCCGGCATCAGAGTCGTACTGACAACAGGGTTCTCGGCACCGACACAGAAGCGCATCATCGACACACTCGGCTGGCAGGATCTGCCCGACGCATTCCTCGCGCCCGGTGATGCCGGTCGTGGCCGGCCGCACCCCGATCTCGTCCTGTCTGCTGTGTTGCGCGCCGAGGTCAGTGACATCGCAGCCGTTGCCGTCGTCGGCGACACCTCGAGCGACATCCTGTCCGGTCGCCGCGCCGGCGCATCAGTACTCGTCGGTGTGCTCAGCGGAGCTCACTCCGAGGACCTTCTGCGCGAGGCAGGCGCGACCCACGTGCTCGAGAGCGTCGCCGATCTTCCCCCCATCGTTCTGCCGTGAACACTCACTCGACCCAACCTCACCGAACGGAAACCATTGCCATGAACACCACCTCTCGCCGTCGTGCCGTGACCGCCGCGGCCGTACTGTCTGCTGCAGCTCTCGTCGCTGCCGGGTGCTCCAGTTCGTCCGACGGAGCCACCACCGAGCAAGGGTTTCCCGAAACCATCACGCTCGCTGCGATTCCCGCCGAGAACTCGACCGATCTGAAGGCCAGCTACGATCCGGTGATCACACGGTTGGAGAAGGAGACCGGTGCGAAGGTCGAGTTCATCCAGGCCTCCGATTACGCCGGTGTGGTCGAGGGCCTCATCGCAGGCAACGTCGACATCGCATTCTTCGGCCCGTTCGCCTACGTCGTAGCCGGCATCAACGGGGCCGAGATGACGCCGCTGGGAGCCGTCGTCCAGGACGAGGGTGGCAAGCCCGGCTATCAGTCCTACGGAATCGCCCGGTCCGACAATGCGTCGGTGAACGGTCTTGCCGATTACGCAGGCAAGAATGTCTGCTTCGTCGACCCCAGTTCGACATCCGGATTCCTCTATCCGACAGCAGGACTGATCGAGGACAACGTCATCGCCTCGGGTTCGGAGGCCGACATCTCGGCCGCCATGACCCCGATCTATGCCGGCGGGCACGATGCATCGGTACTTGCTGTGAATGCGGGCGATTGCGACGCCGGATTCGCGTTCGACACCATGGTCGACCGGACGATGATCGACAACGGCGAGATTGCACCCGGCGAGCTGAAGACCGTCTGGAAGTCCGATACGATCGCCGGTTCGCTCTTCGCGGCCAACGACGATCTGGGTACCGACGCCATCGCGAAACTTCAGGACGTGTTCAGCGAGGGTATGAACTCGGATGCTTTCGTCGCCGACGGCATCTGCGCCGAAGAATGCCGCATCACCGACGAGGATGCCTGGGGCGTCGTACCGGCGCAGGACAGCGACTACGACGGTGTGCGCAACGTCTGCGAGATCACCGCCTCCGAGAAGTGCAAGGGCTGACGATGTCCACTTCCTTGGACAGGGCCGACGTGGTCGTCAGCGTCCGCAACGTCACCAAGACGTTCGGGTCGACCACCGCGCTTGCGGACGTCAACCTCGATGTGCACCGCAGTGAAATGCTGGTGCTGCTCGGGCTTTCGGGCTCCGGCAAGTCGACGCTACTGCGATGCATCAACGGTCTGCATCCCGTCACCTCGGGCAGTGTCACCGCACTCGACATTCGAGTCGATCTGGCCAACCGTCGCCGGGTGCGCGAACTGCGCAGAGATGTCGGCTTCATCTTTCAACACTTCAATCTCGTCGGTCGGTTGAGTTGCCTCGAGAACGTACTCGTGGGAGGCATCGGCCGCCTGTCGATTCCGCGCTACGGAGCACTCACCTACCCGAAGGTGATGCGAGAAGAGGCTCGGGCCTGTCTCGACCGAGTCGGATTGGCGGACTTCGCCGAACGCCGCGCCGACACTCTGTCGGGCGGGCAGCAGCAACGGGTGGCGATCGCACGCACCCTGATGCAGCGACCGCGGATCGTGCTCGCGGACGAACCCGTCGCATCCCTCGATCCCGAGAATGCGGGGGTGGTCATGGACCTGTTGCAGCGAGTGTGCAGCGAGGAGAAAC
Organism: Rhodococcus sp. 14-2483-1-1; assembly: GCF_002259335.1. Classification (NCBI taxonomy): domain Bacteria; kingdom Bacillati; phylum Actinomycetota; class Actinomycetes; order Mycobacteriales; family Nocardiaceae; genus Rhodococcus; species Rhodococcus sp. 14-2483-1-1. The sequence goes on along the minus strand of NZ_NPFX01000005.1, from coordinate 198,149 downwards.
TGACGGTGGTGTGCACACTGCATCAGGTCGATCTCGCGCTCGGTTGGGCGCACCGACTCGTGGGTCTCCGAGACGGTCGGGTGGTGCTCGATCGCCCGGCAGCAGGGCTCGAGCGCGAGGACATCATGCCGATCTATCAGCGGATTGCCCCCGACGCCGGGAACAGGTCCGCGGTGGCACCGACGTGACCGTCACCTTCGAACCGAGGCCCACGAACGCTGCAGTACAGAACGATCCGCGGCGACGTCGATGGCTGTTCCCGGCGCTGGGCGTCGTCGCGCTCGTTGTCACGGTGCTCTCGGCGGGGTACATCGACTTCGCGCCCACCACGTTGCTCGACGGTCTCGACGACGTCGGCAACCTTGTCGAACGTATGCTGCCGCCTCGCGTCGACGACACCGGCCGGATCGTCTCACTCGCCGTCGAAACATTGCTCATGGCGGTGCTCGGCACCGTGCTTGCGGCGATTGTCTCGGTTCCGTTGGCCTTTCTCGCCGCGCGGAACACCTCGCCGCATCCGATGCTGCACAGTGTCGCTCGGGCGATCATCACCTTCTGCCGGGCGATGCCGGACCTGCTGTTCGCGGTGCTGTTCGTCAGGGCGCTGGGAATCGGGGTGCTGCCCGGCATCCTCGCCCTCGCGCTGCACTCGATCGGCATGCTCGGCAAACTGTTCGCCGATGCCATCGAGGAGACCGACGTGGGACCGCGCGAGGCACTGCGCGCCGCCGGGGCGGGCTACTTTCGAGAGATGATCAATGCGGTTGTACCGCAGGTCGTTCCGGCATGGATCGGAGCGTTCGTCTACCGGATCGACATCAACCTACGCATGTCGGTGGTCCTCGGCTTCGTCGGGGCAGGCGGTATCGGCTTCGCACTGCAGGACGCCCTGCGTGGTTTGATCTACCCGCGTGCTCTCGGAATCGTGCTGGTGATCCTGGTGATCATCGCGGCAATGGAGTTGGCGGCCATGGCTCTTCGCCGCATGCTGCTGGTTCCGTCCGCGGCCGGTCCGCAGCGCGATCGACTGATGCGGATCGGAGCGTCGGCGGTGCTCGTCGTCGCGGTGGTGTCGTCGTTCGTGGTGCTCGAATTGGATCCGCGGTCGCTGCTGACGTGGATCGGGCCGTCGGTCGAAGTGTTCGGAAGAATGATCCCACCGGACTTCTCGTCCCTGGGATCGGACCTGCTCGACGCCGCCGTCCAGACCATCGCCATCGGTGTTGTGGCCACCGCGATCGGGATCGTGTTGTCGATACCCATCGGAGTCCTGGCCGCACGCAACGCAACTCCGCATCCCGTGGTGTATTGGTGCGCGAGGTCCTGGATTCTGTTGGTGCGGGCTGTTCCCGAGTTGATTCTCGCGGTGGTGTTCGTCGCGGCGCTCGGATTGGGTCCGGTGGCGGGAACCTGCGCACTGGCCATCGGATCCGTCGGGTTTCTCGGCAAGCTCGTCGCCGACGCCATCGAGGAGATCGATCCCGGCCCCCTCGAGGCCGTCGCGTCGGTCGGTGGCGGTTGGTGGAATCGGACATTGAGTGCTGTTGTCCCACAGGCCATTCCGTCGATGGTCGGGTCGAGTCTGTATCTGCTCGACGTGAACATCCGTACCTCCACCATCCTGGGGATCGTGGGTGCGGGCGGTATCGGCTTCCTACTTTTCGAGTCCATCAGGACACTGAACTTCGATGTTGCCGGTGCCATCGTTCTGGTGATCTTCGTCGTCGTGTACATCGTGGAAAGGATCTCCGGGTGGATCAGATCGCTGTTGGTGTGACACGGGCTGCACTATGGACGGGTGACGGAATCGAGATGCGGGACATCGAGATTCCCACACTCGAATCGGGTGACCTGCTGGTCCGCATCGATCTCGCGACGGTGTGCGGGAGCGATCTGCACACGGTGTCGGGACGCCGGACCGGTGCGTGCCCGTCGGTACTCGGGCACGAGGCCGTCGGCCACGTGGTAAACGTCGGCGATGTGACATCCCCTGTGGAGGTGGGGGATCGAATCGTATGGTCGGTCACCGTGCCGTGCGGCCGGTGCAGCCGATGCGACAGAGGTTTCACGGCCAAATGCTCGGCCGTGCGCAAGGTAGGGCACGAATCTGCCGAAGGGGCTTGGGTTCTCAGTGGCTCCTACGCCCAGCACATCGTGCTTCCTCGCGGTACCGCTGTGGCTCGTGTTCCCGAGACCATGCCCGACGCCGTCGCCGCACCGGCTGCGTGTGCGACGGCCACGGTCATGGCGGCTCTCGAGGCGGCGGGTGCTCTCGACAGCAGGAGGGTACTGATCGTCGGCGCAGGAATGCTGGGCATCACTGCTGCGGCAGCGGCCACCGAGCGAGGTGCGACGGTCCGCGTGCTCGATCGAGACCCCGAGCGGCAGGACAGAGCCCGTGAATTCGGAGCCTGCGAGGACGATGGTGCACCGACAGATGTGGCCATCGACTTCTCCGGTTCGTCGCCCGCTGTACAGGCTGCGCTGGGCAGACTCGATGTCGGCGGCCGCCTGGTGCTCGCCGGTTCCGTCGCGCCGGGTCCACCGATTACCGTCGACCCCGAAACAGTGGTCCGAAACTGGCTGACGGTCACCGGCGTTCACAACTACGAACCGCGGCATCTCGATCAGGCCGTTGCCTTCCTGCACGACATCGGCGCGAAGTATCCGTGGGAAGCCCTCGTCGAGGCGCCGGTTCCGTTGACGGAACTCGCGTCGGTGTTGCGGCCGACGCCGTCGGGCATCCTTCGATCCTCGGTTGCGCCGTAGCGGAACGCAGGATTGCGTATCCGGAAGTAGGGATACACCACAGGCATGCCCGAAGGTGACACCGTGTTCGCGCTGGCCGCGAGGCTGCGTCGAGCCCTGGACGGCACCACCTTACGGGCCGGCAGATTGAACGTGCCGGCACATGCGGTGGAGAATCTGGCCGGGCGAACCGTCGTCGCGCATCGAACTCATGGGAAGCATCTGTTCACCGATTTCGATGGTGGCACAACGCTGCATACACATCTGCGGATGAGCGGTTCGTGGACGGTGGTACGGGCCGGTCGATCGATTCCGCAGCGTGTGCGTCCGGACGTTCGCGTGCAATTGGCCGTGGTCGATGGGCCCACCGCCTACGGAATTCTGTTGCCGGTAGTGGACTACGGCTTCACACCCGACATGAATGCCCTGGTTGCGCATCTGGGTCCGGACCCGCTGCAGCCGACGTTCGATACCGACACGGCGGTGGCCAACGTGGTTGCTCAGACGGATCGGCCGATCATCGCGACTCTGCTCGATCAGAAGGTGATAGCAGGGCCCGGCAATCTATGGGCGAACGAACTGTGCTTCCTACGCGGACTGTGGCCGTGGACTCGGTCGAGTGACGTGGATGCCGAGAAATTGGTCGCGCTGCTCGAGCGGGCGATGCGTCACTCCGCGTCCGTTCCGGGAGCGATGCAGGTCACCACCGGCGACACACGACGAGGACGCTCGCACTGGGTCGCTGGACGAGCAGGCAAGCCATGTTTGCGATGTGGGACGCACGTTCGGGTGGTCGCTGAGGTCCCCGGTAACCCCGATCGGCGTCGAACCTGGTGGTGTCCGAGATGCCAACCGGAGCATTAGCGACGAGCGGTCGATCGCTGTTGGCTCAACGACATAACCGCCCGCGGGTATCGCGTGTTGTGAGCCGGTACCACCCACAGGCTTCCTCGTACGCGGAAATCGAAACCTGGGGGGCCGGTCAGAAGGTCGAGTTGGTCGGGTGATCGGTCTCGACCAGATCGCGAGCCACCCTGTGCAACGGCAGGTTCTGTTGTTGCGACAGCTTCGCCAGCAGCTCGAAGGCCTGCACCGCGTCGAGATCGTAGCGTTCCATGATCATCCCTTTGGCCTGGCCGATGATGTCGCGGCTGGCCAAGCCTGCACGGAACTGTTCGTTGTCGCGGGCACCGAGCATCGCGATCGCGGCGTGGGCGGCGAGCGCCTCACCGATCTCGACGGCATCGGCGTCGAAAGCCCCGGGTTCGTCGCTGTAGAAAACCAACGCGCCGAGGTCATCGGCGTTGCTGTAGAGCTGAAATGCGGCCAGTGACTTGAAACCTTCGCCGACGGCAAGGACGGCGAATTCCGGCCATCGCGGTTCGGACGTGAGGTCGTCGGACACGACGACGTCGAAATGACGGACCTCGGTGGGAATCGGGCCCTCGTCGAGCTCGTACTGAAGTCGACACAGCTCCTCGGCAACAGGATCGGTGGACGCCACGACGGTTCGCTCACCCTTGCTCACCGTCGTGACGCAACCGACGGTGGCTCCTGGGATCAGCCGAATCGCAGTACGCAGAATTTCACTGATCGTCTCGGGCATGGAACGACGGGTGTCGCGGAGTGACCGAGCGAACTCGGCAAGCGACGATGCATGGGACGTACTGGCAGGGTGCCTATCGGTCGACTGTTGCGACATTCACACTGTCCTCTCGCATGGGACCTCTGCCGTCGTCCGCCGGACAGGTCCATGAACATGCGCCGTCTGCTGGACGCCCTGCCGACCGCTACAGCCGGTTCTGTGCATTTTATACAGGTGCAAAAGCAGAAGGGACCGTCGATCGTGCGATCGACGGTCCCCTCGGCGGAAAGACTTACTTGAAGGTGTCCTTGATGTTCTCGCCGACCTTCTTCACGCCTGCCGAACCCTGATCCTTCTTGCCCTCGGCCTCGAGGTCCTTGTTGTTCGTGGCGTCGCCCACAACTTCCTTGGCCTTGCCGATGGCGTCTTCTGCTGCGTTCTTGGCCTTGTCGATGAAGCTCATGTGAGTTCCTTTCCTCGTCCTGGGTTGGTACTGGTTACTTAGTCGAGGGCTGCCGTCCGAAGCGCACGTGTGCGTGAAGAGATCTAGGTCACACGTGCCGTCGACGTTTCCGCGACGTCGGCTGTGGATACATTCGACCGATGATGGTCGCGAAAGTGGACAGTTATCAGCGCAAACACCCGTCGGCGGGTTTTCCGCTGGCAGTGCTGTACAAGTTTCTCGACGACCGAGGCGGCTACCTCGCTGCTCTGATCGCGTACTACTCGTTCCTCTCGCTCTTTCCGCTACTGCTGCTGTTCACCACGGTGTTGGGGATCGTGCTGGCCGGCGATCCGGAACTGCAGACCCGAATCATCGATTCGGCGATGAGCCAAATCCCCGTGATCGGCGACCAACTCGGTCAGCCCGATCGCCTGAGCGGCGGAACCACCGCCATCGTCATCGGCGTCGTCGGGTCGTTGTACGGCGGACTCGGAGTGTCGCTGGCCGCCCAGTACGCGATGAACACCGCGTGGTCGGTGCCCCGAAACGAGCAACCCGATCCGATCAAGGGACGCCTGCGCGGGCTGTTGCTTCTGAGTACCGTCGGCACGGCAATCATCGGGTTGACCGTCCTCAATGGAGTCGCGTCCTCGGGTGTGTTCGGGTTCGCGGGCGGTGCGTTGGCACTGATCGGTGCGGTGATCGTCAACGTCGTGGTCTTCACAGCAGCGTTTCGCATCGGAACCGCACGTGCACTGAGTGTTCGCGAGGTGCTGCCCGGTGCAGCGATCGCCGCCGTGATCTGGCAGGCGCTGCAGTCCTTCGGCGGGATCTACATTCGCTACGTCGTCGGCAATGCCAGCGCTGCCAACGGAATCTTCGCGATCGTCCTCGGTCTGCTCGGCTTCCTGTACGTCGCATCGGTGCTGATCGTGCTGTGCATCGAAATCAATGCCGTGAGGGTCGATCACCTGCATCCCCGAGCACTGCTCACGCCGTTCACCGACAACGTCGAACTCACCGAAGGGGACAAGAACTCCTACACCGGCCAAGCAGAAGCGCAGCGTAACAAGGGATTCCAGGACATCACGGTTACCTACGACGAGCCGGATTCGGTAGCGGGGGACGACTCGCCGAGTAAGTGACCTGAGCGTCCACTATTCGGGTTCGCGAGCGGGATCCCGTGTTCGGATGCGAATCGTGGACACTGGCGGCACCTGCGAATGTCTGACATAGCTGGGAAAAATTATGCAGCGGTGCTAAAGTAGGGCTCATGCCCTCTGCCAAGGCGGACCGCCCCGAACCCACGTTCATTCAGAACGCCCGTCGCGAACAGCTGATCGAATGCGCTGTCGACGTCATCGCGGAAGCAGGTGTCGAGAAGGCGTCGTTCGTGCGCATAGCAGAGCGTGCCGGCATCAGCCGCGGCGTTATCTCTTACCACTTCGGCAGTCGCGAGGAGCTTCTCGACGGTGTCGTTCGGCTGGTGTACGCACTGGGTGAAGCGGAGGTCGGTCCTCTCGTACGCGCGGCGGGGTCGAGTCGAGAAGCCCTGTTGCAGTTCATCAGTGGCAGCGTCGCGTTCTACGGTGCGTATCCGAGGCACATGAAGGCGTTGTCGGCCATCGTCGCCGCGGTCCCTGTCCGCGGTGAACGAGCCGAGCACGGAGCCGAGATGCTCGAAGTCCATGCCCTGCTCGAAGAGGGTCAGCGCAGTGGTGAATTCCGCCGATTCGATACGCGAATCATGGTGATGACGATTCGCGCCGCTCTGGATGCGGCAGTGTGGCGAGTCGGGGCGGGCGACGATGCGGAGGTGCTTGCGGACGAATTGCGCCGAACGTTCGACGCTGCAACACGATCGGATGACCGATGAGGAGGCTGCTGATCGCCCTCGGTGCAGTCCTTCTGGTGCTCGCCGGGTGCGCGTCGACCTCGGACGAATCCGACAACGCACCCCTCGACGTCGCCACGACCACGGCAACCGTGCACGGCCTTGGCACCGAGAGCACACGACAGTTTCTCGGGATCAGGTACGCCGAGCCTCCGGTCGGTGATCTGAGATGGGCACCGCCGCAACCTCTTCCGATGTCCCGTGCTGACTCCGACGCCGCCGTGGCCGGTTCGGAGTGTCCGCAGAGCTCGACCGAGTCCGGTGGCGCACAGTCGACGGACGAAGACTGCCTTTTCCTGAATGTGACAACGCCGCTGGTGAAGTCGAATGATCCACTGCCGGTGATGGTGTGGTGGCACGGCGGCGGGTTCACGTCGGGATCGGGCTCTGCCTACGAAGCTCAACGGATCGCTTCCGAGGGCAATGTCATCGTGGTAACGGTGAACTACCGACTGGGCATGCTCGGTTATCTGGGCCTACCCGGTCTGCGCGGGTCCGGTAACTTCGGGTTCGCCGATCAGATTCATTCCCTGCGGTGGGTGAACGACAATGCGGCAGCATTCGGGGGAGACCCCGACAACGTCACCGTATTCGGAGAATCCGCAGGCGGTATGGCGGCGTGCGCTGTGTTGACATCGCCTGCGGCGCAGGGCTTGGTGGACAAGGCCGCCATCATGTCGGGCTCGTGTGCGTTGGACTTTCCCGCCGACTCGATCTACCCGGGTGTGCCAGAACAGCGGCCGTACGTTTCGCTTGCAGACAATGAGGCGACCGGAATCGAAGTCGCGAAGCAGCTGGGCTGCTCGGGCTCGAACACCCTCGAGTGTCTGCGGGCTCTGCCCATCGACTCCCTGGTTGCGCAGGGACAGAACTTCTCCGACGACCTCGCCTACGATACCGAGTTGCTCCCCGCCGATCCGGCGCGTGCCGTCGAAGCCGGTGCAGCGCTTGATGTTCCGGTGTTCTCCGGCGGGAACCGGGCTGAACAGAATTCGTTCGTCGGGGGCGCGCTGCTGGCGGACCCGAGCACGGTGACAGCCGATTCTTACCCCACCCTCCTTTCCGATGCATTCGGCTCCGATGCCGCACGGGTCGCGGATCTGTATCCGCTGCAGAACTTTCCGTCCGCGGCGCTGGCATGGGCGTCGGCAACCACCGATGCCGGATGGTCGTGCCCCACGTACCGAAACAACCGAGCGCTGGCAGCGGATGCGCCGGTGTATTCGTACGAGTTCGCCGATACCGGGACCGCCGACGTCAGCGGTGTCGGCGCATCGGGTGTGCCACAGGACGCGGCTCACGCAACCGACATGCCGTATTTCTTCGACATTGCCGGTCACGATTTGCTGAAGACTCCGGCGCAGCACGACCTCGCCCGAACGATGATCGCGTACCTCACCTCGTTCGCCCATACGGGAACTCCCAGTGCCGACGGTGCGCCGCTGTGGCCGCGCACTACCGACACCGCCACTCCAGTGCTGCAGTTCGTCTCCGACAACATCTCGGTGATCGACGCCGATGCCGAGCATCACTGCGACTTCTGGAACACACTCACGCGCTGAGAGGCGTGGGCCGACGATCGATCGACTCCGCAGATGCGCGCGCATTTGTCAGATGCGGGCGGAATAGCTAGCCGATCGGGCACTGGTTCGCGCGCGGATGGCAAACGCGAGCGCGTTTGCGAGAACTGGGGCGGCGAGAACTAGGGCGGCGGCGTCGATAAGCGTGACCCCCGTCACGAACCGGTCAGCCGGTCGGTCAAAAAAGACTCCGAGTTTGTTTTGCGAAAGCGCATGCGCAAGCGCTTGTATGCGCCTTAGGCTCCTGCAATCGAGCGACGCGACCGCGTGGCTAGGGGACAAGGGAGTCCACATGTTCAATCACCGTCGGAAGTCTGCGCTGACGATCGGGACCGTGCTCATGGCCGGTTCGCTCGTCTTCGGCCTGACCGCATGCAGCAGCTCGGACTCGGACAGCGTCAAGGTCGGTCTCATCACCAAGACGGATTCCAATCCGTACTTCGTGAAGCTGCGCGAGGCCGCTCAGGCGCAGGCAGATTCCAGTGGTGCGGAGTTGGTGGCTCTGGCGGGTGCATTCGACGGTGACAACGAAGGACAGGTCGCAGCGATCGAGAACCTGGTGGGACAGGGCGTGAAGGGAATTCTGATCACCCCGAACTCGTCGACCGGAGTGCTCGACGCGATCAAGAAGGCACGTGACGCCGGTGTCGTCGTCATCGCCCTCGACACTGCAACCGACCCCGAGGACGCGGTGGACGCCACGTTCGCGACCGACAACAAGGCGGCAGGCGTCAGTCAGGGCGAATGGGTCAAGGGCACGCTCGGAACCACAGCGCCGCAGGTCATCATGCTCGACGGCACCGCAGGCGGCACTGTCGACACGTTCCGTCACGACGGCTTCCTCGAGGGAATGGGCCTGACCGACAGCTCGTCGGAGATCGTCGGCCAGGAGAACACCAACGGCGACCAGACCAAGGCGCAGACCGCCATGGAGAACCTGCTGCAGCGTGCGCCGGGCGTCAACGCGCTCTACACGATCAACGAGCCCGCCGCGGCGGGTGCGTACCAGGCAATCCAGTCCGCCGGCCGCGCAGATCAGATCACCATCGGCTCCATCGACGGTAGCTGCACCGGCATCGCGAACGTCAAGTCCGGCATCATCGGCGCAACGGTGCTGCAGTTCCCGGCGAAGATGGCCGAGCAGGGCGTCGACGCGGTCGTGAAGTTCGCTCAGGACGGCACCAAGCCCAGTGGATTCAACGACACCGGCTCGCAGCTCGTCACCGACAAGCCGGTAGCCGGCATCGAATCCCAGGACACCGCGTGGGGCGAAGCGAATTGCTGGGGCTGATCGCGAAGTACCGGCGAACACAGGGATCTGATTCGTGAGTACCGATACCGCTGCGCCTCCCAAGGCACCGAGCCGGTTCAACGTGGGCACCATCCTGCGTGAACCGCTGCTCGGGCCACTGGCCGCACTCGTCATTGCCATCATCGTGTTCAGCTCGATTTCGAGCTCGTTCCTCAACCCGCAGAACGTCTCTCTGATTCTCCAGCAGTCTGTGGTCGTCGGCATTCTCGCCGTCGGCCAGACCCTGATCATCCTCACGTCCGGTATCGATCTGTCGATCGGTGCGGTCGCGGTGATGGGAACCATCGTGATGGCACAGTCGGCCGGGGCGAACGGACCGGTCGTAGCGTTGGGTTCGACGCTCGCCGTGTGCGTTGCGTTCGGCGCGATCAACGGCGGATTGGTGACGATGCTGCGGTTGCCACCGTTCATCGTCACGCTCGGCACGTTCACCGCGATCCAAGCAGCCACCAGGTTGCTGGCCGGCTCCGAGACCTACCAGGTGCCGAGCGGACCACTGACGCTGCTGGGTACCTCGTTCAAGATCGGCAGTTTCTCCACCACCTACGGCGTGGTCGTGATGCTGCTCGTGTACGCAGTGATGTGGTACGCCCTGTCCCAAACATCCTGGGGTAGGCACATTTACGCAGTCGGCGGTAGCCCGCAGGCTTCGGACCGCTCCGGCATCAAGTCCGGACGTGTGCTGTTCTCGGTCTACATCGTCACGGGTGTCATCGCGGCGATCGCGGCATGGGCAGCGCTCGGACGGATCCCCAACGCCGATCCGAACGCCTATCAGAACGCCAACCTCGAAACGATCACCGCGGTTGTCATCGGTGGAACCAGCCTGTTCGGTGGCCGCGGGACAGTCATCGGGACTCTCATCGGAACTCTGATCGTCGGTGTGCTGCGCAACGGGCTCACGCAGGCAGGCGTCGACAGCCTGTACCAGAACGTCGCGACCGGCATTCTCGTCATCGTCGCGGTGGCCGTCGATCAATTCGCACGTAGGAGGTCACAGTGAATGCCCCCCTCGCTCTGGAAGCGCGTGGTCTGGTCAAGACCTACGGCAGCGTGACGGCCATCAACGGTGCAGATTTCGAGTTGCGGGCCGGTGAGGTGTTGGCGGTGATCGGCGACAACGGTGCCGGAAAGTCCAGTCTCATCAAGGCTTTGGCCGGGGCTGTCATTCCGGATTCGGGTGAGATCCTGATGAACGGATCGCCGGTGTCGTTCAAGAACACGCGTGACGCGCGAGCGGCCGGCATCGAGACGGTCTATCAGGACCTGGCCGTCATTCCGGCGCTCGACATCGCCTCGAACGTCTATCTGGGACGCGAAATCAAGCGTAAGGGCATCAGCGGCAGCCTCTTTCGGCGTCTGGACATGCCGAGGATGCGGGAGGAGTCGTCGAAGCATCTGCAGGATCTGAAGATCGGTATCAAGTCGGTCAATCAGGCAGTCGAGACCCTCTCCGGTGGTCAGCGTCAGGGCGTGGCAGTTGCCCGGGCAGCGGCGTTCGGACGCGGAGTGATCATCATGGACGAGCCGACGGCCGCGCTCGGCGTGCGGGAATCGGGCATGGTGATCGATCTGATCCGAACCATTCGCGACCGCGGCATACCGGTGGTGCTCATCAGCCACGACATGCCGCACGTGTTCGAGGTTGCCGATCGGATTCACATTCACCGCCTCGGCAAGCGCGCGGGCGTCGTCGATCCGAAGAACCGCACCATGTCCGAGGTCGTTGCGCTGATGACCGGTGCGGAGGAGCCGACCGACGATGAACGCGCAGGCGTCTGAAAGGGATTCTCCGGTAGGAGTTTTCGTTGGACTGGCCACACTCGACGTCATCCATCGAGTGTCGGCCGCTCCGGCACCGAACGAGAAGATCACGTCCAGTGCGCAGTTCGTCGCGGCGGGAGGGCCGGCCGCCAACGCGGCCGTCACCTTCGCCGCGCTCGGCGGCACGGCCGTGCTCGTCACCGCACTCGGCGACGACCCGGTGGCCGAGCTGGTCAAAGCCGATCTGGCCGCCTTCGGCGTCCGCGTGCTCGACGCGGCCCTCGGCACCAGCAGGTCGGTGCCCGTCTCGGCCGTGACGGTGATCGAATCGACCGGCGACCGGTCGGTCGTCTCGGCGGACGCCGTGCATTCCGAAGTTCCACCGCCCGAGGATCTCGAGACGGTAGTGGCCGGTGCCGATGTCGTCCTCGTCGACGGGCACCACCCCTTGATCGCCCGCGCCGCCGCGGAACATGCGGCGGCGCGGGTTACCACCCTGGTCGTCGACGCCGGTCGGTGGAAGCCGGTGATGAGCGAGCTGATCCCGCATGCCACGGACATGGTGTGCTCGGCGGACTTTCGCACCCCCGGCAACTCCGACACGGCTACCACTGCAGCGGCACTCGTCGGAGCGGGCGTGCATACCGTCGTCACCACCCACGGCAGCGAGCCCGTCGAATGGTGGGCCGAGGGGTCGTCCGGCTCGGTCGATGTGGAGCCGGTGACAGCGGTCGACACCGTGGGTGCCGGAGATGCTTTCCACGGCGCATATGCCTACTACTCGACGCAGTCGGGCTCTCTGGCCGAGCGCATCGACAGGTCGGCTCGCGTTGCGGCACTGCGCTGTTCGGTGGTCGGACCCCGAGCATGGCTACACGAACTTCCGCTGACACACTTCACTACCGACGGACTCGAAAGCGACAACGGTGAGCACTGATCAGGACGTACAGAGAGCGACACTCGGAGAGCTCGTGGAGCTGGCCGGGCGACTCGCCGTCGCCGGAGAACGGCGCATACTCGGCCTGACCGGCGCGCCCGGTGCCGGAAAGTCCACGGTGGCGCAGCAACTCGTCGACGCGCTCGGGCCGGAGCGCGCGGTACTGGTTCCGATGGACGGGTTCCATCTGGCCAACGAGGTGTTGATCGACCTGGGCCGGCTCGACCGCAAAGGTGCACACGACACGTTCGACGACGGTGGATACGCACGACTGATCGCGGCGATTCACGACCAGCAACCCGGTGACCCCATCGTGTACGCACCGAGGTTCAGGCGCGAGATCGAGGAGTCCATCGGTTCGGCCATCCCGGTTCCGTCGACTGTTCCGCTGGTGGTCACCGAGGGCAACTATCTGCTGATGGAGTCCGACGCGTGGCCTGCTGCGCGGTCGATGATCGACGAGGTCTGGTTTCTGGCTCCGCACACAAGGGTTCGGCACGAGCGCCTGGTAGCTCGGCACGAGGCCTACGGAAAGTCGCACGAGGACGCGGAGTTCTGGGCACTGGGCTCGGACGAACGGAATGCGGAACTGATCGGGTCGACCGCAGGCCGCGCCGATCGAATTCTGCGTCTGACATGACGGTTTCGCGGACCCGACAGCGCTGGGCCGATTGACGTGCCCACGATGGACGATGTCGCCCGCATAGCAGGAGTGTCGGTGTCGACTGTCTCGCACGTTCTCAATGGCACCCGTAACGTCAACCCGACCACCCGCCAACGCGTCGACGCGGCAATTGTCGAGATCGGCTACCGACGCAACGTCGTTGCCCGCTCGCTCGCCGCGGGCCGAACCAATACGGTAGGGCTCTCGATCGCCGCCTTGACCAATCCCTATTTCGGCAGCTTGGTACACGCCGTCGAGCAACGACTGTCCGAGGCCGGATACGTGTTGATTCTCGGTGATTCGCACGACGAGCCGTTGTCCGAGCGGCGAGTGACCGATTCCCTGCTGGACCGTCAGGTCGACGGCATGATCCTCGCTCCCGCAGCAGGATCGGAGTCGACGACCATTCCGGAGATCGTGCGTAGTGGTACCCCTCTGGTGTTGATCGACCGGATGCTCGATCTTCCGTGCGATCAGGTGGGTCCGGAGAACGACGCCTCGGCCTACGAGCTCACCGCCCACCTCCTCGATGCAGGCCATCGTCGCATCGCGATCGTCCGCGGAATCGAAGGAATCTCCTCCACGAACGAACGGTTCGACGGTTATGCCCGCGCGCTCGCCGATCGGGGAGTCGACCTAGATCCTGGGCTCATCCTCGATGGTAGGTCCAACGTCGAGGTGGCCGAGATGCACGTACGTGCACTGATGTCGAGCTCGAACCGGCCTTCGGCACTGGTGTCGATGAACAACTCGATGACGATCGGTTCACTCAAAGCCGTTCGTGCCCTTGGCTTGTCGATTCCGCAGGATCTCGCGTTCGTATGCTACGACGATTTCGAATGGTCCGATCTGTTCGAGCCTCGCCTGACAGCCGCTGCTCAGGACGTACAGACGATAGGAAGAACCGCAGCCGACCTGTTGCTGAATCGCATCGAGGGGCGGGACGAGACGCCTCGGTCGATCCGAGTGCCGACCACGTTCAACCATCGCAATTCCTGCGGCTGCGCCGCAACCTCGGCCGGAATACCGGCCGCACCCGAAAGATAGGACAGCTCATGCCCATTGCCAGTCCGGATCAGTACGCGGCCATGCTCGACCGTGCGAAGGAGGGCGGGTTCGCCTACCCGTCGATCAATGTCACCGGCTCGCAGACGCTCAATGCAGCGCTGCAGGGCTTCGCCGAGGCCGAGAGCGATGGCATCATCCAGGTGTCGGTCGGCACCGCTCTGTACCTCTCCGGCAACGCCGTGCAGAACCGTTTCGCCGGTTCCAAGGCGCTCGCCCAGTACGCCCACGAAGTGGCGCAACACTATTCGATCTCGGTTGCGCTGCACACCGATCACTGCCCCGCCGAGAATCTGGACGACTGGGTGCGGCCACTGCTGGCCGACGCGATCGACCGACGCGGACGCGGACTCGACCCGCTGTACCAATCGCACATGTGGGACGGTTCGGCGGTGCCGCTCGACGAGAACCTGCGTGTCGCTCGAGAATTGCTCGATCTGTCGGTGCAGGCCAACACGATCCTCGAAATCGAAGTGGGCGTCATCGGAGGCGAAGAGGACGGCGTCTCACACGAGATCAACGAACAGTTGTACTCGACTGTCGACGATGCTCGGGCCACGATCGCCGCGCTCGGCGCAGGGGAGCGCGGTCGATACATGACGGCCCTGACCTTCGGCAACGTGCACGGCGTCTACAACCCTGACTCGGTACACCTCCGCCCAGAAATTCTCGCCGAGATCCAGGCTGTCGTCGGAGCCGAGACCGGTAAGGACAACCCGTTCGATCTGGTGTTCCACGGTGGATCGGGATCCAGTGCAGAAGACATCGCCTCCGCGGTGGCGAGTGGGGTGATCAAGATGAACATCGACACCGACACCCAATACGCCTTCACCCGATCCATCGCAGGGCACATGTTGAGCAAGTACGACCAGGTCCTCAAGGTCGACGGCGAGTACGGCAACAAGAAGGCCTACGACCCCCGATCGTGGGGCAAGCCGGCCGAGACTGCGATGGCGGCGAGAGTGGTCGAGGCGACGCAGATGCTCGGCTCGGCAGGCCGCACGATGCGCTGAGAACAATTTTTCTCGAACATGTCGAATTCTGCGGACCGGTTACGTCCCAGGGTCGAATGCAGAAAGAATGGCTGCATCCGACGCTAGGAGACATCATGGCCAAGTACCTCATGCTCAAGCATTACCGCGGAGCCCCCGAGCCTGCCGACTGGATCCCGATGGACCGGTGGACCCCGGCCGAAGTGCACGACCACATTCAGTTCATGCGAGATTTCGCCGCCGAGCTCGAGAAGACCGGCGAGTTCGTCGACGCGCAGGCCGTGGCCCCCGAGGGAACGTGGGTGCGCTCGGACGGCGAAGGGAAACCTCCGGTCACCGACGGTCCGTTCGCGGAGACCAAGGACCTCATCGCAGGCTGGATGGTGATCGACGTCGACTCCTACGATCGCGCGCTCGAGCTGGCCGGGCAGCTGTCGGCAGCGCCCGGTGCCGGTGGGAAGCCGATCGACGAATGGCTCGAGCTGCGTCCGTTCATGGAGGCTCCTCCCACGATCGCCGACTGACGACCATCATGGATCCCGGAGTGCTGCGGGCACTGACGCCCGCAGTGATCGGCGTCCTCGTCCACCGCGGAGCGGACTTCGCGTCGGCCGAGGACGCCGTGCAGGAGGCGTTGGTGCAGGCGACCTCGACGTGGGCACTCTCGACCGGGGCAGGTGACGCGCCGACGGACCCGAAGGGCTGGCTCGTCACCGTCGCCTGGCGAAAATTCCTCGATGGACAGCGCTCGGAGAAGGCGCGTCGCGATCGAGAAGACCGACTGGCGGCACAGCCGGGACCGGAGAGCGTGGGCGGCGTCGACGACACGCTGCAGTTGTTCTTCCTGTGTGCGCATCCTGCGCTGACTCCGGCGGCAGCGGTGGCGCTGACCCTGCGCGCCGTCGGTGGACTGACGACACGCCAGATCGCCCAGGCGTATCTGGTGCCGGAAAAGACCATGGCGCAGCGCATCAGCCGAGCGAAACGTGCGGTGCGTGATGTGCGTTTCGACGCGCCGGGCGACCTGAGCACGGTACGACGGGTGCTGTATCTCGTGTTCAACGAGGGGTACACCGGAGATGTCGACCTTGCGGCGGAGGCGATTCGGTTGACGCGGCAGCTGGCGACACTGTCCGACGACGAGGAAACGGCGGGTCTGTTGGCGCTGATGGTGCTGCACCACGCGCGCCGTTCGGCGAGAACCGGATCCGACGGTCGACTCATCCCCTTGGCCGAACAGGACCGATCCCGTTGGGACACAGCACTGATCGCCGAGGGCGTGCAAATTCTGCAGGCGGCGCTGGCCCGAGATCGGTTGGGTGAGTTCCAGGCCCAGGCGGCGATCGCCGCCCTGCACGCCGACGCGATGCGAGTCGAGGAGACCGACTGGGTGCAGATCGTCGAGTGGTACGACGAGTTGGTCGCCCTCACCGACAGCCCCGTCGTGCAGCTCAACCGCGCGGTGGCCGTCGGGGAAGCGGACGGCCCCGCCGCCGGGCTCGCGGCGCTGGCCGAGGTCGATTCCACGATCCCGAGGCACACTGCGGCGGCCGCGCATCTGCACGAGAAGGCGGGTGACCTCACGCAGGCCGCGCAGTTGTACGCCCGCGCAGCGCAGTCGGCTCCTTCGTTGGCCGAGCGCCACCATCTGACTCTGCAGGCCGCACGGATCCGTGGTGTGACTCCGTGACGTCATCGACCAAGCGTACGAACCGATCGGTTTCGTAATCTGATCGTTAGCGGTAGAAAGCGGAATCCGTGCGACCCTCGTATGGTGCTGATGTTGCCAATGGGACTGAAGAGAAAGAAGCGAACTCGATCCGCTGCGGTGGTGACGGCCGCCGTGCTGGGATCGATGTTGCTGACCGGAACGTCGGCCCAGGCCCTGCCGGGCAACTCGGGATCGGCCGACGCGGCCGCGGGAGCCGTTGGGATCCATCAGGTGTCGGCCACCCGTGCAGTGCTGAACGTGTTCTCCCCGTCCATGAATCGCGTCATCTCCAACGAGATTCTGCATTCGCCGGGAGGCGGACCTGCCCCGAGCCTGATCCTGCTCAACGGTGCACTCGGCAACGAAGACGGTGTGGGGTGGCTCAACAACTCCGGCGTCGAACAGTTCTTTCTCGACAAGAACGTCACGGTCGTAGCACCCATCGGAGGTCGCTTCAGCTTCTATACCGATTGGCAGACATCCGATCCGGTACTGGGCTCCAACATGTGGCAGACCTACCTGACTCGCGAACTGCCTGCTGCCGTCGACGCCGCCTACGGATCCAACGGTCGGCGCGGTGTGGCAGGACTGTCGATGAGCGGTGGCCCCGCACTGGATCTGGCGATCCAGGCCCCGGATGTGTTCGACGCCGCCGCGTCGTTCAGCGGATGTCCGGCACCGTCGAATCCGCTTGCCACCGCTGGTATCTCGGCGATGATCGCCGGCGGTCTCAACAACCCGTTCAACATGTGGGGTCTGCCCGGAAGCCAGGGATGGCGCGACCACGATCCATCGCTCAACGTCGAACGACTGCGCGGAACCGCGGTGTACGTCAGCTCGTCCCGCGGACTTCCCGGACCGGTGGACCGGATCCCCGAGGGTGCGATTCCCCCGTTCGGCGGAATGGCGGTCGAGGCGATGGTGAACTACTGCACGTCGATCTTCGTCGACGCACTGCGCCAGGCCGATGTGCCGGCCACGGTCTCCCTGCGCGACGAGGGCGCACACACATGGCCGCTGTTCGAGGATCAGCTACGCGAAGCCTGGTTCACCACGCTGGCACCCGCTCTGGGAACCAGGTGATTGCGCCGAGACTCTCGCGGGTACGCGTCGATGGACATCACCGACGAAGGGACCGCCCGAACATGGCGAAAGACGACTTGAACAGTGACAAGGAACTACACAAGGGCGACAAGGTCGAATGGCAGACCCACGGAACCACGACCGAGGGAACGGTGGTGGAGAAGATCACCTCCGAGACCGAAGCCGCAGGCAGAACCGTGAAGGCCTCGAAGGACGAACCTCAATACCGGGTCGAGAGCGACAAGTCGGGCAAGGATGCAGTACACAAGCCGGAATCGCTCGACAAGAAGAACTGAGCGACCACGAGGCGCAAACGCGCGCGCATTCGTCAAGTGCGCGCGGATTCGCGGCCTGTTTCGCGCGCGTTTGGCAAACGCGCGCGCGTTTGCGGATCTCGATGGCGCAGTGCAGTACTCAGGCCTGGGGCACCGATCGTTCTGCGCCCCAACTTCGTTCGATGTAGCCGCGTATCCGATCGATGTCCTCGGCGGGGATTCTCTCCGGTTCGCCGTTCTCGAGCGGATCGGTATGAAAAATGTACAAGCGTGAGGCGAACTGGTCGAACGGCAGCGAGCCTTCGCCTGCGCGTTCGCCGTTGCCCGCCGTTCCCACCACGACGCCGTCTCCCCAGTCCTGCCCGCTGTCGTTGTTCGGGTTGAAGAAATAGACCCGCATGACGCCGTCGGGGTCGGTGGTCACGCGCAGGATGGTGATGGCGTGCCACCCCACATACCGTGCAGCACTGTCGGTTACGGCCACACCGGCGGGCTGCGGATGAATCAGCGGCTGATGCCCGTTGTACTCGGGGTGATACGCCGCGTAGAACTGCCGCAGGAATGCGTCCAGGTCGACGATGTTTCCGGTGGCCACGTCGACGTCGATGTGGAACTCGCGAGCCGACCACCACCCGTGGAACTCCGGGTTGACCCAGCGGTGCGGATCGCCGGGGCGATCGGCGCAGCGCCTGACCATCTCGGCGTAGATGCGGTCGAGGTGCGGAACCAGCAGCAGTGACACCGGATCGAGATCCACCGGGTCCGATGTGGCGACTCCACTGGCGCTCTCGGTCGACGAGATCGATTGCCCCTCGAAGTGCATGACTATTTCCTCGTCACGCGCCGCCCACACCACCATCTGCAGGAGGTAGTCGGGATCGTTGTAGGCCCACATCGACAGTGCCCGCGCCGACTGGCACGTCGGGTTGTCGCCCTGACCGACGCCGAGCGGTTGCCCGAGCATCGACAACAGTCCACCCAGCAAGCGGGACTCCGGTGCCGGGACCGGCCCGAACGTGGTGTTCAACTTGTCCTGCACTGCGGGTGCGAGTTTCAGCGACATCTGCCGCCACAACGACGGCACGATCGGCGGTTGATGCAGAATCCCGCGATCGAGCAGCAGTGCCAATCCGTACAGGCACTGCGCGGTCTCGGGGTACACCGTCTCCTCGATGAGGCGATGGACCAGTTCCGGATAGCGCGTCAGACACGTGCGACCGGTATCCGACAGTCCCAACGCCTCGGGGAGAACGTACGAGTAGTGATCGACGAGGTACTGCGTCAACGTCGCGTGGTACGGCGAGACGAGTCCGGTGTCGTGCATCGCTCGCGCGAATCCGCGGGCCTCGAACTGCAGCGCCTCGACGTCCATCGCCTCGAGCCGCGACCGGTACACCTCCACGCCCGGATCCTCCCGGCACGCATCGGTGGTGCCGAACAGGGCCGTGATCAAGCGGTCCAGGCCTTGCCCGGAGGTGCCGAGGTCGACGGTCGGGTCGTCGCGATAGATCGCGATGCGAGTGACCATATCCTTGATGGTGTCCACCTGAATCGGGCGTTGCCGCAGGATCCGCCAGATTTCCTCGACCAACTCGTCGAGCACGCTGTCGTAGCCGATCTGCCCGGCCACGTACCCGAACAGATCACGGATCAGATGCGCGGTACGACCGAGGCGAACTCGCTCCGACTCGGACGGGGGTGTGAACAGAACGTCGAGATTGACCGCGAGGACCTGAGAAAGGAACCGACGGGCATCCTCGGCGGTGACCGCAGCATGCTCGTACTCGCCCGCAACGATCGCGACCATCCGCAGTTCGCTGGTCGCCTCGAGCACGAAGGTGTCGTCGTTGCCGCTGCGCAGGCTGGGCCCCACGAATCCTGGAACGAGAATGTCCGGCTGCGCCCAATCGGTGCCCGCGAAGAGCCCCGCATTCTCGAGCATCTCGGCGCGCTCACGAATTGCATGACAACCACCGGGCTGCAACAGAACTCGATGCAGCGCGTCGAGAACCCGCCGCACCTTGGTGTTCTTACTGAACTCGGGTGCACCGGCCAACGCCTCGGTGGCGTGGTCGAGTTGGGCCAGTCTCGACATCAAAGCCTTGTCGACCGGAGCCTTGTCGACCGGTGCAGAGTCGTTCATCGTCTGCGTCGTGGGTTCGTGGTCGTTGCCGAGTTGTTGCCTCACACGTAGAAGTCCAGTTCTTCCTGATGTTTCAGCAAGTCACGCATGACATAGGTATCTTCGCCGAAGAAGTACAGCAGTCCCCAGTGGGTGCCGAACGCTGTTCTCTTGGTGACGGTTTCCTCGACGGGTGCCGACAGATCGTTGGTCTCGTAGTAATCGTGCCCGGCCGTCTCCTCCGGAATTTCCAGATGGCTGACGACGCGTCGTCGTGGATAGACGCCGAAGCATCCGGCCACGCCCGTCGCATCGACGACCTCGCGCGGGAAGAAGGCGTCGATCTCCTCCTCGGTGGTCTTCGGGTCGAACGCCAATGCGAGGCCCTGGTACGCGTTGAACCCGTAGGCCCGCTCGAGCAGCTCAAAGACCTTGAAACCCGGTGGGCGGTAAGCAACTTCACCGAAGTACATCTCGCCGTCGCTGGTGACGAAGTACTCGGGGTGAATGAAGCCGAACTCGATGTCGAAGGTCTTGATCAGCTTCTCGATCTGCACCGTGATCTGCTCGCGGTACTTCTCCAGCTCGGGTGTCGCAGGAACGAACACCGAGTATCCGAGGGTGACGTACTCCGAGATGTTGAGAAACTTGATCTTGCCGTTGTGAATCCATGCTTCGACGGCGAACTCCCAGCCGTCGAGGTGCGATTCCATCAGCGCCGGAAATTCCTCGTCGGGAATGGAGTCGACCTCGTCAGGGGTACGAATGACGCGGTGGCCGAGGCAACCGGCCTTGTCGAAGGCCTTGACATGGATCGGGTCGTTGGGATCGCCGTCGAGCTTGAGTAGCGTCTGGTTGACACGTTTCAGGAATCGAATGACGTCCTCACGGTCGTGGGCTTCTTCGAAGATGCCCACCCGAATGCCGCCGAGCTGAGCGCGGCGCTTCATCAAGGACTTGTCGCGCAACAGCATTGCCTGACCGAACAGGCGTGGGTTGCCGAGCAACACCGAGTTGATGGCGCCGGCCCACTCCACTGTCTCTTCGTACAACGGAATCGCGACATCGACACCCTTGTCCTGCAGGGTCTCGGCGATTTCCAGTGAGCGATCGTTGAGTCGCTCGAAGTTCCACGGTAGGTACGGAATGTCGTGCTCGGTGCAGTACGCCTCGGCCCACTCCGGGGCGACGACGACGTAGCGCCGATCGAACTTGTCCAGTGCTTCCACCGCGGCCAAACTCCACCCCAGCAGGGCCACGAAACCCTTGTTCGGGTCTTTCTCCAGCCTGTCTGGCTGAGCCATGAAGTTCCTTCCCCTAGATGATTCATCGGTCGAGGTCCTTCGCTCCACCGTACAGAGGCAGTATCGGCCGGTCGGCACCCCCGTATGCGACTGTCGATCGGGAATGCGGCGGACCGAGGCGTTCGGTACCGGCCACGATCGACAGATTTCCGCCGATCGTGCACGATCGTGAGCAACCAGGTGCGGTTCGCGCCATCGAGGAACGAGGAGCACGAGATGACGGTCGACAAAACCGGTGCCGAGGTCGAGATCGCGCAGCAGGCAGATCGTTTCACCGTCTCGGTCGACGGCACACAGGTCGGCTTCACCGAGTTCGTCGACGACGAGGATGCGCGACGCATCTTCTTCCACACCGAGGTCGACGCGGCGTACGGCGGACGTGGTCTGGCAACGATTCTCGTGCAGCAGGCACTCGACGCCACCCGGGCGGACTCCAAACGCATCGTCCCGATCTGTCCCTTGGTGGAGGCGTTCGTGGGCAAGCACTCGGAATTCGACGACATCGTCGAGCAGCCCACCGACGAGATTCGGCAGTGGCTGGCCGACCAGCAGGGCTGACGGCGGGAATACCGTCGGGCCCCGGTAGGTTGAGCTCGATCAGTAGTTGCAGAGTCAACTACCCTGCCGAAAGGGAAGCCATGCCCGCAGTGACGGTCGACAACATCCTCGCGTTGCCCCGAATCCCCATGCCCGACGCCACCGCCGTACCCCGGCCGGTCCGGTCCGTCACGACGGCCCCGACGGGGTACGAAGGCGAGGGTTTTCCGGTTCGCCGCGCGTTTGCCGGACTGGACATGTCGTCCCTCGACCCGTTCATCCACATGGATCAGATGGGCGAGGTGAACTACGCGCCCGGTGAACCGAAAGGCACGCCGTGGCATCCGCACCGCGGATTCGAGACCGTCACGTACATGATCGACGGCATCATGGAGCACAAGGATTCTCACGGTGGCGGCGGCATCATCAGCGGCGGCGACACCCAATGGATGACGGCGGGTGGGGGAATTCTGCACATCGAGGCCCCGCCGGAGCATCTGGTGATGTCCGGTGGGCTGTTTCACGGCGTTCAGCTCTGGGTCAATCTGCCGCGGGAGAACAAGATGGCGCACCCGCGCTATCAGGACATCACCGGTAGCAAGGTGGCCTTGGCATCGAGTCCCGACGGCGGTGCGCTGGTTCGTGTCATTGCGGGCGACATCGCGGGTCTGCAGGGGCCGGGTTCGACATATACTCCGATTGCGCTCTCGCACAGCACGATCGCACCGGGCGCGGCGCTGACGTTGCCGTGGGAGCGCG
The DNA here is from genome assembly GCF_002259335.1 of Rhodococcus sp. 14-2483-1-1. Lineage (NCBI taxonomy): Bacteria > Bacillati > Actinomycetota > Actinomycetes > Mycobacteriales > Nocardiaceae > Rhodococcus > Rhodococcus sp. 14-2483-1-1. Next base: position 175,372 of record NZ_NPFX01000005.1, on the reverse strand, counting down.
AATTCAATGCACTCGTCTACGTTCTCGCGGGCGAGGGCACAGTGGGTGCGGAGAAGCGTCCGATCGGGATGGGGCAGACGGCGTTGTTCGGCCGCGGCGACACGATCGAGATGTCCGCGTCTGCGGTGGGGGAGTCGCTGGAGGTGTTCGTTCTCGGTGGCAAGCCGATTCGGGAACCCGTTGCGATGGCGGGCCCGTTCGTCATGAACACCAAGTCCGAGGTGTTGCAGGCGTTCGAGGACTACCAGGCCGGCCGGCTCGGCGTGCCCACCCGATGATCACCCCGGTCGTGCAACGATCTGCTGCATGACCGACGCCGAGCCCCGTATTCGTAGAACCCGGTTGTACCGCCGGTTGGTGACCCGTGCGGACGGTCCCCTCGAGCCCGCACGGGCAGCCAGGAGGCTCTCTGCCTACGTCTACGGAAACATCCTGATCCTCGCGGCGGTCGCGGCGTCGACGCCCGGCTCGATCGAGCACGGAACAGCTGCGGTCCTGGTTCTGGCTACGGCAGGGACGACGTTCCTGGCGCACGTGTTCGCCGATTTTGTGGCCAGTAGTCAAATACCCGAGGCGCATGGAAATGCCACCGACGAACAACGCAAGTTCAAGGCCGTCGAGGAACTACGTGATGCCGTCCCGATCCTGAGTTCCGGCACCGTCCCCGCGCTGATGCTTGCTCTCGGCTGGTTGTCGGTGATTCCGGCGCAGTGGTCGGAACTGCTGGCCGGCGGTGTCATCGTGGTGCGCATCGCCACGATTCAGATGGTCACGGAGCGAATTCGCGGCAATCCGTTGACCTTCCGTGCTCTTCTCGGTGGGCTGGCCACCGCCACGGTTGCTGCGCTGATCGTGTTGGCCAAGGTGTTTCTGGGGCACTAGCTCCCGAACTCGGCGTACAGCTCCGGCAGGAAGCCGGCGAGGTGGTTCATCTCCTGCCCGCAGTGCAGCATCAGATCTCGGGCCAGATCGAGCCCGAGTACGAGGTCGGTCGGATCCACCGACGCTCCCCGGCGGACGGCGCACGCAGCCTGCTTCACGTCCGGTACGTGCAACCCGCGCAGGTTCAGGTGGAAGCGGCTGCGCATCTCGGCACCACCGTCGACGGGTCTGACCTGATGGGCCAGCCACCCCAGGTCCACCGGTGCGATGGAGCTTCCCACTCGACCGAAGACGATCGTCTGATCCGAGGGAACGTCGAAGCCGTGCGCAATCGGGTCACGAAAACCGATGCCCAGTTGCTGAAGTTTCGGCCCGACGTACTCGTCCACGAAGGTCGTGTTGCCGACGTACTTGGCCTTGTCGGGTATGTCGAGTGCCGTTCGATCCTCCGCGAGAGCGGCGTAGAGGTGGGCATCGGGATGCCACAGCTTGTAGCGAGCGGCTTCGGTGGAATGCCATCCGAACCACCAGTCCCACATCGCCGCTGTCACCCGAGGCATCACCGTGCGTACCGCCACGAACGTCACCCCGTCGGCTCTCTGTCCGTATCCGGTCTCGACCCTGGAATACCCGGTGGGAGCGAGATCGGTTGTGATCGAGTCGAATCCGGGTACCGCGTCGGGTGAGAGCGGGGGGCCTGCGTAGGTATCGGCCACCACGGTCGGCACCGGAGTCGTGTGCTCGGCCATGTAGTGGGCGTACGGCCGGTCTCGGTCGGTGTCGCGGTAGCCCTGGTAACGCTGACCGCATTCGTCTGCAGACCCCACCGTCGGTGCCGCGACCGCCCTCGAGGCAGTCCCGAGGACGGTTGCGGTCACTGCTACTGCCGCCCCCACGACGACCTGACGCCGTGTCGGTTTCCTGTTCATTTGTCCCCCATGCTCAACTTGTGTTGAGAGTAAGTCGCGGGCTCAGGGCATGTCAACGACCAGTCAGTACACTGCCCGGTATGAGTCCTGCCACTCCCAAGGACGACGCATCCAGAGTGCGGCGACGCGACGAGATCGCAACAGCGGCGATCGACGTGCTGGCCACCAAAGGCTTTCGTGGGCTGACGCATCGGGCGGTGGACGAAGCAGCCGGCCTCGGCCCGGGCTCGGTGAACTATCACGCGCCCACCAGAAGTCGATTGCTGCACTTGGCGCTGGGGCAACTGTTCGCCCGCGACTTCGAGATTGCCGGGGCTACGTTCGGCAGTCTGGTCGACGTGAAACCCCTGACCGTGGACGTTGTGGTGACACGAATCGTGGATTTCATCCAAGCGATGACAACGGGCGACGCAGCCAAGCGGGTGATTGCGCGGGCCATCATGCTCGGCGAGGCTCAGCACGATCGCGAGGTGCGCGAGTTGTTCGATACTCAGCGCGGCGCATTCGTCACGTTCGCCCAGTGGATCGTTGCGTCACTGGACTCCGAGGACCCGCAGGCGGAAGCCGAGACACTGGTCGTGATGATCGAGGGCTTGATTCAGCGACAGGTGCTCATCGGATCACGCCTGCCCCGGTCGCTGGTGGAGCAGATGCTGCGAACGATCGTAGGATCGTCAGCGCTGATTGCGGAATAGCGCCGCACGCGTCATCAGCCCAGCAGTGACTTTCGCTCGGTGTGGGTGAACGTGAAGATCGTCGCGCCGAAGCTGATCAGTGCGGTGAGGAGCAGGACCTGCGGCCCGGTGATGACGACGCCGATGAATGCGCCGACCACCCCGCCCAGTGCGAACGACCCGAGAAGGGCTGTGTAGCAAAGCCAGTCGTAGTGTGTCCCGCCCCCGAACAGATGCCGCTCGATACCTTGACCGAGTTTGACCAACGTTCCGGTCACGTAGCTGAGCGGAATGTACGTCTCTTCCTTCTTCGTGAATGCGGTATTGAGCGCGCCGAGTGCGAAGGCCACCAACAGAATCGGGTAGAAGTTCACGTTTGCGGACGACCAACCGGAGATGGCGATATCGATCGTTCCGGCTGCGGCGAGTGCGATGGTGGTCAACACAGTCGCACCGTGCGGATGGTTCGACCAGTAGCGCCGCCTGCAGATCGAGGAGATCACCACGCCCGCGAGAAACGACCCCATCAAGGCCAGTGCAGCCCACGGCGAAGCGCCTGGCGCAACCTCTTTGCCCTCCGGGTGTCCGAAGTGGCCGACGACAGCGCGTTCGGTGTTGCCGGTCATGAAGGTCACGAAATAACCGGCGGAGTGCAAGAACGCCACTGCGCCCACCATCCCCGCGAGTCCGGAAAGAATCCAGGACAGGCGAGCTTCGGCGCCGACGGCTGTTTCGCGGCTGATCGACAAAGGGGAAGTCATGACTCGATTCTCCGGGCGTGGGGCGAACCAGCAACTCTTTGAGTCGTCGGTCACATAACCGACGTGTTCTCCACATTCGCGATCATTCCGCGGTGCATCACCCTGTTTCCGACCACCCCGCTGTGGTCGGCCCGATGCATCACACATCGGTTGTCCCACATCACCAGATCGCCAGGAGCCCACGCGTGCTGCACCACGTTGTCCGCTCGAGTGGAGTGCTCGAACAGGTACCGGATGGTCTCGTGCGTGTCCTCGGAGTTCATTCCGCTGATCGCGACGCATCGGGCCGGTGCCGAGAGCGCGAGTGCAGTGCGGCCGGACACCGGATGTACTGCGAACAACGGATGCTCGGCAGAGGAATCGCTGTCCGACGCCACCCCGGTCACCCGATGCGTCACCGTACGCCCCGCCAGGTTCTCTTTCACTGCCGCAGGCAGCGTCTCGTACGCCGAGTACTGGTCGCTGAACTGTGTGCTGCCGCCGGCTGTCGGTACGCACACAGCTCGTAATGCCGTGTACGCGGGGGGATTCGGCACGTACGTCGTATCGACGTGGAACGTCGACTTCGGCGGCGTGGTGCGGCCGATGTTGCTGACGACATTCAGGTCGGGAAATCCCGGGACCGGAGTCTCACCCTCGGTGAACATGAGATCACCGAACCGGCGAAGGAACTCGATGAAGCGTCGGTCGTCCATCGGTTGGTCACGCAGGATCAGTACACCGTATTCGGCCAGCTGCGTTCGCATGTCGTCGACCGAAGCCGAGTCCAGATCCAGACTGCGAATCTCCATTCCAAGCGTCATGATGCCAACTCCTTCACCGACTGTTCCCGGAGCGAGTGCGCGAACAGGCGGTCGATCGTGATGTCCGCTGCCGCGGCCATCACCGCAAGCACACTCGAGGGTGAGTACGAGCAGTAGAGACCGGCTTCGAGGAACCAGGGTTCCCCGTCGGGATCGATGCGGAAATCGAACAGCCCGTAGTGCCGGCAGCCGAGCGCTCGATAGCACGATCGTGCTGCCGCCCAGACCTTCTCGGTGATCGGATCAGAGGTGTCGACTATCCACGCTTTGGTCTGCTGTTTCGCGACCAGGTACAGATCCCCGTCCGCGGTCCGATTCAACTTGTCGGCACTCGTGCGCACGGAGTCGACGGCGTACTCCTCCAGGGGAAGACACACCAGCTCGCCGTCCACCGCGATGATGCCGCAGCGAACCTCGCGTCCTAGCGGGATATACGATTCCACCAGTGCGGCAGACGAATACGCCAGCGCGTCGCGGATTGCGGAGGCCACAGAGTCGTTGTCCTCGACGAGCGTGACTCCCATCGAGTTGTCCGAGTCGACGGGCTTGACTACGACGGGTAATTCGAGATCGACTGTGCCGCCACTGCGTACCACCATGCCGGCCGGGACGGCGACTCCGGCAGCAGCGACGACGGCACGGGCCAGCGCTTTGTCCGCCGTCATGGCCATGACATCCGGGGTGTTGCCCACGTACGGGACATCCATGAGATCGAACAGGCTGCGGTAGGTCGTCATGCCGGGCAGGCAGAACATCTGCGGCACCATGACGTCGAAGTGCCACGCAGACATGACTTCCACCGCCTGAGCCAAGGACATCTGCGGTGCCGCAGCCACAGTGGCGGAGTCGATCCCGCCGGGAAAGCTCCACAGCCCACCCGGGGAGACGAAAGCCACCTCGAGTTCGTACGCGGGATCGTCTCCGAGCGCGTCGAGGAAGCCCCCCGCGTACACCCGAGACAGATCGCAGTGGAACTCGTCCACCGAAGATCCGACGAGTACCAGGACCGACAGTGCCATCAGTCGCCTCCGTTCTCCACGAGCTTGCCGATGTTGAAGTCGATACGAGACCAGCCGCGACGCGCCGCGAGATTGCGCAACAGCAGGGATGGAATCTGTAGGTGATGCACCAGCAGGTATGGCAGCGGGTCCCAGCCGGTCAGGATTGCGTCCTTGCCGCGAAAAATGGTGCGGAGACGAGGTGCTCGATTGCCCTCGGTGAGCAGACGCCACAGCTCGTGGTAGATCCAGTACGTCGGCCGGGCCGTCGGACGCGGCACGATCATCGGATGATCGTCGTCGAGGTACGCCGCGGCCAGATCGGGATGGTCGTAGAACATCGTGATGGCCGAATGGGTGCGCGGGTTGCATTCGATGGCGTAGACCCGGCCGTCGGCAGCGGACTCGATGAAGTCGAACGACAGCTGCCCGGTGGTATCGAGCGACGAGACGAATGTGTTTACCCAGCTGAGGATTTCGGGCTTGTCGATCATGTCGTAGTTGACCTGGAAGGCAGACGACACGCAGCAGCCGTACACCTGAAGGCGACCTTCGCGCACCGTGCCGTGTGTGCAGTACTCCTGTCCGGCGATGAATTCCTGCAGGATCCACGGGTCGTCCTCGGTGATGTGCAGGCTCCGGGCGAACGAGGAGTTGCGCTCGGGCGTGTGCGCCGACAACCGCGTCAGATCCATTCGGCCGATCGGGTTGTACGAGATTCGCTTGAGGATGTACTCACGACCCGGCGCAAACTCGAACTCGTCGATCTGGGCGGGGTCGGTGATGCGTCGGAAGTCGGGAACACGCAGTCCCAATGACGCTGCGTGCTCGGAGAATCGGGACTTGTCGTCCACCATTCGCACGACGTCCGCGTCGCCGTGGATCACCTCGCAGTGCGCATCGAGGAGCGTACGTGCGTCCGCGTCGTGAATGCTCGCGGCCGGGCTTGCGACGGGCACGAAGACGTCGACCCCTTCGCGGCGAACGATGTCCAGCAGGGCCTCCGCGTATCCCGGATCACCCGGATCGGGAATGCAATGGAAGCGATCGACAGCGCGAGAAAAACGATGTCCGGTCCAGCGGTACTTCGCCGACTCCACCAGGATCACCCGATGCCCGGCGAGATGGAAGGATCGGGCGAGTTGCAGGGCCTTGGTCATCTTTCCGCCACTGATCAGAATCGTTCTGGGTGAACGGGTTCGATGGGTGGCGGGCCGGGTACCGCGCAGCGCCGCCACCCCCACCACCGCAAGATCGAGGGGAAGGGTGGCCGTGAGGCCGATCAGTGCTGCAACGGTGCGGATCATGTGCGCCGGATCAGCGTCACGCCGTCGCGCAGAGGAATCAGAACCTGTTCCACGCGAGGGTCGTCGGCGACGTAGTCGTTGAATTCGGCGATAGCCCGGCCGTTCTCGCTCGGCTGTGCAGCGTAGGGCTGCCCCTGCAGCAAAGTGTTGTCGACGGCGATCACGGCACCGTCGGAGAGCAGATCGCTCTCGAGCAGATACTCCACGTAGGCGCGATATCCGGTCTTGTCGGCGTCGATGAACACCAGGTCGAACGTCCCGTCCAGTCCGCGCAAGGTGTCGAGCGCAGGACCCACCTGCACCGTGATGGCAGATCCTGCAGTCGATTCCGCGAAGCAGGACTGCGCGAACTCGGCCACGTACGGATCCACCTCGCAGGCGACGACCTCGCCGCCTGCGGGCAGCGCCTCGGCCATCGCCAGCGCCGAGTAACCGGTGAACATGCCGATCTCGAGCACCCGCGTCGCCCGGGTCATGTGTACGAGGAACGCCAGGAAGCGTCCCTCCACATGGCCGGAGAGCATTTCCATCTCCAGGGGCCCGGAACCGGAGACCACGTCACGTGATCTCCAGTCCGCAGAGCGGGTCCGCGACGCCAACGTGGCCAGAGCCGCAGATTCGGAGGTGGTGCAGGTGTCGAGATACGGGTCGAGTCCCGCCGCGAGATCGCGGGCCCGATGCACACGGGTGGTCAGCTCGTCGGTCACCCCGGCGTCGAGTAGCGCGGCAATCTCGCCGAGCTCGCGGGCCAGGATTGTCGTCGGGGTGACCGGTCGCGGCTGCGCAGTCACGGCGTCGGTGCGGTGAACATGTCGAGGCCTTCGCCGGCGCGTGGAAAGTCGAGGCAGATCTTCTTGTGCAAGGTCAGCACATCGGCCAGCTCGTTCGCATCCAGGTCGTTGAGGAAACGGCAGGTGCCGATCGGGTCGGGTACTGCGGCGCGCAGAATTCCGTCACGGGTCTTGAGGATCGATGCCGTTGCCTCCGAGAGCAACTCGGGTGTCAGGTAGGGGCTGTCGAGCGCCAGTCCGATGCTGCTCATGACGCCCAGCACTCGATCACGGTCGGCACTCGACAGATGGCCTCTCTGTTCGGCGACGGTCGTCGACAGTGCCATGTCGATATTGATGGCATGACCGTGGAAGAACGGAGCGGGCGGCGTCAGCTCGAGTGTCGGGCTCCACGTGTGGCCGAAGGCGATGACGCGATCGAGGTCGATCTCGTGCAGGTTGGGAGCCTCGAGCTCGAGCATCGTCGCAATGGCCGAGTACGTCAATCGATCTGCCACCGAACGTAATTCGGGTGACCCGTCGAGGTGGCCGAAGCGAGTACGTAGCAGTTCCGGGCCGTACTGCTCCAGCATCTCGAAGATTTCCAGGTTGCCGACGACGGAGATCTTGATCAGCTCCGCCATCCCGTTGCGCACCTGGTCCTCGGGCAGCGTGCCGAGGAACGAGAAGTCGAGAAGCACCTTCTGTGATGCGTGGTACGCACCGAGCCGGTTCTTGTGCTTGCCGTAGTTCACGGCAACCTTGATCGACACGCTCGCGTCGATCAGGCCGATCAACGTGGTGGGAATGCGGATGTACGGGGTGTTGCGTCGGTAGCTGGCGCATGCGAAACCTGCTACGTCAGTGGTCAATCCACCACCGACCACCAGGACCGGCTCGGTGCGGACCAGGCCGAAGGCGTCGAATTCACCGACGATGCGCTCGAAGGTCTCCAGCGACTTCGCGGTTTCCCTGATCTGTACCGGGACCACCGTCAGCGCGATGTCGTGATGATCGAAGTACGCGCGGATTCGGTCCCCGTAGATCTCGTGGACCGACTCGTCGACGACCATCAGCGCGCGTCCGTACGGACGGTAGCTGTCGGCCAATTCGGTGTTCTCGAGGGCGAACACACCGTCGACGTAAATCAGGTCGTACTCGATGCGCTCGTATCCCTCGACGCGAAACGACCTGTCCCCGGCAACTACCTGGGCCTGAAGATTGCTCACAATTACTCCTGGGGTGGATGAAGGGTCAGGCTGAGATCAGAGCGCGCACGCGCTCGGGATCGAGTGCATCGACGGTGTCGGTGGCCGAGCCGAACTCGGTGCCTGCAGTGTTCTCGTTCGGGAATGCGACGCACGTGATGCCTGCGGCTGCTGCCGCCGCCGCGCCGCCGGCGTTGTCCTCGATGGCCACACTGTCGGATGCGTTCTCGCCCAACGTCTTCAAAGCGAACTCGTAGGACGCGGGATCGGGCTTGCCTGCGTCCACCGAGGATGCGTCGACGATGACGTCGAAGGAGTCGGCGGTGAGCTCCGGGCTCAGGGCCGCCAGTAATGCATCGATGTTGTCGCGGGACGTGGTGGTCACGAAGCCCACCTTGATGCCGTTCGCCTTGGCGGAGTCGATCGTATCGGCAACGCCGGGACGCGTTTTCACGTCGGATTCGCCGATCAACCGTTGGAAGATCTCCGATTTGGTGGCGTGCACTGCGGCCGCGTCGACCTCGGTGCCCGTATCGGACGCATATTCGCTGATCCGGTCGGCACCACCGTTCGACCCGAGCATGGAACGGTAGTCCTCACGAGACCAGTTCCAGTTCAGATCATGGGCTGCGAAGGCCTCGTTGAACGAGCGACGTTGCAGTTCGGATGTGTCGACGAGCGTGCTGATCGAGCCGAACAGAATTGCGGACATGGGTGCCTTTCGGAGCGAGAGACGTTGTACCAGTCAATGTCTCGGCATGCGCGATGGGTGAGTTGGTTCGGGGGGTATGCCCCATCGGCACCGAACGGGAAACCTTCGAATTTCTACGGTGTGGCGGGCGGTCCGTGCCGATGGACGGGTGCGGCCAGTACCGTCGGTGTGGAGCGTCCACGCAGCGTCACGGAGCCACCTGTTTTCCAGTGCTTCCTCTCACCCGCGGTTGCGTGATCGAGCACGACCGACGACGTGAGCACATCGGTGTTCGGGTCGTCTTTCGCGAGATCGGTGAGCCGGGCCGCTTGATTGACGGTGTCGCCGATGACGGTGTACTCGAAGCGGGATTCGGCTCCGATGTTGCCTGCGATGACCGGCCCGTACGTCACGCCGATGCCGATTTCGAAGCCGCCGTCGGAGGCGAGGGCGACGGCCAGGGTGCGTGCGGTGCGCAGTGCCGCCGTGGCGGGATCGGGGTGATCGACCGGAGCGCCGAAGATCAGCAATGCGGCATCGCCCTCGAACTTGTTGACGAAGCCGCCGTTACGTTCGCCGTGCTCGACTACCACTGCGAAGAACCGATTGAGAGTATCGACCACTGCCTCCGCGGACTCTCGCTCGGCCATCGCCGTCGAACCCACCAGGTCGATGAACAGCACGGCGACCGTCCTGTTCTCGCCGCCGAGGCGTGGAGCACTCGCCAATGCCCGCTGCGCCACGTCGTGGCCCACGTGCCTGCCGAACAGAGAACGCAGTCGCTCGCGCTCGTCGAGACCGACCACCATCTTGTTGAACCCGTTCTGCAAACGGCCGATCTCGGAAGCGTCGTAGACGTCGACGCGGGTGTCCGTCGCCCCTGCTTCGACGCGTTGCATGGCGGAGCTGACCTGCTGTAGCGGGTCCGATACGGAGCGTCCGACCAGAAACATGCCGCCGAATCCGACGACCAGGGCGATAGCGGACAGCGACACCATCGCGGGAGACAGGTCGACCTCGGGTGGGATGACGGTGTCGATCAATCTGCCGAGCCCGATGAGACCGAGACCCAGAATGGGGATGGCCGTGCTCAATACCCAGATGAGGACGACACGCAGCTTGACGCCGAGCGCGACCGTGTCGGTGACCTCACTGACGTCCATCACCGCGGCGGTGACCGGCCTGAGCGTTCGTTCGGCAACCAGATAGCCCAACGAGCAGGTCGCCAACCCGCCGAAGCTGACCGCGATGGCGACGATGATCGACAACGCTGCGCCTGCCGACGCATTGACCGCCACGAACACGGCGACACCAAGGGCCCACAGCAGAACGTGGACACCGAGCTGACGCAGCGGCAGTCGCACGATGGCGATCGCGGTGTCCTCCGACGGCGTACCGCCGGTATGCAGCCACAGCACGAGCGGCTTGGCGACGCGGAGTCCGAGCACGATCCCGATGCCGATCGCGACCGGCAGATACACGAAGAACGCCAGGTAGTTCCGGTCGGAAAGGATCTCCTCCGAGCCAACGGGCAACGGCAGGATGAACCGCGCCAACACGAACACGATGACCGCCCCGATGGCGTTGGCCGACACCATTCCCGCCGCGTAGAGCCGCATCGGGGTGCGGTCGAGGGCGGCGCGTAGAGCTGCGGTCACCGGTGAATCTCCGTTCTGTGGTTGCTCGAACTCCCGGGGCCCGAAAAAAGAATCGGGGCGATTCCGCACGAGTGACTATCTGTGTCGGCAAGTACCTGGTAATCTCCGTAACAGCTAACCACTCCTGTTCGACGATGAAAGGAACGACGGCGATGACCAGCACACTCTCCAGGAACGACGTTCTCGAGCCCGAGGATGTTTCGGCGCGTTTGCTCGATTCAGCCGCCCAGCTCTCGTACGACCCGGCCGAGGAGGTCGACTGGGAGGCCGATCTCGATCCCTCCCTCTACGGCCTCAACCCGGAGTGGAGCACCCTCTACGGCACGAAGTTGTGGGACGAGATGAGCGAGGAGCAGCGCATCACGCTCACTCGCCACGAGGTCTGCTCGATCATGAGCACCGGCATCTGGTTCGAGATGATCCTGCAGCAGATGGTTCTGCGCGATCAGTACTGCAAGGACTCCTCGAACTCGGACTTCCAGTTCGCGCTCACCGAGATCGCCGACGAATGCCGTCACTCGATCATGTTCGCCCGCGCCTGCCAGAAGATGGGTATCAAGGCGTACCTGCCGCGTCGATCGAGCATCGAGCTCGGCCGTGGCTTCAAGGCTCTCGCATCGGCCGAGGTGGCCTACGGCGGCATTCTCGTCGCCGAAGAAGTTCTCGATGTCATGCAGCGTGACTGGATGCGCGGCGAGAACGTGTTGCCGCTCGTGCGCACCACCAGCAAGATCCACGTCGTCGAGGAATCGCGACACATGACCTTCGCGCGCGCACAGATGCGTGAAGACATCGAGGGGAAGAGCCCGGCTCGCCGTAAGGCCAGCGCGTTGGTCGTCGCGATCGCTGCCCGCCTGATCGTGTCGAACATGGTCAACAAGGAGGTCTACGCGGCTGCGGGCCTCGATGTCGACCGCGCCGTGAAAGAAGCGAAGAACAACGCTCATCACCACACGATGATGCGCACCTCGAGCGAGCATCTGATGGCATTTCTCCTCGACTGCGGTTTGGTCACCAAGCCGGCCGAGATGATCTACCGTCGTCTGCACATGCTCTGACCACTCTTTTCGAGGCCGTGAAGGACATCTGAGAAACCCATGCCGTTCGCGATCACGCAGAACTGTTGCAACGACGCATCCTGCCTGTCGGTGTGCCCGGTCAACTGCATTCATCCCACGCCCGACGAGCCGGATTTCGGCAAGACCGAGCTGCTCTACATCGATCCGCGCTCGTGCATCGACTGCGGGGCCTGCGCGGACGCGTGCCCGGTGGACGCGATCACGCGCGTGTCCCGCTTGACGCCGGATCAGCAGATCTACGCCGACATCAATGCCGACTACTACCGCGACAAGCCTGCAGTAGCGGAGTGGGGTGAGCCCAAATTTCCGGTGTCGACGGTCAACGAACTGCCGCCGGTCAGCATCGCCATCGTCGGGACCGGACCGGCCGCCTGCTACACGGCGCAAGCCCTGTTGCGGGTGCCGGGCACCAGGATCACGTTCTACGACCGATTGCACACCGCGGGTGGTCTCGCGCGCTACGGCGTCGCTCCCGATCACCTCGGCACCCGCCGCATCAGTGAGCACTTCCGGGGGATCTTCGCGCATCCTCGGGTCACGATGAAGCTCGGCGTCGAGGTCGGTAAGGACGTCGATCACGTCGAGTTGGCTCGAAAGTTCGACTCCGTCGTTTATGCCGTCGGTGCCGACAAGGACCGAGCGCTCGACATCCCCGGTATCGACCTCGACAATTCCGTCAGCGCACGCACCCTGGTCGGCTGGTACACCGGGCATCCCGACGTCCCCGCCGACGCGATCGACCTCACCGGCGTCGAGCGGGTGACCGTCATCGGAAACGGGAACGTCGCACTCGATGCAGCGCGCATCCTCACCGCAGACCCGGACCGGCTCGACGGTACCGAGATCGCTCCGCATGCACTGGCCGAATTGCGTCGACACCGCGTCACCGAGGTCGTTGTTCTCGCGCGCCGTGGCCCCGAGTTCGCGGCCTTCACGCGTTCCGAGTGCAAGGCGTTGGTCGATCGACCGGACGTCGACGTGGTGGTGGCAGGACCGGACGGAATTGTCGACGCTATCGATCGATTGCCGCTGTCTGCCTCGGCGTCGGCGCTGGCCGGGGCCGAGCGCGTCGATCTCGGCTCGCGTGCTCGAGGGCGTCGCATCGTCTTCGCGTTCGGGCGGGCACCATCCGCCCTGCACGGAAACGGCTCGGTGGAGTCCATCGAGGTGGGGGTGGGTGAACACGCGGTCACTCTGTCGACGGAGCTGGTTCTGCTCGCGATCGGTTATCGCGGAACTCCGTCGCCGGGCGTCCCGTTCGACGACATCACCGGCACCATTCGCAACGACGGCGGACGGATCACCGCTGCCGACGGCACTCCGGTTCCGGGCAGCTATGTGGTCGGATGGGCCAAACGGGGTGCCACGGGCGGCATCGGCGACAACAAGATCGACGCGGAGGAAACGGCCGAGGCCTTGCTCGCGGACGTCCCGACACGAGGCCCGGCTCGTCCGCTCGGCTGGTACGGCAAAGTGAGCGCCGCTCTCGGTGATCGAGTCTCGCGAGCGCGCTGACCGGCGGTAACTCCGTGTTCTGTTCACTTTGTGTAGCAGTCTGATTCGAGTCTGCGCGATTCGTACGCACGGCGAGCTTCTCGGAGTTACCGTTGAGTATGGCTGAACGGGGGGCCAAGCCCCAGGTTTCTTTTGTAAGACGGACGATGCTGCGCGCAGTCCGATCGTTGTTCAATCCGCTCCGGCCTGACGACTACCTGTCGATGATCAATCCGCTGTGGACCACTCGCGAACTTCGGGGGAAGGTCGAGCGGGTGGTTCCCGAGGGGTCGGAGGCCGTCTCGGTGTACATCCGTCCGGGTTTCGAGTGGCAGGGCCACACGCCCGGGCAGTACGTCCGACTCGGAGTACTCATCGACGGTCGGTACCACTGGCGGGCGTACTCGCTGACATCCGATCCCGACCCTGTCGACGGTCTCGTCAGCGTCAGCCCCAAGCTGGTGCCGTCGGGCACGGTCTCGCCGTATCTGGTGGGCACCATCAGGACCGGCGATATCGTTCGCCTCAGCGAGGTGGAGGGTGAATTCACTCTGCCGAGTCCGGTTCCGGACAAGATGGTGTTCATCAGCGCCGGCAGCGGCATCACGCCGATCATCAGCATGTTGCGCGCCCTCGACCATCACGACCAGGTCCGTGACGTGGTTGTGGTGCATTCGGTGCACAACCGTGAACAGTTGATGTTCGCGGACACGCTGGAGGAATTGGAAGCCAAGCACGACGGGCTGACGGTGAAGCTACGCATCACCAGCGACGAAGGTCGGATGAAGGCGTCGGAACTGGACGAACTGGTCCCGGATTGGCGTGAGCGGGAGTCGTTCTGCTCCGGTCCGGGCGAACATCTGGACGATCTGCGCTCGTACTGGAAGGACCAGGGAGAGTCGGATCGATTCCATTACGAGAGTTTTCAGCCGGTCATCGGCGGCGGAGACGACGCTGGTGAGGGCGGCACCGTCAAGTTCCTAAACAGCAAAAAGGACGTCGAATGCGACGGTGCCACAACGATTCTCGCCGCGGGTGAGGAAGCCGGACTGGATCTGACGTTCGGCTGCCGAATCGGCATCTGCCACACATGCGTAGGTACCCTGAAGAAGGGGCGTTTACGTGACCTACGTAACGGGGATATCTCCGAACCTACGGGGCAAGCGGTTCGGATCTGTGTCAACACCGCTGAGGGCGACATCGAAATCGAACTCTGATCTTCCATTCGAACAGGGGAATGTATGTCTATCGACGAAACCACGAGGCGCGTCACCGACACCGATGAGCCGGTGAACCCGCTGGCGCACCTGAGCGACGAGACGATCGCCGAACTCGCCAAGGAGTTCGACGCCATTCACGACGAGGTGTACGCCAGCCTCGGTGACAAGGACCGGAAGTACATCACATCGGTGATCGCAGCCCAACGTCAGCTGCTGGTCGCAGGGCGCGTGCTGTTGCTCGGTTCCACCAGCAAGCCCGCGTGGCTGGCCGGTACCGCATGCCTCGGGATCGCAAAGATCCTCGAGAACATGGAGATCGGCCACAACGTCATGCACGGCCAGTGGGACTGGATGAACGATCCGGAAATCCACTCGTCGGTGTGGGACTGGGATACCGCGTCCACCGCCAACTCGTGGAAGCACTCGCACAACTACGTGCACCACACGTACACGAACATTCGCGGCAAGGACAAGGATCTCGGTTACGAGATCATGCGTATCGACCCACGTCAGAAGTGGAGTCCCGTCTACCTGGCCCAGCCGTTCTACAACGTTCTGCTGATGGCCTTCTTCGAGTGGGGCGTCGCTCTGCACGACCTTGACATCGAAGCAATTCGCCGCGGTGAGAAGCCGGTCAAGGAACTCGTCGAGGACCTCAAGGGCATCGGCGTCAAGGCACGGAAGCAGTTCGTCAAGGACTACGTGGGCTGGCCGCTGATCAGCGCAGGTGCATTCGCGTTGGCACAGCTGGCGTCGGGCGGTCGTTTGCCGGAGAGCAAGAGATCTCGCCTCGCGTCCAAGCTGCGGGGATCCGCGCGTTTCGGCAAGAACCGCCGGACGGCCGCCCTTTTGGACAGTCGCCTCAGCGGCGTCGAGAGCACGTTCCTCTCGACGGTGGCCGCCAACTTCACCGCCAACATCATCCGCAACGTCTGGTCGAACGCAATCATCTTCTGCGGTCACTTCCCGGATCAGGCCTACACCTTCAGCCAGGAAGAGGTCGAGAACGAGACCCGCGGCGGATGGTACGTCCGTCAGTTGGTCGGAGCCGCGAACATCGACGGCGGACCACTGTTCCACCTGATGAGCGGCAACTTGAGCTACCAGGTGGAACACCACCTGTACCCGGATATGCCCAGCACTCGGTACTCGGACGTCGCGCCGAAGATCAAGGACATCTGCGAGCGCTACGAATTGCCCTACAACACCGGACCGTTCTTCCAGCAGTGGGGCATGGTCCAGCGGACCATCGCGCGATTGGCCTTCCCGGGTGGCAAGGTTCGGCCGAAGCCGGGCCCCTACCGTCCCGAGGAGAGCTGGCGTCGGAAGTTCGCCGAGGGTGCCACCAAGGACAGCGAGGCCGCCAAGACTCGCGGTCGCGTGCCGGCAGAGCATCCTGCGGCGGGACCGGAACACAACTCCGGCGGGGTCGATGTTCAGCCGCCGCCCCGTGGCGACGACTGAGTTTCGTCCGTAGAGAGCCGATAAGAACCGCGGCCACCCGATTACCGGGTGGCCGCGGTTCTTCGATGTTGGCGGTCGGGTCGTGGGCCCTCACGCCATGTCGACATCCTTGGTCTCGATCAATCGCTTGGTGCAGACCAGACTCAGCACCGACAGCAGGGCCAGCATCACGCCGATCGAGATGCTGCCGAACGCGGCCGTGAGCGGTGCGGCAAGCATCGGCGGAATCGCGCCACCGAGAACTCCGGCGAGATTGTAACCCAAACCTGCTCCGGTATAGCGGAATCGAGTCTGGAACAGTTCCGGGAGGAGTGCGCCGGTCGGTCCGTATGCAACGCCGAAGATCGCGAGCGTCACGCACATACCGATCACGAACGCTTCCGGTGAGCCTGTGTCGAGCAACGGGAACAGCGCTATCGACCACGGCACCGCGACGATGCACGCCGCCATGATCACGCGCCGCCGCCCGACGCGATCGGAGTAGGTCGCCGAGAGCGCGATCGCGACCCCGAAGATCACCGCAGCGCCTATCCCGGTGACCAACACGAACGGACGGTCGAACCCGAGGGTCTTGGTGCCGTAGCTCGTCAGGTACGCGGTCCCCATGTAGAAGAATGCGAAGAGTGACGCCAATGCACCTGCAGCGGTGATGATTTCGCGCTTCTGGATACGCCACGCGTCGAAGATCGGCAGCTTGGTCGGTGCCGAGGTCGCCGGAGCTTGCTCCTCGGCGAGCTTGTTGGCCCGAAAGACCGGGGTTTCCTCGATGGCCAACCGCATGTAGAGGCCGATGAGTACCAGGACGGCGCTGAGCAGGAACGGGATTCGCCAACCGTAGTTCAGAAACGTCTCGTTGGTATCGCCCAGTAGCAGTCCCGTCGCCAGGAACGTCGCGCTCGAGAAGATGAAGGCGGCCGATGGTCCCAGCTGGGGGAACATCGCATAGAAGCCGCGCTTGCCCGGCGGTGCGTACTCGGCCGTCAACAATGTCGCGCCGGCCCATTCACCGCCGACGGCAAACCCTTGCCCGAACCGGAGCAGCACCAAGATGATCGGAGCAGCCACGCCGATCGTTTCGGCACCGGGCAGCAGGCCGATGGCGAACGTGGATACTCCCATCAGCAGCAGCGTCGAGATCAACGTCTTCTTGCGACCGATGCGGTCGCCGAAGTGTCCGAACAGCACGGCACCGACGGGCCTGGCGATGAACGCTACTGCGAACGTCGCAAACGAGGCCACGGTGCCGGCCGTGTTGCCGAGCGCTGGGAAGAAGATGGTCGGGAAAACCAATGCGGCAGCGGTTCCATAGATGAAGAAGTCATAGAACTCGATCGTCGTACCGATTCCACTGGCGACAGCGACCCGTCTGACACTGGTCTTGGACTGCACCGCCGGTCTGGTCGGCGTCGAGACGCCCGGATCTCCGGGCGAGACAGCGGTCATGGTTCCTCCGTTTTGTCGGGTATCGGGCGAATGTGCGATACCGAATGCGACGAACGGTAGTGATCCGGGTCACCCGCGGAATACCCCCGGATGGGGGGGAACGGCGACCACTTCTCTCCGACCTACTGCCAGTGGGCAGTCTCGACGGCGGCGCGGTAGGTGTTCTCGAGGAAGGCGAGCAGCAGCGCATCGGGGTCCTCGGCGGTGCGCACGGCCTCGTAGGGGAGGACGTACTCGCCGAGATCGCGATCGAAGTACGCGGGAGCAGTGACGGCCGGATGGCTGTCGTAGCCGTCCGGATTCGGGTAGGCGTAGGCGTAGAACGCGCCCTCCGCTGCCCCGCCCGGCCAGAAGCCGGCGCTCGAGACCTCGTCGCTGTAGGCCTCGTGCATCACCCAGTCCGGACAGTTGGGAACACCACCGGGATGCTGTGGGGCAGACCTACCCGAGAAGCGCGTGACGGCGAGATCGAAAGCGCCCCAGAAGAAATGGACGGGGCTGGACTTGCCGCGAAAGTCGGCGCGAAACTCGGAGAACACGCGATGTGCGCTGACGAGGGCACGCCAGAACCTCTCCATCGCCTCCGAGTCGTAGGAGGCGTGTTCGACGTCCTCCGCGAACGGGGTGGCGTGCGGCAGTTCGACAGGCTTTCCCACGATCGTCGCGTCGACCCCGAGTTGCGTGAGCAGGTCGGTGTATTCGGCGAAGAAGTCTGCGACGGTGCGGGGTTCGAGCTTCATGGTCCGGCTCTGACCATCGGTGGTGGCCAGTACCAGTCGGTGGGCGAGGAAGTCGAAACGAATTTCGAGCCCGCGGTCGCCTAGTGGGATCAGCGATGTCGTCAGTCCGGATGCATCGACGTACAGCGCGACTCCCCACCAATGGTTGAGTGCCGGCGACAGTGCCATTCGGGTCTTGCCGACGATCTGGGTCCATAGATGCACCGTGTCGCGAGTGTCGGACCAGCTCTCGATCGGAAGTTCCGGCCACGCGTCGTACGAAGTTGTCATGCGTCGATGATGCACACACAGCCGGGGGGAAGGCCATAGCTGTGCTACCTCAGGCGAGCCTCAGGATTCGCCGGTACCGTCTGATCCCAGGGGCGAGGCGCGTGTGGCAGCGGTCAGGGAAGAAGAGGTGATCGGCATGTCCACAGACCACAACCGGGATGTGTTCGACAATGCTCGGGTGGCCGCGGCCTATGAGGAGTACGCCGGTCCCACCGATGGATTTCTCGACCGTGGGGAAGCGGCGGCGCTGGTTGCTGCGGCCTCGGTTGCGCGCGGAACACCGGTGCTGGACGTCGGTGTCGGCAGTGGGCGAACCACGGCTCTGCTCCGACTCGTGAGCGATCGCTATGTAGCGATCGATTACGCGCCCAACATGATCGATGCGTTCCGTCGAAATTTCCCGGACCTGCAGGCGCACGTGGCCGATGCGCGCAGTCTGACGGCTTTCGTCGACGGCCAGTTCGGCCTGATCGTGTTCAGCAACAACGGAATAGACACCGTCACCCACAAGGAGCGGGGCCGCGTACTCGCAGAATTTTGTCGCCTGCTGGCCGATCCCGGAGTGTTGGTGTTCTCCACCCTCAACCGCAACGGACCGTCGTTCGGAGAGAAGCCGTTTCAACTGAGCAGGCCTACGCAGCGATTCAGTTTCTCGCCGAAACGGGCAGTGACGGCAATCGGGCGGAGGCTGCTCGATCCTGCCGGTGTCGTTCGCAGCGTCCGTAATTGGTGGTCGGCCAGATCCCGCGTCGACGATCGTGGATCCTGGGCCGTCGCTCCGCTCGCTGCACACGATTTCGCGCCGTTCATGCACTTCACCACTTTGTCGGACGTGCGGTCGCTGGTGTCGGGTGCCGGTTTCACGATCGTGGAGATCTTCGCCGACGACGGTTCGATCGTGGCGGCCGATACCGAGACGAGCTCGGCCGACAACTTTACGATCGTCGCGCGCAAGTAAACCGTCAGCTCAGCCGCTCGAGCGCCTCGGTCATCTTCTCCACGGTGTCCGGCGCGACCTTCGCCTCGAAACCCGCCTTCAAAAACGGACCGGCAACCTTTGCGGCACCGTTGAACTCGACCTGCGCGTGGTAGTCGATCCGGGTCGATCGGTCACCTTCTGCCGTCAGCGTGATGTCGTCGACGCTGGTGGCCGTCTTGTTCTCGCCTTCGAGCACGATGTGATCAGGCTCGTCCGTGACCAAGGTGTAGGTCAACTCCGTGGTGATACCGAACAGTTTCGAGACGTTGTGCCACTGCGTCCCGACGGCGACCGGTCCGTCCGAAATCTGTGTGCAGCTCTGGGTTCCGGGATCCCACGACGGCGCATTGGAAAAGTCACGAAGAAATGCGGCCGCCTTCTCGATCGGAACAGCGGCGGTGAAGGTGCGGGTGACGTCGACCATGAGAGTTCTTTCCTGTCGTTGGAGATCAGTCTTCGAGCGGGACGCCGAGGTGGTCGGCAAGCCGGCGCATGGTGCCGACGATCTGGTCCTCGGTCACCCGCGGAAATCCGGCCATCTTGCGGAACTCCGGGTCGGTGACGCGCGACCAGTCGTACACCTGCGTCAGCGCGGTCCGGTCGTCGGCGACCTCCTCGAGCTCCCAGGACCACCGCGTGCCACGAGGCTCCATGCCCTGGCGATTGGGAATCCAACCGATGCGTCGGTCCTGCTCGAACACGAACAAGGTGTTCTCCATGACGTACTCGCCCAGTTCCGGCTGGTACATATCCATCGCGAAGGTGTCGCCCACCGCGCGCAGAGGCGTCGGGTCGATCGCGCCGCGCAGCATCTCCGAGCCGTCGACCGCGGCCTGGACCTCGGGATTGGCGAGCGCAGTGAACACGGAGGCGGGGGGAGCGTCGATCACGCGCCGGACGGTCAACTCGTCGGTCATGGACACGCCTTTCAGTTGTTTATGCCGGCTATGGAGTTACCCCCGTCGGCGGGGAAAGAAACTCCGATCGCCGTTTTTGCCTCCCCCGTCGGTTTTGCATCGCAGTGGACACAACGACGAAACACGACCGCCACGTCGCATTCGTACAGTCGCCGGGTCGGACTCCGCAAAATCCAGCTGTGGAGCAGCACCTTGTCAAGGGGTAGCCATGAGTGGAAATACCGTACGCCTGCAGGCGATCAAAGACGTCGAGGCGTATGTGCCGCCTGCGGTCAGCTTCGTCGGAGACGAGAAGCCGGGCGAGATCTTCGGTGAGAACGTCTTCAGCAAGGTCGTGATGCAGAAGCGTCTGCCCAAATCGGTCTTCAAGTCCGTGATGGCGACGATCGACAAGG
This sequence comes from Rhodococcus sp. 14-2483-1-1, assembly GCF_002259335.1. Taxonomy (NCBI): domain Bacteria; kingdom Bacillati; phylum Actinomycetota; class Actinomycetes; order Mycobacteriales; family Nocardiaceae; genus Rhodococcus; species Rhodococcus sp. 14-2483-1-1. The sequence continues at coordinate 154,690 of NZ_NPFX01000005.1, read as the reverse complement.
GCAAGAAGCTCGATCCCATGGTCGCCGACGCGGTGGCGTCGGCGATGAAGGACTGGGCCCTCGAGAAGGGTGCGACGCACTACGCGCACGTCTTCTACCCGCTCACCGGGCTGACGGCCGAGAAGCACGACAGCTTCTTCGACCCCGTCGGTGACGGCAGCGCACTCGCCGAATTCGCAGGAAAGACGCTGATCCAGGGCGAGCCCGACGCGTCGAGCTTCCCCAACGGCGGTCTGCGGAACACGTTCGAGGCTCGTGGGTACACCGGCTGGGACGTCACCAGCCCGGCGTACGTCCTCGAGAACCCGAACGGCAATACCCTGTGCATCCCGACGGTGTTCGTCTCGATGACCGGTGAGGCGCTCGACCACAAGACGCCGTTGCTGCGTTCGCAGCAGGCGATGGGCGGACATGCCGAGCGCATCCTGAAGCTCTTCGGGCACGAGAACATCGAGAACATCGTCTCGTTCTGTGGTCCTGAGCAGGAGTACTTCCTCGTCGACCGGCACTTCTTCCTGGCCCGTCCCGACCTGCTCAATGCGGGTCGCACGCTCTTCGGATCGAAGCCGCCCAAGGGCCAGGAATTCGACGACCACTACTTCGGAGCCATCCCCGAGCGCGTCCTCGGCTTCATGATGGACACCGAGCGTGAGCTGTTCAAGCTCGGTATCCCGGCCAAGACTCGGCACAACGAGGTCGCTCCAGGACAGTTCGAGATCGCGCCGATGTTCGAGCGCGGCAACATCGCAGCCGATCACCAGCAGCTGTTGATGACCACGTTCAAGACGATCGCCAAGAAGCACGGTATGGAGTGTCTGTTCCACGAGAAGCCGTTCGAGGGCGTCAACGGCTCGGGTAAGCACGTCAACTTCTCGCTCGGCAACTCCGAGCTCGGATCGCTGCTCGTTCCCGGCGACAACCCGCACGACAACGCGCAGTTCCTGGTCTTCTGCGCCGCCGTCATCCGCGCGGTACACAAGTACGGTGGTCTGCTGCGCGCCTCGGTGGCGTCGGCGACCAACGATCACCGTCTCGGGGCCAACGAGGCTCCGCCCGCGATCATCTCGATCTTCCTCGGTGATCAGCTGGCAGACGTGTTCGATCAGATCGCCAAGGGTGCAGCCACGTCCTCGAAGGGCAAGGGCACCATGATGATCGGTGCCGACACCCTGCCCGTGCTGCCCACCGATCCCGGCGACCGCAACCGCACGAGCCCGTTCGCGTTCACCGGCAACAGGTTCGAGTTCCGCGCTCCCGGCTCGATGCAGACCGTCAACGGTCCGATGGTCACGATCAACACGATCATGGCCGAGGCGCTGGACTACATGGCGACCAACCTCGAAACTGCCGTCGCCGACGGCACCGACTTCGACACCGCCGTGCAGAACCTGCTCACGGAGATCATCACCGAACACGGGGCAGTGGTGTTCAACGGTGATGGTTACTCGGACAACTGGCAGGTCGAGGCCGAAGCACGCGGACTACCGAATCTGCGTACCACCCTCGACGCATTGCCGGAGTTGATCTCCGAGTCGGCAATGGAACTGTTCGAGAAGTACAAGGTGTTCAACCACCGAGAGATGCACTCGCGCTACGAGATCGGGCTCGAGCAGTACGCGTTGACGGTGTTCGTCGAAGCGCGGTTGACGCTGGAAATGGGCCAGACGTCCATCCTGCCCGCGGCGGTGCGCTACCAGACCGAACTGGCGCAGAACGTCAGCGCGCTCAAGGGTGCAGGCGTCGACGACGTGGACATGACTGCGCTGCAAGCAGTCTCGGCTCCACTGTCGGAGCTGCGCGCAGCATTGGCGACATTGAAGGGCGCGCTGGAAGCCGACCCGGGTGGCGAAGCTCTGGCCGAGGCCGTGCATGCCAAGGACGAACTGCTGCCCGCCATGGCTGCGGTCCGTTCTGCGTCGGACACACTCGAAGCAATGGTGGCCGACGATCTCTGGCCGCTGCCGACGTATCAGGAGATGCTGTACATCCTCTGAGTGCGCAACGCAGGAGTGGAGCCTGCGGAACGACCGGATGGGGCAGGAGTGGAGCCTGCGGAACGACCGGATGGGGCAGGAGTGGAGCCTGCGGAACGACCGGATAAGCAGTGGTGTGGCTGAGTGCCGTGTGTGGCACTCAGCCACACCACTGTTGTTCTCGGGGTGAGCAATATCTCGAGGCGGAATAGCTCGGTGGATCTTTCGGGTTCGGAGTGAGCAGTGGCAAAGACTGTGCACGCACTCGTGAGGAGAGAGATCCATGAAGTTGTTTTCCCCGTTGGCGCTCGGTGACTTGAAGCTCGACAACCGGTTGGTGATGGCTCCGCTGACGCGGGTGCGCTCCGGGAAGGACGGCGTGCCGGGCCCGCTGGTGGTCGAGCATTACAAGCAACGCGCATCCCTGGGTCTCATCGTCAGTGAAGGCACCTACCCGAGCCACGCGGGCCAGGGCTTCCCAGGTCAGCCCGGTCTGGTGACGGACGAGCAGATCGAGGGTTGGCGCAACGTTGCCGACGCAGTGCACGCCGACGGCGGACTGATCGTCGCTCAGGTGATGCATGCCGGTCGGGTGACCCACGAGGCGACGACGGGTGGCCGCGAGGTCGTCGGGCCCAGCGCTGTGGCGATCGAGGGAGAGACTCACACGTACGAGGGCAAGAAGGCGTACCCCACCCCGCGTGCGCTACGCGAGGACGAGCTGCCCTCGGTGATTGCCGATTTCGTCCAGGCGTCGAAGAACGCGATTGCCGCCGGGATGGACGGTGTCGAGATTCACGGCGCCAACGGTTACCTGCTCCACGAATTCCTCTCGCCCGCCTCGAACCAGCGGGACGACGCATACGGCGGCTCACCGGAGAACCGGGCGCGGTTCGTGGCCGAGGTGGTCGAGGCAGTGGTCGCCGCTCTGGGAGCCGGCAAGGTTGGAATTCGTATCTCACCCGAGCACAACATTCAGGATGCCCTCGAGACGGACGCCGACGACGTGCGTGCCACCTACCGCGCGTTGGTCGACCGAATCGCACCGTTGGGTCTGGCGTATCTCAGTGTGCTGCACAAAGATCCGGCCGGTGAGCTGGTTCAGGATCTGCGCCAGGCATTCGGCGGTTCGGTCCTCGTCAACAGCGGCTTCGGTGAGATCACCAACCGCGACGAGGCTCTTTCGCTGCTCGACAACGGCATCGGTGACGCCGTCGTCGTCGGCCGTCCGGCGATCGCCAACCCCGATCTTGCCTACCGCTGGCGCGAGGACCTACCGCTGAACGAGCCGGATCCGAGCACTTTTTACACCGATGGTGCCAAGGGCTACACGGACTACCCCGCCCTCCAGCACTGAGGAGTGCCTGCGGCAGTGGTGTGGTCGAGTGCCCCAGAGGCGGGGCATAACCACACAGTGATACTGGTGTGGACCGTTGATGCGTGGTCTGACTCTTAATCACACTGACGTCGATCGTTGACTGTCTTTCAGTGGATGTGTCGGCCTCGCATCGACGGTCACCGAACACACGCGACCGGTCGGGCGGAGTGACTTGATAGGAGCCTGACTCACCAGAGTCCCATCACTGTGGTGTCCGCCGTCCCGGCCGGTGCGTGGCCGCCAGTCGAAGGGACAGCCATGACCATCATCACCGAAAGACCACCCGATGTCAGCCTCACTGTCTACGTCGGGATCGACACCCACAAAGACACCCACCACGCGGCGATCATCGACGCACTCGGCCGGCCTGTCGCAGACCGTCAATTCCCCAGCACCGAAGTCGGGCACCGGGCCCTACTGGCGTGGATCGCCGGGACCGGCGTCGCTGAGAAAGTCGGTGTCGAAGGCACCGGAAGCTACGGCACCACACTGACGACATTCCTGCGCGGCGCCGGACTCGAGGTCGTCGACGTCGACCGTGTCGATCGGAAGGCGCGTCGTTTCCACGGCAAGTCCGATCCGCTCGATGCCCACAGTGCTGCGCAGTCCGTTCTCGCCGGGCGAGTAAAGACGATCCCGAAAACCCACGACGGCGATGTCGAAGCAATTCGGTTCTTGCACAATGCCCGTCACTTCTCGGTCAAGGCCAGAGCCGAAGCGATCACCATGCTCGAAGGCGCGATCGTCAACGCCCCCGAACACATCCGTGCGCCCCTGCGGGACCTACCGACCAAGGCTCTCGTCGAGACCTGTGCACGCATGCGTCCTGGGACAGTCACGCCGGGAAACCTCGACGCCGCGGTCAAGACGTCACTGCGATGCCTGGCTCTGCAGATCCTCGAACTCGGAACCCACGAACACACCCTCAAAATGCAGATCACCACCTTGGTGAACGCGACCGCACCACAATTGCTCGACCGGTTCGGGATCGGATTCGAGACCGCAGCCCAGCTGCTGATCACATTCGGAGACAACCGCGACCGCATCACCAGCGAGGGTGCATTCGCCGCCCTCAGCGGAGTCTCCCCGATCCCGGCGTCATCGGGGAGAACAACCCGCCACCGACTCAACCGCGGCGGTAACCGTCAGGCGAACCGGGCCCTGCACGTGATCGTGATGGCACGCCTCAAACACGACGCAGACACACGCAAATATCGCGACCGACGACTCGCAGAAGGCAAAAGCAAACGCGACATCATCCGCTGCCTCAAACGAGCCGTCGCCCGCGAAATCTACCGGCTCCTCAAGCCTGCAAAACCCCTGAAAAAGAGCACTTGACACTCATAGGAGCATCCACTGCGCGGAGCGCACTAGAAGTCCGCGGTCTTGCGGGCCCTGATCTTGCTGACGATCGAGAACACCACGGCAATGACCATCAGTGCGTAGAGCACGATGGTGATGCCGCTGCTGACGAGGATCGACGGGTCGCCCTCGCTGACGGCCAGTGCGCGTCGAAGCGATTCCTCGGCAAGCGGGCCGAGTATCACGGCGATCAGCACCGGTGCGAGCGGAATCTCGTAGCGCCGCATCATGAATCCGATGATGCCGAGCCCCAGCATGAACATCAGGTCCACGATCGACGCACTCGACGCGTAGACGCCGAGGGCAGCGAACACCGAGATTCCGGCGTAGAGGTAGTTCTTCGGGATCTTCAGCAGCTGGGCCCACAACGGTGCGAACGGCAGATTGAGGATCAGCAACACGATCATCGCCAGGAAGAGGCTGGCCAGCAGGGCCCAGACGATGTCGCCGCTGCGCTCGAACAGGAGCGGTCCGGGTTGCATACCGTACTGCTGGAACGCTGCGAGCATGATCGCCGCTGTGGCGGACGTCGGTAGACCCAACGCCAGCAATGCGCCCATGGCCGTTCCGGCCGTGGAGTTTCCGGCCGCCTCGGGTCCTGCCACGCCACGAATGGCGCCTTTGCCGAACATCGGCTTCTCGCGTTTGCGATCGAGTCGACGCTCGGTGCCGTAGGCCAGGAAGCTCGGCACCTCGGCACCGCCCGCTGGTATGACGCCGAACGGCACACCGAATGCCGTCCCGCGTAGCCAGGCCGGGAGTGCTTCGCGGAACTCCGCCTTGCTCAGCCACGGTCGTCCCTGCGACTTGATCAACGACCGATCCTCGGGCCGCCCGATCTTCGACGCGATGTGGATGACCTCGCCGAGGGCGAGCATCGCCACGGTGATGACGACGATGTGGATGCCGTCGAACAGGGCAGGCACCTCGAAGGTGAATCGTGAAGCGCCCGAGGGTCCGTCGATACCGATCACCGCGAGGGTGAGGCCGATGAGCAGGGCGGTCAGACCTTTGAGGGCGGAATCCGAGACCACCGCCGAGGTTGCGATGAACGCGAACACCGCGAGTGCGAGATATTCGGCGGGTCCGAAGTTGGTCGCCAGCGCCGCAAGCGTCGGGGCGAAGAACACGACCAGGGTCGTGGCGATCATGCCACCGATGAACGACGCGATGGCCGAAGTCGCCAAAGCCTGTGGGGCGCGGCCGTTCTTGGCCATTCGATGTCCCTCGAACGTACCGGCGATGGCGGTGCTGTTGCCGGGGGTGTTCATCAGGATGCCCGAGATGGAATCGCCGAACAGGCCGCCGAAATATACTCCGGCGAACATGATCAGGGCAGCGGTGGGGTCGAGAGTGAAGGTGACCGGCAGCAGCAGGGCCACCGCCATGGCAGAGCCGAGACCGGGCAGCACGCCCACAGCGGTGCCGAGCAACGCGCCGACGAACACCCACACCAGGTTCATCGGAGTCAGCGCGGTGCCGAACCCGTCGAGAAGATTACTCAATGAATCCATCGGAAATTCAGCTCCGTCAGAAGATCTGGGCGAGAACGCCGCCGGGCAAGGTCAGGCCGAGGCCCGCGGAGAATACGATCTGGACGGTGCTCGAGACCAGCAGCGCGACTGCCGCGTCGAACACGTAACGGCGACCACCCAACCCGATCGAGACGCCCCAGAACAGCAACGCTCCGGCGAGAACCCAGCCGAGCGGGTCGAGCAGGGCGATGAACAAGGCCACCGATCCGACGGTGATCGACAGGGTGCGCCAATTGCTCACGGTGCCGGTGTTCGGCTTACCGTCGGCGTCGACTCCGCGGTCGATCACGTCGGGCTTGACCATCAGTTGGATGGTGATCAACAGTGCGACCACGAAGCAGCCGCCTGCAACGATGGCCGGAAAGACCTGCGGGCCAGGTGAAGTGGCGGTCGGCGGAACCTCCATCGTGACGGTTCCGTAGACCAGGAACAGTCCCAGTGCGACGAGGAGCGCCGGAACGATCAATCCGCTACGGCCGGTCCAGAAAGACCGGGACGTGCCGGTGTCGGTGGTCGTTGTTGTTGTCATACCAGCCCCAACTCTTCGAGAATTCCGGTGATGCGTGCCTGTTCGACGTCGAGGAACTCTCCGAACTCGTCTCCCGTCACGACCGATTCCTTCCACCGGTTGCGTTCGACGGCCGTTGCCCACTGCTCGGTCTCGACCATCTCGGTGACGATGTCGACGAGCGTCTGTCGGTCCTCGTCCGAGATTCCCGGGGGTGCAACGATTCCGCGCCAGTTGACGAGGTCGACGTTGTAGCCCTGTTCGATGAACGTGTCCACGTCGAATCCCTCGAGCGGCTCGGGTGCAGCCACTGCGAGTGCACGCACGTTGCCTGCCTCGATCTGGTCGCGGAAGTCGTTGAACCCGCTGACCGCAACGCCGACGGTGTTCGACAGCAGCGACGTCAGGACCTCGCCGCCGCCGGAGTAGGCGATGTAATTGATTGCGGCCGGATCGATGTCGGCTTCCTGGGCCAATTGGCCCGCCACGATGTGGTCGATACCGCCGAGCGACCCGCCGCCGATCGGCAGGCCACCGGGGTTCGCTCGCCAGGCCTCGATCATGTCCTCGAGATTCTGGATCGGCGAGTCCTTCGGGACGACGAACACCTCGAAGTCCTCGGCGAGTTTGGCGATCGGAACGGTGTCGGCCAGAGTCGTCTCGGAGTTGTTGATCGCAATGCCGCCCAGCATCACGGTGCCGGTGATCATCACGGTGGTGGGCTGACCGCTGAGGTTCTCGAGCTGGCTCAGACCGATGGTGCCGCCGGCACCGGGGACGTTGACGACCTGGGCGTTGTTGACGATGCCATCGCTGCGCAGCGCTTGCTGCGACTCGCGGGCGACCAGATCCCAGCCGCCGCCCGCGGCAGCCGGAGCGATCAGTGTCAGTTTGGCTCGGGCATCGGAGCCGCTGGCACTGCGAGCGGCATCGATACCCGCCACGGTCACCGCTCCCACCACCGCCAGGGCACCGACTGTTCGAAGCAATGTGGGCGGTATCGCCATCAGAGACCTTTCGTGTGGTGTGTCACAGCGTCAGGTTAGATACAGTTTGTCCGATTAGTCCAGTTCACAACATTGAGGGCAATCCTCGGTGGATTCGAGCAACGGGAGAGACCGTGTCTTCAGCGAGCACAGCGGTAGCAAGCGCAGTGGCAGTGGCGATGAGCAACACACCGGAGGGGCACGAAGCGCTGCGACGCGGTGCTGCCGAGGCCGAGCTGCGTGGGGCGCAACTGATCGTGTTGTCCGTGGTGGACCGCGATTCCGTGTCGGCGGAGGACCGAAGTGCGGCGCAGGCCGAGGTGGAGCGGACGCTGCCGGGAGCATCGACGACCGTGCGCGTCGAGCCGGACGGCGGCGACCCGGCCGGCGCACTGGTCGATCTCGTTGCCGATGTCGGCGCGGGGATGGTCGTCATCGGGTCCAAGCGTCGATCCGCCGTGGGTAAATTCTTGATGGGAAGCACCGTGCAGCGCGTGTTGTTGGACTGCCCGGTTCCCGTCCTCGTCGTGAAGGCGCCGTGACCCGGTAGTATCGGACAAACTTCACACACACGACCCCGAGGAATCATGGACAGCGATAAACCCGGGCCGGACACGGCTCCCCGCACCACAGCTACTACGTGCGAGGCGGTGTCCGGCGAATGAGCGTTCTGCTCACTCTTCTGCTCGGCCTGCTCGTCGTTTTTCTCATCACCGTCGCAACCGGCTACTTCGTAGCTCAGGAATTCGCGTACATGACCGTCGACCGGTCCCGGCTCAAGGCGCGTGCCGAGGCCGGTGACGCCGTCGCGGCTCGTACGTTGACCGTCACCAAGCGCACGTCGTTCATGCTCTCGGGCGCGCAGCTGGGCATCACGGTCACCGGCCTGCTGGTCGGCTACGTCGCCGAACCGCTGATCGGTCAGTCGTTCGGCGCGATACTGGGCGGCGTCGGTGTTCCGACGGCAGTCGGTGTCGGACTGGGTGCCGTTCTGGCGATCACCTTCGCGACGTTCGTGCAGATGCTCTTCGGCGAACTGTTCCCGAAGAACTTCGCCATCGCCCGCCCGGAGCCGGTGGCCCGCTGGCTCTCGCTCTCGACGACCATCTACCTCAAGCTCTTCGGCTGGTTGATCACCATCTTCGATCAGTCGTCGAATTTGCTGCTCAAGGCGCTGAAGATCGAACCCGTGCACGACGTGGAGCATTCGGCGAATCCGCGCGACCTCGAACACATCGTCTCGGATTCCCGTGAAACCGGCGACCTGCCCGAGGAGTTGTCGACTCTTCTCGATCGCATACTCGACTTCCCGACGCGCACCGTCGAACATGCCATGATTCCGCGTTCACGAGCTGCAACCGTGCGCGACACCGACACCCTCGGTGAGGTGAAAGCGCTGATGGGACAGGAGCATTCCCGGTATCCGGTGCTCGACGAGGACGACGGAATCGTCGGCGTCGTGCACCTGCACGACGTGCTGGGCTCCGTCGAGCCCGATTCGACGCCGATCTCCGGACTCACCCGCGACGCACTGATTCTGCCCGAACTGCAGAGCCTGCCTGACGCGATGCGCGAGCTGCGGGCAACTCGGAACCAATTGGCTTGTGTCATCGACGAATACGGCGGCCTCACCGGCGTCATCACCATCGAGGACCTGGCCGAGGAACTCGTCGGTGAAATCACCGACGAGCACGACGACGGCGTACTCGACCCGAGCCCGGTCAGCGCCGACGACGGCAGCTGGACGATGGCGGGGGAGGTGCACGTCGACGAGGTAGAACGCGCGATCGGGGTGGATCTGCCCGACGGTGACTACGAAACGATCGCCGGATTCGCCATCGCGCACCATGGTTCGCTGCCCGACGTCGGTACCCGCATAGAGGTGGATCTCCCGCCGGACAACGCGGATCTGGCCAACGACGACGAGACGCCGATTCGTTTCGTCACGATCGAGGTGCAGGAGATCGACAGTCACGTGCCGTCACTACTGACCCTCACCATCGACGAGCGGGCAACCGAGCACGACGAGAATTCGGCCGAGTCCGACATTGCAGGAGCACACCGATGAGCAACCTCTGGGTCTTTCTGGCCGTCACCATCGGTCTCATCGCTGCGAGCGCCTTCTTCGTCGCGGTCGAGTTCGCTCTACTCGCGGCCAAGCGGCATCGCCTCGAAGATGCTGCACCGAACTCGCGATCCGCTCGGGCCGCGCTGCGCAGTTCCTCGGAGCTGACGGTGCTGCTCGCCGGCTCGCAGCTCGGTATCACTGTGTGCACCCTCGCCCTCGGTGCGACGACCAAACCGGCGGTGCACTACTGGCTCACACCGCTGTTCGAGGGCATCGGCCTGCCGTATTGGTTCGCCGACGTGCTGGGATTCGTCCTCGCGCTGATCGTCGTCACGTTCCTGCACTTGGTTGTCGGCGAGATGGCCCCCAAGTCGTGGGCGATCGCGCATCCGGAGAAGTCGGCCACGATGCTCGCGCTTCCCATGCGTGGATTCATGTTCGTCACTCGGCCCGTGCTCACGATTTTGAACAACATGGCCAACTGGTGCCTGCGCAAGGTCGGCGTGGAGCCGGCCGACCAGGTGGGGTCCGGGCAGAACGCAGACGATCTCCGCCAGCTCGTCGAGCACTCGGTGAACGTCGGTGCACTCGACGCCAGCTACCAGGCTCAAATTTCGGGAGCGTTGGAACTGCAGGATCTCACCGTCGGCGATCTGGTTGCCGGGAGCGGCACGCCGACCTCGGTGTCGTCGTCGGCCTCGATCGACGACGTGCGGGAGGCGTCCCGGATCAGTGGACATCTGCGCATCCTCGTCAGCGACGAGGACGTGGTGAAAGGTGTTGTACACGTGCGGGACACGTTGACCGAACCTGCGAATCTTTCCGAGATCACGCGACCTGCGTACACCCTGGAGTCCACCACTCCGGTGTACGTGGCGCTCGCGTCGATGCGCGAGACCCGGCACCATCTGGCGCTGGTGGTGGATGCTTCGGTCGGGGTGGGTGACACCGCGCGGACGATCGGCGTGGTGACGCTGTCCGATGTGCTGACGCGGCTTCTGCCCGAACCCGTCTGATTCGATTCCGGCATTCGAACGAGTCATCCCCGACCGGCCTACACGGCCGATCGGGGATGACTTGTCTATACGTCGTATCCGAAGCGAATCAGACCGGGGCGACGACCAGCAGGTGTGCCCAGTACGACGCGACGTCGTGGCCGAGTTGGGGGAGCAGCACGTCGTAGAGCAGGTAGGACATCATTGCCGTCGAACTCCTTGTTCAGCGGGTCGTTGCCGACTCGCATACCGAGACTTGTAGGTCATTGAGACTGTAGATGACCCGGCCTTCGGTGGCATCCATATCGCCTACTCGCGTGCGTTGCTCGGAACGTGTCAGCCGATGCAGCCCTGAAGCGTGGTGAAGCTGCCCGCGATTCCGGCACCGTTGCACACTGCGCCCTCGGGGGTGAGCGTGATGGTCGAGCCCGGTGCGGCCACTGCGATGGAGAGTCCGAGACCGGCGGCGGTGTTCTGCGCGACCGCCCCGGGGCCGAAGGCGATCGCCGCAGGCGCGCCGCCGAAACTGCCGTTGCTGACGGCAGTTCCGCCGTTCAGACCGAGCGCCAGAGCCGCCGCATTGTTCATTGCCTCCGCCGAGCCCCAGCCCTCGAGGCCGAATCCTGCGGCGGCACTGGCACCGTCTGCGGAGCTGTCGCACTGTGATCCTCCGACGAGCGCAGCGATGTCGGCACCTCCTGGCGCTGTGGTGCAGGCGACCGGTGCTGCCGATGCCGTGCCGGGCACCAGGGCTGCGAAGGTACAGGCGAATCCGAATGCTGCCGCTCCGCCGAGAATTCTCTTGGTGTGGAACATGGTGAATGCCTCCCGAGATCGATGCGTCGGCACCGGTGCGCCGAGCGTGATGGTCGCTGGGCCGGTGTTGCTGGGGACCCGACTCCCTGACGTCGAGTCTCGACCCACCCGAGCGCGGTGCGGGTTCGTCGACATCTCGAAAACGTCTCGGTAGGGTAACGCCGAGATAACGCGACGTGCAGCGCGGTCTCTACCTACGATTGCCTCATGATCGGACGCATCGACGAGGTCGTTTTCGACTGCACGGAGCCGGCGTTGCTGGCGCAGTTCTGGGCCGACATACTCGGTGGTCGGCCTGCCATGCGCGACGACTCGTGGCATTTCGTCGATGTCCCAGGGTTCACTCGGCTGGCGTTTCAGCGAGTTCCCGAGGGAAAGTCCGGCAAGAACCGGCTTCATCTCGACGTCGACGTACCCAGCATCGACAGGGCCGTCGAGGAGGCGGTAGCGCTGGGCGCGACAGTGCTCGGCGACCGGCACTCCGACGCAGCCGGATCCTTTCAGGTGCTCCTCGACCCCGAGGGCAACGAGTGGTGCCTGGTGACTCCGCCCAGCTGATCAGCGAGCGTCGTGCTGGGTACGTGATTCGAGGACGAGCGGCATGTTGCCCTCGATGAGTTCGATGAGGTCGCTCAAGCGGGTGCCGACGTCGCGCCCCAGCGGGGTGAGGCTGTACTCCACCTTGGGTGGGATGGTCCCCTGCACCGTCCTTACCACGAGTCCGTCACGCTCCAGCGTCTGCAGGGTCTGCGACAGCATGCGTTCACTGACGCCGTCGACGCGTCGGCGCAACGCGTTGAAGCGATAGTCGCCTTCGGTGAGTGCCGCCAGGGCCAGGACTCCCCACCTGCTCGTGGCGTTCTGCAGGGTCTGTCGCGACGCGCAGTCCCGCGCGAAGACGGACGCTTCGAGGGATTCGGCGGCATCGGGCATATGGCAATGCTAGCGCATGCTGAAACATCAGTGATTACCATCGCAGTTGCACTGCACGAAAAGTAAGTGCATGATGAGGTGGAACTTGAAACCTCAACCCCGAGACACGCAGGAGTCGGCATGACCACAGCAGTAACCGGAGCAACGGGCAACCTCGGCGGACTCGTCGTCGACGCACTCATCACACGCGGCGTCGCTCCCGGCGATATCGTTGCCGTCGTCCGTAACGCAGACAAGGCCGCGCAGCTGGCCGAACGCGGCGTCGTGATTCGGGTTGCCGACTACAGCGACACTGCCGCTCTGACATCTGCATTCGCAGGCGTGGACAAGGTGCTGCTGATTTCGGGATCCGAGGTCGGACAGCGAATTGCGCAGCACAACAACGTGATCGACGCTGCAGAGGCGGCCGGGGTGAGCCTGATCGCGTACACCAGCTTGCTCGCCGCCGACACGTCAGGAGTGAGCCTGGCCCCCGAACACAAGGCGACCGAGGAGCGACTCACCGCGTCGGCGATCCCCGCGGTCTTCCTGCGCAACGGTTGGTACTGGGAGAACTACCTCGGCTCGCTCGCCCAGACCGTCGAGGGTGGGGTTCTGCTCGGCGCAGCGGGGAACGGCAAGATCGCGGCAGCATCGCGCGCGGACTATGCCGACGCGGCTGCCGCGGTGCTGACCATGGACGATCAGGGCGGCAAGATCTACGAGCTCGGCGGCGACGAGCATCTGACCTACGCCGATCTGGCCGCTGTCATCGGTGATGTTTCCGGCAAGCCGGTGGTCTACAAGGATGTGCCGGAGTCCGAGTACGCCGCAATTCTCGAGGGTGCCGGTCTGCCCGATTTTGTGGCGACCATGCTCGCCAGTGCCGACGCCGGCATCTCGCGAGGCGAACTCGATACCGACTCCGGTGACATGCAGGCCCTGATCGGTCGAGCATCCACTCCGGTGGCCGAGGTGCTCCGCGCCGCGATGTGACGGGTGTGCCGGGGACTGCGCCGCTACTTGTAGCGTGGGCGCGGTGAATCAGACGAAGACCCGCACCTTGTTCCTGGCCGCCTCCGCATCGCTCGTTCTCCTGACGGGTGCGTGCAGTTCGGATACGGACAGCTCGTCCCCCGCGACGACGACGTCCGCCTCTGCGTCCGCCTCGGCCGAGGCAGCATCGGCCGGCACATGCCCCACGGCAGCCCCCGACTCGGCCGCAACCCCCGAGTGGACACTGGCCGGGGATACCGGCAACATCGCCGTCGTCGGATCCACCGACACCGCGGCACCGGCGGTCACGGTCGAGGTCCCGTTCAGCGTCGCCGAGACACAGGTGAAGACCCTGACGGTCGGTGACGGTCCGGTCATCGCGGACGACGCCTCGGTGTCGGTCTGCTACACGGGTGTCAACGGACGCGACGGGGAGATCTTCGACAGCAGCTTCGCGAGCGGCCAACCGATCGATTTCCCGCTGAACGGTGTGGTGGCGGGCTTCCAGAAGGCAATCGCCGGGCAGACCGTCGGCTCGACGGTCGCCGTGGCAGTGACGTCGGCCGACGGTTACCCGAGCGGCCAGCCGGCGGCCGGAATCGAGCCGGGAGACAGCTTGATCTTCGCGATCGCGATCCTGTCGGCGAGCTGAGTGCCTCCGGCAGTGGCGTGGTTGTGCGCCCTCCGCGGCACATAGCCACGCCACTGCGGCTCCGCCGCACTACACGGTCGAGAGCTGCTGAATCGTGGTTGCGCCGCCCGGGGTGGGCGTGGTGGTGATGAAGTTCGAGTCGTACCCCAGCGATTCGACGACGCTGCGGATCTCGCGGAACTGATCGACGCTGACGTCGGGCGTGCGCTTGAGCACGAATCCGGACGTGCGGGTGGGGCTTCCCACGAACGCCCACGAGTAGTCGTCGGCGATGTAGGCCACGATGTAGTTGGTCGGCCCCTCCTGGCTTTCCTGCGTGGGCACTCCCGGGAAGCTCACGTGCAGTTGGGCTTTGGTGACCGTGTCGTTGACCCGCGCGTTGCCGACGATGCGGTTTTCCTGACCCGTCCAGGTGGTGCAGGTGTTCTCGACGCGAATGTTGGATTCGTCGATCATCTGGTAGTTCGCCTGGGTGTCGCGGGCGCAGATCAGGTTGAACGGCTGCGGCACCGCGGCAACCTGGTTCCAGGTGCCCAGGTAGCGCTCGACATCGAGTGACGGGATCGGGGCCAGTGGCTCGAGGCCGACCGATCCAAGAGGGCCGACCGGTTGCGCCTGCGCCGGGGCCGCGGCGAGCAGGGCACCTGCGGCCAATACTCCGGCAATTGCGGTGCGGCCCAGTGCGGTACGGATATTCATCAATTCGCTCCTTGTGTTGCGGTTGTGTTTGCGGTCTCGCTGGAATCGATTCTGTTCGGCCACCAGATCTTCGGGCCGATGAGGGTGAACAGGGCGGGGATGACGACGGTGCGCACCACGAAGGTATCGAGCAGAATGCCGAGACCGACGATGATGCCCAGTTGGGTGAGTGTGATGAGCGGCAGGACGCCGAGTACGCAGAACACCGCTGCCAGAACGATTCCCGCGCTGGTGATGACACCACCGGTGGCCGACACCGCCCGTACGATGGCAGCCCTTGTACCGTGCCGCGGCGTTTCCTCGCGGGTACGCGTGACGAGGAAGATCGTGTAGTCCACTCCCAGGGCAACGAGGAACAGGAACGCGAACAGCGGGGTGTTGTCGTCGAGCGCGGGGAATCCGAAGATGTGCAGGCTCACCCAGCTACCGATACCGATGGCGGCCACTGCACTCAATACCGTTGTCGCGACCAGGATCAGCGGTGCGACAACCGCTCGTAGAAGTATCAGAAGTACGGCGAGCACCACCGCGAGGATCGCGGGGATGACCACGAGACGGTCACGAGCTGCGGCGTCGGTGGTGTCGAGTGCCTTGGCGTCGCTGCCACCGACCTGCGCGCCGTCCACTCCGGAGAGTGCGGAGCGGAGGTTTTCGATCACGGTGAAGGAATTTTCGGACGCGGGAGCCGCATCGGTGACCACCGACAGGCGGGTCAGTCCGGTACCGGAATCTGCGACGCGATCGACCGAGACGATCCCGTCTGTGCCCTCCACGATGCCGATGACCTCATCGATGCTCGAGGTGGGCGCCAGAATCGTCGTCGGATCGGCCGAGCCGGCCGGAAAGTGTTGCGAGAGAGTGTCGAATCCTTCGACGGATTCGGCGGTGACACGGAACTGCTCGGTCTGCGAGAGGCCGATCTGAGTGCCGAACAGTGCCGCACAGCACGCCAGTAGCGCGACGATGGTGACCGAGGCCGTTGCCACCGGCCGTCGCGAGACACCTGCTGCGATCGAATGCCACACGCCCTCGGTGGTGGTGTCTCGATCAGATTCCTTGGGGACGAAGGGCCAGAACAGCTTCGGGCCGCACAGCGCCAGCAGTGGCGGCAGCACGAACAGGACGAACACGGCTGCCACGACGAGTCCGGCTGCGGCCAGCGCTCCCAGGCTGCGGGTGCTCGGCAGGATTGCGAGGAGCAAAGTCAGCAGTGCCAGCACGACGGTGGCATTGCTGGCGATGATGGCGGGCCCGGCCTGCCGGACGGCCTGACGAAGGGCGAGGCGGTGGTCGGACTCGCGACGCAGTTCCTCGCGGTAGCGAGAGATCAGCAGCAGCGCATAGTTCGTTCCGGCACCGAACACCAGCACGCTGGTGATTCCCGAGGTCGAACCGTCGAACGAGAGGCCTGTGACCTCGGCCAGGGCAGTGCCGACGGTAGTGGCGAACCGGTCTGCGAAACCGATGACCAGCAGCGGCACCAACCACAGGATGGGCGACCGGTACGTGACGATCAGAAGGACTGCCACCACGAGCGCGGTGACGGCGAGCAAGGTGAAGTTGGCTCCGGAGAACGAGTTCGCAATGTCGGCACCGAAAGCGGGGCCGCCGGTGACCTGAGCGCGCAGGTCCGGTGCGAGGCCGTCGGTCGCGGCGTACCGCAGCTCGGTGATCAGTTCGTTCAGTGTGAAGCCCGACAGCGCGGAATCGACCTGGACGAGAGCGATCGCGGCCTTGCCGTCGGGTGCCACGATCGGAGGAGGTCCCGGCGCGTCGGGCACCGAACGGTCGACGGCCAGCAACCTGTTCTGTGCAGCGGCGGCGGCCTCGATATCGGCCGGGGTCAGGTCTGTGCCGTCGGTCCGGCTCAGAACCAGGATCACAGGGGCGGTGTCGGAGTCCGGAAACTCGGCCAGAAGCTGGTCCACCTGGTAGGACTCGGCAGAGGTCGGCAGCGAATTGGGTGACTGACCGGCCGAATCGTTGCTTCCGACGAGCCCCATCACGGCGGCCGAAAGAATGAGGATCGCGAGCGCAATTGCCCATGATCGACGGTGCGTCACCGCCGCGGCGATGCGATCCCACGCGGCGTTGTTCTCGGTTCGTGTGCTGTCCACGCTCAAAACAATCTCATTTACTTAGATATTAAGCAACTGAATCTGTTGCGGGCAGTACTCTGACGGTGACCGCAGCGAAGGAGTTACCACCGACATGACCGACCGAAACCACCTCGAATCCGCAATATCTGCGGATCTCCGAGCGCTTTCTTCGGTCTCGGAGCAGATCGGTCAAGTTTTCGGAGCCCTACACAGCCTGCGGCCCAACGACTTTCGTGCCCTGCTGCATGTGATGGTCGCGGACGTGGAGGGCGCACCGCTCACTGCAGGTGAACTCGGCACGATGTTGGGGCTCTCTTCTGCGGCCATGACCTATCTCGTCGAGCGCATGATCGCTTCGGGTCACATACGACGCGAATCGGATGCATCCGACAGACGCAAAGTGATTCTGCGGTACGACGAGCACGGGATGGAGGTCGCTCGCGGCTTCTTCGGACCCCTTGGCATGCGAACCAGCGCCGCACTGGCAGACCTTCCCGATGCCGATCTGGCCGCCGCGCATCGGGTGTTCGAATCGCTCATCGGTGCCATGCGTGAACACCACGCCGACCTGGGTAACAGCAGTCGAGCGTAGGGCGCATGCCCGGGTGCGATGTTCGAACCGCTGGTGGGCGGCCTGCTCGAGCCGATGCTGGACTCCGAGCCTGCGAGTGCCGTAAGGTTGGCCGAGGTTGAGCTAACAGCCGGTCACGGGGAAACGCAGCGAAGTCGGCGTCCGGGTCAGGCATTATTCTGCTCCCGCTGCGTCAATCGGTTTCCCCCTCAGTTCGACCGATCGATGGGATCTGCCATGAGTGTTGAATCTTCAGGCAACAAAGTTCGAACCACCCCGGTGACTGTCGCGGAGAAGTCCGTGTCCGTCGCAGCAACCGGAGCAATCTTCACCGCGCACGACGGCCCCGACGGCTCACTTGTCGTCGCCGTCCACGGCGACATCGACATGCGCAGCGCGCCGATGTTCTCCGATTTCGTCTGCAGTCGCGTGTCCAGCAAACGGCACGTCACCCTCGACCTGTCCGATGTCGATTTCTTCGGCATCGCAGGTCTCACAGTTTTCGATGCAGTCCGCGAGTACACGGCCGGCATCGGTGCATCATGGTCGGTCGTCGCAGGACGTTCGGTCTCGCGTTTGCTTCAGGTCGCAGACCTCGAGGCCACTGTCCCGACGTCTCGTCCTTCGAGCGACTAGAAGTACTCCGGCGGTAATCGCCGCGACAAGAGGTGGGCAGCTCCTGTACAGGGGCTGCCCACTGTTGGTTCTGCCCTCGATCACACAACCTCGATTCACAGAACGGACGACCCTGACCGACGGCGTGGCCGAGGCGCAGGATCGTCCGAATGTGTTTCAGCCCAAACGAACTAGTCTTTGGTTCCTTCGGAGTCGCTGAAGAACGCCCACTCGCCGTCGTGCTCCACTTCCAGTCGCCAGCCCAACTCTTCGTTGTCTGCGCGGCTGTCCTTGAACCAGGCATGCGCATCCTCGGAACTGGAGATGTCCTTGGTGTCGACGACGGTTCCGTGCGGATCGATAACTCTGTAGTTTGCCATGAGTTCGGGATGCCCCGATGTCGCGCAACCTAATCCACGTCGGCACGCCGAGGGGAAGCGGCGGTCGGCTGCTGGAGTCCGCAAACGCGCGCGCGTTCGTCGAAGGCGCGCGAAATCGCCTCGAAAACGATGAGATTCTGCGCGCGTCTGGCAACCGCGCGCGCGTTTGCGAGAATCGAGTACTTCGGCGAACCCTCTACTTGCGCGAGATCAACGATCGCGCGAAGAACATCAGGTTGGCGGGGCGCTCGGCCAGTCTGCGCATGAAGTAGCCGTACCACTGCTCTCCGTACGGCACGTACACCCGAACGTGTCGATCGGCGTCGACGAGCCGCCGCTGCTCCTGATCGCGGATGCCGTAGAGCATCTGGAACTCGAAGTCCTCGGACGACCTGCCCGCGTCCGACGCGAATGTCTCGGCGGCCTCGATCATTTCCGGGTCGTGCGAGGCGACCATTGGATAGCCGCGACCGTCCATCAGGATCTTCAGGCACCGGAGGTAGGAGTCGGACACCTCCCGTGCACCCTGAAACGCGACCGACGACGGTTCGTTGTACGCCCCCTTGCAGAGTCGTATCCGTGATCTCGGTCCGGACAATTCCGCGCAGTCCGCTTCGGTTCGCCTCAGGTACGCCTGGAGCACCGTGCCCAGATCGGGAAAGTCGACGCGGAGTTCACGCACGATCGACAGTGTCGAATCGGTGGTCGTGTGGTCCTCGGCATCGACCGTCACCCATACCCCGGCCGCAGCGGCAGCCGTGCAGATCGTCCTGGCGTTCTCCAGCGCCAGGGTCCGATCGATTCCTTGACCGAGAGCCGAGAGTTTGAGTGAGACCTCCAGTGCGTTGGCGTTGCTCCGCCGGGACGAAAAGCGCTCTATCAGAGACAGATACGACTCGACCGTGGCGCGCGCCCGATCTCGGTCGGTGGTGTCCTCACCGAGATAGTCCACGGACACGAACCGACCCGAGTCCAGCAGGGCGTCGACAGCGGTGACGGCCGCGGGCTCCGATTCCCCGGCCACGAAGCGATCGACGAGAGCGCGAGTGGCACGCATTCGCGTCACCGTCGCCTGCAGTTTGGGCGATCGAGCGGCCGCCAGCAGCGCCGGTCGGAGGGGATTGTTCAGCAGGGTGGTCATCGCGTGCCCTCGCCTTCCTGATGTGGGTAGCCGTGGGTGGTCGGCGGGACGAACGTTTCCTTCACGGTGCGGGCCGAGGTCCAGCGCAGCAGGTTCTGCGGTGAGCCGGCTTTGTCGTTCGTTCCCGAGGCTCGGGCCCCGCCGAACGGTTGCTGGCCCACCACTGCGCCGGTCGGCTTGTCGTTGACGTAGAAGTTTCCGGCTGCGAATCGTAGTGCGGCATGGGCCTGTTCGACGGCAGTGCGGTCGGTGGCGATGACCGCACCGGTCAGCGCGTACTTGGATCCGGTGTCGACGGCGCGCAGTGTGTCGGCGTAGGCGTCGGGCTTGCTGTCGTCGTAGACGTGCACGGCCAGGATCGGGCCGAAGTACTCGGTGGTGAAGGCCTCGTCGGTCGGATCGTCGCCGAGGAGAACGGTGGGGGAGACGAAGTAGCCCTCGGAATCGTCGCACGTTCCGCCGGCGGCGATGGTCAGGCTGGGTACGGATTTCGCTCGATCGAGTGCAGCTGCGTTGCGGTCGAACGCCTTTCGATCGATGACGGCTCCGCCGTAGTTCGACAGGTCGGTCACGTCGCCGTACTTCAGCGCCGACACCTGCTCGATGAACGTCTCGCCCATCGCAGCCCACACAGATTTCGGAACGAAGGCCCGAGACGCGGCCGAGCACTTCTGTCCCTGGAAGTCGAAGGCACCACGAATCATGGCCGTGGTCAACACTTCAGGATCGGCGGAGCTGTGCGCGACGATGAAGTCCTTGCCGCCGGTCTCGCCGACCAGCCGAGGGTACGAGTGGTAGTTCGAGATGTTGTTTCCCACCTCGCGCCACAGCGTCTGGAACGTCGCGGTGGATCCGGTGAAGTGGATGCCCGCGAGTCGTGGATCGGCAAGGGCCACTTCGGACACCATCGGTCCGTCGCCGAGGACCAGGTTGATCACACCCGGTGGCAGACCGGCCGCTTCGAGGAGCTGCAGAGTCAGGTATGCGGCCACGGCCTGGGTGGGGGAGGGCTTCCACAGCACGGTATTGCCCATCAGCGCAGGCGCGGTGGGCAGGTTGCCGGCAATGGCGGTGAAATTGAACGGGGTGATGGCATAGACGAAGCCCTCGAGCGGACGGTATTCGACGCGATTCCACACTCCCGGTGCCGATACCGGTTGCTCGGCGAGTATCTGCCGGGCGAAGGTCACGTTGAATCGCCAGAAGTCGATCAGCTCGCACGGTGCGTCGATCTCGGCCTGATAGGCCGACTTGGACTGGCCGAGCATCGTTGCAGCAGCGATCCTTTCGCGACAGGGCCCGGACAATAGATCCGCTGCCCGTAGGAAGACGGCGGCGCGCTCGTCGAACGGGAGATCGCGCCACATCGGGGCCGCAGCAGTCGCGGCATCGATGGCGTCGCGAACATCCTGGTGGCCTGCACCGGCGAAGCTGCCGATGATCGACGCATGCCGGTGGGGCTCCACGACATTTTCGACAGCGCCGTCGGCGACGCGGTGGACACCGCCGATGACCTGGTGAATCTCGACGGGCGATGTCCTGAGCTCGGTCAGGCGGGTCCGTAGGCGGGCACGTTCGGCGCTCCCCGGCGCGTAGGTGTTGACCGGCTCGTTGGTGGGGGTGGGAACTGATGTGACGGCGTCCATGGCTGCTCCTCGTCTTCGCTGTGTGGTGGCAATTGAAGTCCGATTCGGAGGCCGTTCAATCAGCTCATCGGCCAAAGAATCCATGGTCTACTTGTCCGTATGGCCAACGCCGTTTCTCTACGATCGCTACTGACATCTCTGCACAGCGCTGTTGTGGAACTCGTGGTCGCGCCCGCAGGGATCGACATGGCCGTCGAGTCCGTTGCGTTGCTCGACGCCGACGACCTGCGTCTGCCGCCGGGGGCGTCCGCCGATGTGACGCTGCTGGTGGGGGTGAACGAGGCCGACGTGGTGCGGTGGTTCGATGATCTCGCTCTGCGTGCCGCGGCCGACAGACCTCGTGCGGTGCTGACCAAGGTGGCCGACTCGGCTGCACTCACCCATGGTGCGCGCGAGACCGGTATCGCCTTGGTTGCCGTACATCGACAGACGCGCTGGGAGCTGCTGTTGTCGATGACGCGAGGAGTTCTCGACCAGGTGCGGACGCACAGTCCGGACGACGGGACCTTCGGAGCCGACACCGATCTGTACGAACTTGCACAGACGGTGGCGTCGCTGACGAAGGGAATGGTGAGTATCGAGGACGAGCGCTCACACGTGTTGGCGTACTCGGCATCGGACGACGCGGCCGACGAATTGAGAACGCTGTCGATCCTCGGGCGTGAAGGCCCGGCCGACTACCTGCGGGGGCTGCACGAGCGTGGTGTGTTCGATCGTCTTCGGCGCACCGACGACGTCATCGACGTACCCACCGATCACGAACTCGGAATTCGACGGCGCCTCGCGGTGGGGATACGCCGAATATCCGGTAGCCCGACAACTCTCGGAACCATCTGGGTGCAGGAGGGTGCCATTCCGCTCGCCGACGAGGCCGACGGTGTGCTCCGGGGAGCTTCGGCTGTCGCGGCACGGTTGATCACTCGCATCGCGAACGCCCCGACCAACGAGACCCTGCAGATCCAACGACTGCTCGGGGCCAGAGGGGGCGGAGTGGACGTCCCGTCGCTGGCATCCGCGCTGTCGATCCCCGCCACCGGATCGTCGGCAGTCGTAGGATTCGCGTCGTGCGGAGAATTCGACATCGGCGCACTGGCACCGGCGATCAGGTTGCACGCCAGCGCCTTTCGACGTGATTCTCTGGTCACCACCATCGGGGAGAGAATCTACGCACTGTTTCCCGGGGTGGCGTCGGGCACGGGGATTTCGGGGTGGGCCGCCGATGCCGTGGGCCGAATCGAGAGGCGAACCTCGCTGGCATTGCGCGCGGCGGTGGCGTCCCCGATCGCCGACCTCGAAGCCGTGGCCGCCGCCCGATTCGAGGTGGATCGGGTGCTCGACGGCACCACCGGCGAGGTTCGCGTCACCACGCTGGAGGAATCGAGAACTTCGGTGCTGCTGGGAGAAATTCTCGAATTGATCGGCAATCACGAACAACTCCGTGACCCGCGTATTGCCGAGCTCGACCGATACGACGCATCCAACGACTCCCGGATGCGCGAGAGCCTGGAGACGTACCTGACGTGCTTCGGTGACGTTCGGTCCGCGGCCGATCGCTTGCACGTCCACCCGAATACCCTGCGCTACCGCATTCGCCGCGTCGAGCAGATCCTGGACCTCGATCTGACCGATTCCGATGCGCGTCTGTTGGTGGAAATACAGCTCCGTATGTGAGCGAGAGGATAGGGAGTGAGCCTGTAGGAACGCATTGGGGGACAACGAGTTCGACTCAGGGGCGGATGGAAGTCGGGAACCCGGTCCACTGCAATTGTTGCGGCAGGTGGCTCATATCGTTGAACATGACGACGCTCGGCGGTAGTCCTGTCCGGTATTCGATGACGGTCAGTGCGGTGTTTGCGCTGTCGATGCCGAGCCACCGAACGCGTGGTGCGTCGAGGGCGTGTCGGATGAACCATGCAATCGGGTACGCGTGGGTGACGAGCAGCTCGTGGGTGTCGTTCCTGGGCTCGGCTGAATCGGGCGTCGTGGCGAAGCGCCTGATCATGTGATCGGCTGTGTCGGCACCGCTCAGTGCGTCGTCGGCGTCCCAGCCGTCGAAGAACGGAATCCACGACGGGGGTGTCTCGTTCGGTGCCGGCACGTAGGGGACGTTGTCGATCAGTTCGTCGGATTCGATGACGGGGGTGTGAGACCGTCGACGGCGCACGATCTCGTGTGCTGTATCCACTGCACGTGGCAGTGGGGAATGCCAGACGACGTCGAGCGGGATGTGTCCCAGGCGCTCACCGAGGAGGCCGGCTTGTTCGCGACCGACATCGGTGAGTCTTCCGAAGGCGTCGGCGTCTCCGTGACGAGCCAAGTACACGTATCGAGTTGTCATGTGGTGGTGATCGTTCCTTCCTGTCCGTCGATACGGACGATGTTGTTGTTGCGCAATCGATCCGTTGCGTTCGCAACTCCGAGGACCGCTGGGATTCGTAGTTCGCGGGCGACGATCGCGGCATGGGACAGTACGCCCCCGGTTTCGGTCACAACACCCTTCGCTGCTCGCAGCAGGGGTGTCCAGGCGGGATCGGTGTACGGGCACACCAGGATGTCGCCGCGACGTACTCGGCCGAAATCGTGTGGGCCACGGACAATTCGTGCGGTTCCCGTCGCATGCCCATCGCTACCCGGTGTACCGGTGAGAATTGTGGAGGAATCGAATCGTCCATCGGCAGTGGCGGTATGGGGCATTGTGTGGTGACTAGGTAGCGCAGCTGTGATCGGCCTGGCTTGCAGAATCCAGACATGACCTTCTTCGATGGACCATTCGATGTCCTGTGGTCCGCCGAGACTGGCAGCGATCTCTCCTCCGAGCTCGGCGAGCCGTACCGCGGCCCGGTCGTCGAGTGTCGACCTGGTGCGGTCCGAAGGCATGACGTCGCTGGTGAACACTGTGTTCTGGCGGCGATCCGTTCGGGTCCGCTTGTCCGCGATGATCGAGGCGGTGCTCCCGTCATCACCGATGCGGTACCGGTCGGGGGTGACAGTTCCGCCGACTACCGAAAGACCGAGTCCCCACGCTGCTTCGATCTCGGTGTCTCCGCCCGGTGTCGACGGGGTGAACATGACCCCCGAGATGTCGGCGTCGACGAGCTGCTGAACGATGACCGCCATTGCGCCCTGCTGGGGCGAGGCGGACCGAATTCGGGATAGATTCTCGCGGTAGCCGACGGCACGCTCGGAATGCAAAGACGTCCAGCAGGACTGCACCGCGTTCATGATCGAGTCGATGCCCTGAACCCCCAGGACGCTGTCGTGCTGGCCCGCAGCCGATGCTGCCGAACCGTCCTCGCTGTCGGCCGATGAGCGCACCGCCAGCGGAGCATCGCCGAATCCTTCGAGCCAGTCAGCGATGTCGTTGCGTAACGATGTCGCGACTCCAGGGCGATCGCCTGCCGCTGCCCGGTACGTATGGAACGGAACCACAACGCCATCCGGCACAGGATAATTCGCCCGAAGAAGGATTCCCAGCGCATGGGCTTTCCCTCCGCAGCTGGAGAACGTTGCGTCTCCGAGTTTCACGAGCATCCCGACTACCCTTCAACCGACTGGCCATCAACAAAATGTTGACAGCTTTGTCCCGATATTGCAGGCTTCGACCATGGAACGCAAGCGTGAAGTCGCGACATCGTCGAATCGAACGCACCTGGATGCCGAACGCGAACAGCAGGCAACCCAGCATCTTCTGGGCCTCGGTGCGGGCGATCTGGACGCCCGCCCTTGGCGTCCTGTGCCTGCTCCGCCGACTGCGGTCGACATCGCGCACTTCGCTCTGTGGCGTTCGGCCGAGCTCGCTCCGGACGCCGTCATCAGCGCCCTCACCCTTCTGCCCGCCGCCCGTGCGGAAGTCGAAGGTCTCGAATCAGGTCTGCTGTTCGCTGCCCGCAGCGCCGGTCTGACGTGGGCGCACATCGCAGAAGCAATGGGATTCAACTCGAAGCAAGCATGCCAGCAGCACTACACTCGACTCACTGCACGCGATGCTGCCGATTCATGACTGCCACTTCGTCTCCCGATCTTCTGGTCTTGCATTCTGTTCGCATACTCGGGTTCGCCGACACCGCTGTGATTGCACATCGTTTCGGTGTCGACACCGCGCAGGCGGTAGAACTCCTTCTCGACGCGCAGGCGTGCGGATGGATCCAACGCGGTGAGTTCGCGGACATGCGTGGTTGGTCTCTCACGGAATTGGGGAGGACCGTGAACGAACACCAACTTCGCGAGGAGCGCGAGGCGACGGGCCGGACCGACGTGGTGCGGAGTGTCTATCGGAGCTTTCTGCCGCTGAACGAACGGCTGTTGCGAGCATGTACCGATTGGCAACTGCGGCCCACGGACACGAACAGACTCACCGTCAACGACCACAGTGACCGGGTGTGGGATCAGAGAATCCTCGACGAGTTGGCGTCCATCGGCGATGCCCTGAGTCCGCTTGTCGACCAACTGAGTTCGGCTCTCGCACGATTCGCCGGCTACGACAGTCGATTCGGTGCTGCATGGAGACTCGCGCGCGCCGGGGAACACGGTTGGGTCGACCGCACCGATGTCGACTCCTGCCACAAGGTCTGGTTCGAGCTACACGAAGACCTCATCGCGACACTCGGGATAGATCGCCGATCGGAATCAGGTATCGACGACAGTCAGTGATTCGCACGGGCATGTGGGGGACCGGTGCTGGACCTGATCACCAGGCTCGGCTCGATGCTCGAGCGTCGGGTGCTTCGGTTCCCGGTATCGATCTGGTTCAGCAGGATTTCGACGCTTCGGACGCCCACCTCGCTGAATTCCTGGCGGATCGTCGTCAACGGCGGGGAGAAGAATTCCGCGTCGGGAACGTCGTCGAATCCGATGATGCTGACGTCCTGCGGTACTCGTTTGCCCTGTACCTCGAGCGCCCGAAGTATCCCGAGGGCCATGGCGTCGTTGCCGGCGAACACTGCGGTCACGCTTGCGGTTTTGGCCAGATCGCTTCCGGCGGAGAACCCCGATCTCGCAGTCCAGTCGCCGCTCAGGGTGGGAGGCGGTTCGATGCCCGCATCCTCGTGGGCCAGCCGCCATCCGGTCACGCGGTCGGTGGCCTCGTACCACCCGAGCGGTCCTGCAACGTGCCACACTGCACTGTGCCCGAGGCCGAGCAGATGTGCGGTGGCAGCCCGCGCTCCGGCGATCTGATCGACCGAGACGACGGCCAGATCGCCTGCGGGAGAACCTTCGACGGCCACCAGCGGCAGTTCGCGTGCCAGCTCGGCGATGTCGCCGCCATCGGTTCTCAGTGGTGCGATGACGACGACGCCGTCCACGCCTTGCTTCTGCAACCTGCGGACGCAGGTGATGATCGCCGACTCGTCGAACGACGTGGGAACGCCGACCACGACGGAGTAGCCTGCCTGTCTCGCTGCGGATTCGACGCTGTAGAGCGTCGACACCGGACCGTAGAGAGCGTTACCGGTTCCGACGATTCCGATGGTGCTGCTACGGCCGGTGACGAGAGCGCGGGCGGCAGGGTTGGGGCGATAGCCGAGCTCCGAGATCGCTTGATGCACCCTGGTTCTCGTTGCCTCGGTCACATTGGGGTGACCGTTGATGACGCGAGAGACGGTCTGATGGGACACCCCGGCGAGCCGGGCGACATCGGTCATGGCCGGTCCGCGGGTCGGTGTCATCTTTCTGCAGCTCCTCTTGCGTCGTCGAGGACAATCACAGCATGTCCGGTCTCGCACCGCTCGAGACCGTACCGCTCACGTCGTCTTCGTCATCGACGCTGACGTCGGCGGTGCGGTCTCTCCCGGTTGGCCGGGGGAGAACATCTCGGCCGGCACGGGCACGCCCAGATAACTGGTGGGTGACTTGGCCAAGTCGCCCTTACTGCCCTTACCGCTCGCTGCGCGACGCTTGGTCCAGATGTCGAACGCCACAGCGGCCAGCAGAACCAGGCCCTTGACCAATTGAACTCGCTCGCTGGGCGAACCGATGAGCGACATTCCGCTGTTGATGACGGCGATGATAAGCCCGCCGGTGAGCGCGCCGACGATGCGGCCCACGCCGCCCTGCACTGCTGCGCCGCCGATGAATGCCGCCGCGATGGCGTCGAGCTCGAAGCCGTTGCCTGCGGTGGGGCCCGCCTGATTGAGGCGACCGGCGAAGATGATTCCGGCCAGGGCCGACAGCACGCCCATGTTGACGAAGATCCAGAAGGTCACCGGCTTGACCTTGATGCCGGACAGCGACGCGGCATGGATGTTTCCGCCGATGGCGTAGACGTGCCGACCGAACACCGTCTTGCCGGCGAGGGTGGAGTACCCCATCACCAGGACCGCCAGGAGGATGAGTACGTACGGGAGGTTCTTGAAGCGAGCCAACTGCACCGCGATGGCGAGTACGAGAGCGGCGGCGAACGTCATCTTGATCAGGAACAGCGGCATCGCGTCCACGGTCTGGCCGTACTTCTGCCGACCCGTTCGAGAACGCCACTGGCTGAACACGATTCCGGCAACGGCCAGAATTGCGACGAGCAACGTGAAGATGTCTGCCCCGCCCAGTGGTCCGAGTCCCACATTGCCCATGAAACCGGGCAGAAAGCCGTTGGACAGGGTGCGCACCGGTCCGGGGAACGGCCCGATGCCCTGGTTGCCGAGAACGATGAGAGTGACCGCGCGGAAGACGAGCATGCCTGCGAGGGTGACGATGAACGCTGGAATGCCGAAGTATGCGACCCAATAGCCTTGCCAGGCACCGATCAGGCCGCCGACGATCAACGTGATCAGCACCGCCAGTGGCCACGGCACGTTCTGTTGAACCATGAGCACACCGGCAATGGCACCGGTGGCCGCAACGACCGATCCGACGGACAGGTCGATATGGCCGGCGATGATGATCACCACCATGCCGATGGCCAGAATGAGAATGTACGAGTTCTGCACCACCATGTTGCTGATGTTCTGCGGCACCAGAAGCTGACCACCCGTCAGCACGGTGAAGAGCACGATGATCAGCGCGAATGCGATGAAGATTCCGCTCTGGCGAAGGTTGCGCGTGAGCAACCCCCGCACGGTCGACAACTGATTCATCGAAGTACTCCTGTTCCACGGGTCATGAGATGCATGAGCGATTCCTGGGTCGCGTCCTCGCGAGTGACCTCACCGGTGATGCGGCCTGCGGACAGCGCGTAGATCCGATCGCACAGCCCGAGCAGCTCCGGGAGCTCGGAGGAGATCACCAGCACTGCCTTTCCGGCGTCGGCGAGATCGTTGATGATCGAATAGATCTCGAACTTCGCGCCGACGTCGATTCCTCGCGTCGGTTCGTCGAGAATGAGCACATCCGGATCGCTGAAGATCCATTTGCTCAGCACGACCTTCTGCTGATTGCCACCGGAGAGTTTGCCGACCACGGCGGAGACGTTCGGTGCCTTGATGTTCATGCTCTTACGGAAGCCCTCGGCGACCTTGAACTCCTGGTTGTCGTCGACGAAGCCTCCCGTGACCAGTTTGTCCAGCGCCGCGGTGGAGATGTTGCGTTTGATGTCGTCGATCAGATTGAGGCCGTATCGTTTTCGGTCCTCGGTGGCGTATGCGATGCCGTGACGGATGGCATCGTTGACCGACTTGACGTGTATTTCCTTGCCGTACTTGTACAGCCGACCCGAGATGTCGATACCGTAGCTTCGGCCGAATACGCTCATGGCCAACTCGGTGCGTCCGGCACCCATCAACCCGGCAAGACCGACGATCTCACCTCGCCGCAGCGTGAGGTTCGCCTTGTCGACGACGGTCCGGCCCTGCTGGGTCGGACTGTGCACGGTCCAGTCCTCGATGCGCAGAACTTCCTCTCCCACAGTCGATTCGTGAGGGGGAAACCGGTGCTCGAGATCGCGGCCGACCATGAGCGAGATGATGCGATCCTCGGTGACATCCGCGTCTCGCATATCCAGCGTCTTGATGGTCCGGCCGTCACGGATGATCGTGGTTCGGTCGGCAACGGCCGCGATCTCGTTGAGCTTGTGCGAGATGATCACGCACGTGATGCCCTCGTCTCGGAGACCACGGAGAAGGTCGAGGAGATGAGCCGAATCGGAATCGTTCAGTGCCGCAGTGGGTTCGTCGAGAATCAGCAGTGTCACGTCCTTGGACAATGCCTTGGCGATCTCGACGAGCTGCTGCTTACCCACACCGAGGTCGCTCACGACGCTGACGGGGTTTTCCCGCAGCCCTACCCTCTTCAGTAGGGCTGCGGCCTCGGAATTGGTTCGGTTCCAGTCGATGAACCCGCGCTTCGACCGCTCGTTGCCGAGAAAGATGTTCTCGGCGATCGAGAGATGCGGACTCAGTGCGAGTTCCTGATGGATGATGACGATGCCCTCGGCTTCGCTGCTTCGGATGTCGGAGAACTCGCACGCCCGACCGTCGAACACGATGTCGCCGTCGAACGTGTCGTGTGGGTACACACCCGACAACACCTTCATGAGCGTCGACTTCCCTGCTCCGTTCTCACCGCAGATCGCGTGGATTTCGCCGCGATTCACCGAGAGAGTGACATCCTGTAGCGCCTTGACACCGGGAAAGGTCTTGGTGATGCCGCGCATCTCCAAAATCGGGCTCGTCATCGCCGAACTCACTTCAACTGATCCTCGGTGTAGTAGCCACCCTCGACGAGCAGCTTCTCGTAGTTGTCCTTGTAGACGATCTCGGGCTGCAGCAGGTACGCGGGAACGACCTTGTCACCGTTGTCGTAATCGGTGGTGTTGTTGGTCTCGGGAGTCTGACCGTTGAGCATCGCCTGAGCCATCTGGATCGTGACCTCGGCCAGTTGACGGGTGTCCTTGTAGATCGTGGAGTACTGCTCGTCGGCGATGATGGACTTCACGGACGGCACCTCGGCGTCCTGCCCGGTGACGATCGGGTAGGGCTGACCTGCCGTGCCGTATCCGTTGCTCTTGAGTGCGGAGAGGATGCCGATGGACAGGCCGTCGTACGGCGAGAGCACGCCCTGAACCTTCTGGCCCGAGGAGTACGTCTTGGTGAGCAGATCCTCCATGCGCTTCTGGGCGGTGGCCGGATCCCAGCGCAGTGTTGCAGCCGTCTCGAAATCGGACTCGCCGCTGCCGATCTTCAGAGTTCCCTTGTCCAGGTACGGCTTCAGGGTTTCCATGGCGCCGTCGAAGAAGAAGGTGGCGTTGTTGTCGTCCGGCGAACCGGCGAAGACCTCGATGTTCAACGGGCCTGCGGGCGCGTCGGCCTTGTCGGTGCCGTCCTCGTTCTTCAGACCGAGACCGACGAGAAGCGACGTGGCCTGATCGACGCCGACCTTGTAGTTGTCGAATGTCGCGTAGTAGTCGACATTGGGCGAGTTACGAATGAGGCGGTCGTAGGCGATGACGCCGATGCCGTTGTCCTTGGCTTCTTGCAGCTGGGTGGTGATGGCAGTGCCGTCCACGGAGGCCACGATGAGAAGCTTTGCGCCCTGGGTGATCTGGTTCTCGATCTGATTCACCTGGGTGGGAATGTCGTTCTCGGCGTACTGCAGATCGACTTTGTAGCCCTGACCCTCGAGTGCACTCTTGAGGTTGTCGCCGTCGGCGATCCATCGAGCCGAGGACTTCGTCGGCATCGTGACGCCGATCAGCGCTCCGGCGGTGCTGCCGCCTTCGGCCGGAGCCTCGTCTGCGGTCTTGGTGCTCGACCCGCACGCACCGAGCGTGAGGGTGAGTGCCACCGCAGCCGCGGCCATGGATAGGTGTCGAAACTTCATCGTTTCTCCCTGCGTTGTGGAGTAGACCGTGAAGCGGGGCCGTTGGGGTGTCCCGTGTGGTTCGCATCACATCAAAACGAAAGTGTGAGCGATAACATCGGCATTGTCAAAGATTTCTTTTTTGCACCTGCGTGAGCGGTGTGAGCGCTAACATCCGGGGCCCCGAAAACTGGCGGGAGCACCCGTCGGACAGGTCAGTGCAGTTCGTGCACCGACTGCTTGCCGCTCTTGAGCCAGCGCCCCGGCAATCGGCCGACGAGCTCGCCGAGCGGGTGCACCGCCGCCGACAGGATCTCGACGGAATCCTGCAGGATGTCGATCGAGATGCTCATGCGCTCGATGTTGGGAGCCACGGACGTCAATGTTTCGGAGAGCTTGACCAGTTGGTCCAGTGGGCCGCCCTTGGCCGTCAATCTCTCGATTGGACCGTCCTCGGCGAGCAGCGTCTCGAGGATTCCGTCTTCGGCAATGGCGCGTTCGATCAGGCCGTCCTGACGTGTGAGCACCTCGAGGGGGCCGTCCGTTGCCGTCAGTCGTTCGAGCGGACCGTTGGTGGCGGTGATGCGGTCGAGCAAACCGCCTTCGGCCAGCAGTCGTTCGAGGGGACCGTCCTCGGCCAGCAGGCGATCCAGGGGTCCGCCGGGAGCGAGAATGCGTTCGACGGGTCCGCCCGGAGACAACAGGCGCTCGAGGGTGCCGTCCTCGGACGTGAGGCGATCGACGACGCCACCCTGGGCGAGCAGGCGATCCAGTGGCCCGCCTTCCTTGAGGGCATTGCCGAGGGCGCGGTCGTCGGAGGTGAGCTGACCGAGTTGGGCGAGCAGTTGCATCGTGCCGCCGCGCGGATTGGCGAGCGAGGCCACTCCTGCGGTGCCGGACGCGCCGGTGGCCAGCGCCATTCGGGTGGTTGCCAGCGCGACCTCGGCGACGCCGATCGCCTGTTCGGCAATGGCAATTCCGGCGCGCGCGGGCAGTGTGATCGCTGACACCCAGTTCATCGTTTTACTGTAACTGCTCGTAGCTCGGAAAATCAGTGAAGAACCTTCAGTCCCACGACGCATCCGACGATGCCGACCAGAAGCGCGACCTTGAGCAGTGATGCGGCTTCTTCGCCGGTGATCATGGCGTAGGTGACGGTGAGGGTGGCACCGATTCCCACCCAGACGGCGTAAGCGGTTCCGGTGGGCAACGACCGCATCGCGATTGCGAGACCGATCATGCTGAGCACCACCGCGACCCCGAAGACGGCGGACGGTCCGAGTTTGGTGAAGCCCTCGGACTTACCGAGCGCGGTTGCCCAGATCGCTTCGAGAACACCGGAGACGACGAGAATGAGCCAAGCCATGAGAAATCACTCCTTGCACCGTCTTGTCGCTGTTCGGGTACGGTGCGCTCGTCCGATTGTCGGAAGTGACTTGTACGATCGTACCAATTTTGACGGGTGATGGCCAGGAAATGTCGGTCGGTGCCGGCGTGCGCATGTCCGCTCACAGGAACCTCACAGCGAGAGTCCAGCGAACGAGCAGCATCTCGCGCAAAGATGGACACCGTGAGCGAGACACCCGAGGCCCGAGTACTGATCGTCGACGACGAACCGACCATCGTCGAACTGCTGTCGGTCAGTCTGAGGTTTCAGGGATTCGAGGTGGCGACGGCGTCGTCCGGCCCCGAGGCTCTCGACAAAGCGCGTAACTTTCGGCCCGAGGCTCTCGTTCTCGACGTGATGATGCCCGGCATGGACGGGTTCGGTCTGTTGCGCCGACTGCGCGCCGACGGAATCGATGCGCCCGCGCTGTTCTTGACGGCACGCGATTCGGTGGACGACAAGGTGACCGGGCTGACCCTCGGTGCGGACGACTACGTCACCAAGCCGTTCTCGCTCGAGGAGGTCGTGGCACGACTCCGGGTGATCCTGCGCCGGTCGGGCAAGAGCGAGGATGCGCAGCCGTCGCGAGTTGCGTTCGCAGACATCGAACTCGACGACGACACCCACGAGGTGTGGAAGGCTGGGGAACCGGTATCCCTCTCGCCCACCGAGTTCACGCTGTTGCGGTACTTCATGGTGAACGCGGGAACCGTGCTCAGCAAGCCGCGGATTCTCGACCACGTCTGGCACTACGACTTCGGTGGTGAAGTGGGAGTGGTGGAGTCGTACGTGTCGTATCTACGTCGCAAGGTCGACACCGGAGACACTCGCTTGATCCACACACTGCGGGGAGTCGGCTACGTCATGCGCCAGCCGCGGTGACCGGCATTCGAGCTCGCATTCGGAATCTGCCGCTGCGCTTCACTCTGGTCGCAGCGTTGCTGCTCCTGGTCGGACTGGGTCTGCTGGCGTCGGGTGTGGCGGTGACGTCGTCGCTCGAGACGTCGTTGATGCGTCGCCTGGATCAGCAACTGGTCGAAGCGTCCCAGGGGTGGGCGAAACCGGGTGGAGAACGCCCGCCGTTTCCGATCGACGAACCCAGCCCGAATCGACCGCCGACGAACTTCTTCGTGCGTTCCGTGGCGACCGACGGTACCGTCCGCGGCCCGATCAACGATGTGGCCGAAAGTGTTCCGGACCTCTCGGGTGCGCCGTCGGCAACCCCGGAGACCGTCGGTTCCGAGGGCGACCCGTCGAAGGAGTGGCGGGTGATCACGGTGACCAACAGCGAGGGTTCCACCACCGTGGGAATGTCGCTCAGCGCCAACCAGCAGACCGTCAGCAGGCTTGTGGTGCTCCAGTTCTACATCGGCGCGGCCGTGTTGCTGGCTCTCGCCGTGATCGCCTATTTTGTGGTGCGGCGCAGCCTTCGTCCACTGCGTGAGGTGGAGACGACTGCCGCCGCCATCGCTGCCGGAGACCTGCATCGCCGGGTCCCCGAGTGGAGTGAGAAGACCGAGGTGGGCCGATTGTCGGCCGCCCTGAACGGAATGCTCTCGCAGATTCAGCGTGCCTTCGCGGCGACCGCGGCCTCGGAGGAGGCGGCGCGCGCGTCCGAGGACCGGATGCGCCGATTCGTCGCCGATGCCAGCCACGAACTACGAACACCGCTGACGACGATCCGCGGTTTCGCCGAGTTGTACCGGCAGGGCGCGATGAGCGACATCTCGTTGTTGATGACGCGTATCGAAGGTGAGTCGGCGCGCATGGGCCTGCTCGTCGAAGACCTGTTGATGCTCGCCCGCCTCGACGCCCAGCGGCCCCTCGACATGCGCCGCGTCGACGTATTGACCATCGCAGCCGATGCCGTGCACGACGCCAAGGCGGTATCTCCCGCGCGGGACATCTCCCTGAAGGTGTTGGCGGGGCCGGGTATACCCGAAGTCGACGGCGACGACGCTCGGCTGCGTCAGGTGCTCGCGAACCTCGTCGGAAACGCAGTACGCCACACCCCCGAATCGGCGTCGATCACCGTGTGCGTGGGGACGACTCGGTCGTCGGTACTACTCGAAGTCGAGGACACCGGGCCCGGTCTGGCCGAGGACGAGGCCGCGCACGTCTTCGAACGCTTCTATCGAGCCGACTCGTCGCGGACACGCGAGAGCGGCGGCAGCGGGCTCGGACTGTCGATCGTCGCGGCATTGGTGGCGGCGCACAACGGTACCGTCTCGGTGCGGAGCACTCCCGGAACGGGCGCGAGCTTTCGCGTCGAATTACCGAGGCCGACAGGCTGATTCGTCGGCTTCGCGAGATGGCTCCTCGTTCGATCGTGCCTTCCTGCGCTCGGCGAGTTTGGTGTACGCCGCGGCGGCGAGTGGTGCAGCAACGAGCATCGACACCAGGCGGATCACCTGTACGCACGCGACGAAGGTGACATCCGACCCCGTGGTCGCGGACACGGCGAGCACCGCCGCCAGACCGCCGGGTGTGGTCGCGAGATAACCGGTCAGCATGCTGACTCCGGTGATCGCGGACAGCGCCCAGCCGAACAGTGCGCAGACAACCCCGATCGACACGACCAGCAGTGCAGCCCACGGAAAGATCCGTCCGATGGCACGCAGGCTCGCGACGGTGAAGGCAAGGCCCGCTTGCCATCCGATGACGATGAATGCGACCGGCAACAGCACTGCGGGCACCGAGATGTCGACGGGCCACCCGAGTAGTTCGCAGGCACCCGCGACGATCAGTGGCCCCAGGGTGGCGGGCGCGGGCAGTCGGATCAGCCGCGCGAGCACGATGCCGATGACGACGGCACCGATCAGAAAGGCCGTGCCGACGAACCACGGGGTCGTCGACTGCTCCTGGGTTCCTGCCCCGCCGTCGGTGTCGGTATGGAAGGCGAAGGTGACGATCAGGGGCATCGTGACGACCACGAGTGCGACGCGGAGGTACTGGACCACGGCGACGATTCGCTCGTCACCGCCGAGTTCGCGGGCAATGGACACCAGACCCGTTGCACCACCGGCAATCAGGGACAGCGCCCCGGTGACGGGGTCGACGTCGCGGTGCAGTGCGAGCAGTGCACCGCAACCGGCGCTGACGACGAGCGTCCCCGCGCCGACGAGAACGGCGGGAATCCAGTTCTCGCCCAACGCCCCGAGCGTGTCGGTGTCGAGCATCAGGCCGATGGTCACCGCCAGCGTGCCCTGCGCTGCCATCGAAGCGGGCCGGGGTACCGCAACAGGGCCCAGGCCGGTCAGAGCGAAAACCACGGCGACGACGAGAGCGGCGAACAGGGACGGTGCCGTCAGGCCCAGGGCTTCGAAAAGGGCCCAGCCCCCGACGGATACGGCTGCGAGGCCGATCCATCGGAGGCTGTGCCCGAGTATTCGCCTCATCCGTTTCGGAGCACTCACGCTCCGGACTTGACCAGCAGAACAGGAACCGGGATCTCGAGCAGCAGACGCTGAATCGTCTGTCCCATCAGGAACTTTCCGACCGCCGAGCGGTGGCGAGAACCGACTACCAGGATCTCGGACTTCTGCTCCTCCACCAGTGTCAGCAGGGTGTTGACGGCGTCAGGATCGGGCCTGCCCACTGCCACGGTCCAGGAGACGGAGTCGGCGTCATCGATGTCGGTGAGGGCCGTGTCCACTGCGGTGGAGACCGCAGCAGTTTCGGCTGCCTCGGCGGACGGCTCGGCCGATCCCGACAGTGCATGCAGGACGACGAGGTCCGTCTCCCGGATGCGTGCTTCTCGAACTGCGGCCGCCAGTGCTGCGCGGCCCTCGGGTGAATTGTTGTGCAGTACGCCAACAGTCATGACGGTTTCTCCTTCAGGAAGGTGGGGTGGGGGATCAGCCGAAGGGGATCTGGCCGAGAACGATGCCGACGGCCAGCATGGCGAGGGAGACGACCACCGCTCGCCACAGCACCTTCTTGTGGTGATCGGCCAACGACACTCCGGCGAGGGTGACCAGCAGCAGGATGGCCGGAACCAGCGGACTCTGCAGGTGGACGGGCTGGCCGGTGATCGAGGCTCGTGCCATCTCGACCGGGTCGATGCCGTATTTACTCGCGGTCTCGGTCAGGACCGGCAGGATGCCGAAGTAGAAGGCGTCGTTGGTCATGAAGAACGTCAGCGGGATGCTGAGGATTCCGGTGATGACGGCCAGGTACGGGCCCATGCCGGACGGGATGACGTTGAGCAGCCATTCGGCCATGGCCTCGACCATGCCGGTGCCCTGGAAGACGCCGGTGAGGATTGCCGCGGCGAGCACCATGGCGACCACCGAGACGATGGAGGACGAGTGCCGTGCGATCGCGTCGCCCTGCTCCTTGACCTTGGGGAAGTTGACCGTCAGGGCGATGGAGGCAGCGATCATGAACAGAACCGGAATCGGCAGGATGTCCATGACGAGGATGACGAGCAGGATGACCGTCAGAGCAGCGTTGAACCACAGCAGCTTCGGGCGCAGGGTGTCGCGATTGGGATCGAGGCCGTCGAAGAACTGACCCGACTCGCCCTCGTCCGATCCACCGGTTCCTGCTCCGCCGCCGCCCTTGCCGCCCTTGCGAAGACTTCCGCCGCCGGAGGCGACCAGCTCGGGCTCGTAGATCAACTTGCCGATGCGGCGACGCTCCATGATGCCCAGGTGGACGGCGAACAGCAGCACGATGATCAGGCCGACGATCATGGACGGAACCATCGGGACGAAGACGTCGGAGGGTGAGATTCCGAGAGCGGATGCGGCGCGAACCGTCGGGCCACCCCACGGGATGATGTTCATCGTGCCGTTGGCAAGGCCGGCGACCACAGTCAGAATCACCGGACTGACACCGAGTTTGAGGTACAGCGGTAGGAGCGCGGAGGTGACGATGATGAATGTCGTCGAGCCGTCACCGTCGAGCGAGACGACCATGGCCAGGATGGCCGTTCCCACAACCAGTTTCATCGGGTCGTTGCGCACGACGCGCAGGATGCCGCGCACCAGTGGGTCGAACAGTCCGACGTCGATCATGATTCCGAAGAAGATGATGGCGAAGAACAGCAGGGCCGCGGTGGGGGCCAGGGACTTGATGCCGTCGGTGATCATGTCACCGATGCCGAGTCCGGCACCGGCCAGCAGGCCGAAGATGACGGGAACGAGGGTGAGCGCGACGACGGGCGTGGCTCTCTTGGTCAAGATCAAGAACATGAAGGCGGCTACCATGAGGAAGCCGAGTATCACCAACATCGTGCACTCCTTCTCGAAATGTGTGAGGTGGGTCCGGTTGGACTACGTGTTGTGACTGAAGTTACGTAACCGGCATCACATGTTCGCCGTTGTGCGCACTACCCGCGCAAGCAACGTAAAGAGCCTTTTGCGCATTGTGCTCGAGCAGCTCGCGCTCTAGCCTTGGCACGTGCGATTGAGGACTCAAGTGCTGTTGCTGCAGGCTGCGTTGGTTGCGGTGGCGCTGGCAGTGGCCTTCGGGGTGTTCGCGATCAGCAGCGGTGAGCAGGCAAGTGAGGAGTACGGCGAGCGGGCACTCGCGGTCGCGCGCACGGTGGCGTCGGATCCGCAGGTGCGTTCGCTCGTCGAGCAGTTCTCGGCCGCGGACACCGCAGGTACCGATGCTGCGCCGGCCGGGGTGTTGGCCGGCGGCGCACTGCAGCGGGCGGGCGAAAGTGCGCGGGAACGCACCGATGCCCTGTTCGTCGTGATCACCGACGATCGGGGCCTGCGTTTGGCGCACCCCGATCCGACCGTCCTGGGGCAACGGGTGAGCACCGATCCGTCGGGTGCGTTGGCCGGCAACGAGGTGGTCGAGCAGGAGCGCGGCACGCTGGGTGACTCCGTTCGCGCCAAAGTTCCTGTGCTGGCGCTCGGTTCGACCGACGTGGTGATCGGCGAAGTGAGTGTCGGCATCTCCACGACGGCCGTGCGCACCGAACTGGTGAAAGATCTGATCAACGGCGCGCTGGTGACCGGAGCGGTGCTGCTGTTGGGTGTGCTCGGCTCGATCCTGTTGGCGCGCAGATGGAAGCGGCTGACCCTCGGGCTCGAACCGGAAGAATTGGCCGAGCTCGTGCGTGAGCAGGAGGCGGTGCTGCACGGGATCGGCGAAGGCGTGGTGGCCATCGACCCCGACGGCGTGGTCACGGTGGTCAACGACGAGGCGCGCACGCTGCTGTCGATCGACGGCAAGCCCGGGATGCGTGTCGAGGACATCGGTCTGACGCCCAGATTGCTCGAGGTCATCGAATCGCCGACGGCGGAACCGGTACTGGCGGCTGTGAACGAGGTCGTGGTGATCGCGGCTGCTCGAAAGGTGCTGCGCGACAATCGAGATCTCGGTACGGTGCTGACCGTGCGCGACCGAACCGATGTGGAGGCGCTGACCCGTCAGCTCGACGCGGTGCAGTCGATGTCTGCCGTGCTGCGCGCGCAACGGCACGAGTTCGCGAACCGAATGCATCTGGTCAGTGGACTGCTGCACGAGGGCCATCCGGACCGCGCGTCTGAGTACATCGACGAGATTCTGGGTGTGGGACCGAGATCGGAAGCAGTCGAGGGAATCGATGCCGTGTCCGATGCATATCTGCGTTCTTTCCTCACCGCCAAGGCCGCGCACGCCCGTGAGAGTGGTGTGCGCCTGGTGCTGGGGGAGAACACCTGGGTCGGCGGCGAATTGGTCGGACCGGTGGATGTCACCACCGTGCTCGGCAATCTGATCGACAATGCGATCGATGCGGCCCGGCTCGGGGCGCGTCGACCTGCCGAGGTGGAAGTGGAACTGGTGCAGGAAGATTCGACCCTGCACATCGTCGTCGTCGATTCGGGTGACGGCGTCGCGTTGACACCCGAGCAGGTGTTCGTCGAGGGCGTCTCGACCAAATCGACAGCGGATACCCCCGGTGGTCGAGGTGTGGGACTGGCATTGAGCAGACAGATCGCGCGTACCCGTGGCGGCGATGTGACATTGGCCGATGTCGGTGGGCAGATCACGGCAGACAACGACCGTGGCGGCGCGGTGTTCATCGCCACGATTGCCGACGCACTACTGATTCAGGAAGTGACACAATGAGAGTTCTCGTCGTCGACGACGACTTCAGGGTCGCAGATCTGCATGCGGCACTGGTGAATTCGCTCGACAACTACGAGGTGGCCGCGGTGGCGACCAGTATCGCCCAGGCGCGTGAGCTGCTGACGGCACAGTCGTTCGACCTCGCTCTGGTCGACGTGTACCTGCCCGACGGGTCCGGTATCGACCTGGTCCGCGAACTCCCGTGCGACGCGGTGGTGCTCTCGGCCGCGGCGGATCAGCAGACGGTCCGCTCGGCGATGACCGCGGGCGCGTGGACGTATCTGATCAAACCGTTCCCGCGCTCGGCGTTGGTCGACCGGCTCACCGGATACCTGAATTACCGCGGCGCTCTGGATCGTTCGGAGGAACTGACCCAGGCGGACATCGATGGAGGACTCGACGCCCTGCGCCCTCGTGCTGCGGCACCGGTGCCGACCTCGCAGTCGGTCACCCGTGATCTGGTGCTCGACGCGGTGCGCGGTACGGCCGAGCCGATGTCTGCCGGCGAAGTCGCTGCTGCAATCGGAATTTCGCGAGCGACCGCGCAACGCTATCTGGCCACCCTGGTCTCCAAAGGACGGTTGCGGATGCAGCTGCGCTACGGGTCGACCGGGAGGCCGGAGCAGGAGTACTCGTCAGCGCCGGGTGCGTGAGAACGCCACCACCACGGCCCCGAGAACCGATATCGCGGCAGTCACCAGGGCTGCTGTGTTCCAGCCCGTCGTCAATGCCGCTGCGCTGTGATTGCTTGCCGGAACAGCCACCACCGCAACCACGGTGACGCCGACCGCGGACCCGACGTAGCGTGCAGTGTTGTTCGCTCCGCTGCCCATTCCGCCGCGGCCGGCGGGGACGCTTGCCACCGCCTCGCGACCGAGAGCGGCATTGAGTACCCCGCTGGCAATACCTGCTACGAGCAGTCCGGGCAGTAGTCGGGGCCAGGATGCGTTGTCGGACAACCCCGACACCATCACCATTCCTATCGCTACGCCCACCAAACCGACCGCGAGTTGCGTCCGACCGCTCACCGATGCAGGGAGCCTGCGGGCCAACAGAGCGGTGACGACCGACGTCCCGGACCATCCGAACAGCAGCAGGGCTGCCCCGAGAGCATCGATTCCCAATGCGGTGCCGACGAATCCGGGCATGTACGACATCAACGCGATGATCCCGCCGCCGGTGGCGAGTGCCGCGACCGTCGCTGCGAGAAAGGGCGGGTGCCGGAAGAGGGTGAGATCCAGCATCGCCGTCGCACTGCGTAATTCGAGGAACGTGAAGGCGGCCAGCA
Source organism: Rhodococcus sp. 14-2483-1-1 (assembly GCF_002259335.1). NCBI lineage: Bacteria > Bacillati > Actinomycetota > Actinomycetes > Mycobacteriales > Nocardiaceae > Rhodococcus > Rhodococcus sp. 14-2483-1-1. The sequence continues at coordinate 113,883 of NZ_NPFX01000005.1, read as the reverse complement.
GTAGTGCGGCGAGGACGAAGAGAACGATGGGAGTGACGGCGGTCCAGCCCTGCCTGCCCTCCACCAACGCGGCCAGCAACGAGGCTATGCCGGTTGCCAACAGCAGCGCGCCGACCGGATCGAGCCCGCGCGGGGCGTCGGACCTGGATTCTTCGACGAGTAGGTGCGCGGCGACGGCGAGTGCGACCGTGGCGACGGCGAGAACCACATAGGCCTCGCGCCAGCTCGCCCAGCGATCGAGTAGGGCGGCCAGCAACGGGCCGAGAGCAATGCCGGCACCGACGCTTGCGCCCCAGACTCCGCTCGCTTTTGCGCGCACGGGACCGGCGGGGTGAGTGTGGGCGATGATGCCCAGGCTCGATGCGATGACCGCGGCACCGCCGAGGCCCTGAAGGATGCGGGCCAGTACGAAAATCAACGTGTTCGGAGACACGGCACTGATCAGCGTGCCGACGGCCAATACCGCGGCCCCGAGTGCGAAGGTGCGGCGACGGCCGAAGTCGTCGGCGACAGTCCCGGTGGTGAGCAGTGCGGCGGCGAGACCGATGCTCATCGAGCTGAGAATCCAGGTACGCCCCGCTGCGTCGGACATCAGATCTGCCGCGGTGCTGTTGATCGTCGCGAGCGGGGCGGTGAAGGCCATCAGGGTCAGCAGGGTGCCGAGGGCTGCGATGGAGAGCGCTCGGGTGCTGTTCGTCGTGCTGGTGGGCGAGAGTGCACTGTCGGTCATTGTCGTCCTTTTGGTCTGGTGATCGAACTGTAAACGCCCAACTTGGTTCGGTCAACAGACTGTACGATTACCTCATGGCACTCGGAATCGACTACGCCCGCCAGGACTGTTCCCTGGCCCGTGCTCTGGAACTGGTCGGCGAGCGCTGGACCATGCTCATCGTGCGTGACTGTTTCTTCGGCGTCCGACGCTTCGGCGATTTCCAGGTCCACCTCGACATTTCCAAGGCGGTTCTCGCCCAACGCCTCGGCGCGCTGGTCGATGCGGGGCTGCTCGAACGGCAAGCCCGAGCCCTCGACGGCGGACACGACGACTACGTCCCGACGCCCGCCCTCGAGCGACTGTGGCCTGCCGTCTTCGCCCTGAGCTACTGGGGTGAGGAACAGACCGCGAAACCCGCAGGGAGGCGTCGACGATTCCTGCACGCGGACTGCGGAACCGACCTCGGGCAACTGGGTATGTGCCCCGAATGCGGGGTGGCGCCCGAGCCCCGCGACATCGACACCGACATCGGGCCCGGGTACGACCCCGACACGCGATCCGACGAGGTGTCGATGCAGCTGCGGACGCGTCGACGCTTGCTCACGCCCCTGCGGTGAGCGAGGTGCGTCAGTTCGGGACGTGAGCCTCGTGGCCGAGGTTGCGCAACGCCGCTCGTAGTTTGTGTGCGGCCTCGTCCTGAGATTCGGCCGACGGATTCGGGTCGGCACCGGAGATGTCGAAGTTGCCCATGTCGTAGGCCGGGAACACGTGCAGGTGCAGGTGCGGTACTTCGAGCCCGGCGATGAGTAGGCCCGCTCGGGGAGCGTCGAACGCAGTCCTGACGGCCTGACCGATGATCTGTGCGACGGCGGTGATCTTGGCGAACGCGGCACCGTCGACGTCCTGCCACTGGTCGATCTCCGCACGTGGAACCACCAGTGTGTGGCCCTGCGTGACCGGCGCAATCGTCAGAAACGCGACCACGTCGTCGTCCTGCCAGACGAAACGTCCCGGAATCTCGCCGGCGATGATCTTGCTGAAAATGGAAGCCATGGGAACAGGATGCACTACCGGGTTCGGGTGGGTAGAGCTCCGCTCCTGCATCTCCCAGCCAATTGCCAGGTCCATCGCAGGGCGATGCAAGGTCCGGGCTCGATTCTGGTCCACATGACAACGAATTCCCTCGCACGAGCAGCAGGCCAGCGGCCCGGCTCGAACGCCACTGCCACTCTCGAGGTGGTCATTCCGGTCTACAACGAAGAAGCCGATCTCGAACAGTGCATTCGTCGTCTGCACGAGCACCTCGAGGACCGAATCCCGTTCCGGTCCTCGATCACGATCGCCGACAATGCCAGCACCGACGGAACGCTCGCCGTCGCGCATCGACTCGCCGACGAGATCGACGGAGTCCAGGTTCATCATCTGGACGAGAAGGGACGCGGCCGGGCACTCAAAGCCGTGTGGCTGGCCTCGGACGCCGATGTCGTGGCCTACATGGACGTCGATCTCTCGACCGACCTCAACGCCCTGATGCCGCTCATCGCACCCCTGATGTCCGGTCACTCGGACCTCGCCATCGGGTCGCGGCTGAACCGATCGTCTCGGGTGGTCCGCGGAGCCAAGCGTGAATTCATCTCGCGCAGTTACAATCTCATTCTCCGCACCTCGCTGCGCGCGCGCTTCTCGGACGCGCAGTGCGGCTTCAAGGCCATGCGTACCGATGTCGCGCAGAAGTTGCTCCCGCTGGTCGAAGACACCGGCTGGTTCTTCGACACAGAATTGCTGGTCATCGCAGAAAAAGTGGGCCTGCGTATTCACGAGGTGCCCGTCGACTGGGTCGACGACCCGAACAGCAGCGTCAACATCGTCGACACCGCCGTCAAGGACCTGCAGGGGTGCTGGCGCGTCGGCCGCGCCCTTGCCACCGGAGTACTGCCTGTCGCCGAACTACGTCGAAGCCTGGGACGGGAGCCGCTCGTGCCCGGTGTACCGCACGGAATGATCAGCCAGATGGTGCGATTCGGCATCATCGGCGTTGCCAGTACCGTCGCCTATGCACTGCTGTACCTCATGCTGCACTCGTTGATCGGGGCACAGGCAGCGAACTTCTTCGGGCTGCTGATCACCGCGGTGCTCAACACGGCGGCAAACCGTGCGTTCACCTTCGGGGTCCGCGGATCGGACGGTGCGGGCAAGCATCAACTGCAAGGACTGGCGATCTTCGGATTCGCTCTCCTCGTCACCAGCGGATCGCTTGCGGTGCTGCACGCCTGGGTTCCCGATGTGTCACGGCACGTCGAACTCGCCGTCCTGATCGTCGCCAATCTTGTTGCCACGGTCTGCCGATTCGTCGCACTGCGGTGGGTCTTCCGTAGCTCGTTGGACGCAGGCTCGGAGTCCGCCCGTTCGGAGAAGAGCCTGTGACGACGACGATCGAGCGGCCGTCCGCGGCCGAATCGTCCGCGCCCGCGGCCACCCCGCGGTGGGAACTGATCGGGCTGGTGGCACTACTTTTCGGCACCGGCGTTGCCTATATCTGGGGACTCGGCGCGTCGGGTTGGGCCAACTCCTTCTATTCGGCCGCGATTCAGGCGGGTTCGGTGTCGTGGAAGGCCTTCTTCTTCGGGTCCTCCGACGCCGCGAACTCGATCACCGTCGACAAGCCGCCGATGTCGCTGTGGTTGATGTCGTTGTCGGTGCGCATCTTCGGGCTCAACACGTGGGCGATGCTGGTGCCGCAGGCTCTTCTCGGGGTCGCCTCGGTGGCACTGCTCCGCGCCACCGTCAAGAGACGCTTCGGCGGAGCGGCCGGTCTGCTCGCAGGCTTGGTGCTGGCCGTGACTCCGGTTGCCGCATTGATGTTCCGTTTCAACAATCCCGACGCGCTGCTCGTGCTGCTGATGATCGCATCGGTCTGGGCGCTGCTGCGAGGCGTCGAGACCGGAAAGACCAAGTGGCTGTTGATCACCGGCATGTTCGTCGGATTCGGCTTCCTCACCAAGCAGCTCCAGGTGATGCTTGTCGTGCCGCCGCTGGCGTTGACCTACCTGATCGCCGGGCCGCCGAAGTTTCTCACCCGATTGCTGCAACTGTTCGGTGCACTGGGCGCGATGATCGTCTCGGCCGGATGGTGGATTCTGATCGTGGAATTCTGGCCGGCGTCGTCCCGGCCGTGGGTCGGCGGTTCGCAGAACAATTCGATCCTCGAACTCACGCTCGGCTACAACGGATTCGGCCGTCTCAGTGGTGACGAGACCGGAAGTGTCACCCCCGGCCGCGGCGGTATGGGCGGCGACATGGCCGGTGGAATGGCCGGGGGCATGCCCGGCGGAATCTGGGGAGAAACCGGCATCTTCCGCATGTTCGACGCCTCCCAGGGCGGCCAGATCGCCTGGCTCATCCCGGCCGCGCTGATTCTGCTGGTTGTCGGACTCGTGTTGCGCGGCAGAGCACCTCGAACCGACGGGCAACGCGCGTCGCTGATCGTCTGGGGTTCCTGGCTGCTCGTCACCGGGCTGACGTTCAGCTTCATGGCCGGAATCTTCCACGCGTACTACACCGTTGCGCTCGCACCCGCCGTTGCCGCGCTGATCGGCATCGGCAGCGTCCTGCTGTGGCGGCAACGCGATACGTACTGGGTACGCGTTGCGATGGCCGTCGCGGTGGCGTCGACCGTGGCGATGGCGTGGGTGTTGCTGCGTCGCAGTGAGAGTTTTGTGCCGTGGTTGAAGTGGGCGATTCTCGTCGTCGGAATTCTGGCGGCGGTGGCTCTGCTGATTCCGGCGCTGACGCGAGGGAGGGTGGCAGCTGCGTCGATCCTGGCGGTGATGTTCGCCGGACTCGCCGGGCCGACGGCCTACGCGGTCGACACGATCAATACTCCGCACACCGGTGCCATCGTCTCGGCCGGTCCGAACACCGGTATGCGCGGATTCGGCGGTATGGGCGAAGGTCGGGGCGGCCCGGGCGGAATGCCCGGCGGTATGCAGTTGCCTGCCGGGGTTCAGTTGCCTGCCGGAATGCAACCGCCTGCGGGTTTCCCGGGTCAGGCGGGGGCTGCCGGCGGCGACGGCGGGGCCGAGATGGGCGGAACGGCTCGGGGTATGGGCGGCGGTATGGGTGGTCTGCTCGAAGGCAGTGCACCGACCGCGGCGATCACCGAGATGCTCGAGCAGGACGCCGACTCGTACACCTGGGTGGCAGCGGCGATCGGAGCCAACACCGCGGCCGGCTATCAACTGGCCACCGAGGATCCGGTCATGCCCGTCGGCGGATTCAACGGCACCGACCCCTCGCCGACTCTCGCCCAGTTCCAGCAGTACGTCGCCGATGGACAGATCCACTACTTCATCGGAGGCGGCGGTATGCCGGGAATGGCCTCGGGTACCTCGGCCGAGATCTCGGCGTGGGTCACCGAGAACTTCACCGCGACCACGGTCGACAACGTGACGTTCTACGACCTGACGCAGTAACACCGAACCATCACGAAAGAGCCCCGCACCCTGACAGGTGCGGGGCGCTTTCGCGCCGAGCAGATAGTCTGATGCACTGTGCGCGTACTAGTCATAGGTTCCGGTGCTCGTGAGCACGCCCTCCTACTTGCGTTGAAGGCCGATCCGTCGGTCGAGAAGCTCTTCGTGGCTCCCGGCAACGCAGGCACCGCGAAGCTCGCCGAGCAGCACGCGGTCGACGTGGCCTCCGGCGAGGCGGTGACCGCGCTGGCGAAGAAACTCGACGCCGATCTTGTGGTCATCGGACCCGAGGTGCCCTTGGTTCTCGGGGTCGCCGACGCGCTCCGCGAGGCAGGCATCGCCGCGTTCGGCCCCTCCGCCGACGCCGCGCGCATCGAGGGGTCCAAGGCCTTCGCCAAGGACGTGATGGCAGCAGCCGGTGTCCGCACCGCGCACAGCGAAATAGTCGACTCGCCCGCTTTGCTGGACGGCGCTCTCGACCGCTTCGGTCCGCACTGGGTGGTCAAGGACGACGGTCTGGCCGCGGGCAAAGGCGTCGTCGTCACCACCGATCGCCTCATCGCCCGCGATCACGCTGCCGAGCTCCTCGAGAACGGTCACCCGGTGCTGCTGGAATCGTTCCTCGACGGTCCCGAGGTCTCCCTCTTCTGCCTCGTCGACGGCGAGAGTGTGGTGCCGCTGCTGCCCGCGCAGGACCACAAACGCGTCGGCGACGGAGACACCGGGCCCAACACCGGCGGCATGGGTGCGTACACCCCGTTGCCGTGGTTGCCCGAGGGCGCGGTGGAGCAGATCGTGCGCGATGTGGTGAAACCCGTTGCCGCCGAGATGGTGAAGCGCGGCGTGCCGTTCTCCGGACTGCTGTACGCCGGTCTGGCGATGGGTGCCGACGGCCCGGCCGTCGTCGAATTCAACTGCCGCTTCGGTGATCCCGAGACCCAGGCGGTGCTGGCGTTGCTCGATTCACCTCTCGGTGAGGTGCTGAACGCGACGGCAACCGGCACTCTCGCGTCGCTGCCGCCGCTGCGCTGGAAGGACGGCGCAGCCGTCACCGTCGTCATCGCCGCCGAGAACTACCCCGGTCGCCCCCGGATCGGTGACGAGATCCTCGGCTCCGACGGCGCTGGCGTCCTGCACGCAGGCACTGCGATCAAGGACGGAGTCGTGGTCTCTGCGGGCGGACGCGTGTTGAGCGTGGTCGGCACCGGATTCGACCTCACCGCCGCCCGCGACGACGCCTACTCCCGAATTGCTGGAATCCGCTTGCCGGGCAGTCACTTCCGCACCGACATCGGACTGGCTGCAGTGGAGGGTCGCATCTCGCTGTAGGTGACCTGGGTGACTCGCAGGTGCGCTGAGTGTCCACAATTTCGCCTACCACACGGGATCCCGTGTGCCGGCCGAAAAAGTGGACACTTACGTCAGCTGTCCACAGGTAGCAGCGTTATCCACATTTCTCGAATCGCCCGCCCACGAGTGGATTTCCGACGCCAGGCTGTAGTCCATGGGGGTATACACGAGGCAGCAGCTGTTGGACACCGGCGTCAGCGAGGGCGCAATTGCGTATCGGACGAGAGCCGGCACACTGACCAGGCTGCTTCCGAGCATCTACTGCACCGGCGAACCGACGTACCGGGACCGGTGCGTCGCCGCTACGCTCTGGCAACCGCACGCAGTGCTGAGCCATCTCGCTGCGGCGTGGTGGTGGAATTTGCTCGAGCACGAACCCGATCACGTGGACATCACAGTTCCTCGCACGTCGAGAACTCGCGGTCCGAAGTGGCTGCGGGCGTACCGACGCAGTCTCACCGAGTCGAGCTTCGCGGACGGTCTGCCGGTCGTGACCATCGAGCAGTCCATCGTCGACGTCGCTGTGTCGCTGACCCGGCCTGAATTAGAGCAGTTCTTCGACTCTGCGCTGAGCCGCGCGGTGAGCTGGCGCGGGGTCGCGAGGCAATGCGAGAAGTCGGCCGGGATGGCCGGTATCACCGAGGTGAGAAAGCAGCTGCGACTGTGTTGCCCGCGCACTCTGTCCGAACCCGAACGCTTGGTGGCTCGGGCACTCACGGCGGCGGGCTACTTCCTCGAGATCAACGCGGAGGTGGGGCCCTACTACGCGGATCTGATGGACCGTCGCGCTCGGGTGATCGTCGAAATCGATGGACGTGAATTCCACAGCGCACCGGGTGTGTTCACCAACGACCGCGTGCGCCAGAATGCTCTGCAACTCGACGGCTGGCTGGTGTTGCGCTATTCGGCGGCGATGGTGCTGACCGACCTGGATTATGTGGTGCGGCAGATCGTCGACACCGTACGACGTCGCCGGAAGGCACTGACGTGAGTGTCCACAATTTGTGCTGTCAGACGGGATCCCGTGGCTGCCGCGAAATAATGGACACTCAGTGCACCTGCGACGGGCGAATCGACGTCAGTAGTGTCGATCGAATGCATAGTGAATCGCAGCGATCGAAGGTCGAGCCGTTTCATGTGATGGATGTGTTCGCGGCAGCGGCCGAGCGGGCACGCACTCACGGCGATGTACTCTCGCTTGCCGCAGGTCAGCCGTCCACCCGGGCACCCGGACCCGTGTTGCGCGCCACCCGGGAGGCCCTGGATGCGCATCTGCTCGGATATACCGAGACGCTCGGGATTCTGCCACTGCGCCGGGCAATCGCCGAGTACCACAGCGCGCGGTACGGCATCACGGTCGACGCCGACGACGTGGTGATCACCACCGGGTCGTCGGGCGCGTTCACTCTGCTGTTCCTCGCTGCGTTCGACGCAGGGGATACCGTCGTCATGGCCAGGCCTGGGTATCCGGCCTATCGAAACACGTTGGCGGCGTTGGGCTGCCGGGTTGTCGAACTGGACTGCGTGGAAGAGACGCGGTTCCAACCGACCGTCGCGATGCTCGAGGAACTGCCCGAGCCGCCCGCCGGGTTGATCATCGCCAGCCCGGCCAATCCCACCGGCACGATCATCGACGCGGATGAGCTGGCCGCGATTGCGCGCTGGTGCGACGAGCACGGCACTCTGCTGATCTCGGACGAGATCTACCACGGCATCTCCTACGGCAATGCGCGTACGTCCAGCGCGTGGGAGACCTCGAAAGAGTCCGTCGCGATCGGATCGGTATCGAAGTACTTCTCGATGACGGGTTGGCGGTTGGGTTGGATGTTGCTGCCGACTCGATTGCGCAGGGCCGTCGAGCGATTGGCATCGAACATGACGGTCTGCCCGCCGGCGATCTCACAGGTTGCGGCCATTGCGGCGTTCACCGAGGAATCTCGTATCGAGTTGGATTCGCACGTCGAGCGCTACGCCGTCAATCGCCGAGTCCTACTCGACGGTGTGCCGGCCCTGGGCATCACCGATCTCGCACCGGCCGACGGTGCGTTCTACGTGTACGCCGATATCGCACACCTCACCGACGACTCGCGGAGTTGGTGTGCGCGTGTCCTTTCCGAGACCGGGGTCGCGCTGGCACCGGGCGTGGATTTCGACACCGTCCGCGGCAACCACACGGTGCGGTTCTCGTTCGCAGGCACCACCTCGGACGTCGAAGAAGCGTTGGAGCGACTACGTCGCATGTGAGCGTTTCCTCGTAGCAGGCTACGAGGCAGGAGTGGAGCCTGCGGAACAACAGGAAGGCCCTGCGCTCACATGCGACGCAGCCGCTCCAGCACCTCGTCGATGTCTGCGGAGTCGACGTCTCGGTGGGTCACGAAGCGCACCTTGCCCGCGACGGTTACTGCGGCGATACCCAATTCGGCCAGCTCCGCCACCGTCTGCACGGGGTCTGTGACCGATGCGAGCACGATGTTCGTCTCCGGCTCCGGCACGTCCCAGCCCTGCTCCCGCAGTCCACGGGCGAGGGTCGCTGCGTTGGCGTGGTCCGTGGCCAGATCACCGATTCGATCCAGCGCAACGAGCCCTGCCGCAGCCAGAACGCCACCCTGACGAACCCCGCCGCCCAACATCTTCCGGACGCGCCGGGCCTCGTGGATTCGTGCGGCGTCGGATACCAACATCGAGCCGACGGGCGCTCCGAGGCCCTTGCTCAGGCACACCTGTACCGTGTCCGCGCCTGCAGTCAACGACGCGATCGGAACATCAAGGGCCACTGCGGCATTCCACAGTCGCGCACCGTCCAGGTGGATCTTCAGACCCGAGTCGCGTGCGGCACCGACGAGTTCGGACCATTCGTCCGGTCCGAACACGGTACCGCCGGCGAAGTTGTGGGTGTTCTCGAGTGAGAGCAACGTGGTCCGCAGCGCGAAGTACGGCCCTGCGCCGCCTGCCTTGGCGCGCACGGTCGACGCGAGGGGACGGCCGGGGCCTGCGTCGTGGGGGAGGGCGTCGGGCATCCCGCCTGCCAACCACGCCGCGGTGCCGAGCTCGGATCCCAGCACATGCGCATGCTCGGGTGCCAGGAATCGATCGCCGCGCTGCAGATGCAGCATCAGCGCAATGATGTTGCCCATCGACCCCGACGGCACCCACAGTGCCGACTCGAATCCGAGCATGCCTGCGACTGCCTCTTCCAGTGCCGCCATCGTGGGGTCGTGATCGAGGACGTCGTCGCCCACTTCGGCGTCTGCCATGGCTTTTCGCATCACCGAATCGGGCCGGGTGATGGTGTCGGAGCGGAGGTCGATCGTTCGATGTGCCACGACCACTGACAATTCCATAGCGCCAAAGCAGTCCGACGAACGGCCTCGAGCTGGCACGATGACTTGAATGTCCGCAGGTCCGACCGAGTCGCAACACAAGGTGTCGGGTGCGACTCCGAAGGGGGTGCGCCGCCGCCAGGCATTGGCGTCGGCCGCTGCGGACCTCCTCGTCGAGGGTGGCTTCGACGCGGTTCGGCACCGATCCGTGGCCGCGCGAGCCGGGCTTCCGCTGGCGTCGACCACCTACTATTTCGAGTCCCTCGGAGACTTGGTTGCTGCGGCAGTCGACGTCGTCGGAACCCGCGAGATCGACGTCATGCGCGGTCGCATCGAGGACGAGGGCAAGTGCTCGAACGAAATGGAATCGACGGTCGACCTCATCGTCGATCTGCTCATCGGGCCACAGGACGGCCACGAGCAACTGATCGCACGATACGAGCGCTTCATCGCGTCGGCCCGGCATCCCGAACTGCGGGAAGTGCAACTGCGGCTGCGTGCTCAGATCGACGACCTGCTCACCGATGTGCTGCGTCGGTCGGGCCGAACCGTGCAGGAAGAGCAGCTACGACGACTCGTGGCGGTGGTCGACGGAGCAGTGGTGGGCGCGCTCAGCGAAGTGGACCCCGATCCTCGTGAAATGGCGCGAAGCATGCTGTTGGCCGTCATCGACATCGTGGCACCGGCGGAACAGGTGCCTGCCGATTAACAGCGCCACGTAAGCTGGACGCTCGTGAGCATCCCGAATGTCCTGGCCACCCGTTACGCGAGTCCCGAACTGGTGGAGCTGTGGTCGCCGGAGCACAAGATCGCCCTGGAACGCCAGTTGTGGATCGCCGTGCTGCGCGCGCAGTCCTCCCTCGGAGTCGACGTACCCAACGCTGCGATCGACGACTACGAAGCCGTCGTCGACCAGGTGGACCTCGCGTCGATCGCCGAGCGTGAGCGGGTCACCCGACACGACGTCAAGGCTCGGATCGAGGAGTTCAACGCCCTCGCCGGCCACGAGCACATTCACAAGGGCCTCACCAGTCGCGACCTCACCGAGAACGTCGAGCAGCTGCAGATCCTCCGCTCGCTCGAACACGTGCACGCGCACGGAGTCGCGGTTGCCAAGCGGCTGGCCGAACGCGCTGCCGAGTACTCCTCGCTCGTCATGGCCGGTCGCAGTCATAATGTTGCGGCTCAGGCCACGACTCTGGGCAAGCGTTTCGCCTCCGCAGCCGACGAGCTGTTGCTGGCCCTGGCCCGGGTTCAGGAACTGATCGCTCGCTACCCACTGCGCGGGATCAAGGGCCCGATGGGCACCTCGCAAGACATGCTCGATCTCTTCGGCGGCGATTCCGCCAAGCTCGTCGCACTCGAGCGCATCGTCGCCGATCACCTCGGTTTCCGGCACACGCTCACCAGCGTCGGCCAGGTCTATCCCCGCTCGCTCGATCACGAGGTCGTCTCCGCGTTGGTCCAGATCGGTGCCGGGCCGTCGTCGTTCGCGCACACCGTCCGACTGATGGCAGGCCACGAACTCGTGACCGAGGGGTTCCAGCCGGGGCAGGTCGGCTCGTCGGCGATGCCGCACAAGATGAACACGCGCTCGTGCGAGCGCGTCAACGGCCTGCAGGTGGTACTGCGCGGTTACGGATCGATGGCCGCCGAACTCGCCGGTGCACAGTGGAACGAGGGTGACGTCTTCTGTTCGGTCGTGCGCCGCGTCGCCCTGCCCGACGCCTTCTTCGCCATCGACGGTCTCATCGAGACCTTCCTGACCGTGCTCGACGAATTCGGTGCCTACCCGGCCGTCATCGCCAAGGAACTCGACCGATACCTGCCGTTCCTCGCGACGACGAAGGTGCTCATGGCAGCCGTGCGCGCGGGCGTCGGCCGCGAGACCGCGCACGAGGCGATCAAGGAACACGCCGTCGCCGTCGCACTGGCGATGCGTGAGCAGGGGCAAGAACCCGACTTGCTCGACCGACTGGCCGCCGACGATCGACTCCCACTCGATCGGGCTGCCCTCGATGCTGCATTGGCAGACAAGACCGCTTTCATCGGTGCGGCCGACGCCCAGGTCAGTGCTGTCGTCTCGGCCGTGGAGCGGTTGATCGCGAAGTTCCCGGGCGGAGCGTCCTACAGCCCGTCGCCGATTCTCTAGTCAGGACAGGACGTCGGGGAGGTCGGCGACGGAGTCGATCACGTGGTCGGGCTCCATCGCGAACTCGTCCGTGATGCGGCGGTCCAGGACATCCTGACGGAACTTCCCGGTGCGCACCAGCACCCCCGTCATGCCGACGACCTGGGCGGCGAGAACGTCGTTGTCCAGGTCGTCGCCGACCATCACGACGTCGTCCGGGTCGACGCCCATCCGGTCGGATGCCGTCCGGAAGCCCAGCGGAGCCGGCTTCCCGATGGCCTTCGCGGTATGGCCCGACGCTTGTTCCATTCCGGCCAGATACATGCCGGTGTCGATGCGCAGACCGGCTCCTGTGCTCCACATCAACGACCGATGCATCGCGACGACGGGTATGCCGCGGCACAGCCAGTCGTAGACGCGACTGAGACGTTCATGGGTGAACTCCGGCCCGGCACCGCCGACAACCACGACGTCGGGATCCTCGGACGTCTCGTCGACGAATTCGATTCCCGGCATGTCGCCGGCGATCTCACCGTTGTTGATCAGCACCACCCGCGCGTCCGGATAGTTCTCACGTAGATGATCCGCGGTGAGCGACGCGGCCGTGACGATCTCGTCGGAATGGACGTCCAGCCCGACATCGCGCAGCGCTCCGGCGATCTGTTCGCGCGTCTTCGAAGTCGTATTGGTCAAGAACGCACGGGCGATGTCCCTGCTGTCGAGAAACTTCAACGTCTCCGCGGCCCCGGGCACCGCTTGCCACGACGTCACCAGGACGCCGTCGATGTCGAAAAGAACCCCGCCGATACCCATCGGCAAACAGTAGTCGGGTTACCGAACGCCTGCAGCCTCAGTCATGTCGTCCACGTAGGGTCGAGCGCGTCCGATGCAGGCAGTGAGGAGCCGGCCGATGGATGCACAACATGTCGAGCGTCGCGCCCGCCATACGGCTGCGAGCGCACTCCTGTCGTCGATGAGTGACCGAGAACTTGCGCGGGCGGTGGCGACGGCTACTCCGCTCGGAACAGGAATCGGCGGTCGCTCGATGGAGATGGACGTCGACGGCGACCGAGTCTTCGTCAAACGTATCCCGTTGACCGACTTCGAGATGATGCCGCAGAACAGGTTCTCGACTGCGAACCTTTTCGGGCTCCCGACGTTCTATCAATACGGGGTGGGGTCATCCGGTTTCGGTGCCTGGCGCGAACTCGCCGCTCACACGATGACCACCGAGTGGGTGCTCGACGGGAAATTTCCTGGATTCCCGTCGATGTATCACTGGCGCATTCTCCCGGACTCGGCCCCCGAAGGATTCGTCGACGAGTTCGGGGGCTTGGAACGCGCGGTGACCTACTGGGAGGGGTCGCCCGCAATACGGAGTCGGTTGGAGGCCATCGGCACCTGCAAGCACAGTGTGGTGGTGTTCCTCGAACACATACCGCACACTTTGGGTGAATGGATTGCCCAGCAGCGCAACGGTTCCGACGGCGATGCGCTCTTCCTGTGGGCCGAGAACGCACTCGCGCGGACCACCGAATTCACGAGTGCGCACGGTTTCGTGCATTTCGATGCGCACTTCGCCAACATCTTGACCGACGGGCGACAACTCTATCTTGCAGATTTCGGACTCGCCTCGAGCTCGACCTTCGACCTGTCCACGCACGAGTCCACGTTTCTCTACCGACACCTGTCGTACGACCGTGTCTACACCGCCGGTCAGCTGCTCCGGACCCTGATCGCCGACCAATTCAGTGAAAGCGAACGCGAAGCTTTACCGCAGAGCTGGATCGGGGGAGTGCGGCCCGAGGGCATATCGCCGGCAATCGAAGCATTCGTCGATCGTCACATCCGCCCGACAACCGTGCTGAATTCCTTTCACCGCAGCCTTGTCGACAACACCAAACTGACGCCGTTCCCCAGGGCAGAGATCGACGGGGACTGAGCACCCTAGAGTCGGTAACTGTGAACCCATACACAATTTTCGCCGAGATCATCGCCGGGACGGCCGAGTCCTCTCGCGTCCACGAGGACGAGACAGTGGTCGCGTTCATGGACATTCGGCCGCTCACCAGCGGGCACGTACTCGTGGTGCCCCGGGAGCAGTTCCGGACCCTGGCGGAGTTGCCGCCGGAAGTCGGTGCCCACCTGTTCGTCGTGGGCCAGAAAGTGGCCGCCGCTGTGCGCGCGAGCAATCCACGCGTCGCCGGCGTCAACCTGTTCCTCGCCGACGGCACGGTGGCAGGCCAGGAAATCTTCCATGTGCATCTGCACGTCATCCCGCGCATGATCGGCGACGGCTTCGGTCTCCGTGCTCGCCCGTCGTCCCCGCAGCGATCCGAACTCGACCGACTGGCGACCGAGATCGCAGCTGCCCTGTAGTGATCACGACCGAACGGAACGGGACCACCGGCAGATGTGCCGATGGTCCCGTGCCCGATACGACTACTCGGCAGTGACCTTCTGTGCCTTGGACAGTGCGTCCGCGTAGACGTTGATCGTGTTGGTGTAGCGGCTGTAGCTCTTGTTGGCGCCGTAGTCCCACAGCACCATCTGTTGCTTGTCGACGGCGGCGATGGTGTCGAAACCGGGGTAGCGGCTCGGAATGTCGGCAAGCTTCACATCAGCTGCGTTGGCAACGTCGTGGTAGACGAATGCGACATCGGCATCGACACTCGACACGTTCTCCCAGGACACCTTCTTCCAGTATCCGTCGTCGGTGCCGTCGGGGGTGTACATCTTCAAGCCCCAGCTTTCGTAGTCGCTGAAGTCCGGATCCGCAGACGGATCGAGGACGTACGCGACATCGAGGGGCCAGACTCCGACTCCGGTGAGGTCCTGGCGTTCGGAGGCAACCTTCTTGAAGTTGTCGACGGCAGCGTCGTAGTCGGCCTTGATGTCTGCCAGTTGCGGGGTGTCGAGGTCGACGCCGAGCGAGGACGCGAGTTCGGCATAGTTCTCGATGGTCTTCGCGGTCGATGTCGTGTCCAAGGTGACCCCGAGGGTCGGAGCGAGCTGATCGATCGTGTCGGCCTTGGACGAGTCGGCCGTGGTGGTCAGCTTGCCGAATTGGCCGAATCGTGGGTTGAACTCACCGATGACCAGATCCGGTTCGAGACTGGCGGCTTTCTCGAAATCGAATGTGCCCCAGCTCTCGCCGACCGATTCGATGCCGGTGAGATCGGAGCAGCTCAAAATGGGGCTGGTGCTCATCGGAGTGGTCGACCAGATGGCGATGGGCTTGATTCCGTACGACATCAGCGCTGCGGCGGATTCCTCGTCGGCGATGATCTTGGTCGGTTGTGAATCGAGCGAAATGGTCCGTCCGCGGCCGTCGGTGTACGTGAACGGTCCTGACGCTCGGTCGACTGAGTCGACGCGGTCGTTCTCGCTGCACGCGGCTGGGTTCGCGTTCAGGTCGACGACCTGGCTGCCGGCGTCGTCGGTGTCGGTGGTGCCGCTGCTGCACGCTGCAGCAGCGAGAAGCACGAGAACCGCGATACCTCCTGTGAGGGCGCGGGGTGCGGATCCGAATCTGCTCGAAGTGTGGGCTCGGGAGTCGATCATGTGTCTGCTTTCGTAGTCGATCGTGGATGGTGGAACGTGCCGAAGGGGGTCATCTACTCCTCTCGAGGATGTACTGGGCGACGGCAGGGCCGATGGCATTCCATCCGCGTGCCTGCCCGAGTGCGAGGTGCGGCAGATCATAAGGATCTACACGAAGTTCACCGCCGATTCGCTCCCGCCACAACGTCTCTCGTTGCGCATCGAAGTCGGGATCGAGCCCTTCGGTGGCGGACACGAGGAGCGCGTCGCCGTCGAACGGTGCGGGGTCTGCCGATGCCGTCAATCGGAGGTGGCGTACATGAGCCGACACGAGTCGCTCTCTGGTGGTGTCGTCGAGTGCGCCGAGGAGCGAGTCGCTGCGCACGTAGTCCGCGATGTCCTCGCGCTGGGAATCCATCTGCTCCTGAGCCGGTGCGTCGGACGGAACGATGAACGAATCCAGCAGCACGAGCGAAGCAACGGCTTCGCCCGCAGCACGGAGCCGTGCTGCCACCTCGTGGGCAATCTGGCCGCCGAACGACCATCCGAGCAGGTGGTAAGGGCCGGAGTGCGACACCTCGCGCATGCGGCGGTACTGGTCGTCGACCAATGCGTCGAACGTGTCGAGTTCTATCTCGCCATCGGACAGGTACGGGTCCTGTAGGGCCACTACCGAAGTGGAGGCAGGAAGGAAACGCACCAGGCCCATGTACGACCACGCCAGGCCACCAGCGGGCTGGAAGCAGAACACCGTGTTCGGCCCTGCGTCGCGTAGACGCAACACCGGATCGAGCATCGTCCCGGATTCCGATTCCGACGCGGCGGTTTCGGCGAGCGCAGCGGGGGTCGGCCGGGCGTAGACGTCTCGAACTCCGATGGACCGGCCGAGCACGGCTTCGAGTCGCCGCGTCAGCCGCACGACGAGCAACGAATGCCCGCCGAGCGCGAAGAAGTCGTCGTCACGGCCTACCCGCGTGGCTCCGAGAATCTCGACGAAGATGTCGGCGATCGCTTGTTCGAGTGCGTTCTCCGCGTCGGCCGAGTCTGCCGCCGTGTTGTCCCACTCCGGTGCAGGCAGTGCACGGGTGTCCAACTTGCCGTTGACGGTCAGCGGTACATCGTCGACCACCGTGATGGAGGACGGAACCATGTATGCGGGAAGCTGCTGACGCAGAGCAGCTTTCACGTTCGCGACGTCGATCGTGGTGCCCTTCTCGGGAACGATGTACGCGGCCAGTGCTGGATCCCCGGCGGATCCCGTCACGGTGACGACCGCAGCGCGAGCGACACGATCCTGCGCGGTCAAGACGTTCGCGATCTCGGCGGGCTCGATGCGATAGCCGCGAATCTTGACCTGATCGTCGGCTCGCCCGAGGTAGTCGAGTGTCCCGTCGGGACGACGTCTCGTGAGGTCACCGGTTCGGTACATCCGGGCACCCGGTGCACCGAACGGGCAGGCGACGAAACGATCCGAGGTCATGGACGGCATCGCGAAGTATCCCCGTGCCAATCCCGCTCCGGCCAAATACAATTCGCCGACCGCACCGATGGGTGCCGGGGACAGGGTGGAATCGAGTACGTACGCCGCGGTGTTCGCGATCGGGCGCCCGAGGCTGGGCCGCGCGGTATCGGCGAGATCGGCACCGAGCGCGTTGATCGTGTATTCGGTCGGCCCGTAGAGGTTGTAGCCGTCCACACCGGGGGCGGAGCGCAACGCATCCCACAGCCCGTCTCCGACGGCCTCCCCGCCGAGCGAGACGAACACCACGCCCGTCGCTCCGGAATCGACCGACCCGGATGCCGAATCCTGGCACCGCTCGCGGTCGAGCAGTCCTTGATCGACGAGATGCTCTCCGTACGTGGGCGTCACGTCGAATGCGTCGATCCGGTGCTCGTCGTAGTACTCGAGCAGTTGTTCCGGGTCGCGCCGCAGATCCTCGTCGATCACGTGCACCTCGTGGCCCGCGAGCAGCCACAGCAGCTGCTCCCAGGAGGCGTCGAACGAGAACGACGTGGTGTGCGCAATCCTGATCCGTCGGCCGCCCTGACGGAGAAGAACCGGCTCGAAGATGGCGGCCTCGTGGTTGTAGAACATGTTCGTCAGACCTCGGTACGGCACGGCCACACCCTTGGGACGCCCGGTGGAACCGGACGTGAAGATGACGTAGGCGAGTTGGTCGAGATCGGTGTGTGCGCCGCGATCGTCGTCGGTCACGGCCGCGCCGGATGCTTCGTCGATTGCGTCACGCGACAGATCCAGCAACACCGTGCTCGGCGCAGTCCGCAGATGCTCGGGAAGCCGATCGACGAGAGACGAATCCGTCAGAATCACAGCGGGTTCGGATACTGCGAGCATGTGACCGACACGGTCCTGTGGGTGCTCGGGGTCGATCGGTACGTACGCACTGTGTGCGGCGAACACCGCGAACAACGCGACCACCATGTCCTCGGACCGGGGTAGCAACAACGCAACCCGACGGTCCGGCCCTGCTCCGAGCGAGAGCAGAACACGGGCGGTTCGGTTCGCGCGCTCGACCAGCTCTGCATAGGACAGGACGACGTCGCCTGCACGGACCGCGGGAAACGAAGCGGATTTCTCGGCCTGACGCAGCAGAAGGTCGTACACGGACAACTCCGGGACCGGTCGCGCCGTGTCGTTGAAGCGGTGCACCAGCAGGTCGCGTTGCGCGTCGGTGAGTGGGTCGCAGCGTGCGACGAGTCCGTCGACGTTCTTCGTGATCGCGGCGAGCGTCCGGGTGAAGGTGTCGATCCACTCGCGTACCGTCGCTTCGTCGACGACGTCCTCCTGGAACATCACCCGCAGCCCGGCGGTCGGGGCCGAGGTGGACCCGGCGTCCGGGTCGACGACTATCGACAGCGGATAGTGCGTCGCGTCGCGAAGTGTCACGTTTTCGACGCGCACCCGGCTGCCCGGCGGACCGAACGGTGTTTCCGGTGAGATCACCGGGGTGTTCTGGAAGACGAACAGTGTGTCGAACAGCGCGCGGTGTCCCGACATCTGCAGCAGCGCCGACAGGGTGACGTAGGGGTGCGTCAGATGAAGCAGTTTGTCCTGCTGGACTTTCTGCAGCATCTCGGTCACCGTGTGCGACGGATTCGAGGTGTATCGCGTGGGAAGAGTGTTGAACAGCAACCCGATCGTGGTGTCTATTCCGTCGATCTCCGGTGGGCGTCCCGACACCACCGACCCGAAGAGCACGTCGTCCGCGCCCAGAATGCGACGCAATGTCATTCCCCACGCCGCCTCGAATACCGTCGAGAGCGTGACGCCCGTGGTGGCAGCGACCTCGAGCAGACCCCGGGACACCGTGGGATCGACGGTGATGCGCAGATCGCGAGAGTTCGACGACGACGTCGCACCGAGTGATCGGCGGCGCGGGGCGACGAGGGTGGGCTCGTCGATTCCCGAGAGATAGCGCTGCCATTCACGCTCGGCGGCCGGCAGGTCCTGTCGCGAGAGCCACGCCAGGTAGGTACCGAAAGACGCTGTGGATCTGCTGCATTCGGCCTCCTCGTCGGTGTAGCTGTCGAGGACGGACATCAGGAATCGCCAGATCGACCACCCGTCGAGCAGAATGTGCTCCGCTGTGAAGACGAGATGATGATGGGTGGGCCCGTCGGACAGAAGGCCGAAGCGAAGAAGCGGCGGGTTCGAGGCGTCGAACGGAATCGACGCCTGCTCGCGGGCGAACAGCTCGACATCGTTGCCGGTTCGGTACGTCCACGGAACATCGAACGTCTCCGGAACCACCTGGACCGCGCGATCACCGATCTCGGTGAAACCCACTGCCACGTTGGGGAATTTGTCGATCGATGCCCTCGCCGCCGCGGCGAGGCGGTCTCGATCGATGTGCCCGGACAGCTCGACCACGGTCTGCGACACGTAGACGTCGGCCTCGCCCTCGCTACCGGCGAGCAGGTGAAACAACAGGCCGGTCTGGAGGGGGGAGAGCGGCCACACGTGCCGTATCGGTCCGAAACTCCGACGCAGCCGAGCCGAATCCACGTCCGACAGTAAAAGGTCCGCCGAATCCCCGTTCCGCCGCGCATCCGCGAGCGCCGTCCGCAAGTGTCGGGCCCAGGTTCGAGCGGCATCCGCCACCGATCGGCCGCCGAGAGCGCGGTCTGCTGCCGTGACACGAGCTCGAATGGACGAGCCTGTCGTCAACGCGAACGTCGGCACCGAACTGCGCAACTCCGAACTGCGCAACTGCGTGGTCTGTGGAGATCGGCCGATCACGAGAACGACGGTGGCGCGCGGCATTTCCGCGAACACACCGACCGTGTGTTCGCTCGTGTGTGCAGCCACGTCGTAGGTCGACGGGTCCGGATCGTCCACGTGTGCGTCCAGAAATTGGTCGATACTTCTCCGGGCGTCCGCGGAGCTCAGATAGAACGGATACCTTCTGCGCAGATGCCCGATCGTGCGGGCGTGTCCATCCCGGTCGGGTTCGTCGATCTCGACCAGCCACGCGTCGCCGGCACCGAGATCGGTGAGAGTGCGCGCCACGGTGATCAGAGCCGCCGCGCGGGTGCGGCCGATATCGAGCGCATCCGCGGTGTCCCACACGTCTTCATCGGCCGTTCCGGGTTCGCCGGCCGCGAACTCGGTGAAGGTCTTGTCCAGCACGTCGTCGCCGAAGTCCAGCCAGGCTTCTGCATGCTCGACGATGTCGAGATCGGTTGCACGAGAATCCAAATCCCGCAGATAGTCCGCGAAGTCGAGACTCGAGTCCACCGCGACGGGCGGCCACGACTCGGCATCGACGAACAACGGATGGGCGCGTAGTACGGTGCCGGACTCGCATTCGGTTGCCGTGACCGGTCTCGCGCCGACGTCGACGGAACCATCGATGGAGCGTGCGATCGCATCCTCCACCGAGGCGATCGCGATGTGCCGCCCACCGTCGTCGTCGCGGACGAGGGTCATCCGCAGAGCATCGAATTCCGCCATCAGACGGTAGGCGGTGGCCGGCGTCCCGCCCGGCACCGTCCATTCGACGCAGGCGTCGTCCGAGATTCCGGCATCGAGCATCCTCAGCTGCGCAGGTGCGAGCCGGGCGGTGCCGGACGATCCTGGAGTGGTCGGTACAGCGATGTCGGCCACCACGAGCCGCGGATGACGAGTTCCCTGCACAAGGACGGCGTGGACACCCGAGAGCAGCGCCCGAGCGGTCGTCTCGGTGAAGAGGTCGCGGTCGTAGACGAGGGTGAGTGAGCGTCGGCCGTCGGCTGTGAACCCTATTCCGAACGTGAGGTCGAACTTCGCCGCCAGCGATCCGCCCCCGAAGGCCGAACGGGTGCCGACGTGTCCGAAGTTCGGACGGATCGGGCGATCGTCGACGTCCGCGATCATGACTTGGAACAACGGGTTGACGCCCGGCGTCCGCGGCGGGTCGAGGGTCGCGACAACTGCCTCGAACGGCACGTCGCGGTGGTCGTACGCCTCCAGATCGCTCGAGCGCACTCGATCGACCAACTCGGTGAACGTCAGCGTGTCGTCGACTGCCGCCGAGAGGACGACCGTATTGACGAAAAAGCCCACCGTGCTGGCCAACTGCGCATCGCTGCGACTGTCCACCGCGGTGCCGATCGGGACGATGTCACCGGAACCTCTGGCCCGCAACACCATTGCGACTGCAGTGTGTAGCAGTACGAGCGGGGTGACCGCATCGTCGCTCGTGGATCGATCGATGGCGTCCGACAGTTCGCCCGACAACGGGACAGTCACCAGTTCTCCGGTGCCGCCGGCGTCGGCCCTGCGCTCGAAGTCGCGCGGGAGCGCAGTGACCGGCGGAACGTGGCCGAGCCGCTCGACCCAGAAGTCGAGGTCGGACCGATCGGTTGCGGTCTCACGCTGCCATCGCGCGAACTGCGCGTACGTCGTGGCGGTGTGTGCGTTCGAGGGCAATGGGTCTGCGGCATTGCCGAGACAGCGCCCGTATGCCGCCGCGAGCTCGTCGACCAGAATCTTCACCGACTCCTGATCGCACGCGATGTGGTGCAGGGTGATGCGCACTCTGCTCGCGTCGCTCGACAGCCGGATCGGCAGCTCGGACTGCAGATCGATGGGCGTCGGCACCGTGACTGTCGGTTCGACGCGGAACATGTCGGCTGCCTCGTCGACCGACAGAACGTGTTGGGTCCAGTCGCCCGAACCGGCCGGATACACCGTGCGCAAAATGGGATGTCGCGCAACGAGATCCAGGCCGGCGTGGCGCAGGGCGACGGGATCGAGAGGCTCGTGCGGTTCGAGATCGAGCGTGAGCAGATACGACGTGGACGGACCGGAAAGGCTCTCCAAGAAGAGTAGTTGTTCCTGCCCGAACGACACCGGTGCCCCGTCGGCATCCGAGTGGTCACCTGGCCTGCCGACGTGAGCACCTGCACTGAAATCGATTGCTGCGCCGAGTGAGGCGACCGTTCGATGGTCGAACAACACGGGCAGACCGACGCGGACTCCGAACTCGGCATGCAGTGCAACCGCCAGGCGTAGTGCCATCAGCGAATGACCGCCGAGAGCGAAGAAGTCGTCGGAAACACCGATGTTCGGTACGGACAGCACCGACGCGAAGACCCGGCACAGACGTGTCTCGATCTCGGTGCGAGGAGCGTCGCGACCCGCGGGGGTCGCTGTCGGTTCCGGGAGCGCTCTGCGGTCGAGTTTGCCGTTCGCGGTGACGGGGACGTCGTCGAGGATGGTCATGTATGTGGGGACCATGTACTCGGGGAGCTTGCTCTGCAACCACGACGTCAGGACCGTCTGCAGCTGTTCGCGATCGACGCATTCGCGATCCGTGGGGATCGCGTACGCACTCAGCACGTCTCCCGAGTCTCGGTGCAGGACGGTGACCGCGGCGTAGCGCACCCTTGGGTGGTCGGACAGTGCCGATTCGATGTCTTCCAATTCCAACCGCATGCCGCGAATCTTGACCTGGTTGTCGGCCCGACCGAGGAAGTCGAGTGAGCCGTCCGACCGCCACCGCGCGAGGTCGCCGGTCCGGTACATCGCCGACCCGTCGGCGGCGAACGGGTTGCCCACGAACCGTGCCGCGGTCAGTGCCGGTGCGTTGCGGTATCCGCGTCCGAGCAGCGACCCTGCTGCGTAGAGTTCGCCGCCGCATCCGATCGGAACCGGGCGAAGTCGTGAATCCAGAACGTAAAGTTGGGTGTTGGGGTTCGGCCGACCGATGGACGTGGCGATTCGGTCGTCTGCGTCGTGGTAGATCACATGGGAGACACCGATGGTCGCCTCGGCCGGCCCGTACCCGTGGTAGAGGGTCGTGACCAGTTGATTCCGAAAGCGGGAGAACAGGTCCGGGGTGAGAACCTCTCCGCCGCACCAGACATGCCGCAACCCGGACAGGGCGTTGTCCGTGTCGAGATGCAGCAGTGACTCGAGCATCGACGACACCAGGTAGACGAACGTCACGCGCTCACGGGCGATGGTGTCGAGGAGATAGAACGGGTCCCGCTCGCCGCCGTCCTTCGCGACGACGACGCGGCCACCGCACACCAGGGGAAGAAGGATCTCGTTGATCGAGATGTCGAATGCCAACGGTGCCTTGAACAGAGCCGCGTCGTCCGCGCCGAAACCGAGGATGTCCGTCCGCTGCCAGTTCAGGCGTTCGGAGATCGCGCCGTGTCGAATCATGGCACCCTTGGGTCGGCCGGTGGATCCCGACGTGAAGATGACGTAGGCCAACCGATCGGCCGAGAGGGCGTCGAACTCGCAGCTGTCCGCCGGGTGCGCGAACTGCCAGGCGTCCAGGTTCACGACCGTCTCGTTCGGCACGACCGAGGGATCGTCGAGGTGTGCCGAATCCGGATGCGAGAGAACGACTCGCGTGCCGGAATCGGTGAGTACGCGTTCTCGTCGGTCCCGTGGCCAGGACGGGTCCAACGGTACGAACGCCCCGCCGGCCCGCAGGACGGCCAAGAGAGAGATCACCATTTCCGCCGAGCGCGGCATGCTCAGGGCCACGATGTCCTCGGCGCGAAGACCGTCCGCGACGAGCGTGGACGCCAGCTGTTCGACCATCGTGGCGGCCTGCTCGTACGTGATGTGGCGCGTGCCGTCGACGATGGCGATGCTGCCGGGACGATCACGCGCGCGCTCGGCGAACATGTCGGGTACCGGGGTTCGGTCGATCACGGCCTCGGTGTCGTTGAAGGCGTGAACGATCCGTGATCCGGTCGGCTCGTCGACCAGTGCCAGTTCGTTGATCGGCCGATCGAGGTCGGCGGCTGTCGCGGCCAGCAGAACGGCCAGTGCGTCGAAGCGTGTGTCGATATCGGAGGCACAAGCGCGGTCGCCTCGCATCTGAACCGTGACGGGCGCGGACGGCCCGATGCAGGTCAGGACGAACTCGAGATCGTGGAACGGCCCCACGCTCAGTGCTTGTCCCGACCAGCAGATTCCGTGCGAATCCACATCCCCGACAATGATGTTCGCTCCAGGACCGAACGAGCGGCCGGTAGCGCTCGACTGCCCCAGCGCGCGATCGCGGATCATGTCTTCGCCGCGGTAGCGCCGGTGGGGATGCGATTCGGCGAGCGAACTCCTGACCTTTCGTGCGACGTCGGCGACGCTGTCGAGCGGCTCGACACGCACCGTCAACGGATGAGTCGTCGAGACGGTGCACGGTTCGGAGCGCAACACGTCCGTGGTCCGTGCGGAGGTGGGCACCGTCAGGGTCACGTCTCGTTCCCCCGACCACCGGTGCACGAACGCCGCGTACACGGCGAGATAGACGTGAGCCGGCCGTACACAGGCGGATTCGGCGAGCCTGCCCAGTGCGCCGATCACGTCGGCCGGCAGGTCCGCTCGTCTCTCGTACACCGACCCGGTGGGGGATGCGGGCATCGGCAGCAACGTGATCGGAGGTGCGGCCGCTGCGAGCCGCGTGCGCCAGAACTCGCGGTCGCGCAGGAACTGCTCGGACTCTCGGTACGAAACATCCTCGGCCACAGCACTGTCGGCGAGCCACGGGCTGCGCTCCGTGGCGCCGTGGACGTACGTGTCGGTGACGGCGGTCGCGAGCATCACCGCACCCGCAGCGTCGAGAACGATGTGATGTGCGCGGAAGTACCACACGTGATCGTTGTCGCTCGACACCAGTACCGAGCTCATCAGCTGATCGAATTCGAGATCCAGCGGGGTGCTCAGATCCTTCGCGGCGAGGACTGCCGTCGTCGCTACTGCATCCTGTCCACGTCCGTCGACCAGCGTGGTGACGATTCTGGCGTCGGACGAGATGCGGACGGGCCTGCCGTCGTCATCGGTGGTGAAGCGGGACCGGCCGCCTCGGTATCGGTCGAGAACCGAGTCGATGGACCTGAGCAATGTTTCGCCGTCGAGGTCCGGGGGAAAGGAGATCTCGAAGCCGATGTTGAACGCGGCGCTGGTCGGGTCGGCCTGGTGCGCTATCCACATGTCCGTTTGCGCCGCGGACAGGGTCGTGCCGACCGAACGAGCGGCGTAGGTGGTGTCATGCACGGAGTTGAGCTCCTTCGTCGGAGGTCGGGCGGTGGTGCGAGCGGATGTCCTCGGGCGACCGGCCGGCGGCAACAGCCGCTACGGCCGCGGCGAGGTCCTGCGCTGTGGTGTCGTCGCCGATCAGTGCGTGGACCGTCACCTCGACCTGTGGGCCGTCGGACGAGGACACTGCCTCGATGCGGTATCCCCGTCCCGACGCCGTGTCGAGAGGTTCGGCCTGCGGTCCGTCCGGCGGCACGATACGGGCGCGCCACAACGTTTTTCGACGAGTATCGATCGCCAACCGCAACCCTTCGTTGCGTTCGCGTAGCGACCTTTCGATGTCGACGAGGTCGTCGGCGGACAACGGGCGAGCAACGGAAGTGCTGACGGTGTGTACGCGTTCGACGACCCCGGCGTTCTTCGCAGCGCGTACCCCGGTAGGCAGTGGCACCGGGGTACCCGGGGCCGACGCCGTCGTGCGTGTGGGGGAGCGGTACTGCGCGGATGCAGCGCTGCGCCGGGCGATGTCGGCCAACGTGCGGAGCTCGAACACATCGCGGACGGTGAACGTCAGACCCGTTCGAGTGGCCTTCGCGGCGAGCAGAACCGCGCTGATGCTGTCTCCGCCCGATCGGAAGAAGTCGTCGTCCAGGCCGATACGCAGACCGAGATCGTTCTCGGCAATGTTCAGCAGCGCGCGCTCGGCGTCGGTATCGGGTGCGCGATGATCACGAGCGTCGAGGGCAGGCTCAGGAAGCGCTCGGCGATCGAGCTTGCCGTTGACGGTGACGGGTATTGCACCGAGCGGGACTATCGCAGCCGGAACCATGTGCTCGGGCAGGCGCTGCCGAAGCCGATCGTCGATATCGACAGGCAGAGAGCCGGATACGCGAGCCACCACGTACGCGACGATCGAACCGTCGCGCACCACGGCTACGGCGGTCTCGATGTCGGGGCATTCGTCGGTGATAGCGGCGGCAACCTCGCCGAGCTCCACCCGCTGGCCGCGAATCTTGATCTGGTCGTCGGCACGTCCGAGGAATTCCACCTCTCCGCTGCGCCGCCACCGGGCGATGTCACCCGTGCGGTAGAGACGATCACCCGGCGACCCGTGCGGATCTGCGACGAATCGCGATGCGGTGAGTGACGGGCGCCGGTGATATCCCTGCGCGAGTTGTATCCCCGCAATGTACAGATCTCCCGCCACGCCGAGAGGAACCGGCCGGAGGTGGGGGCCCAGAATGCGAATACCTGTGTTGTGCACCGGCTTACCGATCGGGACCGACGACCGCGAGTCGATGTCGGCGACGGTGTACGCGGTCACGTCGATCGCGGCCTCCGTAGGGCCGTAGAGATTGTCCAGGCGTGCGCCGGGAAGAGCTTCCCGAGCGCGACGCGCCAGATCCGGGAGCAGTGCTTCACCACTGCAGATGATCCGACGAAGCGAGGTGCACGCGGACGCATCGGTGGCCGAGAGAAACGCGTCGAGCATGGGCGGGACGAAGTGGATGGTGGTCACCGCTTCTTCTCGGACCACCCGGCTGATGTACTGCGGGTCACGATGTCCGTCGGGCTCGGCCACCACGGTCGATGCACCGACGGTCGCAGCGAGAAAGAATTCCCACACCGACACGTCGAAGCCTGCGGGAGTCTTCTGCAGAACCACGTCGTCGTGGCCGAGTCGGTACTCGTCCTGCATCCATCGAAGGTGACCGACGATGGCTCGATGTGTGTTGACGACGCCTTTCGGACGCCCGGTCGACCCCGAGGTGTAGATGACGTAGGCGGCATCGTCGGGTGCCGGGCGAACCAGCGTCGTCGACGGTACCGCGGTCGAGAAATCGAGCGGATCCACCACTGGCGTGGTGGCATCGGCGAACTCGATGTCGCCGGGTCGGCCCACGATCGCAATCGGCCGAGCATCCTCGACGGTGAAGCGAAGCCGGTCGTCGGGGTAGCTCGTGTCCAGAGGCAAATATGCTGCCCCGGAACGGATCACAGCCATGATCGAGACCAACAGTTCGAGCGATCGGGGAACGGCGACGGCGACCACCGAGCCGGGCCGCGCTCCGAACTCGGACAGTCGACGAGCAAGAGCGTCGCTGCGATCGGTCAGTTCACGGAATGTCAGGTCGCTCCCGGCGAACCGAACTGCCACCGCGTCAGGACGGTGTGTTGCACCGCCGTCGAGCAAGTCGATCAGGG
Organism: Rhodococcus sp. 14-2483-1-1; assembly: GCF_002259335.1. Lineage (NCBI taxonomy): Bacteria > Bacillati > Actinomycetota > Actinomycetes > Mycobacteriales > Nocardiaceae > Rhodococcus > Rhodococcus sp. 14-2483-1-1. The sequence goes on along the minus strand of NZ_NPFX01000005.1, from coordinate 86,648 downwards.
TGGCGTCGTCGGCCGGGAACGAGGTGTCGTTCCATCGCGCGACGGCGTCTACTTCGGCAGCTGTGGGACCGCCCAACTCGGCGATCGAGACCGCGGGATCGGTTCCCAGAGCGGTAGCGGTGTTCACCAGCCGTTCCAGCAGAGCGAGGGCAGTGTCGTCGTCGAACACGTCCGTGGCGTAGTCGATCGTCACGGCGAGGCCGTCGACGCCCTCGACGAACTCCACGAGCACGTCGAATTTGGCGGTGCGAGTCGATACGGCCACCGGTTCCAGAACCGAATCTCCCAGTGTCAGTTCGGAGGACCTTCGCGGTGGCACCTGGTGCACCACCATCACGTCGAACAGTGACTCGGAGCCGGATGCGGCGACCACTCGCTCGAACGGCACATGAGCGAGGTCGTATGCGTCGAGCGTCGCGCCGCGCACACGGTCGACGACAGTCCGAAGGCTCGGCGATCCGGACAGGTCGACGCGGAGGACGACGGTGTTGAGGAAGTAGCCGATGGTGTCCGGAGCGCCGACTCGGGCGCGGGTGGACACCGGCAGGCCGATGCAGACGTCGTCACCCGCCCCACTACCGGCCAGAGTCACTGCGGCCACCACCGAGGTGAGCATCGACATCGTCGTACCGGTTTGCGTCGCAACGGACTTCAGGTGCTCGGTTACGTTCCGAGACAGCTGCTGCTGCACGCTTCCCGCAGTTCGGGTATCGGTTCGGTGGGCTCGTCTCGGGCGATCGCGGGGCAGTTCGGTCGATTCGGGTGCCCCGTTCAGTACCCGCATCCACGAGTCGACTCCGGAATCGATGTCGACGGGGTCTTCGACATCTGCGTACTGGGTGGCGTCGGACAGCCATCGGGGACGGTCTCCCTCCGAGCGCGCCGCGTACGCGAACGTCAGGTCGTCGAGCAGCACATCGCGTGACCACTCGTCGAATGCGATGTGGTGCACCACGATCACGAAGTGCTCAGGGGTCGCGAAGCAGCGGATCGGGATGTCGGTACCGAGGTCGAACGCCGTCCTCACGACGTCGGTGACGCTCTCCTGCGTGGAGACCATGATGGAGTCGGGTACAGGCACGATCCTCGCAGTGGGCTCTCCGGCCGGACTCGGATACACCGTCCTGAGAATCTCGTGCCGCTCGACCACGTCTCGCAGCGCTGCAGCGAGCGCGTCGGTGTCGACCGACTCGGATCTGCGCCATACGAGTGGAACGTTGTAGGTCGCTCCGGCGCCACGGACGTTCCAGTCCATCCACATGCGGAACTGGCCCGGTGTGAGCGCCGATCGATCAGGCCGGGCGACGTCGTCGGTCTTCCGGATGTCGCACGGCGACGAGGACTCACACAACCGGGCCACGGCGTGCACGGTGGGCTCGGACATGAACCCACCCAGCGGAATCCGAACTCCCAGCTCACGGCGGATTCGGCCGAGGACAGCGATGGCACCCATCGAGTTACCGCCTGCGGCCAGGAAGTCGGTGGTGCGGCCGACGCTGTGGATGCCCAGTGCGTCGGCGAACGCCGCCGCCACCGCGCTCTCGGTATCGGTTCGGGCAGGCTCGTCGGCAGCCTCGACTCGAACCGGGTCGGGTAACGCACGCCGGTCGAGCTTTCCGTTCGACGTGGTCGGTAGTGAATCCAGACGCACATAGGTGGCTGGAATCATGTGTCGCGGGAGAGCGGTTGCCAACGATCGGACGACGTCGGCGTCGGAGAGATCTGTACCCTCACTCGCGACCACGTACGCGATCAGCGAGCCGTCGCGGACCAGCACGGCAGCATGGTCGATCCCGCGCACGGTCACCAACGCGTCCACGATCTCGCCGAGTTCGACCCGCATGCCGTTCAACTTGACCTGGTCGTCGTCACGTCCGAGGTACACCAATTCACCTGTGGCCGACCAGAGGGCGCGGTCGCCTGTGCGGTACAGCCTGCATCCGTCTCCGGAGTGCGGATCTGCGACGAACCGCCCAGCGGTCAGGGCAGGCGCTCCGGTGTAGCCGCGCGCCAGCTGAACGCCACCGAGGTAGAGATCGCCGGGTGCTCCGGGTGGAACCGGTCGCAGTGCGTGATCGAGGACGTACGTTCCGGTGCTTCTGACCGGCGTTCCGATCGGCACCGACGCGCCCTCGTCGTCACGGTGAACCCGGTGTGCGGTGACGTCGACCGCAGCTTCGGTGGGTCCGTAGAGGTTGTCCAACCTGATGTGCGGCAGTGTGTCGAGAGCTCGTCGGGCAGTGGTGCGCGGCAGAGCTTCCCCGCTGCACACGAGCAGACGAAGTGTGGGGTTGGACGCGTTGTCGAGTGGAGTTCCGGCGAGATACTCGGTGAGCATCGACGGAACGAAATGGGCGATGGTGACCCCGGCATCGTCGATGAGGCGATGAAGATAGTCAGGGTCGGTGTGACCGTCGGGATCGGCGACGACCAGGGTTGCGCCGGTGATCAAGGGCAGGAAGAACTCCCACACCGATACGTCGAACCCGGCAGGCGTCTTCTGCAGGATGCGGTCGTCGATTCCGACGTCGTATCGATCGCGCATCCACTGCAGTCTGTTCACCGCCGCGCGATGAGATACCGCGGTGCCCTTCGGTTTTCCGGTGGAACCGGAGGTGTAGATCACGTAGGCCGTGTTGTCCGGTCGCAGCGGTGCACGTCCCGGCCGGGTACCGGTGGTGGATACGTTCGAGGGGTCGAGGACGGCGACGTCGGTGAACGGAAGGGAAAACTCGGTGCTGAGGACAACGCGTGGATCAGCATCCTCGGCAATGTATCTCAGACGCTCCTCGGGCAACCCCGAGTCGAGAGGAAGATATGCAGCACCCGCCCGGTGCACGGCCACCAGTGACAGCACCAGCTCGTACGAGCGCGGCACATGAACCCCCACCACGTCGTCCGGTCCGACACCTGCATCGAGGAGTGCGCCTGCAAGTGCATCGGCGTCGCGGTCGAGTTGCGCGAAATCGATCGTGCGACCTCGGTGCACCACCGCAACGCGATGGGGGTGCTCGCGGATGGTGTTGGAAACGAGCTCCGGCAGAACGGATTCAGGTTCTGGGGCGTGTTCACCGTGCGCCCAGGTGTCGGCCACGAGACCGATGACGGAGGGGTCGGTGAGGGTACGCCTCGACACCGGGACCGAGAGATCGCCCGATAGGGTTCGAAGAGCGTGAGAGAAGCTGCGCGCGTACTGTTCTGCGAGCTCTGCGTCCACTACGTCGGTTGCATGGTCGACCGAATACGCCATCGACGATCCCCGGTCGTCGACGGTGAACGTGATCGGGAACTTGGCTGTCGCGGTGCTCGGTGCCTCGCGGCGACCGGCCTGCGTTCCCAGCTGCAGCCGGGTGTCCTCGCCGGTGTCGGAGAGGAGGACCGTCATGACCGACGGGACGGTGGTGGCTGCGAGTCCGCACTCGGAGACGACGTCCTCGTACGCGAGTTGCTGGTGGTCGAAGGCGGCGAGATCCGCGGATCGGACGCTGTGCAGGAATCGACCGAGCGTCTCGTCCCCGACCGTCCGGGTTCGCAATATCAGTGTGTTGAGGAAACATCCGATCGAGGCATCGAGCGCCGAATCGGTGCGTAACGACACGGGAGCAGCCACCAGGATGTCCGTGGCACCGGTCATGGCAGACACAGCAAGTGCGGTGGCCGCGTGGCACAGCATGAACAGGCTCACTCCGGCGTCGCCCGCCGCACGACGGAGAGCATCCGCGTCTGCGGACGAGAGTGCGAAGTGAAGCGTCTCGCCGGCGTCACCCACTGCTGCGGTTCGTGCCAGCGGCGACACCGGGGGCTCGGCCAAGGTTCGCTTCCAGTGAGCGCGCATGCGTGACGCCGTGGACGCGGGGTCATCGGATGTCCCGAGAACCTCGTGCGACCAGGAGGCGAAGTCGTCGTATTGCACTGGGAGAGGCGATAGCTCGGGCTCGACATCGTTCGCTCGTGCGGCGTATGCGGCGGCGAGATCGGAGCGGAAGACGGCTTCGGATCGGTCGTCGGTGGCAATGTGATGGAACGCGACGGTGAGGCGGTTGTTCGTTCGGTTCCACCAGGCTCGGACGGGTGGCTCCTCGGTCACGTCGAACACGATCGACTCGGGAGCCGGGGATACATCGATCACGTCGAGCACGGATTCGACCGTGTCGAGAACGACCGGCCGTTCGTGATCGGGGTAGACGGTTCTGAGTATCGCGTGTCGTTCCACCACGTCGAGCAAGGCCGCATCGAGTGCCGTGCTGTCGATCGGGCCGTCGAACTGCCACTCGACAGGAACCGTGTACGACGCGCTGTGTGGTGCCCACTGATGCAGGGCCAGCATTCTGCGTTGTGCGTCGGACAGAACCGGTTCGGACACAGAGTCTCTGGGTGCGAGAGGGACGGACGCCGGTGTCGCGTCGACGAGCCACCGAGCCAGCGCTGCCGGGGTTCGGTGATCGAACACGGCGCTGACCGGGACAGCCTGACCGGTGCGTCGGGCCAGGGACTGGCCGAGACGCACTGCGAGAAGCGAGTCGCCGCCGTGAGAGAAGAAGTCGTCGTCGGCACCCACCCGATCTCGGCCGAGCACATCGGCGAAAGCACTGCACACCGTCGCTTCACGTGGGGTGGACGCAGCGCGGTAGTCCTCGCTCCCGACGAGTTCCGGTTCCCCGAGCGCACGACGATCGAGCTTTCCGTTTGCAGTCAGAGGGAACGATTCCAACACCAGAACGCCGCTCGGCACCATGTATTCGGGCAGATTGTCCGTGGCCCAGGACCGAATTCGCTGCGCGTTCGTCTCGGCTCCGGCGACGGGGACCACATATGCAGCGAGATAGTCCGAACCTGCGGGCGTCGTGCGCACCGTGACTGCACAGTGGCGCACGTCGGGATGACCGGCAAGAACCGACTCGACGTCCTCGAGTTCGAGTCTCATTCCTCGGATCTTCACTTGGTTGTCGACGCGGCCCGCGAACTCGAGAGTGCCCTCCGGCGTCCAGCGCGCCCTGTCGCCGGTGCGGTAGAGACGGCTGCCGTTGTCGCAGAACGGGTTCGCGATGAAACGGGACGCGGTCGACGCCGGGGCGTGAACGTAACCGCGGCCGAGAAGGTAACCCGCTGCGTATAATTCGCCGTCGGTCCCGCTCGGTAGCGGTCGCAGGTCTTCGCCCAGTACGTATAGCTGCGTGTTCGGGTTCGGTGTACCGATAGAGGTCGCGATACGGTCGGCGGTGTCGGAATACACGACGTGCGAGACGCCGATCGTCGCTTCTGCGGGCCCGTACCCGTGGTACAGGGTGGTGTCCAGTTGCCGCCTGAAGCGAGCGAACAGTGAGGGCGTGAGCACCTCACCGCCGCACCACACGTGCCGCAATCCTGTCAGCCGCCCCGCACGGTTCCCTGTCGCGGCGGCGTCGATGTCGAGCAGGATGTCGAGCATCGACGACACGAGGTAGACGAAGGTGACGCTCTCGTTCGCGATCAGGTCGAGCAGTCTGTCCGGATCGCGTTCGTCACCCGGGCCCGCGATGATCACCCGTCCACCGCTGAAGAGCGGAAGCAAGAACTCGTTGACCGAGATGTCGAAGGACAGTGGTGCTTTGAACAGGGCCGCGTCGTCTCTCCGGAAATTCAGCAGTCGATTCATCTGCCAGTCCATCCGAGCGCAGATCGCATCGTGACGGATCATCGCGCCCTTGGGTTTTCCCGTCGATCCCGACGTGAACATGACGTACGCCAACGACGATCCGTGGATGTCCACCTCCGGAACCGTGTTCGCGTGGTGCGAGTGCGCCCAGTTGTCGAGATCGACGGGTACCGACGCGACGGAATCGAGCGCATCGTTGCCGAACCGGGTGCACAGGAGACCGATTCGGGCCTGCGCGGCAACCTCCTCACGCCTGGCCGTGGGCCACGACGGATCCATCGGTACGAAGGCTGCGCCCGCTGCCATCACCGCGAGGGCCGCGACGACGGTCTCGGCGGAGCGGGCGATGCCGATGCCGACCGTCTGTTCCGATGTCAGGCCGCGGGTCGACAATTCGGCGGCCAGCTCGTCGACTCGTCGCTGCAGTTCGGCGTAGGTGATTCGGCGGGTGCCGTCCACCACCGCAACCGATTCGGAGTGCAGACGTGCAGATTCGCGAAACACGGCGGGCACCGTACGCTCCTGCGTCGGCTCGGCCGTGGCGTTGAACGAGTGCACGACAGTCTCGTATTCGCTGTCGGACAGGATGTTCGGTGCCGACACGGGAGTGTCGGAACGAAGAGCGCAGAGGAACGACCGGAGCCGATCGCGGTGCACCCGAGCCGAGGCCCCCGGACCCCGTACGTCGATCACGGTGCCCAGACCCGGCTCGCTCTCGACGGCGAAATCGACGTCGTGCACCGGACCCAGGCGGACTCCACGCATCCGAATCTGCTGATCTCCGAACGATATCGGACTCTTCCAGACCATCATGTTGATACTCGCGCAGTGTGTGGACGAGCCTACCGCTCGACCATGAGCGCGTAGTGCGTCGAGTTCGGGGACCAGAGCCGCATCGACGTCGGACAGTCGGTCGGACGGCTCCATCGTGACGCGCATCGGATGGGTACGGGAGAGCATTCCCAGCTGCTCTCGCCGAACGGAGTTGGACCGGGTGTGAAGGGCCGTCGACACCGTGACGGTTCTGCGGCCCGACACTCGGTACACGTACATCAGCACGGCCGCGGTCAGCGTGCGCGCGTCGGTGGGCAGGTCGATGCCCGACTGCGCCAAATCGAGGGTGGAACAATCTGATTCCGTCGGATCTGCCTTGTCGGCCAGGGCCACAGCGTTCTCGACCCGATCGGCTCGACGCGCGATCTCCTCGGAATCGACCCGTGCGCGATCGCTACCGCGGTACTGCAGTTCCTCGTCGAGGAGCATCCTCGACGACCACGTCGGGGGCCGACCGCCGTTCCACACGTCCGCGATCGCGCGCGTGAGTGCGCGCACCGCATACGCGTCGACGACGATGTGGTGGTAGCCCTGATACCACCGTAGGTGGCCGTTGCCCAGATCGAACACCGTGTGCGTGAACAGTGGGCCGTCGAGCGATCTGACGGTGTCGAGGTCGGATCGGATCGCCTCGTCGGCGGCGGCCGAATCGCATTCGACGCGTTGCACGTTCACCGTCGGCGGTGTGGGAACCTGACGAACCTGCGACCCGTCGTCGGTGAACACCACATGCAGGCTGTCGGCCGCGCGGAGCACGGTGTCGATGCTGTGCACCAATCGCGTCGCATCGGCGTCGGACATCTCCACCAGGTCCACGACCCAACCGATGTTGAACTCCGCGCTGTCCGGGCGCAGCTGCTGGGCCGTCCACACGTCCAACTGCGACGGCGTCAGGTCCAGCGATTCTCCACGGGCGCTGTGCATTCGGTGTGCTCCTCGACATAGTAGATCCGGGTGGACTGTTGATCTCGGGTGCCTGTCAGCCCGGGTTCTGCACCCCGACCACGTCCGAGCCCTTCCACGCGCGCCAGAGTTGCGCGTACGGGCCACCTGCATTGACCAGGTCTTCATGGGTGCCGTGTTCCACCACCCGCCCTGCGTCGAGGACGGCAATGGCATCGGCTGCGGCTGCTTGAGTGAGCCGGTGGGCAACGACGAGTGTCGTTCGCCCGCGCGTTGCGGCGAGCGCGGCACGTTCGAGTGCACGCGCTCCCGAACTGCCTGCTTCTGCTGTGGCCTCGTCGAGGACGGCGACCGGGGTATCGACCAACACCAGACGGGCGAGGGCCAACTGTTGCTTTCGGTGAGCGGTGAGCGAATACCCGTCCTCACCCACGACGGTGTCGATGCCGTCGGGCAGTTCGCGCACCCACGAGGCCGCACCGACGACGTCGAGTGCGTTCCAGATCCTGTCGTCGTCGTGGACGTCACCGAGCGCCAGGCGCAGGTCGTCGACCAACGGCCCAGCGGTGACATGGACGTCCTGGCTCAGGATCGACACGTAGCGGCGCAGTTCCGCTGTTCCGAGATCGTGCAGTGGCACCCCGCCGATGGTCACCGTTCCGGAGTCGGGCTCGATGGATCCCGCTGCGGCGAGTGCAGCAGTGGTCTTGCCTGCACCGGTGGAACCGACCAGGGCCAGCGATGTCCCGGCCGGCACCGTGAGGCTGATGCCGTGCAGAATCTCGTCGCCGGAGACGTACGAATGCCGAACTCCGTCGAGAGTGAGTGTGTACTCGGACGGAGCGGCAACCTGGGGGCGGTCGGGTAGGGCGATGTCGACGACACCGACGAGCCGATTCAGACTTGCACCGGCCGACTGGATTTCGTCGAACAGGAACAAGATGGTGCCGAGGGGGTTGAACAACCGGTGGAAGAGCAGCACTGCGGTGGTGACGGAACCGATCGTCACCTCGTCACGTGAGAACAAGAAATATCCGACAACGAGCAGGATCGACAGGCCGAAGAACTCGGCTCGGTTCTCTCGGCCGACGAAGCGTGTGAACAGTCGGAACACCGAAATGGCCAGTGTGCGTGCCTGGTTGGATGCCGATTCGATCTCGGCGAGGCGTAGGTTCTCGGCTCCGTACGCCCGCACCGTGCGAAGTCCGTGAATACTGCTGGTGAGTGCTTCCGATCGGTCTCCCATCGCGGCCCTTTCGGCGGCGTACAGAGGACCGCTCCGCGGTAGGTACCAGCGAAGTGCGAGCAGATACAGAGGCAGCGCGAGCATACCGGCAACACCGAGGCGGTAATCGAGCCCGAACATGGCCACCACCGATACCGCGACGAGCAGGGCGGCCGAAATCATCGACGGGACCACGTCTCCCGCAGCGCGGGTGATCCGCGCAACGTCGTCTCCGATCCGAGACAGGAGGTCTCCGCGCCCGGTTCGTTCGACCGTGCCGGGGGGAAGGTTCAGCACCCGTTCCAGAGCCGATTCACGAAGTCCCGCAACGATGGTCTCGCCGAGACGGGAAACGGCGTAGCTCGTCCCACCGGAAAACGTTCCTGACAGCACTGCAGCCACTGCGAGGACCGCCACGATCGGGAGGATGGACCCCGCCGTACCGCCGTCGGTCACTTCGTCCACCAGCCGACCGAGAACGAAGAACGGCACCAGCGCGGCCAGCGACGACACGATTCCGGTCACGAGTGCAGCGACGAGAGCACCGGGATGCTGACGAACCCGTGCGCCGAGCCACCGCCGGGACCGACGCGCTTCCGCTATCGGCAAGCGGTGTCGATCCTGCACGTTCGCGTTCATCGTAGAACCGCCTCTGCGTATTCGGCGTTGGTTGCAGTCAGATCGGCGTGTGTCCCGGTGTCGGTCACGTGTCCGTCGCGCAGGACGAAGACGACGTCTGCCGTGGCCAGCAGCGCCGGGGACGACGTGACGACGACCGTGGCGTCGTCCCGATCCGCCGAATGGCGCACTCTCCGAATGCCATCGGCGATGGTCTGTTCGGTCACAGCGTCGACGGCAGTGGTCGGTTCGTGCAGCACGAGTACGGGCGGACGCGCATACAGCGCCCGGGCGAGCGCCAGGCGCTGGCGCTGCCCTCCGGAGAGATTCTGTCCCCGGTCGTTCACTCGGTGTTCGAGTCCGTCACGGTGCACGGTGGCAATCTGATCGGCAGCCGAAGCCGACAGCACGGCGTCGAGGTGCCCTCGATCCGTGTCGGCTTCGAAACCCGCGATGTTCTCGATCAGCGAGCCGGCGAAGAGGTCGGTGGTGTGCGGCTCGGCCAGCACTCTCGTCCGAAACGACTCGCGTGAGACCTCGCGCATGGACACACCGCCGAACATCACGTCACCCGAGTACTCGTCGGAGGCAACTTGCCCGCCGAGAACGGTGGCAAGGGCGTCTCCATCCGAGGGATCGAGCGCGATCACCGCGGCGAATTCCCCTGGACGGACGTCGATGTCGATGCCGGCAAGAGATCGAAAGGTCACGTTCCGCAACGACAAACCCGTCGGCACCGGTACCGATTCGGGTCCGTCGGACAGTAGAGAAGGGGCCGAGAGCACGGTCGACACCCGTTCCGCGGAACCGCGCGCACGCGCAACCACTGCGGGCGCGGACGTCAGCAGGGTGAGCGGCTCGATGAGGAACTGAGCGAGACCGACCACCGCGATGAGCTCCCCGATGGAGATCCGCCCGTCGAGTGCGAACCATCCGGCCAACGATGCGACTCCGGCGGCGATCAGCGCGCTCACGGTAGTCGTGACACCCCGTTGAAGGGCGAGCGACCGGACGGTGGCGAGAGCTGCGTTCAGTGCTGTAGCGCTCGCCGCGCGGTAACGAGCAGACGCGGCATGCTGGGCACCGATCCCTTGCAGAGACCTCAGACCGACCACCAGGTCACCGGCCATCGCGGTTGCCTTGGCAACGCGAGATTGCTGCACCACCGTGCGTGCAGTGATCAGAGGAGTCGCGAGTCGGAGTAGTGCCATGAACAGCGGCGTGCCGAGTAGTACCGCAAGGCCGAGTGGCACGTCGATGACGAACAAGGCGACGGCCGTCGCGAGAACTGCAGTTGCTGCTGCTGCCATGCGCGGAAAGAGATCGAGGAACCACGCCGCCTGTTCGGCGTCGCTGCTCGACACGGTGAGCATCTCGCCGTCGGACATCGGAGTGCGCACCCCGCAGGTGGACAGGACGCGACCGGACACCTCCATGCGCACCAGGTGCGCTTCGCGCTGGAGTGCCAGGTTCAGCTGACGCATCCCGACCTGGAACGCTGTCGTGAGCGCGATGAAGAGCACTGCCAGGGCGGCGATCGACCAGACCAGTTCCGTCGGCCCGCCGTCGGCGATTCCTCGGTCGATGATCACGCCGAGGGCCAACGGCACGGCCGTCTCGGCAATCTGGTGTGCGCACAGCAGGAGGGTTCCGACGGCGAGTCGTCCTCTGTTGCGGGTCAGTGTGCGACGAACGATGCGGCGCGCGGTCAACGGTGCCGGGTTCGCCTGCGCGGTACGAGCGGTCACGGGACCGCGGTCAGGTAGCCGCCGCCGCTCGGAAAGTACTCCAGAGCTTTGTGGTCGGTACCGTCATCGGTTCGCACCCGGTCGATGACCAGTGCGTGGTTTGCGCCGCGGTGGGCATTCGGGCCGGCGACGATCGCCATGCCGTCGCCTTCGCGAATGAACACTCGGCCTGGAGTGCCTCCGTAGATCCCTTGTGACACATGAGCTTCCACGACGGAAATACGTTCGCCGCGATAATGCGTGAATGCGTTCGGGTACGGGTCGGACATCGCTCGAATCAACCGGTCGATGTCGGTGGCGTCCCAGGACCAGTCGATGAGACTGTCCGTCTCGTGCCTCTTGTGAAAGAACGTGCGCTCCGACAGGTCTTGCGGACGCCACCCGGCTGTGCCCGATTCGATGCTGTCGAGGGATTCGAGGAGGACTCGAGGAATGAGATCGATGGTGGCCAGTACCAACTCCGTCGCGGTATCCCTCGGGCCGATCGGAACCGCTGCCTGAGTGAGGATGTCGCCGGTGTCGAGCTCGCCGTCCATCCGGTGGGCAGTCAGGCCGACCTCGGGTGCGCCGCTGATCAGCGCCCACGCGATGGGTGAGAACCCGGTGAATTTCGGAAGGAGGGAGTCGTGAAGATTGAGCGTTCCGTGCGGCGGGTGATCGAAGATTTCCGGCGGGAGCCACGTGCGCCAGTTGTTGGCCACGATGATGTCGGGGGCCCACTGGTGAATCCGGTCGATCAGGGCGTCGTCGGGCCGTCGCGCGAGATGCACGGGCACGTTGTGACCGCGTGCCAGGTCCTCGACCGAGTCGGCCCAAATGCTTTCGTACGCTTGATCACTGGTGGGATGAGTTACCACACCCACCACGTCGTGCCGCGACTCGATCAGCGCCTGGAGCGTCTTGTGGCCCCAGGTCTGATAGCCGAACATCACCACTCGCATGACGAGCCTTTCCTCGGAACGGTTACATCGAACGTCGGTCACCGGAGTCGGCACGGCTGTCGCGCAACCGACGGACCCGACGCCTCAGCGAGGGTAGCCTAGCCTAGCTTCTGAGTGTGCGGCACGGTCGCGCATCGAATGAGGTGAGGCTTGCCTCAATAGTGCTACCTTCTCAGTCGCCTCGCCCGGTCGGGTGCGGCAACCAGTCAGTGCGTGGTCGAGTCGAGAGGTTCCGAGGAACGATGAAGGTTCGTACGAAATGGACGAGGAGCGCCGCGTCGGTCGCGCTCGCAGGCGGGCTGACCATAGCCCTCGCTGCCGGATGCAGCAGTGATACCGCGGAGACGCCTACCGCCGACTCGACGACTTCTGCGCAGGAGTCCGCCTTCCCGGTCACGATCGACTCGGCCCTGGGCTCCGCGACGATCCCTGAGGCACCCAAGCGGATCGCCACCTGGGGCTGGTCGAACCAGGACGCGATTCTCGCCCTCGGTGTCGTGCCCGTCGCCATGCCGACCTTCGACGGTGACCAGTACGGTGCGGACGAACGCGGCATTCTGCAGTGGGACGCGAAAGCGCTCGCCGACCTGGGTGGCGAGACTCCCACGCTGTTCTCCGGTGACGGCACCGGAGCGGTCCCCGTCGAGCAGTTCGCTGCTGCTGCACCGGATCTGATCTTCGCGCCGTACTCGGGACTGAGCCAGGAGGAATTCGACCAGCTCTCCGATATTGCACCGGTCGTCGCGTACCCCGACAAGCAGTGGACAACGTCGTGGGAAGACCAGCTCACGATCGCAGGTAAGGCTCTCGGTAAGGAGAAGGAGGCCGCTGACCTGGTCTCCGGCGTCGAGAATTCCATCGCCGACACCGCTGCGAAATACCCGGCGCTGCAGGGTAAGACCGTCACCATCGCGTTGCCCAACGCTCCCGGCACGTTTGCCGTCAGCAAGGACAACGACGTACGCGTCGAGTTTCTGGAACAGCTCGGACTCGTCGACGAACCCACCATCCAGCAGGCAGACCCGGCCGAGGACCCCGATGCCGTGTACTTCGAGCTCAGCCTCGAGCAGGCATCGCTGTTGAAGTCCGACGTGCTGTTCGTCGTGGCGTACGACAAGGAATCGCTCGCCGGGTTCCTCGCCGAACCCTCAGTCGCGTCGCAGCCCGTGCTGGCGGAGGGCCGGACCGCCTCCACCCAAGCACTCAGCGCCGACAAGAACTTCGCGTTCGGTGGACTGACGGTGCTGACCATCCCGTACATCCTCGACGACGTGGCCTCGGCGCTGAACACTGCAGCCGAGAACGTTCAGGGCTGATCTTCGCCGGGCGACCCCACCCGACGCGTGCACAGGCGCAATCACTTTCGACACCAGGAGCGTGTTCACCGTGGCAAGGTCCCATCGACTTCAGGTCGTCTTTCCCGAAGTCCTGCGTACGGCCACGGTGATCGAGACACGCCAACTGAGTCCGGGTATGCGCAGAATCGTGTTGGGTGGGCCGCAGCTGCGGGAGTTCTCCCGCTACGGCTACCGGTTTCCGGCGCTGCGCAGCGAAGGATTCGACGACTTCGTCCGTCTGTTTTTCCCGCTCGACGACAACGGCACGATGGCATTGCCCGTGCAGCACGAGCGCACGGTGGAGTGGCGGCGGGACCCTCGGCCGGTGACTCGTAACTACACGGTGCGCAGCGTCGACACCGGAAATGCAGAACTGACCCTCGATTTCGTCACCCACGACACCGGAATCGCGTCGACGTGGGGGCGTCGGTGCTCCGTGGGTGATTCCATCCCGCTGCTCGGTCCGGTGCGGTCGGGTCGTGCACCCGCCGACGTGGACTGGGTGTTGCTCGTCGGCGACGAAACGGCGTTGCCTGCCATCGCCCGCTGTCTCGAAGAGGCGTTGCCGGAACAACGTATTCGGGTGTTCGTCGAGGTAGCCGACGTCGAGCGAGAGCTACCGCTCCCGACGGCCGCCGACGCGAAGATCACCTGGGTGCACGGTGACGGCGCAGTCGCAGGCACCGGAGGCCGGCTGGAATCGGCCGTGCGTGATGCGCCCTGGTGGGAAGGAACGGTATTCGCCTGGGTAGCAGGCGAATCCACAGCTCTCAAGGGCATCAGGCGATACCTGCGCGAGGATCGGGCCCTGCCGCCGGAGATGGTCGACATCACCGGCTACTGGCGACGGGCAGAGGTTCCGACCCGCGCGGACGATCCGGAGGTCCCCGATCTGAGCGTCGCCGATGCCGAGCCGTTCGACAAGCTCGCCGAACTGGCGGAGATTTTCTCCCCGTTCGCGATCAGGGCCGCAAATACACTGCGAATCCCTCTGCATGTCTCGCGCGGAGTGTGCACCGTCGATTCACTTGCGTCGGTGACCGGTACCGACAGGCGCGCCTTGGCGAAATTCGTTCGGTATCTGCGTGCCGTCGACGTCCTTGCCGAGGATGCCGATGGCGGGTTGACACTTGCCGACGTCGGCGAAGCGATGCTCGGTGACGACTGGATTTCGCATTGGTTGGACTTGGACGGTATCGAGGCACGGGTGGAGCTGTCGATCACCGGTCTCGTCGACAGCTTGCGCACCGGCACCGCCAGTGCGAGCCTGCTGACCGGCAGGACTCTGAGCGATGACCTCGCCGGGTCGCCCCGTCTCACCGAACTGCATCACAACCACATCGCCGACGAAGCTGCGTTCCTCGGTCCTGCTCTGGCGCAGGATTATTCGTTCGACGGCGTGTCGACCGTGTTGGTGACGGGCGCGGCATCCGGGGTGGTGCTCGGTTCCGTTCTCGCGCGCTACGACGGTATGTCGGCCGGTGTGCTCGGGTTGCCCAGTGAGCTGGAATCGATTCGACGCGACCTCGAGACGTGGCCCGAACTTCAAGAGCGAGTGGAAAATCACCCGCAGAGTGTCATGTCCGAGCCGCGTGCGAACCGCGCGAGCGGTTACGACGCGTATCTGTTGCTCGAGGTCACCGGGCACTATCGCGACGAGGACCTCGCACTGTTGTTGCGCAATGCGGCAACGGGATTGGCCGATAACGGAAAATTGGTCGTCGTCGAGCGGCTGTCGAACGACGGTTCGTTCGACGAGGACCAGGCCGAATTCGATCTACTGATGCTCTGCATGCACGGTAGCGGTGTCCGAACGAGATCCGAATTCGCTTCCGTAGCAGCCGATGCCGGCCTCGCGGTTACGGCGTCGACCCTGGTCGGCTGGGGTATCACGGTGCTGGATCTGCACCGTGTTCCCTGACACCGTCGAAGCCGTTGTGATAGTGCGCTAGTTAGGTTAGCGTTGCCTACTGAAGGCGTGCGCGGATGCTCAGGCACTTTCGTTGCGCGCAGAAACGCGGTCTTGGACCCATTCACTGTCAGGAGCGATTGCACGATGACTGTCGACGACAACTCGCGAGAATACGACCTCACCGAAGACTGCGAGTACGACATCGTCGGTGTCGGATTCGGGCCCTCCAATCTGGGGCTGGCCATTGCGATCGAGGAGCACAACCGAACCTGCGCTCCAACAGAACGATTGACGGCCTGCTTCGTCGAGTCCAAGGGCGAGTTCGCCTGGCACCCCGGCATGTTGTTGCCGGGAACGACGATGCAGATCTCGTTCCTGAAGGACCTGGCCACTCAGCGCAACGCCAGCAGCGAGTACACGTTCCTTGCCTATCTGTCGGAGCAGGGTCGACTCAACCACTTCATCAATCTGCAGACGTTCTTCCCGAGCCGGCTCGAGTTCCACGACTACCTGTCGTGGGCCGCAGGAAAGGTCGACGCGACGGTGCACTACGGCACCCGAGCGGTCGACATCGTCGACACCGGTGACGGATACGGCGTCCGCACCGAGGGCCGACGAAGCGGCACCGTGCGAGGTCGAAACATCGTGCTTGCCGGCGGTTTGACGGCCACCATGCCCGACGGTGTGACCGCGTCGAGCAGGCAATTCCACAATCACGACCTGCTCGGGCACCTGGACCGACTGCCGTCGCGGACGCATCGCACGTTCGTCGTCGTCGGCGCCGGGCAGAGCGCTGCCGAGGTGGTGGACTACCTGCACTCGACCTACCGAGATTCCTCGGTGCACGCGGTACTCCGCAAGTACGGGTACAGCCCGGCCGACGACAGCCCCTACGCCAATCGCATCTTCGATCCGACGGCCGTGGACGACTTCTATTCGTCGTCGCACACGCTGCGTGATCAGTTGCTGCACTACCACCGCGGCACGAACTATTCCGCGGTCGATCTGCCGCTGATCGAAGAGCTGTACGCGCGTGAGTACGCCGAACGGGTCAGCGGGGAGCGCCGGCTTTTCGTGCACGGAGCATCTCGAATGGTCGACGCCGTCGAGGAGCCGTCCGGTGTCCGGGCCGCCGTCGAGCACGGCCCTACCGGGTTGACCGAGGACGTACTGTGCGACGCTGTCGTCTATGCCACCGGCTTCACGTCCCTCGATCTCCCCGAGATCCTCGGTCCGCTGTTCGACGCCGTCGAGTTCGACACGTGCGGTCCGCGCGTGACGCGGGACTATCGGCTCGTCATGCGTGAACCGAGCGCGGGGTCGATCTATCTGCAGGGCGGGACCGAGCACACGCACGGTCTGACCTCGTCGTTGCTGTCCAACATCGCTGTTCGCAGCGGTGAGATCGTGAAGTCCGCCGTGAGCACGAGGGTGCGAACGGTGGTGTGAATCGGGTGCGGACGAGCGTGGGCGACGAGCCGGAACAGCGAGACGTTCCGGCCGAAGTCGTCGGTCTCGCTCGCACGAATGCGCGGCGGGCCGCGGGGTTGTTCGTCGTCATCGGTATTCTCGCCGCGCTGTGCCTGGTGAGTATCGCGGTGGGTACCGAGTACATCCCCCTCGGTTCGGTGTGGCACGGCCTGTTCTTCCCCGACGCGTCGACCGACTCCGTGATCGTCCGCGAACTACGCCTTCCGAGAACGGTTCTCGGGCTTCTCGTCGGAGCCGCGCTCGGGGTTGCCGGTGCACTGATTCAGGCGATGACGCGAAATCCTCTGGCCGACCCGGGCATCCTGGGTGTCAACGCCGGAGCGGCGTTCTTCGTCGCGATCGCAGTCGGCGTGTTGGGTTTCACCGGTATCGACTCCTACATCTGGTTCGCGTTCGCCGGTGCCGCGCTCGCTGCGGTCGCGGTGTACGCACTGGGCTCGATGGGGCGAGCGGGCGCAACGCCGATTCGCCTGACGCTGTCCGGAATTGCGCTCGGTGCGGTACTGGGCGGCATCACCTCGGGCATGCTGCTACTCGACCCGGACGCCTTCGACAGGATGCGGTTCTGGAGCGCGGGATCATTGGCCGGACGCGGCCTGGACATCACAACGGCAACCGGTCCGTTCATCGCACTCGGGCTGTTCCTGGCTGCCCTCGTCGCGCGTCCGCTCAACGCGATCGCCCTCGGTGACGATCTGGCACAGTCGTTGGGGGCACGAGTGATTCGTACGCGCATCATCGGAGTCGTAGCGGTAACTCTGCTCGCTGGTGCCGCGACCGCAGCGGCCGGGCCCATCGGGTTCGTCGGACTGATGATCCCGCACATGGTGCGGTGGTTCGTCGGGCCGGATCAGCGCTGGATTCTGATCTACACGCTATTCGCGGCACCGGGGCTGCTACTGCTCTCGGACGTGGTGGGCCGCATCGTGATCCGCCCCGGGGAATTGCAAGTGGGCATAGTCACCGCATTCGTCGGCGCTCCGGTACTGATCGTGCTGGTCCGCCGGAAGAAGACGAGCGGACTGTGACGCAGGGTCAGCACGGCAACGTGGACTTCGGGCGGCGGCTGTGGATCGTTCGACTGCGTGATCGGGTGGACGGCCGAATCGACATCCGAACGGTGGCGGTCTGCGCTGCACTGCTGCTGGTGACTGCAGCGGTTGCCGTCGTTGCGATCGGTACCGGCGACTACTACATTCCGCCGAACGAGGTGCTCGCCGCGGTGTTCGGCGACGCTCCGCGCATCACCGAGATCATCGTCATGGAGTGGCGGTTTCCTCGGGTGGTCCTGGCGTTCCTGTTCGGAGCCGCCCTCGGTGTATCCGGTGCGGTCTTTCAATCGTTGACGCGCAATCCGTTGGGTAGCCCGGACATCATCGGATTCGCCACCGGTGCGTACACCGGCGCGCTCGTCGTCATCCTCACGCTCGGCGGTGGTTACTACCAGACCGGAGCCGGCGCGCTCGTGGGCGGACTGGCCACGGCCGCGGCGGTGTATCTACTCGCGTACAAGCGCGGGGTGCAGGGCTTTCGACTGATCATCGTCGGGATCGGCGTCAGCGCGATACTGGCCTCGATCAACACCTGGTTGGTCGTCAAGGCCGATCTGGCCGAGGCGATCGCGGCCGCCGTCTGGGGCGCGGGCAGTCTCAACGGGTTGGGGTGGGCGCAGGTGTGGCCCGCGCTGGTGGTGATGGCCGTCATCGCCCCGTGCCTGGCGGTGTTGTCGCGTCGGCTGCCGATGTTGGAGATGGGGGACGACGCCGCACGAGCGCTCGGGGTGCGCGCCGAACCGACGCGTCTGATGCTCGTTTTTCTGGGCGTCGCGTTGATCGCACTGGTCACTGCGGCCGCGGGACCCATCTCGTTCGTCGCGCTCGCCGCGCCGCAACTTGCACGCAGGCTCACCGGCACATCGGGAGTGGCGATGGTACCCGCAGCCTGCATGGGGGCGCTGCTGCTGGTGGTCAGTGACGTTGTCGCACAGCGCGTCTTCGCCCCGACTCAGCTGCCGGTCGGCGTTGTGACCGTGTCGGTCGGAGGCGCATATTTCGTGTGGTTGCTCGCTCGTGAAGGGAGAAAGCAATGACAGGGAGAAAGCGATGACCGAGTCTCGGTTGCACGCGGACGCGATCACGGTCGGATACGACAAGAGCGTGATCATCGAGAACTTGACCGTTGCGATTCCCGACGGCAAGTTCACCGTCATCGTCGGGCCCAACGCGTGCGGTAAATCGACGCTGCTGCGGGCGCTCTCGCGGCTGCTGAAGCCCTCCCACGGAGCCGTTCTGCTGGACGGCACGGCAATCTCGTCGTATCCGGCGAAGGAGGTGGCTCGACGCCTGGGCCTGTTGCCCCAGACCTCCATCGCCCCCGACGGTATCTCGGTGGCCGATCTCGTTGCGCGAGGACGATATCCGCATCAGAAGCTGATCCGGCAGTGGTCGACGGCTGACGAGGCTGCGGTGGCCTTGGCCATGGACGCCACCGGCGTGACGTCGCTGTCGGCCCGGCCGGTCGACGAACTGTCCGGTGGACAGCAGCAACGAGTGTGGGTGGCAATGGTTCTCGCGCAACAGACACCGCTGTTGCTCTTGGACGAGCCCACGACCTTCCTCGACATCGCCCACCAGATCGAGCTTCTCGACCTGTTGGCCACACTGCCCCGCGAGAACGGCAATACTCTGGTCGCGGTGCTGCACGACCTCAATCATGCGTGCAGGTATGCCGATCACATCATCGCGATGAAGGACGGTGCCGTGGTCACAGAAGGTCCGCCGGCCGAGATCGTCACAGCCGAGTTGGTCGAGTCGGTGTTCGGGCTGCCGTGCCGCATCATCGACGATCCGGAATCACACACTCCGTTGGTGATTCCTCGGGTGAGAACGACGACGATAGGCGATACCGCTGACGCATAGTAGGTAAGCCTTGGTTTACACTCGGCAAAACGGACCTTCGGGTTCGAGTGAAGATCTCGAAAGGATCCATCAGTGCCGAGTTGGAAGCAGCCCGAAGCCGGCCGTCGCCGTACACATACCGAGCGACGGGCCCTTCGCGTCGTTGCCCTCGCCTCGGCGGCACTCGTCGCCCTCGGCTCGGCCGCCTGCAGCTCCGAGCCCGCATCGAACGAGGGAGCGGGAACATCTACGAGTGACACCCGGGTGATCTCGACCGACCAGGGCGAGGTGACCGTTCCGGCGGACCCCCAGCGCATTGCGGTGCTGTCCGCGGGCCTGGCGGGCTACCTGTTCACTCTCGATGCTCCCGTCACCATCGCCGACACTCGGCTGCTCGGAGTGACCAATCTCGACGGCGGTTTTCCGCCGCAGTGGGCCGAGAAGGCGCAGGCACAAGGCACTCTGGAGTTGCCGGCCGGAGATCAGCTCGACCTCGAAGCCATCGCACAGGCCGCGCCCGATCTCATCATCGGTGGAGGGCAAGGCTTCGCAGCTGTTCTGGCGCAGCAATCATATGAGCAGTTGACCCAGATCGCACCGACCGTGCTGGTCCCGTCGAGCGTCACTACCTGGCAGGGCGAGCTCGAGGAGGTCGCCGAGGCTGCCGGTGAATCCGACAAGGTCGAGGCACTGATGACGGCGTACGAAGACAGGGTTTCCGAGGTGAAGGATTCGATCGCCGTTCCCGGCGCGCCGGTGTCGTACCTGCTCTCGTTGAGCACGAACGAGCCCTCGTTCATTCCGCAGACCGCGGCATTGCCGACGTTGCTCGAGTCGGTCGGATTCGAGCCCGACGACGTCATGACCAAAGCGAACAACCCGGAGCTGTACGGCTCGGGTGATTCATTTGTGGTCAGCCCCGAACTGCTCGCGCCGATCGCGAGTGCGCCGGTGATGTTCGTGGTTCCGGTTGCCGGGCGCAGTCTGGCCGAGCTGCAAGGAGATCCGGCCTACGCCGCTCTACCTGCTTTCACGTCCGGCACGGTGTACGAGCTTCCGGCCACGAGCTACCGCCCGGACTACGACGGCGTGATGGGCACGCTCGATCTCGTCCAGCAGATGTTCGCCGGATAGCCGACATCGGTACGAGACAACCGTATTCGTTCGACCGAAGGAGAGCCCTCGATGGCGGGGACCGTCCGCGAGCTTCGAGTTTTTCCGATCTGTATGCGGGAACTCGACGTACTGGCCGTGGAAGACGTGACGCCCGGGATGCGGCGCGTGGTCGTGGGCGGTCCGTCGATGGATGCGCATGTGCGTGACGGCGTCGAGCTGCCACCGGTGTGTAGCACCGGATTCGATGACGACGTCAAAGTCCTTCCGGTGGATCCGATCACCGGTAAGCTGCCGTTTCCGGTGCCCGAGAACGCGGGTGACGGAACGGTCGACTGGCCACCGGGATCGTTCCCGTACGGCAGGACCTACACGGTGCGCCGTTTCGATGACGAGCGCCGCGAGATGGCTCTCGACTTCGCCGCCCACGAGGGTGGACTGGCAGCCGACTGGGCCGACACGGTCCGGCCCGGCGAGAAGATTCTCGTTGCCGGACCCAAGCATTCGGCCGGACTGCCCGTCGGCGTCGACTGGATGTTGATCGCCGGCGACGAGACTGCGTTGCCCGCAATCGCGCACTGTCTGGAGAAGTTGCCCGCCGATCTACCTGCCACGGTGGTCATCGAGGTTTCCGAGCACGCACACCGGCAAGAGCTGACAAGCGCTGCGCCGGTGGATATCACCTGGCTCTGTCGGACCGACAGTGGCGGCGAGTCACGCTTGGTGGAGACGGTGCAGCGTGCGCAGTGGCGTCCCGGACAGCCATACCTGTGGGTGGCGGGGGAGGCGTCGACGATCAAACCCCTGCGTCGCTGGGCCAAGGTGGACAAAGAAATTGCGAAGCAATTCGTCGAGATCGCCGGGTACTGGAAGCGACGCGAGATCGCAACCGTTGGATCATCGGCGGAGTCGGCTCCCGATGCCCAGTTACATGAGTTGTCGGAGTTGTTGCCGCCGTTCGCTATTCGCACCGCCGTCACCGTCGGCATCTTCGCCGCGATCGACGGCGGGGCAGGCACGCCGTCGGACATCGCAGCCCAGTGTTCGACGCATCCCGGTGCCACCGCCAAGCTACTGCGGCATCTGGTTCTGATGGGACTGTTGACCACCGACGGCACCCGTTTCGGACTCTCCGAGATGGGTGCGCTTCTCAGCGACCCGGACGCCTTCGTCACTCGGTCGTTGAATTTCGACAGGATTCATTCACGACTGGACATGGCGTTCCTCGGCCTTCTCGACACCGTACGTAGCGGGGCGCCGGCGCGGCAGCACGGCTTCGTCGACAAGATGAGCGAGTACGGGTTCGCCGCTGACTTTCACGAAGAAGCAGCATTCGGTGCCGTGTATCTAGCGCCCGCGCTGCCCGATGCAGTCGACCTGGAGGGAATGCGGACCGTCGCAATCTACGGCGAGGGCGGTGGTGTGTACGCGGATACTCTGGCGCGCATGCACCCCGACCTGACGCTACGTCTCGTCGGACTCCCCGCTCAGGGCGATCGCACGGCAGCCGATGTGGCTCCGTCGCGTCGGGACCTGGTCGAACGCATCGACGCCAGTGAATTCGTTCCGTTGGCCGAGCCTGTCGATCTGGTGATCGCGGCCGACGTGCTCGATTCTCACCCCGACGCCGATGCCCGAGTGCTGCTGAAGGCACTGGGGAATTCGGGGCGGCGGGTGGTGCTGATCACCGACCTGCTCGATCCCGACACCACCGATGACCACGACACAGAGGACGACCTGTTGCGGCTGTGTCTGTACGGCTCGGGTCGTCGCACTGCAGCGGAAGTACGGGAGTTGGTCGTCGGGTCGGGGTTCGAGCCGCCCCGTTTCGGATCGTTGGGTTGGGGCTCGACCATCGCCGAGTTCGGCGGACATGCTTACCGGGGTTAGCCTGAGGGTTCTCGGAAGAAACGACGAGATATGTATCGAGGACGAAGATGAGTGAAGGATCGCGTGGCTTCTACTACGCCGACGTCGTTGCGGTGGAACAGCTCACGGTGCACATGGTGCGCGTGACGTTCGGCGGCGAGCATGTCGCTGCCTACCGCACCCTCGGGGTACCCGACGAGTGTGTCGGCGTCTACTTTCCACGAGAAGGGGAGGTGACGCCGCCGCCGATGACCGAGGTCGACGGCCTGTGGTGGTTCCACGGTCTGGAAAACCCACCGGAGGGCCGCAACTACACCATCCGCCGCCTCGACGAGGCGCGCGGTGAATTGACCGTCGACTTCTTCGCACACGAGGGCGGCGTCGCGGCAACCTGGGCGCAGCAGGCCACCCCGGGGCAGACGGTGCTGTTCACGCGTCCGCGATCCTGGTATTCACCTCCCGCCGACGTCGAATGGCTGCTGCTGGTCGCCGACATGACCGGGTTGCCCGCACTCGGCCGGCTCGTCGAACAGTTGCCGGCCGGGGCGAAGGCTCACGCCATCGTCGAGGTGCTCGAGCGCGGCGACATCCAATCCTTCGAAACTCCTGCCGACGTCACGTTCGATTGGCGCATCGGTTCCGGAAACGGAGACAGCGCAAGCGTTCTCGACGACGCCGCGTTGGCGTACCCGCTGCCCGAAGGACGCGGCTACGTGTGGTTCGCCGGGGAGGCGTCGTCCTCGCGTCGGGTGCGTAAGTACTTCCGTAAGGAATTGGGCTACGACATAGCGCATTTCGACATCATCGGATACTGGCGGGCCGATTCCGAGAAGTGGCTCGAGAAGTACAAGCAATACCAGGAAGAAGCGCTGGCGGTGTACAACGGCGTCATCGAATCCGGCCGCACCGAGCAGGAAGCCAGTGAGGCATTCGACGCGCTGCTCGAGCGGGTCGGGCTCTAACTACGAAATTCGTAGTTCGGCAACTCCAGCGTCGCCGCGTCGGGACCGAGGAATCTGCTCGTGACCGCCTGCACGGGTTTCGATCCGGCGAGACGAAGTACCCCGCGGAATGCGGCCACTCCCGCAGCGGTTTTCGGGTGCGCGACGCGAGGCACGCCGGGCGGCAGCTTCTGGGCCTGCTCGACGAACGGCCGCATCCG
This sequence comes from Rhodococcus sp. 14-2483-1-1, assembly GCF_002259335.1. Lineage (NCBI taxonomy): Bacteria > Bacillati > Actinomycetota > Actinomycetes > Mycobacteriales > Nocardiaceae > Rhodococcus > Rhodococcus sp. 14-2483-1-1. Next base: position 62,963 of record NZ_NPFX01000005.1, on the reverse strand, counting down.
CGTCTCGAAGGCTTCGAAGCCTGCGCGATGGTCCTCGGCCCGGGCGAGTTCGCCGGCGAGGACGTAGGCACCGGTGACCGACAACGTGGTGCCCATGCCGCTCAGCGGTGTTGCGCACCAGGCGGCGTCGCCGAGCATCCCTATCCTTCCGTTCGACCAACGCGGGGCCCTCACCTGCGCGAGGTAGTCGACGTAGAGCTCCGAATCCGGTCCGAGCGAATTCACAATTCTGGGTACTTCCCAGCCGACGTCGGCGAACTTCGCCCGCAAGGCGGCAATCACCTGCTCGGTGGACGCGCCTTCGTACCCGCCGTCGTCGGACACCCAGGACAGGCTGAAACGCGTCGTGCCGAGGTTGTCCGGGCGCAGATTGGCGACTCTGGATCCGGGGGCGTTGCACCAACGCCACCAGCCGTCGTCGCTCGGTCCCTTCGGCAACACCCCATAGGCGGTGTACAGGCCGACCGGCGTGGTCTCCGCTTCGGCAGGAAACACCAGTTCTCTACTGCTGGAACGGACTCCGTCGGCGAACAGGACGAGATCGAACCTTTCCGCTGCGGTCGACGCGAACGTGACGTCCACGCCGTCGGCATCCTGAACCACGCCGACGACACGATCGCCGTACCGGTATTCGGTTCGCGGACCGGCTGATTCGACGAGAATCCGAGCGAACTCGCCGCGCAGAATCTCCAACTCCGCTGTCGGTCCGTCGTGAGATCCGTCGCCGGCCGGGAAAGCGGCAATGGTGGCGTCGTTGTCGTCGACGAATCGGGTGCCCTTCTCGGTGGTGCCGTTGGCGAGCAACGTCGCGTCCATGCCCATCCGCCGCAGCACCTCGCGGCCCGATCCACGAACATCGATGTTCTGGCCGCCGAGTCGCAAGTGCGGAGCGCGTTCGACGACGGTGACGTCGTAACCGGCCTTGTCGAGCCAGAAGGCCACGGTGGGTCCGGCGATGCTGGCACCGGTGACGAGCACTCGAGAAGTCATGGGACGGGCATGCCCGGGCGGCTGGTCGTTCAATCCCGAAAGGGAAAGTAGCTGAGCCTCACCTTGGTGGTGTACCTTCTCGGATTGTCCGGTTCATCCTTTTCGTCAGGAGTCCAGTGTTCACAGTCCGTCGTTTGGCCCTGCTCTCGTGCAGCGCAACCCTCGTCCTCGGTCTCACTGCGTGCAGCTCGGGCTCCACCGACGAGGCCGCGTCCACATCCGAGTCCGCCACCGCAGACACCGCGCTGGTGGTGTACTCCGGCCGCGGTGAAGAACTCGTCGACCCGCTGATCGAGCGTATCGGCGGCGGTATCGAGGTCGACTACTCGGGCAACACCAACGCCCAGGCCGCGAAGATCCTCGAAGAGGGCGACGCGACGCCGGCCGACGTCTTCTACGGACAGGACGCAGGCGCCCTCGGCGCTCTCGACGAGGCAGGCGCACTCGCGCCGTTGCCCGAGGACATCCTCTCGCTCGTCCCCGAGCAGTACCGCGGCACCGACGGCACCTGGGTAGCCACCTCAGCACGGGCCCGCGTGCTGGCCTACAACTCCGATTCGGTGCAGGCAGCAGACCTGCCGACCGGCATCGACGGACTGCTCGATCCCCGCTGGCGCGGACAGATCGGCTACGCACCGACCAACGCGTCGTTCCAGGCTTTCGTCACTGCCCTCCGCGTGCAGCGCGGTGAGGACGGTGCTCGCACCTGGCTCGAAGGATTCGTCGCCAACGAGCCCGTTGCGTTCGAGGGCAACGGCCCGCTGCTGACCGCCGTCAACGATGGACAGGTCGCCACCGGCCTCCTCAACCACTACTACTGGTACCCGTTCAAGGACGAGAACGGTGCCGACGCTCCCGTCGAGCTGCACTACTTCGAGCCCGGTGATCCCGGCGCACTGATCAACGTCGCCGGAGCCGGTGTGCTGGCTGCGTCGGACAACCAGGAGGCCGCATTCGACTTCGTCCGTGAGCTGCTCTCGACCGAATCGCAGACCTACTTCGCGAACGAGACCGCCGAGTACCCCGTCATCGACGGCGTCACCTCGGACTACGACCTGCCGCCGCTGTCCGACTTGGGCTCGACCGATCTCGATCTGGGCCGGCTCTCGTCCCTCGAGGAGACCCAGACCCTGCTCACCGACGTCGGAATCATCTAGTCGGTGCTCGATTCTGCACTCCAGCCGCTTCGGCGGCGCCACTTCGGCGGTCGTCCCGTTCTCGGGACGGCCGCGTTGTGCGTGGGAGCGCTGACGCTGACGCCCTTGGTGTACCTGTTCGTCCGAGCGTTCGACGGCGGTACCGAGAAAGTGCTGCGACTGCTCCTGCGGCAACGCACCCTCGATCTTGTTGTCCGGACGGCCACACTCGCACTCACCGTGGTGGTCGCCTCCGTTGTGGTGGGGGCGCTGCTGGCCTGGTTGACCGTGCGGACCGATCTACCGGGTCGACGCATCTTCTCGATGATCCTCGCGGCACCGTTGGCCATCCCGTCGTACGTCTCCGGCTACCTGTGGATCGCCGCATTTCCCTCACTTGCAGGGTTTTCCGGCGCTGCGCTGGTGCTCACGTTGTCCTGCTTCCCGTTGGTGATGTTGCCGGTGTCCGCGGCGTTCGCCACCGCGGACCCGTCGTTGGCCGAAATGTCTCGCACCCTGGGCCGCGGGGCGGTGCGCACCGCATTGACCGTCGAGTGCCGTCGCGTCGTTCCGGCGGCGGCAGCAGGTGCACTTCTGGTGGCGCTGTACACCATCAGTGACTTCGGGGCAGTTGCGCTGATGCGATACGACGCCTTCACTCTGGGCATCTACAGCGCCTACCGCGGCGGGCTCGATCGCACCGCGGCCGCTGTTCTCGGGTTGGTCCTCGTGGTGGGCGCGTTGGTGTTGACCCTCCTCGAACGGCGCGCTCGACGCGGGGCCACGGCGCGCGTGGGATCGGGTACCGACCGAACCGCGGAGCCGATCGCCCTCGGCCGATGGCGTATCCCAGCTGTCGCTGTCGTCGTTGCAGCACTGAGTGTTTCGGTGCTCGTGCCGATGCTGGCACTGGCGCGATGGCTCACTCGATCGCTGCGCTTCACCGTCGACTGGTCGGACGTGCTGGCTGTCAGCGCCAAGACAGTCCAGTACTCGGCGACTGCTGCCCTGGTGGTAGCCGTGCTCGCGTTGCCGGTCGCGCTGTTCGCGGCCAGATCCACCTCCCGAAGTGCCCGCACCGCCGAGTTGTCCACGTACATTGCGCACGGTCTCCCGGGTATCACCGTCGGACTCGCCACGGTGTTTCTCGGAATCAGGTTCCTGCCGTCGTTCTACCAGACCGCGGTACTGCTGGTGCTGGCGTACGTGGTGCTGTTCCTGCCGTTGGCCGTCGGTAGTACCAGGGCCGTCGTCGACGCCACTCCTGTTGTTCTCGAGGATGTTTCGCGAACGCTCGGCGCCGGACGTGTGCGCACCGACCTTCGGGTGACGATTCCGATCGCCGTACCCGGCATCGCCGCCGGGGCCGCGCTGGTCTTCCTGACCGTCGCCAAGGAATTGCCGGCGACCCTGATGCTGCGCCCTCGCGGAGTCGATACCCTCGCGACCACGCTGTGGTCCACCACCGAGGCGTTCCGATACGGCGAGGCGGCTCCCTATGCCGTGGCGCTGATCGTGATCTCCGTGGTTCCGACGATCGTCCTGACGCGGGCGCTGGGGCGCACGACACGGAAGCGAGTGGTACTGCGATGAGTACGATGATCTCCGATCTTGTTGCCTCCTACGGCAGTACCACGGTGTTGCACGGCATCGATCTGGATCTGGGCGACGGTGAGATGCTCGCCGTGCTCGGTCCCTCCGGCTGCGGCAAGACGACTCTGCTGAGATCGATCGCGGGCCTGCACCGTATCGATGCGGGTCGCATCACCTCCGACGGGCGCGACCTCTCCGTTGCCGGACGTGTCCAGGTACCCCCGGAGAAGCGGGGGATAGGCCTGATGCCACAGGAAGGTGGACTGTTTCCGCACCTGACGGTCCGCCGAAACATCGAATTCGGTTTGCGCACAGGGTTCGTGCGGCCGTACCTGTCCGGCCGAGCGGAGCGGTCGCGACGCGTCGACGAGATGCTCGAGCTCGTCGGACTGCCCGACGCGGGTGCGGTTCGACCCAGCGAACTCTCGGGTGGTCAGCAGCAGCGCATCGCGTTGGCGCGTGCGCTGGCTCCGGCTCCGTCGGTGGTGCTGATGGACGAGCCGTTCGCCGCTCTCGATGCAGGACTGCGCACCTCGATCAGGCAGGACGTTCGAGAATTGTTGAAGGCCAGCAAGACCGCGTCGATCCTCGTCACCCATGACCGGGCCGAAGCGCTCGGCACGGCCGATCGTGTCGCTGTACTACTGGGCGGGCGCTGCGCCCAGGTCGACACGCCGCGCGAGGTGTACGAGCGGCCGGCCACGCCCGCCGTGGCGCAATTCGTCGGCGACGCGTACTTCGTCGATGCTGTGGGCCACGGCGATTACGTCGAGACGATCCTCGGACGAATCGAGACCACCACTCGCGCAACAGGAGACGGGCAGGTTCTGCTACGCCCCGAACAGTTGGTGGTCTCGGATCCGGAGGACGGCGCATTCGTCGTCGAGCACGAGTTCTTCACCGGCCCCGAGTCCTCGGTGACCCTGCGGCACAGCGATACCGGGCTGCGACTGCGGGTCATCGCCCGCACCTCCGATCGATTCACCCCCGGCGGCGTCGTGGACGTCTCCGTGACATCTCCGGTGCACTGGTTCGAGGGCTCTGCGGACTAGGTTCGCAACTCCACGAGCGGGATCGGATTCTCCTGGCCGGGCCAGGTGCCGACCAGGTGCGGCAGCTCGGTGGCAGTAGTGTCGATCACCCGTCGGACATACAGGCGCGGTGACGTCGACGGGTGCCCACCGGTACCCCGGACCCGAGTAGTGGATTCACGTACCGTTCGAGCACCATCGGGCGAGTGCACCACCAGTTCCGCCTGATCGGCACCGTCGACGATGGCCGCGGTGGTCACTGCCACGTACACCGGATCGCCGACGCCGTCGTAGACCCAACGCGTGCCCAGTACCGAATGTTCCATCGTGGCAACGAGATAGGACTCGGCTCCGTCCACTGGGGCATTGCGATAGGTCAGGGGTACCTGAAACACCGTGCCCGACGCCGTCCGCACGAGATGGGTTTCGACGCCGACCTCCCCGGCCGGATCGTCGAAACGATATGCGCCGACGGCCTCGAGGCCGGTGATATCCCTCTGAGCTGCCCACTCCTGCGTCGGAATCCAGGCTGCAATCGCGTCCAGTTTCGAGGGAACGAGCGTGGCGCGATGAATGATGGACATACAGAGAACGCTACTTTGCCGCACGCTTCGGCATCAGTACGGCTGCGACGGTCATCAGGACGGCGGCGACCAACACTCCGATGAAGACCAGATGGATGGCGTTGGACAGTTGTTCGGGTTCGGGATCCCCCGACACTCGCGCGTTGACGATCGCGCCGAACACCGCGACGCCGACCGCGCTACCGAGGGAGCGGGCGAACATGTTGGTGGAGGTGACGACGCCGCGTTCGGCCCAATCGACGCTCGACTGTGCTGCGATCAACGTGGGGCTTGCGATCAACCCCATGCCGAGGCCGATGACGAAGCACATCGCCGCGACATGCCAGATCTGCGATTCGGCGTCGAGCAGCGTTGTCAGTGCCGCCCCGACGACGCCGATCGAGCCGCCGACGACCGCGGTTGTTCGAAAGCCGAAACGGAGGTACACCCGACCGGACTGGGATGCGGCGATCGGCCAACCGAGAGTCAGTGTGGACAGCGAGAACCCGGCGACGATGGCTCCGGTGCCGAACACCCCCTGAACGAATGTCGGCACGTAGGAGGTCAGCCCCAGAATCAGCGCGCCGACGAGCAACGAGATGAAGCTGCTGACCACCAGAACGCGCCGGGTGAACACCCACAGCGGCAGGATCGGCTCCTCGGCGCGGGACTCCACCCACGCGAACACCGCAAGCAGTAGGAAGCCCACGACGAAGATCGCGATGCTGATCGGCGAATCCCAGGCCCAGGACTGGCCGCCTTCCAGCAAGCCGAGCAACACCATCGTTGCGCCGACGGTGAGCAGAGCGGCCCCGAGGTAGTCGATCTTGGGCTTGGCGCGTTCGACGGCACCCTCCTCGAATTTGCGCAGCAGCATGAACGCCGCCAGCGCGCACAGAGGAATGTTGATGAAGAAGATCCATCGCCAGGACAGGAACTCGGAGAAGACGCCGCCGAGAGCTGGGCCGAGAACCGAGGAGATCGCCCACACGCTGGCCAGGTAGCCCTGGACTTTGGCGCGTTCGGCGAGGGTGTAGATGTCGCCGGCGATGGTGATGGACATCGGCTGTACGGCGCCCGCACCGAGTCCCTGAATCGCGCGGAAAGCGATCAGAGCAGGCATGCTCCACGCCAGGCCGCACAGAATGGAGCCGAGACAGAACATGGCGATACCGAACAGCATGATCTTCTTGCGCCCGAACAGGTCGGAGAGCTTGCCGTAGAGCGGCACCGAGACCGCCTGCGCAAGCAGGTAGATCGAGAACAACCACGGGAACTGCGCGAACCCGCCGAGGTCGCCGACGATGGTGAGCACCGCAGTGGCGATGATCGTGGCGTCCAGCGCCACCAGTGACGAGCTGAGCATCAGCGCGATCAGGATGGGACCGCGTTCGGAGCGGAATCCGATGTCCGGGGTCGATTCGGTCGTTGCCATTGCTACTCATTGTGATCCCTGCCTGCCGACGCGGCGGCACCGGCCCAGATAGTGTTGAACACCGTGCGACCATCATTGAGTAGCTACGAGCATCTGGCCGGCGGCAAGGTCCGCGATCTCTACACCATCGACGACGCGCATCTGCTGCTCGTCGCGAGCGACCGCATCTCGGCGTACGACCATATCCTCGACACCCCGATCCCGGACAAGGGACGGGTGCTGACGGCGATGAGCGTCTTCTTCTTCGAAGAACTCGGCGGCGTGAACCATCTGGCAGGCGACCCGCGAGACGAGCGCATTCCCGCCGAACTGCTCGGCCGCGCCCTGGTGGTGAAGAAGCTGAACATGGTGCCGATCGAATGCGTCGCTCGCGGCTACCTCACCGGCTCCGGTCTGGCCGATTACAACGCCACCGGAGCGGTCTGCGGAGTCGAGCTGCCGCCCGGTCTGATCGAATCGAGCAAACTCGACGAGGTGATCTTCACTCCCGCCGCAAAGGCAGCACTCGGCGATCACGACGAGAACATCACCTTCGACCAGGCCGTCGAGCAGGTCGGTGCCGAACTTGCCTTCAAATTGCGTGAGGACACCATCGAGATCTACTCGCGCGCAGCAAACTTCGCTCTGGAACGCGGAATCATTCTCGCGGACACCAAGTTCGAGTTCGGTACCGACGCCGACGGCAATCTCGTGCTCGCCGACGAGGTGCTCACTCCCGACTCTTCGCGGTACTGGCCCGCCGATTCGTACCAGGAAGGTCGCGTCCAGCCGAGCTTCGACAAGCAGTTCGTCCGCGACTGGTTGACCGGTGAATCCGGGTGGGACCGCAAGTCCGACACCCCGCCACCACCGTTGCCGGACGACATCGTCGCCGCGACACGCAACCGCTACATCGAGGCCTACGAGCGCATCTCGGGCCTGAACTTCGACGATTGGGTCACGCCATGACGATCACCCCTCCGGTTGCCAAGAAGGTGCCCCTCGAGCGCACCCATCACGGCGATACGTTCATCGACAACTACGAATGGTTGCGCGCCAAGGAAGACCCCGAGGTCATCGCGTACCTCGAGGCCGAGAATGCCTATACCGAGCAGCAGACGGCCGGACTGGAATCACTCCGCGGCAAGATCTTCGACGAGATCAAGTCCCGAACCCAGGAGACCGACCTGTCCGTGCCGACGCGCATGGGCCAGTGGTGGTACTACTCCCGCACCGTCGAGGGAAAGTCGTACGGTCTCCAATGCCGTTGCCCCGTCGACTCTCCCGACGACTGGACACCGCCGACGCTGTCTTCCGACGTGGACGTTCCCGGTGAGCAGGTCCTGCTCGACGCCAACGTCGAGGCGGAGGGTCACGACTTCTTCTCCCTCGGTGCGTTCTCGATCAGCCTCGACGGCACGCTGTTGGCGTACTCGACCGACACCGAGGGCGACGAGCGGTACACGCTGCGCTTCAAGAACCTCGACACCGGAGAACTGCTGGCCGACACCATCGAGAACGTCGCGCCGGGAGCCACCTGGACCGCCGACGCCACGCACGTCTTCTACCTGACGGTGGACGAATCCTGGCGTCCCGACACCGTGTGGCGACACACCCTCGGTAAGGCCGAGGACGTCAAGGTCTTCCACGAGCCCGACGAAAGCTACTGGGTCGGCTTCGGTTCCACCCGTAGCGAGAAGTATCTGATGATCTGGGTCGGTTCCAAGATCACCTCCGAGTGCCTCGTGCTGGAATCCACCGATCCCGAGGGCGAGTTCCGCGTCGTACTCCCGCGCACGGACGGCATCGAGTACAGCATCGAACACGCCGTCGTGGCCGGTGAGGATCGTTTCCTCATCACCCACAACGGATCGGTCAACGGCTGGGGTACCGAGGGGGAGAAGGCCGAGAACTTCCTGCTCGCCGAGGCCCCGGTCTCCGACCCGCTCGATCAGCGCACCCTTGTTCCTCATCGCGACGACGTCCGAGTCGAGGACATCGATGCCTTCGCCGGCCACCTGATCTTCACCTACCGGCGAGAAGCGTTGACCCGCATGGCGATCTGGCCCCTGACCGACGAGGGATACGGCGAATACCGCGAGCTCGAGTTCGACGAGGAGCTCTATTCGGTCGGAGCCGGCTCGAACCCCGAATGGGACCAGCCGCTGCTGCGGATGGTCTACACCTCGTTCATCACCCCCGGTCAGGTCTACGACCTCGACATCGCCAGTGGTGAACTGCTACTCCGCAAATCGCAGCCGGTTCTCGGCAAGTTCGATGCCGGTGACTATGTGCAGCACCGAGATTGGGCCACCGCGCCGGACGGAACGCAGATTCCGCTGTCGGTCATTGCTCGCAAGGACGTCCCCGAGGGTCCTGCTCCCACGTTGCTGTACGGCTACGGATCGTACGAGGCGTCGATGGACCCGTCGTTCTCGGTGGCGCGGTTGTCTCTACTCGACCGCGGCATCGTGTTCGTCGTCGCACACGTGCGCGGCGGCGGCGAGATGGGTCGGCACTGGTACGACAACGGCAAGACGCTGAAGAAGAAGAACACGTTCACCGACTTCGTCGCTGCCGCACAGCATCTCATCGACACCGGCCGCACCTCACCGAAGCATCTGGTCGCCGACGGCGGTAGCGCAGGCGGTCTGCTGATGGGTGCGGTGGCCAACTTGGCACCGGAGCTGTTCAACGGAATCCTCGCCAACGTTCCGTTCGTCGATCCGCTCACCTCCATCCTCGACCCGTCACTGCCGCTGACGGTCATCGAATGGGACGAGTGGGGAAACCCGTTGGCGGACAAGGAGGTGTACGAATACATGAAGTCGTACAGTCCCTACGAGAACGTCGAGGCCAAGGACTACCCGTCGATCCTGGCGATCACGTCCATCAACGACACCCGCGTCCTGTACGTCGAGCCCGCCAAATGGGTTGCGGCCCTTCGTGCAACCAAGACCGGTGACTCGGACCTGTTGCTCAAGACCGAAATGAGCGCTGGCCACGGGGGAGTGAGCGGACGCTACGAGAAGTGGAAGGAAGCGGCTTTCGAGTACGCGTGGATCGTGAGCGCCTCCGGCGCACGTGCATAGAAACTCGTAGCCTGCTACGAGTTTCCGTTCACATGCGGCGCAGCCGCTCTAACGCCACACGTAGCGGACCTGCGGTCGCCCGGCTTTACCGTATTCGGTGTGCCGGGTGACCAGGCCGTCGTCGGCCAGACGCTCGAGGTATCGCCATGCCGTCACTCGGGACACTCCGACGACTTTCGCGGCCTCGGATGCGTTGAGTCCGTCGGCCGATTCCTTGACGGAGGCGGTGATGCCGTCCATCGTCTGCGGGGCAATGCCTTTGGGGGTGGAGACGCGTTCGTCGGCCGTCCGCAGATGCGCCATCGCACGGTCGATGTCTCGCTGACTGGACGCGTTCTCGCCGGCCGGTAACGCATCGTGAAATTCTCGGTAGCGCTCGAGCTTGTCGCGAAACGCAGCGAACGTGAACGGCTTGAGCAGATACAGCACGATGCCGTGCGCCACGGCCGAACGCACAACCGACAGATCCCGCTCCGAGGTGATGGCGATGACGTCGGGGCTCGGGCGCAGGCCGCCGAGGGCTGCGGCCACGTCGATGCCACTCGCGTCGGGCAGCCCGATGTCGAGCAACACCAGATCGACGGACTCGGTGCTGGCGAATCTCATGGCAGCAGCACCGGTGTGTGCGACGCCCGCAACCTCGAAGCCCGGGGTGCGCTCGACGTACGTCTTGTGAGCCTCGGCGATCAGCGGTTCGTCGTCGACGATCAGTACCTTGATCACGACGGAGATCCGGGGATGGTGGCGATCATGACAGAGCCGTACGTCACCTCGGATGTCAGGGTGCCGCGATGGCGACCGATCACCTGAGTCACCAGGGCCAGGCCCAGCCCGCGTGACCCGGACTTGGTCGAGTAGCCGCGCCGCAGAGCCGCTTTCAACGTCTCCGGTGGCATTCCGGGACCGCTGTCGGCCACGCGGACGACGAGTTCGCCGTCGGCATCACGGACGGTCACTTCGACCCACGGCTGATCGGATTCTTTCGAGGCATCGATGGCATTGTCTATCAGATTGCCTACCAGCGTGACCAATTCGCGAGCCGTCAATACCCCTTCGTCCTCCATCGCGGTGTCGTCGGTGATGGTGAGTTCCACGCCCTGCTCGGCAGCTTGACTGACCTTGCCCAGTAGCAGAGCCGCGAGTGCAGGCTCGCCGACGGCGTTCATCAGCCGGTCGATGAGGGATTGCGAGAGCTCCAGATCGGCCGTCGCGAACTCCACGGCTTCCTCGGGTCGGCCGAGTTCGACCATCGTGATGACCGTGTGCAGCCTGTTGGCCGATTCGTGAGCCTGCGAACGCAGCGACTCGGCGAAACTACGCACCGAGTCGAGTTCACCCATCAGCGAACGTAATTCGGTCTGATCGCGGATTGTCAGCACATTGCCCAGTCGCCTGCCCTCCCACATCACCGGATCCTGATTGACGACGAGAACACGATCCTTCGTCAGATGCAGTTCACCGCGCACGATGCCGGTGTCCATCTGCTGCATCGACTCCGGCAATGACGCGAGCGAGACCGGGCCCTCCGGTAGGTCGAGGAGGCGTCGAGCCTCGTCGTTGACCAACTCGGCCTCGTCGCCGCGGCCGAATACCAACAGACCTTCACCGATGGAGTGCAGGACGGCGTCGTGATGTTCGTACATCGTGCGCAGCTCAGCCGGGGCCATGCCCAGTGTCTGACGCCGGAGTCTGCGGCTGAGCAATGTCGATCCCACAGCGGCGACGACGAAGGCGGCGAGCACGACCCCGATGATGAGCGGTAGCCCCTGAAAGAATTGGTCGCTGATCTTCTGGCGAGTGACTCCGGCGGAGACGAGGCCGACGATGTCGCCGGACGAGTCGGTGACCGGGGTGACCGACCGAATCGAGGGGCCGAGGGACCCGACGTAGGTTTCGGTGAACGTTTCGCCCCGCAGCGCACGGTCGATGTTGCCGCTGAAGGGCTTGCCGATCAGGTCGACGGTGGTGTGCGTGAAACGAGTGCGATCCGGGGCCATGACGACGATGAAGTCGACGCCCGTCACCTGCCTGATCTTCTCGGTTTCCGGTTGCAGACGCGAGGTCGGATCGTCGGATTCGATGGCCAGCGGCGTCGACGGTTCGTTGGCGATGCTCACAGCGATCGCCGTGACTTCGCGTCGGGTCGCGTCGTCGCTGTTGGACCGTTCGTTGAGCACCGTCAGGATGCCGCCGGCGAACACGACGACCGCCATGACTACGAGCTGCAGCACCAGCACCTGGCCGGCGACGCTCAGCGGACGTTTGGTGGACAACGGATTCCTTTCGCGCAAGAACGATCGGTGTGAACGAAATGAACGTATAGGTGACTCCTGTCACTGCGTGCAGCAACATCATCTCTCAGCAGGGGTGATGCACCTCACTCCACTCCCAGTAGTTACGAAGTCCGCAGTTCGACTCGCGCTTCACTTGAACCAGAAGGAACACTCATGAGTATCAGCACCGATGCTGAGCGGTTCGACAACCCGCCCACCGAGCCCAAGAAGAAGCGCGACAAGACTCATTGGCTCTACATCGCGGTGATCATCGCCGTGATCGCCGGAGTCGTCGTCGGATTGCTGTGGAAGGACTTCGGTGTCGAGCTGGCAGTGCTCGGCACGCTGTTCGTCAGCCTGATCAAGATGATGATCAGCCCGGTCATCTTCTGCACCATCGTGCTCGGCATCGGTTCGGTCCGTGCCGCAGCCAGCGTCGGCAAGGTCGGCGGCCTTGCGCTGGCGTACTTCCTCAGCATGTCGACCATCGCGCTCGGTATCGGCATGGTCGTCGGCAACCTGATCCAGCCCGGTGACGGTCTGGACATCCCGGCCAGCGGCGGAGCCGATGACCTCGTCAAGACCGCCGAGGCGGCCGGCGGCACGATGGACTTCATCGCCGGAATCATTCCGACATCGCTGCTGTCCTCGCTCACCGCAGGCTCGGTGCTGCAGACGCTGTTCGTCGCCATCCTTGTCGGCTTCGCCTTGCAGGCCATGGGCAAGAGCGGCGAAGGCATCCTCAAGGGCATCGGCGCAGTGCAGAAGCTCGTCTTCCGCATCCTGACCATGATCCTGTGGCTCGCCCCGATCGGTGCTTTCGGCGCCATCGCCGGTGTTGTCGGCAAGACCGGGTTCGACGCAGTCCTGCAGCTCGGCACCCTGATGCTCGCCTTCTACATCACCTGCTTCATCTTCGTCTTCTTCTTCCTCGGACTGATCCTGCGCTTCGTCACCGGCTTCTCGATCTTCAAGCTGGTCAAGTACCTGGCCCGTGAGTACCTGCTCATCGTCGCCACCAGCTCCTCCGAGTCGGCCCTGCCGCGTCTGATCGCCAAGATGGAACACGTCGGTGTCGAGCGCACCACCGTCGGCATCGTCGTCCCCACCGGCTACTCCTTCAACCTCGACGGCACCGCGATCTACCTGACGATGGCCTCGATCTTCATCGCCGACGCCATGAACCTGCCGCTGTCGATCCCCGAGCAGTTCTCGCTGCTGCTGTTCATGATCATCGCTTCCAAGGGTGCAGCCGGAGTGTCCGGAGCCGGCCTGGCCACACTGGCCGGCGGTCTCGAAAGCCATGCTCCGCAGCTGCTCGACGGAGTGCCGATCATCGTCGGAATCGACCGCTTCATGTCCGAGGCTCGTGCAGTCACGAACTTCTCCGGGAACGCTGTCGCCACCCTGCTCATCGGCACCTGGACCAAGACGCTCGACAAGGATCGGGTCAACACGGTCCTCGACGGCAACCTGCCGTTCGACGAGGAGACCATGGTCGACGATCACCTCCCCGAGGACGAGCGACCTGCCGACAAGCAGGTCATCATCGAAAAGCACGCCGCCAAGGCGTAAGGCCTGCCGGGCGCCGCGCATCCCCCCGTCGCCCGGTTCGGAAAAACGCAAGTACGACCCCGCCACCAGCGGGGTCGTACTTGCTTTTGTACGTCGGTTCCATTCTGTCGGTACTCACAGGTAAGTTCGGGTGATGACTGAAGTTCAGAACATCGGCATCAACACGCTGGGTGGTGCGCCCACCTCGCTCGACGAGTACGCCGGAAGGGCCGTTCTCGTGGTCAATGTCGCCTCCAAGTGTGGACTGACCCCGCAGTACGAAAAGCTCGAGAAGCTCGCCAACGAATACTCGGCCCGCGGCCTCTCGGTCGTCGGAGTGCCCTGCAACCAGTTCGGTGGCCAGGAACCCGGCACCGCCGAAGAAATCGAAACTTTCTGCTCCACCACGTACGGCGTCACGTTCGCAATGACCGAGAAGGTCGACGTCAACGGTGACAACCAGCACCCGTTGTACGCCGAACTGACCAAGACCGAGGACGCCGAAGGCAAGGCCGGAGACGTTCAGTGGAACTTCGAGAAGTTCCTGATCTCGCCCGAGGGCGTCGTCACCGATCGCTTCCGTCCGCGCACCGAGCCGGACGCTCCCGAGGTGCTCGCCGCGATCGACAAGATCCTGCCGAAGGAAACGATCGCCGTTTAGCTTCTGTCTGCATCGACTTCGAGCCTCGTTCACGCTGGTGTGCGAGGCTCGAGTCATGTCTGGACGCCTGATCGTGTCGGTGAGCGGAATCAAGAACGACACCTACGAGCATGCCGCCGAGTTCGCACGAATTCTCGACGGACGAGGCGTCCCGTTGTCGCTGCTCGTCGCACCGCGATTGAAAGACAAATACCGACTTGCTGCGGACGTGCCGACCCAGGAGTGGTTGCGGGCGCGACGCGACGGCGGTGACGCGATCGTCCTGCACGGCTACGACCAGGCCGCGACGAAGCGTCGACGCTCCGAGTTCGCCGCACTGCCTCGTCACGAAGCTCGACTGCGCCTGATGGCGGCAGACCGTGTGATGGAACAGACCGGACTGCGCACCAGAGTGTTCGCCGCTCCGCGCTGGATCGCCTCACCCGGAGCCGTGGAAGCTCTACCCGATGCAGGCTTCCGAATGTTGGCTGCGCTGAACGGGATTCACGACCTCGACCGCGACGGCGTCGTCCGCGCCCGAGTCTGGGGAATCGGCGAAGGCTTCAAAGCCGAGCCCTGGTGGTTCAAAGCTCTGGTACTCGGGGCCGGCCGCACCGCGCGCCGCGAGGGAGTGGTGCGCCTGGCGATCAGTGCCAAACAACTCGGTCGACCGGGGCCGCGACAGGCAATCCTCGATGCCATCGACCTCTCCCTGCACCACGGAGCCGAAGCCGGGGTCTACGAATGGATCCCGCGAACCAAAGCCCGCGTGGCGTAGTTTCTCTGCACCCCTGCCCCGCGCCCCTCGGCTGCGACACATCCTTCTGGAGCCTCCTTTCGGGATCAATGTGGGTTTCAGTCGCTTGGACTGCAACAAAGGCGCATTGATCCGAACGGGGTGGGTGCGGTCGTAGACTCGCAACAATGAGTGCCTCGACCGTGAACCTCGACGACATCGTTGCCGCACATCGCCACATGCGTGAACGCAATCCGCTGGTGCAGTGCCTGACCAACACCGTCTCGGTTCAGTTCGTGGCGAATGCGCTGTTGGCCGCGGGTGCCGCTCCGGCGATGGTGGACAACCCAGAGGAAGCGGCCGGTTTCGCGGAGATCGCCGACGCGGTCCTGGTCAATCTCGGAACTCCGACGGCGGCGCAGGTGGAGAGTTCTCGCCTGGCGTCGGCCGCTGCGAGAGAAGCGGGCAAGCCATGGGTTCTCGACCCGGTGGGGGCGGGCGGTCTGCCGTGGCGTACCCAGGTGGCTGTCGAGCTACTTGCCAACCACCCCAGTGTCATTCGCGCGAATGCGTCCGAGGTCATGGGTCTGGCGGGCGCTGACGGCGGATCGAGAGGGGTGGATTCGTCTGCGCGCGTTGCGGATTCCGTCGATGCGGCGCGATCACTGCTGGATCGGGCCGAGATCGTGGCGGCCTCGGGGGAAGTCGACCACATCGTCGGGCAAGGATCCTTGGTGAAGCTCGGCGGCGGAAGTGCACTGCTGCAACGGGTTACGGCTACCGGGTGTGCGTTGGGTGCACTGACTGCGGCGTACTGCTCCGTGTCACCGAATTCGCTGATCGGTGCCGTCGCCGCGCACGCGCATGTTGCGGTGGCGTCGGAGATAGCGGCGCAGTCGACCTCGCGGCCGGGATCCTTCGCTGCCGCGTTCCTCGATGGCCTGGACACGGTGGACGAGTCGGCACTGCGGGAGCTGGTTCGGCTCGACTGACGGGTGCAACGGTTGCTCCACTGTGCGGCGACATCCGCGGAAACACTGCGGAGCGTACGACGAGTGGAGCAAAAATCGCCTGCGCCGTGAAGGTAACGGCCCCTTGATCGAAATGTGATGTAACACAACACGTTTACGCGCGGACATACCTGGCGTCCCGCAAATCGAACCAGGTGGTCTTATGAAACGACTTCTTCTCGTCACCATCACTGCGCTCAGCCTCGTCGCGTGCGGCAACTCGGACGAACC
This sequence comes from Rhodococcus sp. 14-2483-1-1, assembly GCF_002259335.1. Lineage (NCBI taxonomy): Bacteria > Bacillati > Actinomycetota > Actinomycetes > Mycobacteriales > Nocardiaceae > Rhodococcus > Rhodococcus sp. 14-2483-1-1. The sequence continues at coordinate 46,700 of NZ_NPFX01000005.1, read as the reverse complement.
GGTCACAGCGACGGCCACCGGTGCGCCCACCTCGAACGCCCAGCCCCAGCCCGTACAGCCACAGGACCAGCCCGATGCGACCCAGCCGGTAGCCGCGGGCGAGGATGCGGATCCCAACGGTCCGGTCGACTCGAACACCGAAGAGCTTCCCGAGAACAACTCCATTCCCGACGCCACCGCACCTGTGACCTGCCTCGACGTGTCGTCCAGCTCGGTGGCCGAAGCCGTGAACTCGCTGCCGCTGGTCTTCGCCGATTCACCGTGGGTCGCGACGCGGATGGGCGACCCGTGTGCGTCGTTCACCTGGGTCGAAGCCCTGCCGTACGGCGCGACGGTCAGCTCGCCGACACATCTGCTCTTCTTTCACGACGCCGAGTACCTCGGCACCGCGACGCTCGAGCCGTACGGGTTCACGTCGGTGGCGGCCCAGTCCGCCGACACGATCACAGTGAACTACCGCTGGCCACTCGCCGGTGACGCGAATGCGAACCCTACCGGCGGCCCGGTGACGATCGACTATCGGTGGGACGGGACGCAGGTGACCATGATCGGCACCCTTCCGCCCGAGGTATCCGGCTAGATCGAGACGGACGATTCCTTGGAAAGCTCGCGGAATTCGGCGTCGGACATGTCCTTGAAGCGGCCGTAGTACGCGCCGGTCGCCTGGTCGGCGATCACTGCCTGATGAATGGGGAACGCCATCTTCGGAGCCACCGCACGCAGGAACTCGACCGTCTCGGACAGCTTCGACCACGGTGCGGCCGCGGGGAGCGCGAGTACGTCGACCTGCTGCTCGGGGACGAAGAGCGAGTCGCCGGGATGGAACAGCTGGCCCGGGTTCTCCGGAGTGCCGAGCAGGTAGCCGGTGTTGTCGATCTCCGGCAGTTCGGGATGGATGACGGCGTGGGTTCCGCCGACGCCGGTGACCGTGATGCCTCCGACCGCGAAGGCCTTGCCTGCGGGAGCCGCCGCCCACTGGCCGCCCAATTGGCCCGCAGTCATCGGATCGGCATGCAGTGCCGCTCGCGGATTTGCCTCGACCAGAGCCGGAAGTCGTTGCAGATCGACGTGATCCGGGTGCTGATGGGTGACGAGGATGGCATCGAGTCCGGTGATGCCCTCGAACCCGTGGGAGAACGTGCCGGGATCGAACAGCACGGTGGTGCCGTTGAGTTCGACGAGAACGCAGGAATGTCCGAAGTGTGTCAGCCGCATGGACTCCACAGTAAGCGCGGTTTCGCGCCTCCCGCCAGGGCTGCGTAGACTCCCACCTGCCGGTAACAGTCTTGCTGTACGTATTTCAAGGAGCGCTTTCGTGGCCCGAGTCGTTGTCGATGTCATGCCCAAGGCCGAGATTCTCGATCCGCAGGGTCAAGCGATCGCGGGCGCGCTGGGTCGTCTGGGTATCTCCGGTGTATCCGACGTGCGACAGGGCAAGCGTTTCGAGCTCGAGGTCGACGACTCCGTCGACGACGCCGAGCTGGAGAAGATCGCAGAGTCGCTGCTGGCCAATACGGTCATCGAAGACTGGACGGTCACTCGCGTGTCGGTAGAGCCCGCCGCATGAGCGCCCGTATCGGAGTCATCACCTTCCCCGGGACCCTCGACGACGTCGACGCCTCCCGCGCAGTCACCCTGGCCGGCGGAGAAGCCGTCAGCCTGTGGCATGCCGACGCCGATCTGAAGAACGTCGACGCCATCGTCGTCCCCGGCGGATTCTCCTACGGCGACTACCTGCGGGCCGGCGCAATTGCCAGATTCGCCCCCGTGATGGAGTCCGTCGTGAAAGCAGCCGAGGGCGGTATGCCGGTTCTCGGTATCTGCAACGGCTTTCAGGTGCTCTGCGAGGTGGGACTGCTTCCCGGTGCGTTGACCCGCAACGAAGGGCTGCACTTCGTGTGCCGCGATCAGTGGCTGGCAGTGGAGAACACCGACACCGCGTGGTCGTCGCGCTACGAGCCCGGTGCCGAGATACTGATCCCGGTCAAGAACGCCGAGGGTCGATTCCAAGCACCGCAGAACGTGCTCGACGAGCTCGAGGGTGAGGGTCGCGTCGTGTTCCGCTACAGCGGCACCAACCCGAACGGATCGCAGCGGGGGATCGCCGGCATTTCCTCCGCCAACGGTCGAGTCGTCGGTCTGATGCCGCATCCCGAACACGCAACCGAGCCACTGACGGGTCCGAGCGACGACGGCTTGGGCATCTTCTATTCGGCACTGGACACGATCGTCAACGCCTGACCCCAATCTGTCGGTGGTGGCGGTTATTGTGCCGCCATGACACTGACGTTGGGCATGATCACGTTCGACACCACCGATCCTGGGCCGCTCGCGCACTGGTGGGCGACGCAGGTCGACGGCACGATCGTGGAGGAGAACGACGGCTGGTTCTACGTCGTCGCGCTCGCCGCGGCCCCGTACCGAATGGCCTTTCAGAAGATCGACGATCCGACGCCCGGCAAGAATCGTGTCCACCTCGACATGACCACCGAGAATCTCGACGGTGAGGTCGTGCGGTTGGTCGAGGCCGGTGCGAGCGAAGTTGCGCAACACACCATGGGCGACTTTCGCTGGGTGACGCTGAGCGACCCCGACGGCAACGTGTTCTGCGTGTCCGGTTCGCATTGAGAATCGAATGCCGGCCCAGGCATGGGCGACCCTCGTTGCGGGCCGATCTGAACGTCGCGCACTGGCGCAACCGCACAAAACCGAGGACACTGACGGCGAGAGCGAGCAGGAGGACCTGCGATGACCACCACGGACGAACGCAAGATGAAGGTCGGACGACCGGAGGTCGCCGCGGCGGCTGCTCGCGCATCGATCGCAATCCGTGAACGCAGCGGACGTGATGTGCCGCAGTGGATCCGCGACGCCGCAGCGGGTCGACCTACCACCCCGCCGCCCGAATAGCGCGTCCTATCAGGACACGAGCGCCCACCATTCCGTCTCTGGAATGCGGGCGTTCGTCATGAATGCCAGGCGTGCGGACCGTCGAACGAAGTCATGCCGCACGCGCTCGCAACTCCGTCAAGGTAGAAGCGAAAACGCCCGTTGGGCCGTGCGATACGTCGCAATACTCACCGTCTCGCCAGAAGAACACCGAGCGCGACAGTGGGCTCGGTGTGTCACGACTGAACATGTCGGCCAGCTCGGCGAGTGCGGCCACTGCCCCGAGTGCACTATCGGCATCGCTCGGCCTGTGAACGGCTAGTTCGTAGGCGCTGGGGACGGCGAACAAAAGGCCGTACAGGCACTCGCCGAGGTGCGTCGATATCAACGTGGGCATGTCTGCGACCTTCGACGCGAGGTAGATCGAATCGCCGCTCAGCACATGGACGTCGATGCCGTCCCTGCTGAGGATCTGGGCGTCCTCGAACTGCATCGCAGCCGTGTTGTGTCGGCCGGCAGCCCAGGCGGCCTGCAGGTCCCGGCCGACGAGATGCCGATCGGCCAGTGTCAGCGCTCGATTGGGAGACGACAGATTCAGCACACGCACCGGGGATCCGGGTGCGTCGACCAGGGGAACCGCGTAATCGTATTCGGCCAGTGTCTCGAGGGCGGTCGGTGCGACGACGCGCTCGCGCAACCTCGCATGGAACTCGTTGTCCGACAACGAGGTGATGAAGGTCGGGTCGGCTTCGCGCATCATCTCGATCATGACGTCGACATGGCTGTCGATGATGCTGTCCCACGCCGATCTGCCTGCCTTCGAGCAGCGGGCGAAAAGGTTCTCCAGCGGAAGGTGCGCGCCTGATCCCGTCGCCAGTGTTGTCGAATCCACGCGGTGAACCACTACCCCGCGCCTGCGGAACACCTCGATGGTCTTCATCCGCACGATTGCGAATGTGGTTGCGTGAACTGCACCGTAGTTCGGCAAAGACTGAAATTTCATGAAGATCCCCCCGGTCTGTGTGTGCTCTTGATGCGTTCGACGCGGCGGCTGCCACAATGGTTCCCATGCCGTCCAACGCTTCTGCAATCGGTCTCTGCAACTTCGTCGACGTCTCGCCGTCGCCGTTCCACGTCTGCAACACGGTGTCGGTGCAGCTCGAGGAGGCCGGTTTCGTTCGGCTCGACGAGATCGACGCCTGGCCGACCGAACCCGGTCGCTACTACTTGATCCGCGGCGGTTCTCTCGTCGCCTGGAGTACCGAGCGCGGTAATTCGAGTCGTTCCGCAGGCTCCACTCCTGATGGCCCGTTCCGCATCGTCGGCGGACACACCGACAGCCCCAACCTTCGCGTGAAGCAGCATCCCGATCTCGAATCGGCAGGCTGGCAGATGGTGGGCCTCGAACCGTACGGCGGTGCCTGGCTCAACTCCTGGCTCGATCGCGATCTGGGCATCTCCGGCCGGTTGAGTGTGCGTGACGGCAACGCTGCGCGCGAAGTGCTCGTCAAGGTGGACGAGCCGATCCTGCGAGTTCCGCAGCTGGCGATCCACCTGTCCGAGGACCGCAAGGGCGTCACCCTGGACCCGCAGCGACATGTCAATGCCATTTGGGGCGTGGGAAATTCACCGAAATCCTTCATCGCCTACGTCGCCGAGCGAGAAGGCGTCGACCCGCGTTCGGTACTGGGCTGGGAGCTGATGACACACGACCTCGCGCCCAGTGCCGTCGTGGGCGTGGAGTCCGAACTGGTCAGCGCGCCGCGTCTGGACAATCAGGGCACCTGCTACGCCGGAACTCAGGCTTTGCTTGCTGCAGTGGAGAATCCGACCGATGTGACGCCGGTGCTGGCACTGTTCGACCACGAGGAAGTCGGCAGCATGTCCAATCGCGGTGCGTTCTCGGATCTGCTGAACACCGTGCTCGAGCGCATCGTGCTCGGACGCGGCGGTGGGCGTGAGGAATTCCTCCGCACGATGGCCGGATCCATCTGTGCTTCAGGCGATATGGCGCACGCGACGCACCCGAACTACCCGGATCGGCACGAGCCCACGCATCGCATCGAGCTCGGCGGGGGACCGGTGCTGAAGGTCAACCAGAACCTGCGCTACGCAACGGACTCCGCCGGAGCAGGTGCCTTCGCGCTCGCCTGCGATCAGGCCGGAGTTCCTTTGCAGCGCTACGTGCATCGCGCCGATCTGCCCTGTGGATCGACTATCGGACCCATCACCGCGTCGCGCACCGGGCTGTCGACGGTGGACGTCGGGGCAGCGCAGCTGGCCATGCACTCTTCGCGAGAGTTGATGGGTGCCAACGACGTGAAGGCATACGCCGACGCGTTGGCGGCATTCCTCGCCCCTGCGCAGTAGCCGGCCAGTCGCAAACGCGCGCGCATTCGTCAGGTGCGCGTGGATTCGTGCCCGATTCGGTGGCTGTTCCGCTCGCGTCTGGCAAACGCGCGCGCGTTTGCGAGATCGGGGGGGTGAACAAGCGACCCGAACCCCGACGACTCGGCTAGACCGGATCGAGTTGCAGGCACGCATCCGCCGCGAGCCAGAACAACTGTTCGCGCACTGTTGTCGCCTTGGTCCAGCCGCGGTGATCCCAGTCGGCGGCGAGGGAGTCTCCCGCGTACAGCAGTTGCGCGAATCGAACTCCGCGGTATCGGGCCACCGCGCAGAAGGCCGATGCCTCCATGTCGACGGTTCGGCAGCCTTCCTCGACACGGCGCGACACTCGGCCACGCGTCTCGCGGTAGAGCGCGTCCGTCGTCCAGGAACGCCCGGTGACGAAGTCGATTCCGGCATCGGTGAGTACCGACTGGAGTACGGCCACACCTGCCGGGTCGGCGTCGACCACCCGTCCGGGCGGTAGGTAGTGGAACGAGGTGCCCTCGTCACGCAGGGCGCTGTCGACCACCATCACGTGTCCCATGCCCAGGTCGTCGGACAGGGCCCCCGCGCCACCGACGGCCACGAACTGCGTGCAGCCCATGGCGATGGCCTCTTCGAGGAACAGCGCAGCCAGTGGCGCTCCGACTCCGGGATGGAAGACGGCGAGCTTCTGTCCACCTCGTTCGATTTCGTAGACGGGGTGTTCGCCGTGCTCGGAGCGCATGACCGACACCACTCGGGCGTCGCCTTTCGCGCAGATGCTCTCGATCACCTCGGCGAAGAAACAGACGACGGCTTTCGGAGGTACGTCGACTCCCTTGGCCACCATCGACGGGTCGATGACGCCCGTTTCGTCCAGATCGTCCTCGGTCAGTGCGATGTCCATCAGGTGATGTTCGCACGAGGCCGATACGTCCGATGCCGTAGATGTCGGTGGCACCTTATAGACTCGCCCTGGCATTTCGCTCCATCGAAGGGACCTATTCCTCGTGTCCGCTAGCTCTGTACCCACAGACACTGTCTCCAACGCCGTCGCCACCCCCGACGTTGCGCAGCCGTACAAGGAACTCGGACTCAAGGACGACGAATACGTCCGCATCAAGGAAATTCTCGGCCGTCGGCCCACCGATGCCGAACTGGCGATGTACTCCGTCATGTGGAGCGAGCACTGCTCGTACAAGTCCTCCAAGGTGCACCTGAAGTACTTCGGCGAGACCACCACCGACGAGATGCGCAAGCCGATGCTCGCCGGCATCGGTGAGAACGCGGGCGTCGTCGACGTCGGCGACGGCTGGGCCGTCACGTTCAAGGTCGAGAGCCACAATCACCCGTCGTACGTCGAGCCCTACCAGGGTGCGGCGACCGGCGTCGGCGGCATCGTCCGCGACATCATGGCCATGGGTGCGCGCCCGATCGCCGTCATGGACCAGCTGCGATTCGGTGCTGCCGATGCACCCGATACGCGCCGCGTTCTGAGTGGCATCGTCGCAGGCGTCGGCGGTTACGGAAACTCCCTCGGCCTGCCGAACATCGGCGGCGAGACGGTGTTCGACGCCTCGTACGCCGGTAACCCTCTGCTCAACGCCCTGTGTGCCGGCGTCATGCGCGTCGAGGACATGCACCTGGCGTTCGCGTCGGGCCTGGGCAACAAGATCATTCTGTTCGGTGCCCGAACGGGTCTCGACGGGATCGGCGGCGTGTCCGTCCTCGCGTCGGAGACCTTCGACGGTGACGAGACCGGTGGCGGTAGGAAGAAGCTCCCCGCGGTGCAGGTGGGCGACCCGTTCACCGAGAAGGTGCTCATCGAAGCTTGCCTCGAGCTGTACTCGAACAAGCTGGTCGTCGGCATCCAGGACCTCGGCGGTGCCGGATTGTCTTGTGCCACTTCGGAACTCGCATCTGCGGGTAGTGGTGGCATGCATATCGAGCTGGAGAAGGTGCCGATGCGCGCCACCGGCATGACGCCCGCCGAGGTGCTCTCGAGCGAATCCCAGGAGCGCATGTGCGCCGTGGTGACGCCCGACAACGTCGATGCGTTCATGGCCGTCTGCAAGAAGTGGGACGTGCTGGCGACCGTCATCGGTGAGGTCACCGACGGTGAGCATCTGCAGATCACCTGGCACGGCGACACCGTCGTCGATGTTCCGCCGAAGACCGTTGCGCACGAGGGACCGGTGTACAACCGCCCGGTCCAGCGCCCGGACACCCAGGACGATCTGGTCGCGAACACCACGGCGTCGCTGCAGCGCCCGGAAACCGGGGACGAACTGAGGGCGACTCTGCTGAAGATGATCGGCTCGCCGCAGTTGTGCAGCCGTCGATTCATCACCGAGCAGTACGACCGTTACGTGCGCGGCAACACCGTTCTCGCCGAGAACGCCGATGCCGGCGTGATCCGAATCGACGAGAAGACCGGGCGCGGAATCGCTTTGGCCACCGACGCGTCGGGCCGTTACACCGCACTCGATCCCTACCAGGGTGCCCAGCTCGCACTCGCCGAGGCGTTCCGCAACGTCGCGGTCACCGGCGCGACACCCAAGGCCGTCACCAACTGCCTGAACTTCGGCTCGCCCGAGGATCCCGGTGTCATGTGGCAGTTCCAGCAGGCCGTGCGCGGACTGGCGGACGGCTGTGTGACCCTTGGCATCCCGGTCACCGGCGGCAACGTCAGCTTCTACAACCAGACCGGTGCCGAGCCGATCCTGCCGACCCCCGTCGTCGGTGTGCTCGGCGTGATCGACGACGTGCATCGCCGCATCCCCACCGGCCTCGGACTCGAGCCCGGCGAGACGCTGATCCTGCTGGGCGAGACCCACGACGAGTTCGACGGATCCATCTGGTCGCAGGTCGAGCACGATCACCTCGGCGGCGTTCCACCCAAGGTCGATCTGGCCCGCGAACAGTTGTTGGCCGACATTCTGCTGTCGTCCTCGCGCGACGGCCTGGTCTCGGCGGCACACGACCTGTCCGAGGGTGGTCTTGCGCAGGCAGTGGTGGAAGCGGCCCTGGCCGGTGAAACCGGTTGCCGCATCATCGTTCCCGAGGGTGCCGATCCGTTCGTCATGCTGTTCTCGGAGTCCTCGGGTCGCGTACTGGTCGCGGTGCCGCGCACGGAAGAGACCCGTTTCACCGCTATGTGCACTGCCCGCGGTCTGCCGTGGACGCGCATCGGTGTCGTCGACGAGGGTTCGGATTCCATCGAGGTGCAGGGGCAGTTCTCCGTCCCGATGGCGGAACTGCGTGAGACGTTCGAGAGCACTCTCCCCAGACTTTTCGGCTGACCGAGGTGGGGGGACAGACATCGGTCGGGGAACAGGCATCGGAGCGGCACGACAGAGAACTCGACGCTGCACTCGAACCGGATCAGCATCATCGGTACCACCTGCCGACCCTGGAATTCTCGGTTCCCTCGCCCGACAAGCATCCGTTCGTCATGTGGGCGTGGGGTCTGCTGCGCCTCGACTTCACCGGGATCGCGTTCAGCGCGTTGTTCTTCTGCTGGTCGCTGACTCCGTCGCTGCTTCCTCGCGGGTGGCTGTTCCAGGGCATCATCGGCGGTATCAACGCGGCCATCGGCTACGCCTTCGGTGTGGCGATCGGGTGGGCGGTGACGCGGTGGTGGTTGTCGTCCCGATCGTGGTGGCCGTTGCCGCGCGCGGTCGATCGCGCCGTCAAGATCGCTGTGCCTGTCGTGGCTGTCGCGGTGTCGATGATCATGCTGGCCATCTCTGCGGAATGGCAGCGTGAGCTCGCCGCACTGATGGACGCGGAGGGCACCACCACAACGGGTTACCTACGAACCGGGGCACTCAGCATCGCCATTGCGGCACTGCTGATTTCGCTGTGGCGGGTGTTGCGCGACGTCGTTCGACTGTTGGCCCGCCAGATCAACCGCGTGGTGAAGATGCCACGGGAAGTGGCCAATGCGCTCGGGGTCGTCCTCCTCGTCGTGCTCTCCGTCGCACTGGTTCAGGGCGTGCTGCTCCGTGCGGTCTCGGCGGTCACCAACTCGGCATTCAGTCTGCAGAACGACGAAACTCGGGATGGGGCAGAACAACCCGTCGCCGACGAGCGATCCGGCAGCCCGAACTCGTTGGCCCCGTGGGACACCCTGGGGTTCGAGGGTCGTAACTTCGTCTCCAGCGGTCTGCGCGCCGACGAGATGGAGCGGGCCACGGGCCGCCCGAGTCTCGAGCCGATTCGGGCATACGCAGGATTGGAAACCGCGGAGACCCAGGACGAACGACTCGACATCGTGGTCGCCGAACTCGAACGCACCGGGGCCTTCCAGCGGCAGGCCCTGATCGTCGTTCCGACGACGGGCACCGGGTGGGTGAATCCGACCGCTATCGAAGCGGAAGAGCTCATGTTCGACGGCGATGTCGCCACCGTCGCATCTCAGTATTCGTATCTGCCCAGCTGGATCTCGTTCATCGCCGAGGGCGACAAGGCGGCTCAGGCCGGCAAAGCGCTCATCGACAAGGTTCACGATCGCTGGCTGCTGGAGCCGGAGGCCACCCGCCCCAAGTTCTACGTGTACGGCGAGAGCCTCGGTACCCAGGCCGGGGAGGGTGCCTTCGACGGTCTGGCGGACATCAGGGCCGTCACCGACGGAGTCCTGTGGGTGGGTCCGCCGAACAACAACCGCATCTGGAGTCAGTTCGTCAGCCGACGTGATCCGGGAAGTCCCGAGGTTCGGCCGGTCTACTCCGAGGGGCTGACGGTTCGCTTCGCCGACAACTCGTCGGGCATCCCGCCGGAGGACCAACCGTGGTACGCACCGCGGATCCTGTACGTCCAGCACGCCTCGGATCCGGTGGTCTGGTGGTCGCCCGATCTGCTGTTCGAGCGTCCCGACTGGTTGTCCGAACCACCGGGGCCGGATCGGCTGCCGAGTATGCGATGGTTCCCGGTCGTCACGTTCTGGCAGGTGGCCGCCGACCTGACCAACGCCGCGGGCGTCCCCGACGGACACGGCCACAACTACGGAACCCTGGTGCTCGACGGTTGGGTCGCCGTCGCCGCACCCGAGGGCTGGACCGACCGCGACACCGAACGAGTCCGCGGAGTCATGGAGCAGTTCGCCGGGCGAGACGGTCCCGAGAAGTGAGCCGGTCCCGTGAGGCGAAGACCGCGCTACTGATCGGCGCCGCGACGACGGCGTGGAGCACGGTCGCGCTGCCGTCGACAGGTCTCGATGCCCGTGGACGGGCGGTGGCCAATGCCTCGTTCGCCGTGGCCGTCGCGTCGGTAACGGGCCGCAGCGCCGCGCAACTGGGATTGCGCAACTCTGCTGCCGGCCTGAAGTGGGGCGCTGCGGCGTCGGCGATTCCTGTCCTCGGATCTGCCGTCGTCGCCGCAATTCCAGCGCTGCGGCGTCGGGTCCGGCCGTCCGAGGACGAGCTGGCCGAGTGGGTGCTGTTTCGCATTCCCGTGGGAACGGTGCTCACCGAGGAGTTGCTGTTCCGTGGTGTGCTCGACGCCGCGTCGCCGGCCCTGTCGCCGATCTTCTTCGGCCTGTGGCACATTCACCCGGCCCGCGCTGCCGGAGACACAGTGATCGGAACGGTGCTGGCGACGACTGTGGCCGGTGTTGTCTTCTCATGGCTCAGGGCCCGCAGTGGGAGCGTGCTCGCACCGGCGCTGTTGCACTACTTCCTCAACACGAGTGGCGCTGTGCTGGCGCATCTCGCAGCGAACGACAGGAGTCGGTAGCAGTGCCACCGCACAAGGAAGTCAGCCCCGCCGAGGTGCGCGACGCAGTACTGGCGGTGGGGGACTGGATCAAGGGTGAGGCGGACAAACCGGCTCGCGCACAGATTGCCGCGGCAGTGCGGACCACCGCCAGAACTCTCGGCCAGAATGCGCCCGGATCCTCGGTGGAGGTACGCGTACCGCCGTTCGTTGCGGTGCAGTGCATCGTCGGGCCTCGTCATACTCGTGGAACTCCGCCGAACGTCGTCGAAACCGATGCTCTGACGTGGCTGCAGGTGGTGACCGGAACCCGGGATTTCGCCGAGGCCCTCGCCGACGGTTCCATCGATGCGTCCGGTAGCCGGGCGGCCGAAGTGGGCCGCTGGTTGCCGCTGCTGTCCATCAAGTGAGCCTGTCTGATCCGAGGGCGAATCGGACACTCGTTCACCTGATGGGAATCTCCCGTCCACACGATGCGTTGACTCCGGCCGTGTGCCCGTAGACTTGGGCACGGCCCCCCGCCCCGTACCCCCAAGGGAGCAATGCCCGTGACCAACGCCGATTTGTCGGTCGACAGTCCGAATCTTCTGCTAGGCAAACCCCTCGACGAACCGGAGAACGAGCCGCGCGAAGAGTGCGGAGTGTTCGGAGTATGGGCACCGGGCGAGGATGTGGCCAAGCTCTCCTATTACGGCCTCTATGCGCTGCAGCACCGTGGTCAAGAGGCTGCCGGCATCGCGGTGTCCGACGGTTCCCAGGTGCTGGTGTTCAAGGATCTCGGCCTCGTCAGCCAGGTGTTCGACGAGCAGACCCTGGGAGCTATGCCCGGGCATGTCGCCATCGGCCACTGCCGCTACTCCACCAGCGGGTCGGTCACGTGGGAGAACGCTCAGCCGATCTTCCGCACCACCACTGCGGGCACCGGGATTGCGCTCGGCCACAACGGAAATCTCGTGAATTTCGCCGAGCTCGCCACCAAGGCTCGTGACGCCGGCCTGATCAGCGATCGGCTGCAAGGAAACGGCACCTCGGATTCCGACGTGGTGACGGCGCTGATGGCCCACAAGGCCGCCGATTGCACCGTCGAGCAGGCGGCGATGGAGCTGTTGCCGCAGCTCAAAGGTGCCTTCTGCTTGACCTTCATGGACGAGCACACGCTCTACGCCGCCCGCGACCCGCACGGTGTCCGTCCACTGTGCCTCGGCCGCCTCGATCGCGGCTGGGTGGTTGCCAGTGAGACGGCCGCGCTCGACATCGTCGGTGCCGCGTTCGTTCGAGACATCGAGCCCGGCGAGCTGCTCGCGATCGATGCCGACGGCGTTCGGTCGTCGCGTTTTGCCGCTCCCGAGCCCAAGGGATGCGTGTTCGAGTACGTCTACCTCGCACGACCCGACAGTGTGATCGGCGGCCGTTCGGTGCACTCGACCCGCGTCGAGATCGGACGACGGCTCGCCAAGGAGCATCCGGCCGAGGGCGATCTGGTGATTCCGGTGCCCGAGAGCGGAACTCCCGCTGCGGTCGGTTTCGCTCAGGGCTCCGGCATTCCCTACGGCCAGGGCCTGATGAAGAACGCCTACGTGGGCCGCACGTTCATTCAGCCGTCGCAGACCATTCGTCAGCTCGGCATCCGGCTCAAACTCAATCCCCTCAAAGAGGTCATTCGGGGCAAAAGGCTGGTGGTGGTGGACGATTCGATCGTCCGCGGCAATACCCAGCGTGCGCTGATCAGGATGCTGCGAGAAGCCGGTGCGCTCGAGATTCACGTCCGCATCGCGTCCCCACCGGTGCGTTGGCCCTGCTTCTACGGCATCGACTTCGCTTCTCCCGCAGAGCTGATCGCCAACGGCGTCGACTCCGAGGACGGGATTCTCGAAGGCGTCCGCCAGGCCATCGGTGCCGATTCGCTGGGGTACATCTCCATCGATGGCATGATCGCGGCGTCGGAGCAGCCCGAATCGCGGTTGTGTGCAGCATGTTTCACCGGTAAGTACCCGATCGATCTGCCCGCCGACAATGCGCTCGGCAAGCACGTTCTCGAGGGTCTACTGGCGTCGGCGGCCGGGCAGCCGGTGGCCAACGACGCAAATGTGAGCGCTCTCAGTCGCCCTTGACCTGGTCGTTTCCTCCAGGGAACAGCAGGGTTTTCTCAATGCCACATATTGGAAACAGTCCATCGGTACTGTCCCGAGTTACATAGGACACACCGATTTGGATAGAGGCATCAGATGACCCTGTCGCCCGACGACGGACGCATGCTGCGCTACAGCGCCGCATCCAAGACCGCTGTGCGTAAGCACGGCAAGAAGACCGCTGCAGTGGCAGCACTGTCGGTACTTGCACTGACGGCCGCTGCGTGCGGCTCGGGACGCACCGACGCAGGCGGATCCGGTGACGGCGGCGGAGACACCATCACCGTCGGCACCACCGACCAGGTGACCTCGCTCGACCCGGCCGGCTCGTACGACAACGGCTCGTTCATGGTGATGAACCAGACGTACCCCTTCCTGATGAACTTCGCGCCCGGCAGCTCCGAGCTCGAGCCCGATGTCGCCGAAAGCTGCGATTTCGCCGAGCCGACCGTCTACAAGTGCACGCTCAAGGACGACCTGACGTTCGCGAACGGCAACCCGCTGACGAGCGAGAGCGTGAAGTTCTCGTTCGACCGGATCGTCGCGATCAACGATCCCAACGGGCCTGCGTCGCTGTTGACCAACCTCGACAGCATCGCGACGCCCGACGAGAAGACCGTCGAGTTCACGCTGAAGGCAGCGAACGATCAGACGTTCCCGCAGATCTTGGCGACACCGGCAGGTCCGATCGTCGACCAGACGGTGTTCCCGGCCGACAAGATCCTCGACGACGACGCCATCGTGGCGGGTACCCCGTTCGCCGGTCCGTACTCGATCTCGAGCTACGCCAAGAACTCCCTCGTCAGCTTTACCGCGAACGGTGATTACAAGGGCATCCTCGGGACGCCGAAGACGTCGTCGATCAACACGAAGTACTACACCAGCTCCGACAACCTCAAGCTCGACGTGCAGAACAAGGCCATCGATGTCGCGTGGCGCTCGTTGACGCCGACGGACGTCGAATCTCTCGGCGGGGTGGACGGTCTCACCGTGCACGAGGGACCCGGCGGCGAATCGCGCTACATGGTCTTCAACATGAACACGATGCCCGGCGACACCCCCGACCAGAAGCTGGCCGTACGCAAGGCAATTGCGGCCTCGGTCGATCGTCAGGCGCTGTCCGACGGCGTCTACAAGGGCACCTACACCCCGCTGTACTCCGTCGTCCCCACCGGCTTGGCCGGTGCGAACACCGCGTACGGCGATGTCTACGGCACCACGCCCAACCGCGACGAGGCAGCCGGATTCCTTTCTGCCGCAGGCGTTGCCACCCCGGTGCAGCTCAACCTGCAGTACAACCCGGACCACTACGGTTCGTCCTCGAGCGAGGAATACGCCGCGATCAAGAGTCAGCTCGACGCGACCGGCCTGTTCAACGTGAACCTGCAGTCCACCGAGTGGAGCACGTACACCAAGGAACGCGTCGCCGACGCGTACCCGGTGTATCAGCTGGGTTGGTTCCCGGACTACCCCGACGCAGACAACTATCTGACGCCGTTCTTCGCGCCGGACAACTTCTTGCAGTCGCACTTCGAGAGCCCGGCCATCACGTCACTGCTCGATCTCGAGCGCACGACGGCCGACGAGAATGCTCGGATGCAGATCATCGGCCAGATCCAGACCGAGCTCGCGACGAACTACCTGCCGACGCTTCCGCTGTTGGAGGGCAAGCAGATCGCCGTCGCCACCGATGCGATCAGCGGCGTGGACGAGACGCTCGACGCCTCGTTCAAGTTCCGGTTCGTCACGCTCGCCAAGAGCTGACGGCGTGCCCACTACCGACAGCACGACGGTAGAGGGCGAGAAGCAAGCACAGCAGGCGAGCGCGCCGTCACGGTACGGCGCGCTCGCCCGTTATCTCGGGGTCAGATTTCTGCTGATCATTCCGACTGCCTGGATTCTCGTCACCGTTGTCTTCTTTCTGATGCGGGTGATCGGTGATCCGATCACGGCGGCCCTCGGTGGCCGCCTTCCTGCCGAACAGATCGCCCAGCGCAAGGCCGAGGCCGGCTACGACCGGCCGATTCTGACGCAGTACTGGGAGTACCTGACCGGCTTGCTGCGTGGCGATTTCGGCCGTTCCGCGACCGACAACCGCGCGATCAGCGACGTCCTGCTCGTCAACGGTGCAGCCACTCTGGAACTGGCCTTCTGGGCTCTGCTGGTGGCCTTCGCCGTCGGTATCCCGCTCGGGTTCTTCGCCGCTACTCATCGCGACCGGTTCGGCGACGCCTCGTTGCGGATCTTCGCCATCCTCGCGTACGCGGCACCGGTGTTCTTCGTCGGAATGCTGCTCAAGCTGCTGTTCGCAGTCAAGCTCGGTTGGCTCCCGGTGGCCGGACGAGCCAGCACCAATGTGGAACTGGCACTGCAGAACGTCTCGCCCAAGACCAACATCCTGATCGTCGATTCGTTCCTGTACGGCGAGTCGAGCTACACCATCGACGTGCTCGAGCACGCTGTGCTGCCTGCTCTCGCTCTCGGCCTGTTGACGGCCGGCGTATTCCTGCGGCTGGTGCGCGTCAACCTGATTCAGACGCTGCAGGCACCGTTCGTCGATGCCGCTCGCGCTCGAGGGTTGAGCGAGGGGACGGTGACGAGAAGACACGCGTTTCGCAACGCGATGATCCCCATCGTCACCGTCATCGGCCTGCAGATCGCCGTGCTGCTCGGCGGCGCTGTGCTCACCGAAACCACCTTCGAGTGGCAGGGCCTGGGATACGAACTCGCCCGGTACCTGCAGGCGCGCGATTTTGTTGCGGTGCAAGGCATCGTGACGTTCCTGGCCGTGGTGGTCGCCGTCGTCAGCTTCGTCACCGACGCGATCGTTGCACTCATCGACCCGAGAGTGAGGTTCTGATGAGCACCGAAGTCGTGCTGTCCGACGTACCTCCCACCCGTCCACACCGTCGAGGATTTCCCGGCGTCGCGTTCGTCAAGTCCACCTCGGGATTGCAACGCGTCACGTTGATCGTCGGCTTGGCCCTGATGGTGGGGTTCGTCATCGCGGCGGTGTTCGCGCCGCTTCTCGCGCCGTACGGGTTCTCGCAGACCAGCGATGCCGGGCAGGATTTTG
This sequence comes from Rhodococcus sp. 14-2483-1-1, assembly GCF_002259335.1. Lineage (NCBI taxonomy): Bacteria > Bacillati > Actinomycetota > Actinomycetes > Mycobacteriales > Nocardiaceae > Rhodococcus > Rhodococcus sp. 14-2483-1-1. The sequence continues at coordinate 30,518 of NZ_NPFX01000005.1, read as the reverse complement.
CTCGCCAAGCGGCTCCGTCCGCCGAGCACTGGTTCGGTACCTCGGTCCGCGGCGAGGATGTGTTCTCGCGGGTGATCTACGGTGCCAGAACAGCATTGATGGTGATTGCCTCGTCGTTGATTCTCTCGCTGATCATCGGCGTTCCTCTCGGGCTTGCCTCGGGATACATCGGACGCTGGTTCGACCGCGTGCTCGTGCTGTTCATGGACGCGATGTACGCATTCCCGTCTCTGCTTCTCGCGGTGGTCATCTCGATCGTCGTGGCAGGTGGTCAGTCGTCGAGCTTCGGTGGCATCGCATCCGCGGCCATCGCCATCACGGCCATCTTCGTCCCGCAGTACTTCCGTGTGGTCCGCAACGCCACGGTAGCGGTCAAGACCGAACCGTACGTCGATGCCGCACGGGTCACCGGCGCAGGCACTCCTCGAATCCTGTTCCGCCACATCCTCGCCAACGTGGTGCAGACGCTGCCGGTCATCATCACCCTCAACGGGGCCGAGGCCATCCTGACCCTGGCCGGACTCGGGTTCCTCGGATTCGGCATCGAACCCACCTCCGCCTCGGAATGGGGATACGACATCAACAAGGCCCTGCCCGATATCTCCAACGGCATCTGGTGGACGTCGGTGTTCCCGGGCCTCGGCATCGTGCTGGTGGTTCTCGGTTTGACCATGGTGGGCGAAAGTGCAAGCGAGACACTCAATCCGCTGCTACGCACCCGCAAGAAATTCAAGAAGGCGGTGAAGGTATGACATCGAGCGTTGCGACTCCACGAGAGTCCGCACTGTCGGTGAAGTCGTTGTCCGTCACGTTCCTCACCGATGCCGGCGAGGTCGATGCCGTCACCGAGGTCTCCTTCGAGGTGTATCCCGGTGAGGTATTGGCCGTGGTGGGGGAGTCCGGCTCGGGCAAGTCCGTCAGCGTCCGTTCCGCCATCGGACTGTTGCCCGACACCGCACGCGTCGAGGGACACGTGGTGCTCGGTGGCCAGGACGTGACGAGGCTGAGCAACAAAGCGTGGGCGCAGATGCGCGGCAACAAGATTTCGATGGTGTTCCAGGAACCGGGCAGTGCTCTGGATCCGCTGTTCACCATCGGATATCAGATCGTCGAGGCACTGCGTGCGCATCCCAGGAGTGGAGCCGGCGGAACGACCAGTGAAGGCAGCCGCGCGGACGGTAAGCGGATGTCGGCGAAGGATGCCAAGACACGGGCCATCGAATTGCTGACGATGGTGGGCTTGCCCAACCCCGAGCAGCGCTTCTCGTACTACCCGCACGAGCTCTCCGGTGGGCAGAAGCAACGCGTGATGATCGCGATTGCCATCTCGTGTGAGGCGAAGGTCATCATCGCCGACGAGCCGACCACCGCCCTCGACGTCACGGTGCAGGCCGAAATCCTCGAACTGCTACGTGATCTCAAGGATCGGCTCGGCTGCGCCATCGTGCTCATCACCCACAGCATGGGCGTCGTGTCCGATCTGGCGGACCGCGTCGTCGTCATGCAGAACGGTCGCGTCGTCGAGGAAGCGCCGGTGGCTCAGTTGTTCGACGCCCCCGCGGACGACTACACCAAGAAGCTGCTGGCCGCGGTGCCGACTCTCGCCGCGGTGGAGTCGGACAAGACCGTCGACACCTCGGGCGAACCGGTACTCGAGGTGTCGCGGCTGGTGGTGCAGTTCTCCGGTGGTGTCGGCTCCCCGGCGTTCCGGGCGGTCGACGACGTCTCACTCACCATTCACCGCGGCGAGACCCTCGGCTTGGTGGGTGAATCCGGCTCGGGTAAATCGACCATCGGCAGATGTGTTGCGGCACTGCAGAAGCCGACAAGCGGCAGCGTGACGGTGATGGGTCGGAACATTGCCGGCGTCAGTGAACGCAAGCTCAAGCCCCTGCGCAAACGCTTCGGCTTCGTCTTCCAGGACCCGTCGGCGTCACTGAATCCGCGACTGACCGTCGGACAATGTATCGCCGAGCCGATGATCGTGCACAAGTACGGCTCCAAGGATGCGATCGCGGCGAGGACGACCGAACTGCTCGACGCCGTGCAATTGCCGTCGGGCACCGACAAGCGGTACCCGCACGAGCTGTCCGGTGGACAGCGGCAGCGCGTCAGCCTGGCGCGCGCACTGGTGCTGGGTCCGGATCTGGTGGTGGCGGACGAGCCGACCAGTGCACTCGACGTCTCGGTGCAGGCAGCAGTGCTGGACTTGTTCGAGGCGCTACAGCAGGAATTCGGTTTCGCGTGCCTGTTCATCAGCCACGACCTCGCCGTGGTGGACCGCGTCGCGCATCGTGTGGTGGTGCTACGCAACGGGGGAATCGTCGAAGAGGGAACGCCGTGGAAGATTCTGCGATCCCCGGAGGCGGACTACACCAAGAAGCTGTTGGCCGCGATTCCCGGCAAGCGCCTGCACACGTGAGTTCTTCTCCTGACCGGGCACTCCGGTACCGTTGGGGCCGCGCCGCACCGGGCGCTGACATGAACTAGTACACAGGCTGGAGCCGAATGACCGAGGAATCCCAACCCACGAGCGCAACTCACTCGGGCGGTGCCTCCTACGCGGCGGCCGGGGTCGACATCGCCGCAGGAGACCGAGCAGTGCAGCTGTTCGCGCCGCTCGCCAAGAAGGCCAGCAGGCCCGAGGTCATGGGCGGTCTCGGCGGTTTCGCCGGTCTCTTCGCACTCAAGGGCGACTACCGTGAGCCGGTCCTGGCGGCCTCGACCGACGGCGTCGGCACCAAGGTCGCCGTGGCGCAGGCCCTCGGAAAGCACGACACACTGGGCCTCGACCTGGTGGCCATGGTCGTCGACGATCTTGTCGTCTGCGGAGCCGAGCCGCTCTTCCTGCAGGACTACATCGCCGTGGGCCGTGTCGTTCCCGAGCAGGTCGCAGAGCTGGTCAAGGGCATCGCCGAGGGCTGCATCATCGCCGGCTGCGCACTGCTCGGCGGCGAGACGGCCGAACACCCGGGGCTGATGGCCGACGGTGATTACGACCTCTCGGCCACGGGCATCGGCGTCGTCGAGGCGGATTCGATCCTCGGCCCCGAGCGGGTGCGTCCCGGTGACGTCGTCATCGGCATGGGATCGTCCGGCCTGCACTCCAACGGATATTCGTTGGCTCGCAAGGTGCTGCTCGAGATCAACCACATGGACCTCGGCGGACACGTCGAGGAGTTCGGCCGCACTCTCGGTGAGGAGCTGCTCGAACCCACCAAGATCTACGCCAAGGACTGCCTCGCGCTCGCAGCCGAGACCGACGTGCGTACGTTCTGCCACGTCACCGGCGGCGGACTGGCCAACAACCTCTCCCGGGTGATGCCCGAGGGCCTGGTGGCCGAACTGGACCGCACCACGTGGAGCCCGGCTCCGATCTTCTCGCTGATCGCGCAGCGCGGACGCGTCGAGCGGGCCGAGATGGAGCAGACGTTCAACATGGGTGTCGGCATGGTCGCGATCGTCGCTCCCGAGGACGTCGACCGCGCACTGGCCGTGCTCACCGCACGTCACATCGATTGCTGGACACTGGGCACGGTGAAGAAGGCAACCGGCAAGGACGTTGCCGACGAGCGCGCGCTGTTGCTGGGTAACCACCCGAGGTTCTGATCGGGGCGTTACCGCACGAACAAATGAGGGGGAGCCGCTAAGCGGCTCCCCCTCAGTCGTTCAGTGCACAGTACTAGCGTCGCCAGTCCTCGTACTCGTCTTCCTCGACTCGGGAATGCACATCCGAGTCAGAGTGGATGCCACGATGGGAGTTGGACGAACCACCGGAGAGTTCTTTCTGCAGACTCTCCAAGTCCGTTGTCGGCGAGCTGTACTTGAGCTCACGAGCGACCTTTGTCTGCTTTGCCTTAGCCCTGCCTCGGCCCATGGCGGTGCCCCCTCGCGGACTTGCGGGGCGGCCTGGGGAAATTTGGCGGCCCCGTTAGAGTTGGTATTTCTTCCTGGCACACACTCTAGCGCGCGAATCGCCGCGATGCGCATACGGCACCACGTGTCGGTGGCGGGCGCACCGGCGCGACACGCCCGGGGCAGGGGCCCGCGCTGCCTGTACCTGCGCATATCCGTGCACAGGCAAACTATCTTCGTGATGCGACACGAGAACTACGTGCTGCGCGTCATGGTTTGCGCGAGGATTTCAGTGCAGCTGCTGCATCGCGATACACCTTCGGTGCCAGTCCCGGCTCATCGAGCAGTGTCTGCAGTGCGGCTGCATCCTTCCCCTCGAAGAGCATTCGTACCGTCACCCCGTGGTCGGGGATCGACTCCACGGTCACCGCGTCGCCGGCGGCGAAGACACCCGGTTCGAGAACTCGGAAGTACGCACCCACATCGCCGCGTGCAGTGAACCGGCGAACCCATCCCGACTCGCCCATCCACCGCGCGAACGTGCCGCAGGGCCTGCGAGCGATGGTCGCCTCCAGCGTCACCGTGCCGACTCGCCACCGTGAACCGATCACCACGTCGGTCACCGGCACCCCGCTGGTGCGCAGGTTCTCCCCGAATCGACCCGGCGGAACCGGTGCCCCCAGCTCGTCCGCCCAGTAGCGCGCCTCGTCCTCGTCGTAGACGTACACGGCCTGATCGAGACCGCCGTGGAACTTCGTGTCTCGGCAGTGATCGCCGCCGATGCCCAGCTCGTGGACGTCCACCGGTCCGTCGACGGGTCTCTTGTCGATGCCGCTGTCGACCACCGCTCGGCGTCCCAACGGAACGTCGGCGTGCACGACGCAGACCGCGAGAACGGTCCCGGTCACCGGCCGCGCAGGCGGTCGACGGCAGCGCGACCAGCTTGGACGTCGTCGTAGGACGGGATGGAATCAGGATCGATCGACGCGGCACACGGGCCCGCTTCGAGGGCGGTGTCCAGCGGAATCGTTCTCTTGAGAAGAGCGAGAGCGATCGGGCCGAGCTCGAAGTGATCGATGACGGTACCCAGACGCCCGACCGACCGTCCGCCTGCGGTGACCGCATCGCCCGTGCTGGGCCGACCGTCGGCGGAGCCGTCGAGATGCAGCAACACCAGGTGCCGCGGCGGTCGACCGAGGTTGTGGACGCGCGAGACGGTCTCCTGGCCGCGGTAGCAGCCCTTCTCCAGGTGCACGGCACCGAACTCGGCGGCACTGCCGATCCAGCGAACCTCGTGCGGAATGGTCTTCTCGTCGGTGTCCACGCCCACGCGCGGACGCAACGATTCCACCCGCAACGCGTCGAACGCCCAGGTTCCGGCCGGGGCGGCACCGGCATCGCGCAGGCGGAGGAACCACTCGGTGAGGTGTGCGCGGGGGATCACCACGTCGTACGAGTTCTGACCGGGCCACGGCATCCGCCGAACGAATCCGCCGCCGTCGATCGCCGACGCACCGTAGATCTCGCTCGGAGCCGGCACACCGGCCTTGTCGAGGACCGACGCCGCGTCGGATCCCAGGACGGTGAGAACGGCCACATCGTCGGCCTCGCGGGGTTCGGCTTTCGCCCAGAACACCATCTTCTTCAGAAACGACAGCAGATCGGGGCCCGCGGCCCGCTCGGTATCGATGTACGTGACGCCGTCCAGGTCGGTCTGGACGAAGTGGTGCTCGATGCGGCCGTTGACGTCCAGGCTCAGGTTCTCGGCCGAGCTACCGTCGGGCAGGTTCGAGACGAGTTGGCTCGAGATCGTGTTCAACCAGCTCAGGCGTTCGTCTCCGCTGATGGCGAGGACGAAGCGATGGGATCGATCGATGACGGCGGCTCCACTGACGGCGTCGCGCTGTTCGCCGAACGGATTGCCGTAGTGCCAGGCCACCCCGGCGTCGACGCTGTCGTCCGGGGATGGAACGGCACCGGGAAGAGTGAGAAGAGGACTTGGACTGATCGTCACGGAATCGGACACCACCCCATAGTAGGAGCCTGGGGAGTCCGACGTTTTACCTACGTGCAACGCGTGCGATATCCGTGGGCGATTTCCCCTGTCTAGGTTTCGAGCCGTGAAAGCTCTGAGACACCCGGCAGCACAAATAGGTTTGGCAGCGATCGGCGGAATCGTGTTCGGTCTGATCGTCGGTGACTGGGCCGCGAACCTGAAGTTCGTCGGCGATCTGTTCATCCGCCTGATTCAGATGTCGATCGTGCCGCTGGTGATGGCATCGGTGATCGTGGCGACGGGATCCATGTCCGGAACAGGTACCGGCAAGATCGCGGTGCGAACGTTCAAGTGGATGATCGGCTTCTCGTTCGTGGCAGCTGTGCTGGCGTGGCTACTGAGCGTTCTCATCCGGCCGGGTGCAGGCATGGAATTCACTGCGCAACTCGACCCGAGCCTGGAAGAGAGCGCGAGCGAGGCGCTCGGCTGGCAGGACACTTTGCTCAACTTCGTCTCGACCAATGTCTTCAGCGCGATGTCCACCGCGACGATGGTTCCGATCATCGTGTTCTCGTTGCTCTTCGGAATTGCGCTGCGCAGCCACATCACCAAGACGGGCGACACCGGCGTACTGACGTTCATGGATCAGATTCAGCAGATCGTCCTGACGATGATTCGCCTGGTCATGACCATCGCTCCGGTCGGTGTCTTCTGCCTCCTCGCCGCTCTCGCCGGAGACGTCGGATTCTCTGTCGTCTCGACCGCGTTGAGCTACTTGGGGACCACCCTGCTCGGAGTACTGATTCTCTTCGCACTGTTCGTGATCGTGGTGACGGTACGAACCCGGTTGGATCCGAGAAGCTTGCCGAGCAAGCTCACCGAGCAGACGGCCATTGCTGTTACCACCACGAGCTCTGCAGTCACCTTCCCGACCGTTCTGAAGAACACCGTGGAGAAGGTGGGCGTCAGTCAGAAGGTCGCGAACTTCACGCTGTCGATCGGACTCACCATGGGTTCGTACGGCGCGGTCCTCAACTACATGATCGTCGTGATGTTTCTCGCGCAGGCGGGCGACGTCGATCTGAGTGTCGGTCAGATTGCCCTCGGTATGGGTCTGGCGATCCTGCTGAACATGGGCACGATCACGGTGCCGGGTGGATTCCCGGTGATCGCGATGTTCCTGGCAACGTCGTTGGACCTGCCGTTCGAAGCGGTCGGCCTGTTGATCGCCGTGGACTGGTTCGCCGGAATCTTCCGCACCTTCCTCAACGTCAACGGCGACACGTTCGTCGCGATGTTGGTGGCCAACGCCGACGACGAGATCGACCGTGACGTCTACAACGGAACCAAGACGGTCGTCGCCGAGGACATCGACCTCGACGAGTACCGCGACGTGATGGCGCAGGCAGATCGAGCCGACTGACCGTCTAGCTCTACAGTGACGGCCATGGCCGATTCGGTAGTGGTGACGTTGGACGGCCGAGTGCACGACGCCGGGCAGCCGTTGTTGTTCGCCGACGACCTGGCTGCCGTACGCGGCGACGGGGTGTTCGAGACATTGCTCGTGCGGGGCGGCGCTGCCTGCGCCGTGGAGTTGCACCTGGCCCGTCTGGCGGCGTCGGCGACGGCACTGGAACTGCCTGCTCCCGATCTGGACGAGTGGCGAACCGTGATCGACAAGTCCGTCGGTCTCTGGACCGAGGGCTCGGTGGACGAGGCCGTGCTCCGGTTGGTACTCAGTCGGGGACGCGAAAGCGGCGGAGAGCCGACGGCGTTCGTGACGGTGGGGCCCCTTCCCGAGCGGGTGCGGACAGCGCGTGCGAACGGGGTGTCGGTGATCACGCTCGATCGAGGCTATTCGGTCGAGTTCTCGGCGACTGCGCCGTGGCAGCTCGCCGGCGCGAAAACACTGTCGTACGCGACGAACATGGCAGCACTGCGGCACGCGTCCGCACAGGGGGTCGACGACGTCATCTACCTGAGCAGCGAGGGGCGGGTACTGGAAGGTCCACGGTCCACGGTGGTGCTCGCGCGCGGTAAGACACTCGTCACACCGTCGGTGGAGCAGGGCATCCTGGCCGGAACCACCGTCGCCGGGTTGTTCCAGGTTGCCGAGGCGGCCGGCTGGACCTGCGAGCACGGGCATCTGTACCCAGCGGATCTCATTGCGGCAGATAGCGTTTGGTTGGTCTCGAGTGTCACCCTCGCGGCGCGGGTGATGGCGATGAACGGCGTTGTTCTCGGTCGTTCCGGGAGCGGCGAAGAGGTGGCCGAGATGGTCGATCGAGCCGTGGAAGTCGCCGCCACGCGATAGGTGCCCAACGGCCCTGCCGAAAGACTCTTCCCTACTACTACTCGTAGTAGTACATTCGAATCAGTCGCGGGCCAACGCCCTGACCTGCGGTGTTGCCCGTCACAGCTCGGGTGGAAGAGTTCGGAGTATCGATGGACGCGTTGGATGTCTCGCGGTGGCAGTTCGGTATCACCACCGTTTACCACTTCATTCTCGTACCTCTCACGATCGGCCTCGCGCCGATGGTGGCCGCCATGCAGACCATGTGGGTGATCACCGGCAAGGACTCCTGGTATCGGCTCACCAAGTTCTTCGGCAAGCTGTTCCTCATCAACTTCGCCCTCGGCGTCGCGACCGGAATCGTCCAGGAATTCCAATTCGGGATGAACTGGAGCGAATACTCGCGCTTCGTCGGTGACGTGTTCGGTGCGCCACTCGCGCTCGAGGGACTGGTGGCATTCTTCCTCGAGTCCACGTTCCTCGGGCTGTGGATCTTCGGCTGGAGCAGACTCCCCAAACTCGTTCACCTGGCGACGATCTGGCTCGTTGCCATCGGCGTCAACGCCTCTGCCTTCTTCATCATCGCAGCCAACTCCTGGATGCAGCATCCCGTCGGCGCGATCTACAACGAGGAGACCGGCCGCGCCGAGCTCACCGATATCTGGGCGCTGCTCACCAACAACACTGCGCTGGCGGCCTTTCCGCACGCCGTTGCGGGTGCATTCCTCACCGCCGCAACCTTCGTCGCCGGCATCTCCGGTTGGTGGATGGTACGCGAGGCGCGGAAGAAGAAGCTGGACAGCCCGGCCACTGGGGTCACTCCGCAGGCTCCGCTCTACGATAAAGGGGTCACTCCGCAGGCTCCGCTCTCCGATAAAGGGGTCACTCCGCAGGCTCCGCTCCCGGCAACCGACTCGCGCACGATGTTCCGATCTGCAGCGCGCATGTCCTTCATCGTCATGATCGTCGCAGGCGGCGCGCTCGCCATCACCGGAGACATTCAGGGCAAGCTCATGTTCGAGCAGCAGCCGATGAAGATGGCATCCGCAGAATCGTTGTGCGACACGGAAACCGGAGCCAGCTTCTCGCTCTTGACCGTGGGTACCCACAACAACTGCGAATCCGTGGTGCACCTCATCTCGATTCCCGGCCTCACCTCGTTCCTGGCGGAGAACGATTTCGGTGCCACCGTGCAGGGCGTCAACCAACTACAGGACCAGTACGAGCAGCAATTCGGCCCGGGCAACTACAAGCCCAACCTGTTCGTCACGTACTGGGCATTCCGGATGATGATCGGACTGGCCGCAGGCTCGGCCCTGCTCGCCGTCGCGGGATTGTGGGTCACCAGAGGTGGCCGGATTCCCGACCAGAAGTGGTTCTCGTGGTTGTCGCTGCTGGCCATTCCGACCCCGTTCCTGGCCAACAGTGCCGGCTGGATCTTCACCGAAATGGGCCGTCAGCCATGGGTTGTCGCGCCGAATCTCTCGGGAGTCGACCAGATCCGGCTCACCGTCGATCAAGGCGTCTCCGACCATCCCGTCGGCCTCGTCGTCGCATCGCTTGTAACGTTCACACTGCTCTACGCCGCTCTCGGGGGCGTCTGGTTCTACCTGCTTCGACGCTACGTCGTCGAAGGACCTCTCGACCACGACGCGCACCCGCACGTCGACCCACCGGATTCGGAAGACGAAGAGCCCAAACAGCTCTCGTTCGCGTACTAGGGGATAGTCATGTCACTGCCCGAATTCTGGTTCCTCATCATCGCTTTCTTCTTCGTCGGCTACTTCGTGCTCGAAGGCTTCGACTTCGGCGTCGGCATGCTCATGCCCATTCTGGGCAGGCACCCGGACGCCGCGACGGGTGAGAAGCGCAGGCGCGCCGTCCTGAACACGATCGGTCCGGTCTGGGACGGCAACGAAGTCTGGCTCATCACCGCAGGCGGTGCCCTCTTCGCAGCGTTCCCCGAGTGGTACGCCACGTTGTTCTCGGGCTTCTACCTGCCGCTGTTGTTGATCCTGGTGGCGCTGATCCTGCGCATCTGCGCCATCGAATGGCGCGGAAAGATCGACGACCCGGCCTGGCGTCGACGCTGCGACATCGGAATCGGCATCGGCTCGTGGGTTCCGGCGGTGCTGTGGGGCGTCGCGTTCGCCAACATCGTGCGCGGAGTCGCGATCGACGAGAACAAGAAGGTCACCGCAGGGTTCTTCGACCTGCTCAACCCGTACGCATTGCTCGGCGGAGTAACGATGGCCGTGGTGTTCGCACTGCACGGTGCCGTGTTCATCGCGCTCAAGACCTCCGGGGATGTACACGAGGACTCGGTGAAAATGGCAGCGTGGCTGTCGGTTCCGGCAGTGCTCGTCGGTGGAGCCTTCGCACTGTGGACACAACTCGCGTACGGGAAGACCTGGACCTGGGCACTCGTCGCGGTGGCAGCAGTAGCGCTGCTGCTCGTCGTCGCGCTGACGGCGAAAGTACGCGAAGGCTGGGCCTTCGTCTTCACCAGCATCGCCATCGTCGCCGTCGTCGTGCTGCTGTTCGCCTCCCTGTTCCCCAACGTCATGCCGTCCAGCACGGACGCCGCCTTCGATCTCACCATCGCGAACGCGTCGTCCAGCCCGTACACGCTGAAGGTGATGACGTGGGCCGCGGCCTTCGCTGCCCCCGTCGTCATCGGTTACCAGGCCTGGACGTACTGGGTCTTCCGGCAACGCATTTCGAGCGCACAGATACCGGACTCGATCGGACTGACGGTGAAGTCGTGAGCGCACCCGCTCGCTCACGGGCACCGGTCGATCCCAGACTGTGGAAGTACTCTCGCTCCGCGCGGGGCTACCTCGTGACGACGGTCGGACTGTCGACCGTCGTCACCCTGTGCATCATCGTGAGCGCGCTTGCCATCGGCCGCGTTCTGGCGGGCGTCATCACCGACCCGACGGCCAGATCGTTGTCCGACTGGACCACGGAACTGGTGGTCCTGGGATGTGCGATGGCAGTTCGCGTGCTTGCGGCCGGAGCCCAGTCTCGATACGCGCACCGGTCGGCATCGCGAGTGGTGGCCGAGCTGGAGCTCGAAGTGCTCACGACCGCAACTCGTTTCGAGCCTAGGGAACTCGACTCCGAACGTGAAGAGCTGGCGGTCGTCGTGACTCGCGCCATCGGCGGATTGCGGGCGTACCTGATCGGCTACGTACCGGCGCTGGTGCTGGCCGTCATCGTCACCCCGTTGGTCCTGGTCGTCATCCTGACCCAGGACGTGACATCGGCGGTGATCATTGCGGTGACCCTGCCGCTCATCCCGATCTTCATGATCCTGATCGGACTGCTGACCAAGGGGCGAGCGGCTGCGACGCTCACCACGATGACCCGGCTGTCGGCGCAGTTACTCGACCTGTTGGCCGGTCTGCCGACATTGCGCGCACTGGGGCGCGAACACGGGCCCGCCGCCCGCATCCGGGCGCTGGGCGATGCACATCGGCGAACGACGATGCGCGCGTTGAAGGTTGCCTTCCTCTCGTCGATGGTTCTCGAACTGCTCGCGACCCTGTGTGTCGCGCTGGTGGCCGTCGGTATCGGACTGCGGCTGGTATTCGGGGAGATGACACTCGAGGCAGGCATCGTCGCGTTGATCCTCGCGCCCGAGGTGTACTTTCCACTCCGGTCCGTGGGCACTCAATTCCATGCGGCCGAGGACGGCGTCGAGGCCGCGGGCCGAGCATTCCGCGTGTTGGACCGCCGGACGGTTCGGCCGAGTGGTGGTCGAACGGTCGACGCCTCGGCCGCGAACATCGAACTCGACGGACTCACTGTCACGAGTCGAGACGGCGAGGCTCCGGCAGAGCTCAGTGCAGTGTGCCGAGCGGGCACCGTCACGGTACTGACCGGACCGAACGGCGCAGGCAAATCGACTGCACTACAAGCAATCCTGGGACTGACAACGCCTTCGAGCGGCGCGGTGAGAATAGGGGGAGTGCCGGTGGCCGAACTCGACCTCGACCAGTGGTGGGCGCAGGTTGCCTGGCTTCCGCAGCGGCCGGTGTTGTTGCCCGGCACGCTGTACGAGAACGTCACCCTGCACGGAGTGCCCAATTCGGATGCTTTGATTGCGGCGTGCCGTTCGGCCGGCTTCGACGAGGTTCTCCGAGATCATCCGGCCGGCTGGGACACCTGCGTCGGTCAGGGCGGAGTGGGGCTGTCGCTCGGCGAACTGCAGCGCCTCGCCCTCACCCGGACCTTCGTCTCGAATGCTTCGGTGATGGTGCTGGACGAGCCGACCGCACACCTCGACTCGGCGCGGGAAAAGACTGTGCTGCAGGCTGTTCGGGCCGCGGCCGACCGAGGAGTCACTGTGGTGATGGTGGGTCACCGGCGGTCGGTGTTGCATGCCGCCGACCGAGTCGTCGAGGTGCGCAGTGACGCGACTCTGCAGCCGAAGGTCGATCATGTCTGATCTGCGTCGGGCGTTGGCGTTGTTGGAGCTCTCCCCGCGGCGGGTAGCGGTGGCCGTGGCCGCCGGGGTGGCGACCCTCGGGAGTGCGCTGGCTCTGGCCGCGCTCTCGGCATGGTTGATCACCCGAGCCTGGCAGATGCCACCCGTGCTCGATCTGTCCGTGGCCGTGGTAGCCGTTCGGGCGCTGGGCATTTCGCGGGGTGTGTTCCGATATCTGGAACGACTGTCCACACACGATGCGGCACTGCGCGGTACGACGGCAGCTCGCACCGGAATCTACGAGAGGTTGGCGAACGGAAACGGTGCGATCCACCTGCGGCGCGGTGACGTTCTCGCGCGCACCGGAGCAGACGTGGACGTGCTCGGCGACGTCGTCGTGCGGGCCGTGGTGCCCATCTGTGTCAGCGTCGTGATGATGTTCGCGGCGGTGGGCCTGCTCGCCGGCATCGCGCCTGCTGCCGCGTCGATCATGGCAGTGGCGTTGCTGATCGCCGGAGTGGGCGCACCGATGCTGGCGGCGCGGTCGGCGAGGATCGCCGAAGAGGCCGGTGCCGACGCCGACGCGCGGTTCGCGGAGTCGGCCGTCCGCGCCCTCGACCATGCTGCGGAACTACGGGTCGCCGGGCGACTGGACGCAACACTGGCCGAAGCTCGAAGCGCAGCAGAGGATTCGGTGGTTGCCCGGGACCGCGCCGCCCGTCCGTCGGCCATGGCCGACGCCGCTGGGCCGCTGTCGATCGGAGCGTCGGTGATCGGGTCCTTGCTCGTCGGAATCGGTCTGTACGGACCGGACGGAGGCACCGCCGGCGGTATGACGCCGATGGCACTGGCGATCATCGTGCTGGTTCCGCTGGCTGCGTTCGAGGCGACTGCCGCGCTCCCCGGGGCGGCTGTCGCGCTGATGCGCGGCCGAATCGCAGCCACCCGAATCATGGCGATGCTCGATGCGGCTCCGCCGCATGTGAGCAGAACTTCGACCCCTGCTACGAACTTCCGCGAACATGCGCGAAGCGCAGTCATCGGCCCCAGTGGATCCGGGAAAACGACGATGTTACGCGCACTTGCCGAGGAATACGGCTCGGACGCAGCGCTGTTCGCCGAGGATGCGCATCTGTTCGACACCTCGATTCTGGAGAATCTGCGGGTGGTACGCGGCGACGTGAACGAGGAGGAAGCAGCGAAGGCGCTGCGAAAAGTCGGCCTCGGCTCGTGGCTCGACGCGATGCCCCTCGGTGTCAACACAACTCTGGTGGGCGGCGCACAGGCGGTGTCCGGGGGAGAGCGGCGCAGGCTGCTGCTCGCGCGCGCTCTGCTCGGTACCGCACCGATCGTGCTGCTGGACGAGCCGACGGAACACCTCGACAGAGTCTCCGGGATGCGAATACTGCGCGAGCTGCTCACCACCGACGGCGGCCTGTTCGGTGCCGACCGAACCGTAGTGGTCGTCACCCATCAATTGCCGGAGAACACCGATGCCGACCAGGTGATCGATCTCGGAGCAGACCCGAAGAAAAAACACTTTGCCGACTCGGAATCTCCGGCGTACGTTGGGAGTACACGAGAGAGGAGGTGGTCTGAAGTTGATGAACTCTAGGACGCGTGAGGTGGCTGTCAGCTAGCCGCTATCGCTGACGGATTCACTGCGAAGACCGCGCGAGCGGCAAGCGAATCCCAGGCAGCTACCCGGCCCCCGAGCCCCCGACCTGTCCGGTCGGGACCTGAAAGCAGGTATGGCTCGGGGGCCGTTCGCGTGCGAGCAGAAAGAAAGATTCAGCCGATGTAGCGAGAGAGCCGCGCGGACAACCGCGGTGCGAGTGGGCCGTCGGCGACGACACGTTCCTCGACGTACGCCAGATCTCCACCCTCGACGATGCCGTAGAGCCGCTTCGCCCCGCCGACCAGCGCACCCGAGGTGCTGCGGATGACGACGTCGGTGGCGAGTTCCCAGGACGACTTGGTGAGTGCGTGTCCGTAATAGAGTTCGACCACACCGGTGCTGTGGGTCAGCAGGAGCTCGATGACCTCTTCGTTCTCGGAACCCTTGACGCCGTGGCCGCCGCTGACGCGCCAGAATCCGGTCTCGCGGAGGTCGGGGTGAGCGTAGTTGCCGTCGGAGTCCAGCCGCCAGGAGCGCGATTCCCAGCTCAGGTAGCTGCCGCCGTCGTGGGTGATGACGATCTGCTGTCCGAAGAGGTAATCGGTTCCCAGTTCGGGGTCGTGCCCCTCGCCCTCACCGCGCCAGACACCGACGAGTGGCAACAGGGCCAGCATCGACGGGTTCAGATCGGGACCGAGTCGCAGGTTGGCAGTGTCGTCGGGATGGGGGATATCGGGCAGTACCGGGACGTTGCGCAACGATGCCTCGGCGAACTTCTGTTCGGCCGCCGCTATCGCTTCGTCACCACTGGTGATGGGGGCGTTTCGTCCCTCGTCAGTACTGCCGGGTTGCCCCGCAACCGGATCCGTCACGACTCGTCGTTGACCAGTCGGTAGACGACGTAGAGCGAGAACGCGATGATGGCAATTGCCGCAAGCGCAAGCAATACCTCGAAGAAGATGACCACGGGATCGAGTTTAACCCGCGTAGTTTCCCACCGAGAACAGCGGCCCGAATCCGACGTGTGTCCTTGGTGACATCTACCCAACTTCGGGGTCGTCAGTGCGCTGGATCACTCGTATTGGTGGAGAAATCCCGGCAAGCAGGTACCTTCTTCGGGGGACGTCGGGCGCTCGCGGGCGGATTTCCGACGTGTTTCACTGTGTTCTGTCACGAAGGCTGGGGAGGTCTCCGCAACAATGCTGCGTCGTAAACGCGCTCTGACATCGTCGTTCGGATCCGTGTTGTTCAGGTCTGCTGTGGTGACCCTGGCGCTGGCGCTCGCAGCACCCGCTGCTGCGCTCGCCGCACCCGACTCCGGATCGGCGGACTCCGGATCGGCGGACTCGGGTTCCGCAGACTTCGGGTCCTCGCAGGGTCCGAACATCGATCCCAACAACTACGCGCAGGACTGCCCGGACGTGCTGCTGTTGGCCGTGTCCGGAGCCACCGACTCGGCCGCAGATCGCAATCCGCTCAACGAAGAAGCACAGACGATCGCGTCGAACTGGGTCGGCAACGTCACCGTTCCGGTCGGTGAGGCGAACGCGGACAGCCCCGGTACCGTCGGCTGGCTCTACGTCCCTTACACCTCCACGTACGGCTTCGACGTCATCGACAACGTGGCCACCTACCAGGAATCGATCGCCGACGGCCTCGCGTCGACCAATCGGTTGATGGACGAGTACAAGACCAAGTGCGGCGAGAAGACCAAGTTCGTCCTGCTCGGGTACAGCGTCGGCGGTGAGGTTCTCGATCGACTCGCGATCGAACTCGGACACCGCGATCCCAACGCGCTCGTCACGTCCGACGACGTCGTCGGCGTCATGATGGTCGGGTCGCCCTACCGCCCGGCCGGCGTGCCGAACTTCGGTGACGAGGTAGGCGAGTCACGCGGCGGATTCATGGACCAGTCGCCCCGGGACTACGGATCGATGACCGACAAGGTCACGTGGTCGTGTCGTCCCTACGACCTCGCCTGCGACTCGCCGGACAAGATCGAACTGCTGCAGCTGGCGCTCGGCGTGCTCGGTCAGATGCGGTTGACCCTGCTCAATCCGGTGCAGACCGTCTCCGATTTCGCTCGGACGGTAGCGAGCATCGCTACCCGCGCGATCGTCGACATCGCCACGAACAAGTCCTGGCTCGAGTCGGACGAGACGCTTCTGCAGGTGCTGGTCAAGGTCTCCGACCGGCAGTATCAGGTGGACGACGCGCAGGCTGCAGCAGCGCTGTCTCCCGACCAGCTTCTCGCCGATCTCAACTGGGCTCTCGGGCCCGGTGCCGAGACCGTGAAGGCGAAATTGCGCGCTGAAGGCGAGGGCCTGGTGGAGAACAACAAGGGCATCGTCGACGTCGTACTCGGCCCCTATTTGGCAATCGGCTTTCTGCAGCACCTGTCCTACTGGTACAACGACCCCAACGACGGTTACGAGTGGGAGAGCGAGAAGATGGTCGCCTGGGTGACCGATCTCGCTCGCACCGAACGCGAGAAGAACAACGCACCCCCTGCAGTCGATCCAGCCACGCCGTCCGTGCCCGAGACTCCCCAGCCTGCCGCCGAGCCCCGATTGCTCCCGGAGCCGGGCACGCAGACTCGCGTCAGTGACCTCGGTGCCTTCCTCGAGTCCCAGGGCATCCCGGTTCCGGAGGGGATGTTCCCGCCGCAGTACTCCACGGTTCCGGAGCGCACCACCGCAGCGCCCCTGCCCAACTGAACAATCTCCGGCTGGACAGAAAAGAACCCCGCACCTGCTCGCAGGTGCGGGGTTCTTCGTTTCGATCGGTGGTGCGAAATCAGACTCCGACGGTGACGTCGGCAGAGTGCACGCCAGCGCCCTCGGGAGCGATGACGGTGTCGCCGTTGCCCGATGCCGACAGTGCGCGCAGCGTCCACTGGCCGGGAGCGGCGAAGAAGCGGAAGTCTCCGGTGCCGGACGCGACGACCTCGGCAGTGAACTCGCCGGTGCCGTCGAGCAGACGCACGAACGCTCCTGCTACCGGCTCACCGTCGCCGGCGAGGACGCGGCCGGTGATGACCGTTTCCTTCTCGACGTCGACGCCTGCCGGGATGGTCTGGCCCTGTACGGGTGCTCCACACATATCAGTGAACCTCCAACTCGATGGGTGCTCCGACGAGGGAGCCGTACTCGACCCAGCTACCGTCGTAGTTCTTGACGTCTTCCTTGCCCAGCAGCTCCTTGAGGACGAACCAGGTGTGGCTCGAACGCTCACCGATGCGGCAGTAGGCGATGGTGGCCTTGTCGTCGTCGTAGCCCTTGGTCTTGTACAGCTCTTCGAGCGCGTCGTCGGACTTGAACGTGCCGTCCTCGTTGGCGGTGGTGCTCCACGGGATGTTGATCGCCGACGGCACATGGCCGCGCTGCTGAGCCTGTTCCTGCGGCAGGTGAGCCGGGGCGAGGATCTTGCCCGAGAACTCGTCGGGGGAGCGTACGTCGATCAGGTTCTTGTTGCCGATCGCGTCGATGACCTCGTCGCGGAATGCGCGGATCGACAGGTCGGGAGCCTCGGCACGGTACTGCGTGGTCTCGCGGCTGACGACGTCCTTCGACAGTGCGCGTCCGTCGAGTTCCCACTTCTTGCGTCCACCGTCGATGAGCTTGACGTCCTTGTGGCCGTAGAGCTTGAAGTACCAGTAGGCGTAGGCGGCGAACCAGTTGTTGTTTCCGCCGTACAGAACGACGGTGTCGTCGTTGCTGATGCCCTTCGCGGACAGCAGGTCGGAGAACTGCTCCTGGCCCAGGAAGTCGCGGCGAACCGGGTCCTGCAGGTCCTTGCGCCAGTCGAGCTTGACAGCACCTTCGATGTGTCCGCCGTCGTAGGCGCTGGCGTCTTCGTCGACCTCGACGAAGACGGTCTTCGGTGCGTTCAGGTTCTGCTCGGCCCAGTCGGCAGAGACCAGGACGTCGGAGCGAGCCATGGTGTTCCTTTCGGTCTTTCTTGTACGGATCGGAAGAAGGGTGTGAGTGCTAGGTGCTGCGCAGTCGCGCCGCGAGGGGGTAGATCATGCACCCGAGGCAAACCGCGAACGCGGCGTTGAGAAACGCCGCGAACAAGGCGAAGCCTGCTGCCACGGTGCCGACGACGGGAGCGCCGAGCGCGAAGCCGAGAACTCCGACGGCGGCGAACGCGAATCCCACCAGCTGAGCGAACTTCAACGGAGCCACCGGCTCGCGTTCGCTGGTCGGGGAGAGTCGCGGAGCGACGAACGTCGCGTAGATCGTGCCGTACGGACTGTGCTTGGGTCCGCGTACGGCGCCGATTCCGAACACGATCGCCTGTAGCCCGAGCAGGATTGCCGCTGCGGGGACCGAGAACGTGGTCAGGAGAAGTACGACGACCAGGACGGCGGTGGTGATCCACGCTGCGAAGCGCGGGCCGCGGACGTCGACCTGGTCGATCGTGGGGGTGTCGGTGTGGGTGTCGTGTGTCGACATCGAGAAGTACTCCTGTGCGAGGCCGGGGCACGCCGCAAGGGCAGTGCTCGGACGTGGATTCCTGTCTTGGGCCGACATCACGCATGGGCGTGGCGGCAGAAGGAAATCAGCAGCAGCGACAGCAACATCCGCCCAGTCGGCACAGATCAACCGTGCGTCGACTGGTGAGCATCAGCTCGTGGCGGGAGAACACGAAGAGCATCCTACCTGCTACCAGCGTCGCGTCGAACCGCCGGCCCGAGCGGGTGCGGTCACAGGGCGTCGAGCGCGGACCGCAGAGCCGCCGCGGAGGGAACCCCCGCGATTCTGGAGCGCCGACGCAACTCGGTGTCGAGCACGAACGTGGTGGGCAACGACAGCACTCCCAGCTCACGAGCGAGGACCGGATGGGCATCGATGTCGAGCTCTACTTCGCGGGCCCCGCTGCGGTCGTTCAGCACTTGGCCTACGACGCGACGGACGGCCGCGCACGGTCCGCACCAGTCCGCCGAGAAGTGCAGCACCGTCGCGGTGTCGGTCGTGATGCCCGCCTCGAGCAGGAGTGGGCGTAGAGCGTCGGTGTCGGAGCCGGTGTCTCGAACGGCGCGCACGGTGCCGGACCGGCTCCGGAGGTAGAGCCCGGTGGCTACGGCGAGGACCGCCACGACCAACAGGACTGTGATCCCTGTCACGGCTTTTCGATCTCGTTGAGGTCGATCGTCACGTTGTCGCCCGAACCCTCGATGACGATCTGCGACCCTTCCGCGTACACGTCGGTCGGCAGAAGTCCGAAGGGCAGGTTCTGGCGCTCGATGGTCTTGGTGAACAACCCGAGCACGGTCGGCTTGGCGAAGTCGGGAATCGTGAAGTCCGCCCGACCCTCGGGGCCGAAGTAGAAGTCGGATGCCACGATGGCGACACTGTCTCCCTCGAGCAGAAGGTCGGCTTCCACGCTCACTGTGGTCTGCAGTGGGCCAACCGGCACCGTTCCGGTGAGCACGACGCCTCCGGTAGTCGTTTTCCCTGAGCCACCCGAGCCGCCCGTGCCGTCGGACTTGTCGGCCGGGGGCGCAGAAACCTGCAGGTCGACGATGCCGAGGAACCGGCCGAGGTCGGTCGCCTCGATGCGGACGCGGCCGTCGAGCTCGTCGACCGGAATGGCGCGGACGTTGTTGTCGATCAAGTCGGACAGGGCGATGTGCACGCCGCGCAGATTGGCCTCGATCGTCGTCGAGCCGACGTATTCGGTGGGAACGTCCTGAGCCCTGATCTCGATGTTCTGGTAGCGGCCGTCCGCTGCCTGGGTCAGGAACGGGAATCCGTGCACGATCACCTGGGGGTCCGAATTGAGTTCGCCACCGGCGCGAATCGCGCGTGAGACTCGGTATTCGGAATACGCCGCCGCGCCGAAATCCACGACGAGCGCGAGGGCCAGCAGGCTGACGAGTCCGATGAGAAGTGTGCGCACGCGTCCATTGTGACCGACGGGTCGCGTACTGCCCGCTTCGGCCAGTTGTACGGACAAGCTAGTCTGTGTCCTTGACGAATACTCCAATCCAGCTCGGGCTGGACCGGCCAGCAGTAAGAATGGAGACGCAGTGGAGCTCCTACTACTGACCTCCGACCCCAATCCGGAGGGCGTTCTTCCGTCCCTTGCTCTTCTGGCGCATCACGTGCGACCGGTGCCCACCGAGGTCTCCTCGCTACTCGAAGCGGGTTCGGCCGATATCGCGCTCGTGGACGCCCGCACCGATTTGGCTGCGGCACGCGGGTTGTGTCGCCTGCTGGGCAGTACCGGGTCGGCCATCCCCGTCGTCGCGGTTCTCACCGAGGGCGGGCTCGTGGCGGTCAACTCCGATTGGGGCCTGGACGACATCCTGCTTCCGGGTACCGGCCCGGCGGAGCTGGACGCGCGCTTGCGGCTACTGGTGGGGCGCAGCGGCGGCGTCGCGAGCCCGGAAACCTCGGGCAAGATCACGCTCGGCGAGCTGATCATCGACGAGGGCACCTACACCGCACGACTGCGCGGTCGTCCGCTCGATCTGACCTACAAGGAATTCGAGCTGCTGAAGTATCTGGCTCAGCACGCGGGCCGCGTGTTCACTCGCGCCCAACTGCTGCAGGAAGTGTGGGGTTACGACTTCTTCGGTGGCACGCGCACCGTCGACGTCCATGTTCGACGCCTGCGCGCCAAGCTCGGCACCGAGTACGAATCGCTGATCGGTACCGTGCGCAACGTGGGATACAAGGCGGTCCGGCCTGCACGCAACACCAAGGGCGGCCCAGTTTCATCGGAGGGCGCGGGCGGGGATACCGGCGATGCGGATTTCGAGTTCGAGCAGGAGAGTACTCTCTCCTAGATGAGTTCGGATACTGCGTTCGGCGTCCATCCCATCGACGGCGACGCACCGTCTTCTCGAGTTTCCGGCGAGGTTCACCGGATCCTTTCTCGCGCAACGGAAGTCGACGGTACCGCGCCGCTCTCGGAGCAGGCGGTGAAGGCGGTCGACGCCGGCGAGAACGTCGTTCGTCTCGTCGCCACCGAAGGTGATCGAGTCGTGGGCTACGCCGGAATCGCCGACGGGATGGCCGAGGCGGTGGTCGATCCCTCGTCTCGCGGTCGCGGCATCGGTCGCGAATTGGTTTCTCGCGCACTCGATATCGGCTCGGATGCGCGAATCTGGGCGCACGGCAACATCGCCGCGGCGCAGTCCGTTGCAGCTCGTCTGGAGCTGAAGGTGGTTCGGGAACTGCTGCAGATGCGTCGGGCATCGGCCAGTCCTGATCTCGCTGATGTTGTTGTGCCGGAGGGTATTACGCTGCGGACCTACCGTGGCCATCAGGATGACGCAGAGCTGCTGCGGGTGAACAATGCGGCATTCTCGTGGCACCCCGAGCAGGGTGGCTGGACCGACCGCGACATTGCCTCGCGACGAGACGAGCCCTGGTTCGATCCGGCCGGCCTCTTCCTGGCGTTCGAGGAAGGCAGCGACCACCTGCTGGGATTTCACTGGACGAAAGTTCATCCGGCCGAGGGTGCCGAGCCGGCCATCGGTGAGGTGTACGTCGTCGGCATCGATCCGCAGTCCCAGGGCCGTGGTCTCGGTCGAGTGCTGACGCTGGCGGGCCTGCACTACCTGCGTAGCCGCGAACTGGGTCAGATCATGCTGTACGTCGAGGCCGACAACACTGCCGCGGTACACACCTACACCAAGCTCGGGTTCACGAATTACCACGTGGACGCCGCGTACGCGCGCACCGTCTAAACGGACATTTCCAGCGCGGTGTTCATCTTCCGTTCACCCACGCGGGGGTAAACGTCTACCACCTGCCCTTACCTTTCTCTCTGGGCGGCAACCAACGCCGCCTGGTGCGAGGTTTCTTTCGAGCCGGCACCCACACAGTCACTGCTCGGCCGATCAGGCCCGAGGCGTGAACACGGCCCAAGATTCCTCGGAGGAAACAGGTGAACCTCAAGCGCAACGGTGCTCTCATGAGTGCAGTGGCAGTCAGTGCCATGTTGCTGGCCGCATGCGGTAGCGACGCGAACGTCGCCACCACGGACGGCGCATCACAGTCCTCGGCTACCTGCGAAGGCAAGTCCCCGCTGACCGGTGAAGGCTCGTCCGCTCAGCAGAACGCCATGTCCAACTTCACCTCGATCTACTCCGGCGTCTGCGCCGGCAAGGCCGTCGAGTACACCACCAGCGGCTCGGGCAACGGCCGCACTCAGTTCGTCGCCGGTCTCGTCGACTTCGCCGGATCCGACTCGTCGATCAAGGACGATCAGGCCGCCCAGGCTGCCGTTCGTTGCGCAAACAACCCGGCCTGGAACCTGCCCCTGGTCTTCGGCCCGGTTGCAGTGGCCTACAACGTCGACGGTGTCGACAATCTGGTGCTGAACCCCGACGTCATCGCCCAGATCTTCACCGGCAAGATCACCACCTGGAACGACCCGGCCATCGCCGCACTCAACGAGGGCGCAACGCTCCCGTCGACCGCGATCACCCCGGTCTACCGCTCCGACTCCTCGGGCACCAGCGACAACTTCCAGCGCTTCCTGGCCGCATCCGCTCCCGAGGCCTGGACCCTGAACCACAGCTCCGACTGGGCCGGCGGCGTCGGTGAAGGTGCCAACGGATCCTCGGGCGTCGCCCAGGCCGTGGCCGCAACCCCCGGTGCGATCACCTACGTCGAGAAGGGCTTCGCCGACCAGGAGAGCCTGGGCAAGGCAGCCGTCGACTTCGGCAACGGACCGGTCGAGCTGAGCAGCGAGACCGCAGGCAAGGCCATCGACGCCGCGAAGTTCAAGGGTGAGGGCAACGACCTCGTCATCGACATCGACGGCCTGTACGCCAGCAACGCAGCCGACACGTACCCGCTGGTCCTCGCGACCTACGAAATCGTGTGCTCGAAGGGCTACGACGCCGACACCACGGCAGCCGTCAAGTCCTTCCTGCTCAGTGCAGCCAACGAGGGCCAGGAGGGCCTCGAGGCAGCCGGCTACGTCCCGCTGCCCGACGCATTCAAGGAACGCCTGGTCACCGCTATCGAAGCGATCGCCTGATTCAATGAGACGTAATCTTGCTTCGGCTCGCGATATCGCGGGCCGAAGCAAGACCGTCCTCGACCCCCACACGAGACAGTGAGCGGTATGAGCGACACCCACTCGATGACCGGCGTCCCCTCCGCGGCTACCGTGCCCTCCACGGGTGCCGCGCACAAACCGGAAGAACCACAATTGTCAGACAAGAAAACGTCGGGAACCGTCACACGTCCCGGTGACCGGATCTTCCGAGGCCTGGCCACGGGCTCGGGCATCTTCATCATCGCCCTGATCGCCGCCGTGGGAATCTTCCTGCTCTGGCGCGCAATCCCCTCACTGTCGAACAACACGGTCAACTTCCTGACCTACAACGGCGCATGGGACACATCCGACACCTCCGCAATGATGTTCGGTGTACTCGACCTCTTCCTGGTCACCGTCACCGTGTCTCTGTTCGCGCTGATTCTCGCGATGCCGGTCGCTCTCGGCATCGCCATCTACCTGACGAACTACGCACCCAAGCGAGTTGCAGGACCGCTCGGCTACATCATCGATCTGCTGGCCGCGGTCCCGTCGATCGTCTTCGGTCTGTGGGGCCTCTACGTCCTCGCGCCCGCCATCAGCCCGTTCGCCGAATGGCTGAACTCGTCGCTGAGCTGGTTCCCACTCTTCAGCACCGGATCGGTGTCGATCGCCGGCGGCGGCACCATCTTCACCGGTGGCATCGTGCTCGCCGTGATGATCCTGCCCATCATCGCCGCCGTCACCCGTGAGGTGTTCATTCAGACGCCGAAGGGCCAGGTCGAAGCCGCCCTCGCGCTCGGAGCCACTCGCTGGGAGGTTGTGCGCACCACGGTCATTCCGTTCGGTAAGTCCGGGTTCGTCTCCGGCTCGATGCTCGGTCTCGGCCGCGCGCTCGGTGAGACCATCGCGCTGTACATCATCATCCGCAGCACCCAGGCGACCTTCGGCGGAACGTTGTTCGACGGCGGTTCCACATTCGCCACCAAGATCGCGCTGGCCGCAGGCGAGTTCAACAACCCGCTGCAGGCAGGTGCCTACATCGCGGCCGGTCTGGTGCTCTTCGTCCTGACCTTCGTCGTCAACGCCGGTGCTCGCGCCGCCATCGCCGGAAAGAAGGACTGACCCATGACTGCAACCATGGACAAGCCCGTCAAGGAACCCACGTTCCAGGGCGTCAGCGCCAGGCGCAAAGCGTCCAACCTGGCGGCGACGATTCTCGTCAGCCTCTCGGTGCTGGTCGCTCTCGTACCCCTGATCTGGGTGCTCTACACGGTGATCTCCCGCGGTCTCTCTGCCGTGGTTTCACCTACCTGGTGGCAGAACTCGCAGGCCGGCGTCACCCAGTTCATCGCAGGCGGCGGCGCGTATCACGCCATCGTCGGAACTCTCCTGCAAGGACTGTTCTGCGCCGTCATCTCCATCCCGATCGGCATCTTCGTCGCCATCTACCTCGTCGAATACGGCGTAGGTACTCGGCTGGCCCGAGTGACGACGTTCATGGTCGACATCCTCACCGGTGTGCCGTCCATCGTCGCGGCCTTGTTCATCTACGCGCTCTGGATCGCTACCTTCGGCTTCCAGCGCTCCGGTGTGGCCGTCGCATTCGCTCTGGTACTGCTGATGATCCCGGTGATCGTGCGCTCGGCGGAGGAAATGCTGCGCATCGTTCCGCAGGACCTGCGCGAGGCGTCCTACGCACTCGGTGTTCCGAAGTGGAAGACCATCGCGAAGATCGTCATCCCCACCGCACTGTCCGGAATCGTCACCGGAATCATGTTGGCCCTGGCCCGCGTGATGGGCGAGACGGCACCGGTGCTGATCCTGGTGGGATCTGCCACCGCCATCAACTTCAACATCTTCGAGGGGCCGCAGACGTCTCTGCCGCTCATGATGGTCGACCTGCAGAAGGCAGGAACCGGCGTGCTCACCGCTGAGCGCATGTGGGGAGCAGCCCTGACGCTGATCCTGATCGTCGCAATACTCAACATCGGCGCGAAGTTGGTCTCGAAGTTCTTCTCGCCCAAGAACTTCTGACCCACCCGACTCCAGCGAACCGTAAGGAACGAAGAACATGGCAAAGCGTCTCGATCTCAAGGACGTCAACATCTACTACGGCAAGTTCCACGCCGTCTCCGACGTCACCCTGGCCGTACCGCCGCGCAGCGTCACCGCGTTCATCGGACCGTCGGGCTGCGGTAAGTCGACCGTCCTGCGTTCGCTCAACCGCATGCACGAGGTAACCCCTGGTGCCCGGGTCGAGGGCTCGGTGCTGCTCGACGGCGAGGACATCTACGGCAACGGCGTCGATCCCGTGGGTGTGCGCCGCACCATCGGCATGGTCTTCCAGCGCCCCAACCCGTTCCCGACGATGTCCATCAAGGACAACGTCGTGGCGGGCCTCAAGCTGCAGGGCGGCCGCGGCAAGAAGGAACTCGACGAGATCGCCGAGCGCTCACTCAAGGGTGCCAACCTCTGGAACGAGGTCAAGGACCGCCTCGACAAGCCCGGTGGCGGCCTCTCCGGTGGTCAGCAGCAGCGTCTGTGCATCGCTCGTGCCATCGCCGTCTCGCCCGACGTGCTGCTGAT
Organism: Rhodococcus sp. 14-2483-1-1; assembly: GCF_002259335.1. Lineage (NCBI taxonomy): Bacteria > Bacillati > Actinomycetota > Actinomycetes > Mycobacteriales > Nocardiaceae > Rhodococcus > Rhodococcus sp. 14-2483-1-1. The sequence continues at coordinate 4,732 of NZ_NPFX01000005.1, read as the reverse complement.
GGACGAGCCGTGCTCGGCTCTGGACCCCATCTCGACACTGGCCATCGAGGACCTGATCCAGGAACTCAAGCAGGACTTCACGATCGTCATCGTCACGCACAACATGCAGCAGGCTGCGCGCGTGAGCGATCAGACCGGCTTCTTCAACCTCGAGGCGACCGGTAAGCCGGGCAAGCTCATCGAGATCGACGACACCGAGAAGATCTTCTCCAACCCGACGCAGAAGGCCACCGAGGACTACATCTCCGGCCGCTTCGGATAGCCACATACCGCGAAGAGAACCCCCGCCGAGCGTCAGCTCGACGGGGGTTCTTCTCGTTGTGCGCCTGCCCTGATACGGACATCGAGTAGCGCTGCCGGGCAGCGCTACTCGACGTGAGCGGTACTACGAGGTGGGAATGTTGTTCTGGTGCAGGTCGACCGGAAGCTGGCCGGTGACGAGGAAGATCACTCGGCGACCGACCTCGACAGCATGATCGGCGAAGCGTTCGTAGAAGCGACCCAGCAGGGTCACGTCCACCGCAGCTGCGACGCCATGGCTCCACTCACGGTCCATCAGAACGGTGAAGAGGTGACGGTGCAGATCGTCCATCGCCTCGTCTTCCTCCTGCAACTTCGCAGCGCGCTCGGGGTCGCGTGTCTCGAGGACCTCGCGTGCGGACGCGCCGATCTGAACGGCGAGGCGTCCCATCTCGGCGAAGTACCCGTTGACGACCTCGGGGAGGGCATGGTTCGGGTGTCTGCGGCGAGTGATCTTCGCGACGTGCAGGGCGAGTGCGCCCATCCGGTCGATGTCGGCGACGATCTGAATGCCGGCCACCACCGAACGAAGATCGCCTGCGACGGGCGCTTGCAGGGCGAGGAGCGTGAAAGCCTTCTCCTCGCACACCGCACTGAGCTCGGTGATCTTGTCGTGCTCGGAAATGACCTGCTCGGCGAGCACCAGGTCTGCTTGGAGGAGTGACTGGGTGGCCTTCTCCATGGCCGTACCAGCCAGGCTCGCCATCTCTCCGAGGAGATCGGCAAGCTCGTTCATCTGTTCGTTGTAGGCGACGCGCATGAGCGAAGTTTAGTAGGTCACACTGACCTGTTCCCTGTCCCGAGGGTTAACGGAGCATGAATGAACTCAGGCACACGTGTCGTCGGCGGCATTGGTGAACGAAAGATCTTCCGGGAGCGGCGCACTCTCGGTTGTGCCCTCCACCTGTGTGGCATCGATTGCGGTGCCGAACGCCGTCGGGGATTGCGTGTATCCGGGGTAATTGGAGCCGAGCACCACCTCGACGACGTTGTTCAGGCTCGGAGCCAGCTCGATGGCTGCGCCGGGGATCGCCGATGCGACGGTCGCTGCGGCCGCTTCCTGGTCCTGGGAGTAGCGCACGACGGTCTGGGCGGCGGAGCCCGAGAAGTTGCCGACCGTCAGGATCTGGAATCCGTAGGTCGCGAGCTCGTCGGATGCTGTTTGGGCCATCCCGGCGATATCGGACGCGTTGGATACCTGGAGCGACACCGTGCCTGGTTCGACGGCCAGTAGCGGGGCGTCGGGGGCGGCGGGGGGAGCCGAGGATTCGGGGGTCACCGGCTCTGCGCGTTCCTCGCCGGGCAGCGGATCGTCGTCGATGATCGCCTGGAAGATGGCGCCGATCGCCTCGTCGTTGGGGATCTCGTTGCCGTAGTCGTTGGTGCCGGTGGTCGGGATGGTGAGGAAGGTGACCGCGCCGGCGTCCACGTTCTGCAGCGATCGGCCCAGCGTCACCAGGTCCTGGGTCTTGACGTTCTCCACGAACGTGTCCGAGGTGAACGCGTTGACGAATCCGTTCAGCTTGCCTGGGTCGAGCAGCACCTTGTTCGAGAGCGCGGACCTGAGCAAGGACGACAGGAAGCGTTGTTGCCGCTTGATGCGGCCGTAGTCGCCGTTGCCCTCGGACTCGACGTTGCGGGCCCGAACGTAGTTCAGCGCGGTGCGCCCGTCGATGCGTTGCGTACCGGGGTTGGGCAGCACGTCTCCGAGCTCGTAGTCGATCAACGGTTGCGCGGTGCAGACCTCGACGCCGCCGACCTCGTCGACCATGGACTCGAACCCGGCGAAATCCATTCCCACGAAGTGCCCGATGCGGAGACCGGAAATCTTCTGGATCGTCTTGACCAAGCATTTGGGGCCGCCGAGGGCGTAGGTGGCATTGAGCTTGTCGCCGTACGCCTCGGGGAACATCTCACCGGTGTAGGTATTGGTGTCGTTGTCGAACTGCTCGCACTCGGGGCGCGTCACATCGAGATCTCGCGGGAAAGACACGGCGACGACGCGACTGCGATCGGCCGGAATGTTGACGAGCATGACCGTGTCCGAGCGGGCTCCCTCTGCGTCGGCGACGGTTCCGGCGCCCACCTCGCCGCTGGCCCCGGTGCGGGTGTCGGTACCGACGATCAAGTACGTCTCGTCGCCGTACTGGCCTGCGGCGTCGACGACGTCCGTCGAGTCGGGATCGAGCGCAGCGACCTGAAGAAATCCTTGGTCGGTGTTGCGGAGATATCCCCACACCACTCCGGTCAGTGCCACCGAAAGAATCGCGATGAGAGACACCAGACTCCGACCGACCATCCGCAGTCGCCTGCGTCGTCGCACCCGGCTCATCGCCAACCGCGTCAGTGCCGGGCGGTCCGAGGTAGGCGCGCCCACCGGTTCCGGTACCGCATGCGGCGGCGTAGGTGGTACTGCCCGGGAGGGTGGGGGCGTGGAATCGGTGATCGGGGCGATGATCTCGGTGGGTTCTTCGGTCTCGGGCCGTTCGGTGGGTACCCGACGACTCGATCCCGACCGCGACATCTTGTCCACCAACTCGGCCACCGAGACGGTGTCGGCATTACGCGGCGATCGTTTACCGAGCCTGCCGCTGTCGCCCGGCTGCGGTGGTGAATCCTGGTCCGGTGTGGACGGGCGTTCGGAGCGAGGCCGATGCTCTCCGTTTTGTCTGATTGAGGACAGCGGGCGCTCCCATGGGGCGCGACCCTCGGGCACAGACGGGCCCGACTCTCGATCGTCTCCCACGAATTCGAACCTGGCCTTCCATCACACGCACGCGTTGCCTACTCGGCAATCCAAGCCATAGTACTGACTCGAGCGGCATGGTCCACTTCGTGCGAGGTGAGGGCCGGTCAGCTGGGGATCAGCCGCCCGAGTGCATCAGGTCGGCACCGGCCGGGACGCAGATGTCCTCCGGATCGTCGAGCCAGCCGTCGGGCAGCGCAACCGCGCCCGGTGAGCCCTGTCGTCCGCGGGGCCCCTCTGCGTCCTTGGGAAACGGAACGGTCGGATCGAGTTGCGCCAGAAGATCGTCGAGCTCGGCGAGAGTGGACACCAAGGCCATCGAGACTCGAAGATCCGATCCTGCAGGGAAGCCGCGCAGGTACCAGGAGACGTGCTTGCGCAGCTCGCGTAGGCCCTTCTTCTCACCGTGGTGCTCGGCGAGCAACTCGGCGTGGCGGGCGATGATCGTGGCCACCTCGCCGAGGGTGGGTGGAACGGGCTCGGGTCGGCCGTTCAGGCGGGCGCTGAGTTCGGCGAACAGCCACGGCCTGCCCAGGCAACCTCGCCCGACGACGACGCCGTCGCAGCCGGTCTCGGCCATCATCCGGACCGCGTCGGAGGCGGAGAAGATGTCTCCGTTGCCCAGCACCGGGATACCCGTGACGTGTTCCTTGAGTCGAGCGATCTCGTTCCAGTCCGCGGTACCGGAGTAGCGCTGCGACGCGGTTCGCGCGTGCAACGCCACTGCAGCGGCACCCTCGTCGGCGGCGATTCGGCCTGCGTCCAGGTGCGTGTGGTGGTTCTCGTCGATGCCGACGCGGAACTTGACGGTGACCGGAATGTCGGTGCCCTCGGTCGCCTTGACGGCCGCGGCGACGATGCGACCGAACAGGTTGCGTTTGTACGGCAGAGCGGCGCCGCCGCCCTTGCGAGTGACCTTCGGAACCGGGCAGCCGAAGTTCATGTCGATGTGGTCGGCCAGATTGTCGTCGACGATCATTTTCGCCGCGGCGTACGTGGTGTCCGGATCGACGGTGTAGAGCTGCAGCGACCGCGGAGTTTCGGTGGGGCCGAAGGTCGTCATGTGCATCGTGGCGGGCTGTCTTTCGACCAGCGCGCGGGCGGTCACCATCTCGCAGACATACAGGCCCGACGTGCTACCTGCCCGCTCGAGTTCCTGTTCCCGGCACAGCGTCCGGAAAGCCACGTTGGTGACGCCTGCCATCGGTGCCAGGACGACGGGGCTGCGCAACTCCAGTGAGCCGATCTGCAATGTCATGGAAGAGCCTTTGGAACGGAGGGAGAACTTTCAGGAGAAAAAAGGGTGCCCGGCACCGAAATCGGTACCGGGCACACCAGTCGAGCGAAACTTACGACGCGCGTGCTTCGGCTTTGGCGCGTTCGCGGGCGAGGGAGCGGTCGCGCATTTCCTCGAACTTGGTGGCTTGGCGTTCGAGGTCTTCGAGGAACGCGGCGAGTTCTTCGCGCTTGTTCTCTCCGCGGGCGGTGAAGTCGTTGCGCTCGAAGACGTTCCACTTGCGCAGTACCGGCCAGACGACGTCTTCGAGGTGCTGACGCAGGTCGTAGATGCCGTGCTTTGCCATGAGCACACCGTTGCGGCGGAAGTTCGGCATCCCGGCACCGGGCATGACGAAGTTGGTCACGATGTCCGAGACGGCCTGCAGCGTCTGATCGGGGGAGATGTCC
>NZ_NPFX01000003.1:0-331699 GCF_002259335.1 Rhodococcus sp. 14-2483-1-1 | reverse complement strand
GCCGCGGTAGCGCAGTGCGCCGCCGTCCTTGTCGGGTTCGGCGATGTCGGAGGTGAACGCGACGACACCTTCGAGACCGGAGACGAAATCCTCGGGAACGTGTTGAACAGCCATGGCCTGTGGACTCCCTCGTCGCGTTTGCGCCCGGCTCTGCGCCGCATCCGGGCGTACTGTGCCAGAACCATAGCGAGCATGTACGCGGGAGTAGCGTCTGGGTTCGTGTCTGCAGATCAACAGCGCCTGGCGCACATGCGCGTCGACTACGGCGAGCCCGACGACCTCGATGTCGATGCTCTGGCCGGCGGGTGGTTCCCACTGGCACAGCAGTGGTTGGCCGACGCGGTAGCGACAGATCTACCCGAGCCCAATGCCATCGTGTTGGGGACCGTCGACGAGGCAGGCAGACCCGCGACTCGCACCGTGCTGTGCAAGGGCCTCGACGCCGACGGCGTGGTCTTCTACACCAATTACGACTCGGACAAGGGCCGTGCGCTCGCGGTGAATCCCTACGCGTCGGTGACGTTCCCGTGGATCGCGAGTGCCCGGCAGCTCACCGTGCGGGGCTCGGTGGTCAAGGTCGACGCCGAGACCACCGAAACCTATTGGCGCACCAGGCCGCGCGGCTCCCAGCTGGGGGCATGGGCGTCCGAGCAGTCACGCGCTGTCGGCTCGCGGGAAGACCTGGTCGCCAAGCTGGCCGAGGTCACCGCAACGTTCGACGGTGTCGAGGTACCGGTACCGCCGAACTGGGGCGGCTTTCGCGTCGAGCCGGAGACGGTCGAATTCTGGCAGGGCCGAACCAGCCGTATGCACAACAGGATTCGCCTGACGGTGGCAAGTGGTGTGATCGAGCGTCTGCAGCCGTGAGCGGGTTGCGCGGCATTCTTGCCGATACGACACCGCTGAAGACTCCGGCCTACCGTCGGCTGTGGTTGGCGAACATCGTCACCGTCATCGGTGCTCAGCTCTCCATTGTTGCTGTGCCGCAACAGGTATTCCAGATCACGCTGAGCTCTGCCTATGTGGGGCTGACGGGTGTGTTCGCCCTGGTGCCGCTCATCGTGTTCGGTCTGTGGGGCGGCGCGCTGGCCGATGTGATGGACCGCCGCACCCTGCTGATGATCACCACGTGCGGTCTGATCGGAACTTCCGCTCTCTTCTGGCTACAGGCGTTCCTGGGCCTGAACAACGTCTGGATCATCTTGGTGCTCTTGGCTGTTCAACAAGCATTCTTCGCGGTGAATCAGCCGACCCGCAGCGCGATTCTGCCCAGGATTCTGCCTGCCGAACAGCTACCGGCTGCGAACTCTCTGAACATGACGGTGTTCAACTTCGGTGCGATCGCCGGTCCGCTCAGTGCGGGCATCCTGATCTACTACATCGGGCTCGAGACCCTCTACTTGATCGACACCATCGCACTGTTCGCAACACTCTGGGCAGTGGTTCGGCTGCCGGGAATTCCGCCGGCGAAGTCGGGTCAGCGAGCCGGATTGCGTTCGGTGTTCGACGGTTTTGCGTATCTCGCCACCCAGAAGGTGCTGCTGGCTTCGTTCGTCGTCGACATCATTGCCATGGTGTTCGGTATGCCCAGGGCTCTCTTTCCACAGATTGCGCACGAGAGCTTCGGTGATCCGGCGTCGGGCGGGCCGGTGCTGGGCATGTTGTTCGCGGCCATGTCCGCAGGCGCGGTGGTGGGCGGAGTGTTCTCCGGCTGGCTTCCACGAGTGCGCAGGCAAGGCCTGGCGGTGCTGATCTGCATCGTCGTGTGGGGCGTGGCGATGATCGGGTTCGGCGTCGCCGTCGGCGCGGCCACCGACGGGGCGACCGCCGTTGCCCTGTGGTTCGCGCTGGCGTTCCTGGCTCTGGGCGGCGGGGCCGACATGATCTCGGCGGCGTTCCGCAGCACGATGCTGCAGACGGTTGCGACCGACGAGATGCGCGGCCGATTGCAAGGTGTCTTCATCGTCGTCGTCGCGGGAGGGCCTCGTATCGGTGACGTGCTGCACGGTGCCGCAGCCGCGTCGGTGGGGACGGCAGCCGCCGCGGCCGGCGGCGGCGTACTGGTCGTCATCGGTGTCTCGATCGCGGCGCTGGCTCTTCCGGCATTCATTCGCTATCGAGTGGGTGCCGTCGTCGGACCGAAGGTGGTAGACAATGACTCCCATGGCTGATGCACAGACCTACTCGTTGACGAGCGGTAAGTATCGGGCAGACATCGCTGCCGTCGGAGCGGGCCTGCGAGTTCTCGAATACGACGGTGCCGCGCTCACCGAGACGTGGGCGGCGGGTTCGAAGCCGCCGCTGTCGGCGGGGCTGGTGTTGGCCCCGTGGCCCAACCGGACGGCCGACGGGACGTTCGCCTTCGAAGGCGTCGAACATCGGTTGGAGATCAGCGAGCCCTCGCGAAACAACGCCAGTCACGGTTTCGTCCGAAAGGTGGCGTGGACTCTCGTCGAACACACCGACAGTCGCGTCGAGCAGAGCGTGGACGTCGGGACGCACCAGGGATGGCCGTTCTCGTTGACGGTGACGGTGGTGCACGAGCTGTCGGCGGACGGTCTCACCGTGACCGCGTCCGCGAAGAACACCGGTGATTCGGCCGCGCCCTACGGGATGGGTTTCCACACCTACGTCCGAGTGGGGGATGTGCCGCTCGACGAGTGCACGCTCGAGCTCTCCGCCGGGACACGGCTACCGCTCGATCCGGTGCGCAATCTGCCCGTGGGCAATTCGGTTCCGACGGCCGATACCGAGTACGACTTCCGGGAGCCGCGCACGCTGCAGGGCGTGCAGCTGGACACCCCGTTCAGTGCGTCGCTGCCCGACGGCGACGGCCGTGCGAACCATGTTCTGCGTGGCCCCGACGGCACTGCGACCGTGTTGTGGACCGACGCGAGCTTCGGCTGGGTGCAGGTGTTCACCGCCGATCCGGCCAACGATCAGGCCTATCCCGACCGAGGGCGGGCGTTGGCGATCGAACCGATGACGTGCCCACCCGATGCGTTGAACTCCGAGATCGATCTGATCGTGCTCGAGCCGGGGCAACTCTGGTCGGGCACCTGGGGAATGAGGTACGAGAAGTGACGATTCTGGTGTGCGGCGAAGCGTTGGTGGACTTGGTCCCGGTGCACGAGGGGCCGCTGCTCTCGCCCAAGCTCGGCGGCGGACCGTTCAACGTCGCCGTCGCGATCGGTCGATTGGGTTCGCCCGTCGCGTATCTCTCACGGATATCGCGCGACCCCTTCGGCGAGCAGATCCTGGCGAGTCTGCGCGACGCAGGCGTCGACGTCTCGTGGGTCCAGCGCGGCGACGAGCCGACCACCTTGGCGATGACCACTCTCGCCGAGGACGGCAGCGCCGAGTACTCGTTCTATGCCGACGGCACCGCCGATCGGCTCGTGGCCGATCCCGGCGATCTCCCGGAAGAGATCAGTGTTCTCTCGTTCGGCACGTTGTCGTTGCTCTACGAGCCCGGTGCGTCGATGTATGCGGGATTGCTGCACCGGGCTCGGGCGGCGGGCAAGCTCACGATGCTCGACCCCAACATTCGCCCGGCCGCCATCGACAGCACCAGCGGCGACATCACCGCCGACGGTTTCCGAGACCGCTTCCGTTCGTGGTTGCCCAGCATCGACATCCTCAAGGTGTCCGAGGACGACTCGTACTGGTTGGGTCTGGGAACGCAGGGGACAACCGTCGACGACTGGCTCTCGGCCGGGGTCACCGCTGTGGTCATGACCCGCGGCGGCGACGGCATCTCGGTATTCACCGCAGCCGACGAAATCTCGGTGCCGGGTGTGGCCGTCGATGTCGTCGACACGATCGGCGCTGGTGACACCGTGCACGGGGCTCTGCTGAGCTTTTTGCAGAAGGAGACCATTATCACATCGAACGCGGTGAAGGCGATGAGCAAGCAAGATTGGCAACAAGCGCTCGAGTTCGCCGCGAAGGCAGCGGCAATCACGGTTTCGCGCCCCGGTGCCGACCCTCCCTGGGCGTCCGAGGCGTCGAGAGACTAGTTTCACTATCGACGTAAGAACTGTCCGCTTCAAGTACGTGTCCGTTACACGAGTTCGAGAGGGACCATTCGTGCCCGCTGAGAATGACGCCAAAGCCACCCTCACCTATCCCGGTGGCGAATACTCCATGTCGATTGCCGAGGCTTCCGAAGGCAACAACGGCATCGAGCTGGGAAAGTTGCTGGCCACCACCGGCTATACGACATTGGACGGCGGGTTCGTCAACACCGCATCGACCAAGTCGGCCATCACGTACATCGACGGTGACGCAGGCATCCTGCGCTACCGCGGATACCCGATCGAACAACTTGCGGGCAAGTCGTCGTTCATCGAGGTCAGCTACCTGCTGATCTATGGGGAGCTGCCGTCCGCAGATCAGCTCGAGACGTTCACCGACAAGATCCGTCGACACACCCTGCTGCACGAGGACCTCAAGCGGTTCTTCGACGGCTTCCCGCGCAACGCTCACCCGATGCCGGTGCTGTCGAGCGCAGTCAACGCGCTGTCGGCGTACTACCAGGATTCCCTGGACCCCAACGATCCGGCACAGGTCGAGCTGTCGACCATCCGCTTGCTGGCCAAGCTGCCGACGATCGCGGCATACGCCTACAAGAAGTCCGTCGGCCAGCCGTTCCTGTACCCGGACAATTCCAAGAGCCTGGTCGAGAACTTCCTGCGCCTGACGTTCGGATTCCCGGCCGAGCCGTACGAGGTCGATCCCGAGATCGTCAAGGCACTCGACATGCTGCTCATCCTGCATGCCGACCACGAGCAGAACTGCTCCACCTCGACGGTGCGCCTCGTCGGATCCTCGCAGGCCAACCTGTTCACCTCGATCTCCGGCGGCATCAACGCGCTGTGGGGCCCGCTGCACGGCGGAGCCAACCAGGCCGTGCTCGAGATGCTCGACAAGATCAAGGCCGAGGGCGGCGACGCCACGGACTTCCTGCGTCGAGTGAAGAACAAGGAAGACGGCGTCAAGCTCATGGGCTTCGGACACCGTGTGTACAAGAACTTCGATCCGCGCGCGACGCTGGTCAAGGAAACTGCGCACACGATCCTCGGCAAGCTGGGCAACGGCGACGAGCTGCTCGAGATCGCCCTCAAGCTCGAGGAGACCGCTCTCACCGACGATTACTTCGTCGAGCGCAAGCTGTACCCCAACGTGGACTTCTACACCGGCCTGATCTACCGCGCGATGGGCTTCCCGCCGCGCATGTTCACGGTGTTGTTCGCGATGGGCCGTCTCCCCGGCTGGATCGCGCACTGGCGCGAGCAGAACGAGGACACGACCGGCAAGATCGGCCGTCCGCGCCAGATCTACACCGGCTACACCGAGCGCGACTACCAGGACGTCAGCTCCCGCTAGCTCCCGCTGTACAACAATGCCGCCGACTCCTTCGGGAGTCGGCGGCATTGTTGTATCCCCGTGCCGAACTCGAAGTTATGGACGGATTTCGGTCGAATTTCGTCCCCAACTTCGAGTTCGCGGCACGGTCAGGCGTCGAAGTGCCTGCGGTTCTTCAAGACCGGCAGCGTCTTTCGCACGGCGTCGACCATGGCGGTATCGATGTCGATCGTCAGCATGCCGGGCGTCGCGTCCAGTTGCCCAAGAATCTCGCCGGTGGGGGAGCAGACGATGCTGTGTCCTACGCCCAATGGTGCATTTCCCTCGGCGGCAGCGGGTTCAGCTTGATCGCAGGCTGCGATGAACGTCGTCGAATCCAAGGCGCGTGCGCGAGCGAGCAGGGTCCATTGGTCGACTTTGCCGTCACCTGATCCCCACGATGCCGGAACGACGACGAGTTCCGCGCCGAGGTCGCCGAGTTTTTGGAACATCGCCGGGAATCGAATGTCGTAACAGGTCGCGAAGCCCACTCGAACTCCGGCGATGTCCACCACCAGCGGGTCCGAACCCGGTGCGACGGTGTCGGATTCGGCGAATCCGAACGCGTCGAACAGGTGAATCTTGTCGTAGCTCGCATCGATGCCGGGGCCGGTGACGAGCAGCGTGTTGGTCACTCGGTCATCCGCGGCGGGGGTGAACATCCCCGCGACGACGGTGATGCCGGCATCGGACGCGATGGAGCGCACCGCCTCGGCCCATTCGCCGTCGAGAGGCTGTGCGAACTTTCGGATGGGTCCGCCGAAGCAGCGCATCGTCGCCTCGGGAAACACGACGACGTCCGATCCGGCATGTGCGGCGGCACGAGCATGAGTGTCGATGAGTTCGAGGTTCTCGGAGGGGTGCTCGCCGCTGGTGATCTGGGCGAGGCTGATGCGAATGGACGAGCTCACGGTGTGACTCCTGGTTTCGTCGGAGGAAGACAGGTATACATATCGTATGCAGCCGCTGTCGGGGAGGGAGAAGGCGTATCTGTTCGTGCGCGATCAGGTGCTGTCGTCACCGGCCGCCACCGGCACTTTTCTCAACGAGCAGGAGCTCGCAACGCGAATCGGTGTATCGCGCACGCCGGTTCGTGAAGCGCTGCTGATGTTGCAGTCCGAGGGTCTGGTCGAGATGGTGCCCAAGCGCGGTGCGCACGTGCCGGCGATGTCCGGACGGCAGATCGCCGAACTGATGGATCTGCGCGGTGTCCTCGAACGGCACGCAGCCACCCGTGCGCTGCGCGCCGGGGACGCTCCGATCGCGGCGATGCAGCATGCGCTCGAGCAGCAGGAATTGCTGATGAACTCCGACAGTGCGGATGCGCCGAAGGAGTTCATCGACTGGGACGGGACGTTTCACCAGAGTCTGATCGATTCGGCTGGAAGCGATCTGCTCTCTCGTACGTATGCCGGCCTGCGAGCGCGCCAGCTTCGCGTGGGGTTGAGTGCTTTGTTCACCGCGGCCAACCGGCAGCATCGGGTGTGCGCCGAGCACCAGGCCATCATCGACGCACTGGGTGCGGGCGATGAGGGCCTGGTGCACGAGAAGATCGACGCTCACCTCGAGGTCACACTTCAGACTCTGCTGCGCGCGTAGCCTTTTCGTTCTCCTGGTTCAGGAGCACGTAGTGCTCGTCCTCGGTGGGGTCGGGGTTGCGCCCGAGTGCGAGGCCGACGAGTGTGACGGCACCGACGATCACGATGTATCCGGCGATCGGTACCCAACTGTCCGTCTTGTCCAACAGGTACACGAAGATCAGCGGTGCCATCGCTCCGCCGAACACTCCGGCGATCGTGTACGCCAACGAGCTACCGGTGGAGCGCAATCGCACGCTGAACTGCTCGGTGACGAATGCTGCCTGTGGCCCGTACATGAACGAGTGGAACGCCAGGCCCACAACCACACCCAGAATCAGCAGTGGTAGAGATCCTCCGCCGATGACGAGGAAGAATATCGCGCTCCAGGCAACACCGCCGACGGCTGCGACGCCGTAGACCAGACGTCGATTGATGCGGTCCGAGACGGCTCCGGCCAGCGGGATCAGGCCGAGCTGGCACGCCGATCCGATCAGGATGGCCGTAAGCACCTCGCTGCGTTCGAAGCCCAGTTTCTGCGTGCCGTAGGTGATGGAGAAGACCGTGAACAGTGCGTAGATGACGTCGGGTGCGACACGAGACATGATGCCTGCCACCAGTGGTCGCAGTTCGGTCTTGAACACTTCACTGATCGGAGCTTCGGAGCGATCGCCGCTCTCCTGAAGTGCTTTGAACACCGGGGTGTCCTCGAGCTTCAATCGGATCCACAAACCGAACCCGACGAGTACGGCCGAGAAGAGGAATGCAACACGCCATCCCCAGGACTCGAACTGCTGGTCGGTCAACGACAGCGTCAAGATTGCAAGTGCGCCGTTGGCGAGCAGGTTACCCGCCGGTGGCCCGATCTGCGCGGCGGACGACCAGAAGCCCCGCTTACGGGGATCACCGTATTCACTGGAGAGCAGAACGGCTCCGCCCCACTCGCCGCCGACGGCAACGCCCTGGCAGAACCGCATGGTGACGAGGATGATCGGGGCGGCGATGCCGATGGTGTCGTAGCCGGGGATCAAGCCGATGGCGAACGTCGTGACGCCGATCAGCATCAGGGTGATGACGAGAAGCTGCTTTCGGCCGATGACGTCGCCGAGTCGCCCGAAGACGAATCCACCGACCGGACGGGCGATGTACCCGACGGCGTACGTCGAGAAGGCCAGCAAAGTCCCGGTCAGTGGGTCGCTGTCCGGGAAGAAGACCAACGGGAACACCAGCGCTGCGGCGGCCGAGTAGACGGCGAAGTCGTACCACTCCAATGCCGTTCCGGTCAGGCTGGCGGCAAAGGCCTTGGCCAGGCCCTTTCTATCCACCGAAACTGGTTCGGTCATGACGACTCCTTCGTGTGCCTGGGATCACTCTATCCGTTGTACGTGCTCCATACTTGCTGTATACAAGACGTATGCGCAAGGCTTTGGGCGTATCGGAAACAGAAAATTTACGAGGAGAGGGTCCTTACTGATGCTCACATTCACGTTGCCCGACGGCACGACCGAGTCGGTAGAAGTGACCGCACTGCTCAATGCGGGCTATGCCGGTCGCAACCAGGAGGAGGTGGCGTCGCATATCGCCGAGCTGGCCGAACTGGGCGTGCCGGCTCCGACGGTGACCCCGGCGCTGTATCCCATCTCGCCGTACCTGGCGCAGCAGACCGATGCCGTTGCCGTCCAACATGGTCGCACCTCGGGTGAGGCGGAATGGGCTCTGGTGATCCTGGGCGACACGATCGACGACGTGCTGCTCACGGTGGCATGCGATCACACCGATCGTGACCTGGAAGTTCACAGCGTCGCGTGGAGCAAGAACGCGGCTCCCGACGTGCTCGGCACCGGTGCATGGCGGTTGAGCGAGGTGGCCGACCGACTGGACGACATCACCCTGACCGGCTGGGCCGATGGAGTGCTCATCCAGTCGGGAACGCTCGGTGATCTTCTCGCTCCGCAGTACTGGCTGGACGTGCTCACCGAACGTGGACTGTTCTCGCGTGGAACGGTATTGATCTCGGGCACCATCTCGATGCACCACGGGGTGAATCAGTTCTCCGACGCCTGGAAGGTGGAGATGGGCGACCCCGCAACCGGCAACGCGTTGACCTGCGAATACAAGACGAATTTGATGCCAGCTCCAATTGGCTGACCGTCACGACGTAAAGTCGAAGCGGAATATGCCCAGAGCTTCACAGCCGGCGTCGGCGGGCCGGCATCAACCGCAGGAGACTTCAGTGACGAAGCCAGTGATCGAATTTCAGGCCGGACCGGCACCATTGGACCTGGTGACGGTCGACCTCGTCGAGGGTGACGGCGCAGAGGCAGTTGCAGGCGGCACCGTCGAGGTGCACTACGTCGGCGTCGAGTTCGATTCGGGCGAAGAGTTCGACTCGTCCTGGAACCGCGGCGAATCCATCCAGTTCCCGTTGCGCGGATTGATTCAGGGTTGGCAGGACGGCATCCCCGGAATGAAGGTCGGCGGACGCCGTCAGCTCACCATTCCGCCGGAGCTCGCCTACGGCCCAGCCGGCGCAGGTCACCGCCTGTCCGGCAAGACGCTCGTGTTCGTCATCGACCTGCTCGACGTCAAGTAACTGCAGGTCAAGTAACTGCAGGTCGAGTTACTGCGCGTCGCACCCGCTCGGCTTCGCGGGTTGCCGAGGCATTCGCCGTTCCGCCTCGGGAACCCGCGAGCTTTGCCTGAATGTGTTCGGCCACGGTCACCGGTCGGTACCGGGGCACTGCGCCGGCCTCGATGCACGACGCCAGCGGCGCGATTACTGCGTCGAGGTTGCCGTCGTGGAAGAAGGCAGCAGAACGCCTGCGCTGGATCGTCCCGCCCGATACCGGTGGCCGCACGCGATGCAGGGTCGACATCCAGCGATCGTTGGTCAATCGGGCTGTCAGATCACCCAGATTCACCAGCATCGCGCCCTCGGCAGGCTGCACGTCGTGCCACAGTCGGTCGGTGCCGAGGACCTGTAGGCCGGGTACCCGATCGGCCCAGAGCACCGTCACCAATCCGTAATCGGTGTGCTCGCTCATCCCGGTGAGTTCGCGCTCCGGTACCTCGGTGCCCGGATCGAGCGCGTAGTTGTTCATTCGCAGCGTGTCCAGTGACCGATCGGTGATGCGTGAGAACAGGTTCGGCGATTCCCCGAGGGCGTCGGCGAACACCCCGGTCAGCGTCCGGGCCACGCGGGCAGCTTCGGCGAAATACAGTTCGACGGCGTTCCGGAACCCGGCCGACTCGGGCCAGGTGTTCGGCTCACCGGTGCCGACGTTGAATGCCTCGAAGTAGTCGTTCATGCCCGATGCCGAATCGAGCCCAAGGCTCAGGCTCAGCGTTTCGCTCTTCGGTGCGGTGTAGCCGCGGTTGAGCTCGGGCGGGCAGATGTAGGCCGATTTCTGCGCTGGGTCGAGTCCGAAGAACGAATCCATCGCCGCTGCGAGCCCGGCAACGATCTCGTCTCGGATGCCGTGTCCCACGATCTGCATGAAACCGACTGTGCTGCATGCATGGTCGACTTTCGATGCCACTCCTCGGCGCGCGGTCGCGTCGGCGTCCGGGGAGCGATCACCCAGGACGTACGGCGAGATGTCGATGATGGGAACGGTGAAATCCGATGACGAGTGCACGAGTCCATCCTCCTCGCATCGGTCGATCCCGCGGGTTTCTCCCGAGTAACGAATGCGGCAACCTAGCGAATCTGCAACTCCATCACCAGGCGCGCGCCGCCCAGTGGACTGTCGGTGAAGTAGACACGGCCACCGTGCAATTCGGCCTGCTGTGCAACCAGTGCCAGGCCGAGTCCCGAGCCACCCTTCGCTGCCCTGGTGCCGCGCTCGAAGCGGCCGAACACCGATTCGCGTTCATCGTCAGGAACACCGGATCCGTTGTCGTCGATCAGAACGCGCACCGTCGTGTCCACCCGTTCGGCGGTGATGACGATCGTGGTTGCGTTGCCGTGCCGGACGGCATTGCCGATCACGTTGTCGACGGCCAACCGCAGACCGGTCGGTAGTGCGCGCATCGTGATCTCGGAATCGGGAGCGGACTCCACGCGGATGTCGAGCTCGGGGTGCAGTCTCTGCGCGTCCTGGGCTGCGACGTCGCAGATGTCGATGATGTCGGTCTCGACTCTGTCACCCTCACTGGACAGTTCACCCGACGCGAGGCGTTCCAGAGCGGTCAGCGTCGTCTCCACCCGTCCCTGCGTTCGCTCGAGGTCACCCAGAATCTCCCGCTGCTGTGCGGGTTCGAGGTCGAGGGTTCGCAGGACCTCGATGTCGGTGCGCATCGCCGTCAGTGGGGTGCGCAGTTCGTGTGCGGAGACGGCCGCGAAGTCGCGTGCGGTGTCGAGGGCGGCATTGGTGCGGTCCTGTGCCTCGTTGAGTCTGGTCAGCATGCCCCCGATCGCGACTGCGAGTGCGTCGGCCTCGGTGACGCCGGTGCGGGTCTCGGGAGCGGTCGGTGGCTGCGCGCTGACTTGCCGGGTCAGCGTCACCAGCGGTCTGACGGCTCGCCCGCCGAACAGCCAGCCCAGGCCGGTGGATACGGCGATCGCAACCAGCCCCAGCATCAGCACCTGTTTTTGTTGCTCGTCGGTCACCTGTTGTGCCTCGAGGGCCGGCACGCCGATCGAAATGGAGATCGTGGACACGACGGTCGATACTGCCGTGTAGACGCGGAACCGTTGGCCGTCGACGTCGACGGTCTGCGATCCGGTGTCCAGCGCGGGCAGCCGCGTCGGTGTGGACGCCACCACGATGTCACCGCTGCGAATGGTGACGGCGAATGCGCCGGAGAGTTGATCGATGAAGGCCTCCAACGTCGACGAATTCGGGACCAGCACCTGGGAGGCTGTCGTCAACCGTTCGTCGAGCTGATTGACGTTGTTGCGGGAGATGGCGACCGAAGTGACCACCGCGAGTGCGGCGACCACGAGGGTGGCACCGAGGGCCGTGGCGGCAGCGACGCGGGCGCGCAACGAGAAGCTCATGCGGCATCTCGGACGACGAATCCGACGCCGCGGACGGTGTGCAGGATGCGCGGAGACCCATCGGATTCGAGTTTGCGACGCAGATAGCCGACGAACACGTCGACGACGTTGGTGTCGGCGACGAAGTCGTAGCCCCACACCAGTTCGAGCAATCGCTCACGCGTGAGGACCACGCCCTTGTTCCGGGCCAGAATTGCCAGCAGCTCGAATTCCCGCTTGGTCAGGTCGATGTCGACTCCGCCGCGATGCACGCGATAACCGGGGATGTCGACCACGAGGCTCCCGATGGCCACCGCCGAGTTCGATACACCCGAATCTGCTGCCGGCACAACTGGATTGGTGCCGCGCCGGCGCAGCATTGCGCGGATCCTCGCAACGAGTTCGGCCAGCACGAACGGCTTGGTGAGGTAGTCGTCGGCACCGGATTCGAGCCCGGCGATGCGATCGTCCACCGAGCTACGGGCACTGAGCACACAGATCGGGATGTCGTTTCCCATCGCACGCAACGCGGTCACAACGCTGGCCCCGTCGAGTACCGGCATGTTGATGTCCAGCACGATCGCGTCGGGCGTGGATCTGGAGACCACGCCGAGTGCCTCCGCTCCGTCCGATGCGGTGATGACGGTGAACCCCGACAGGCGCAGTCCACGTTGCAGTGAGGACAGCACGTCGGCGTCGTCATCGACGACGAGGACGGTGGCGGGGGAACTCGACGATTCGGTCACGCGTCCATTGTGACGGTTCAGGCAACCCAGCTGTCGACGGTGGTTCGGCGTTCCTCGGGCGTCTTGGCGAAGAACTCCTCGAGCGCACTGCGGCGGCCGGTGTCGGCATCGAGTGACCAGGCGAGTGCCGGAGCCTTGGCGTAGAGCTGCTCGTAGTACTTCTCGAAGGTGCAGGTGCTGTTCACCAGGGAAAGAGCGCCGGGGAAGGGGCGGGTGTTCGTCATGATGTTCTCCTTTTCTCTTCTGTGTTTCCCAAGGTAGAGGCCCATGTTGCGGCCTTGGTGAGCCGTCGTTGGCGATTCTCTGAGAATTGCGCGGGGCGACGGTGCGGGTTGCACTCCGGACGGTTGGGTAAGACTGGAACCATGTCGCTCGTATGGTTTCGCCGTGACCTCCGTCTGGGGGATCTGCCCACACTCACCGCCGCCGCCGAGTCCGGAGATCCGGTACTCGGGTTGTTCGTGCTCGACGACCGCTTACTGAAGCCCTCCGGCGGGCCGCGCAAGGACTTCCTGTTCCGTTCGCTCGAGGCTCTGAACGAGCAGCTCGACGGCAGGTTGATGGTGGTGCACGGTGACCCCGAGACGGTGGTCCCGAAGGTGGCGAAGGCGATCGACTCCGAGGACGTCCACATCAGTGCCGACTACGGCCCGTACGGCCGCGATCGCGACAAGCGTGTGGGCGAGAAGGTGAATCTGGTCGAGACCGGCTCCCCGTATGCGGTCGCCCCCGGGCGGATCCTCAAGAACGACGGCGAGCCGTACAAGGTGTTCACCCCGTACTCGCGCCAGTGGCTGGAACACGGCTGGCGCGGACCTGCCGATACGTCTGCCGCCAGTGCGACGTGGATCGACCCGGACGAGGTCAAAGGTGTTCGGCGCGTGAAGATTCCTTCCGAGAAGGAGGCGTCCGACGCGGCAGCGGGAGAGGCGGCCGCGTCGAAGCAGTGGAAGGAATTTCTCGACGAGGTTGCTGCGTACGACGACGAGCGCAATCGTCCCGACCTGGATTCGACGAGCCGAATGTCGGTACATCTGAAGTACGGAACCATTCACCCGCGGACGATGTTGGCCGACCTCGGCAAACTACGCAGCGAAGGGTCCGCGTCGTACCGTCGGCAGATCTGCTGGCGAGACTTCTACGGCGACATACTCTTTCAGCGTCCCGACAGTGCGCGTGAGAACTACGTCAAGAAGTTCGACAAGATCGAACTCGACTCGGGCAAGCACGCCGACGAGTTGTTCGAGGCCTGGTGCAAGGGTGAGACCGGCTTCCCGATCGTCGATGCCGGTATGCGGCAGTTGAACTCGGAGAAGTGGATGCACAACCGGGTCCGCATGATCGTCGCGTCGTTCCTCGTCAAGGATCTGCACCTGCCGTGGTGGCGGGGCGCGCGCTACTTCATGCAGCATCTCGTCGACGGCGATCTGGCCAGCAACCAGCACGGCTGGCAGTGGACCGCGGGAACCGGTACCGACGCCTCGCCGTACTTCCGTGTGTTCAACCCCATCACCCAGGGCGAGAAATTCGACCCCACCGGCGACTATGTTCGACGCTGGGTGCCGGAGCTGCGCGGTGAAGAAGGAAAAGCAGTGCACACGTTGAAGTTCGGTCGACCCAAGGGCTACGCGGAGCCGATCGTCGACCACAAGCACGAGCGTGAAGTGGCGATCGCACGGTTCAAGGCGCTGTAGCGGCTGCTATTTCCTGCGGGACAACCCGACTCCCACCAGGCAGATCACTCCGCCCACCACGGCGAGGTAGTGCGGGACTTCGCCCAACAGCAGCCACGCGAGAGTGATGGTGATCGGCGGCACGGCGTACGTGGTGATGCCGAGCTTGCCTGCGTTCATTCTCGTCAACGCATAGGCCCACGTGCTGAAGGCCAGTGCGGTCGGGACCAGGCCGAGGTAGATCAGTCCGCCGGTGGCACCGGTCGAGGCGGTCGCCAGGTCGTCGAGCAGTGCCGGTGCGAAGGGCAGCGTGCACACCGCGCCGATGGTGCATGCCATCCACGTGACCTGAAGTCCGGGGATCGTCCGTAGCACCGGCTTCTGGCTGAGTACTCCGATCGCGTAGGTCACCGCGGACACCAGACACAGTGCGATGCCGAGGAAGTCGGCGTCTGTCTTGGTGGTCGAGGTGGTGGTGACGGCGGTGACGACACCGACCATGACGGCCCCGGCGAACGCGATGCCTGCACCGATCACCAACCACCTCGGAAAGCCCTCGCCCAGAAGTAGACCCGCGAACAGGGCGACCAGAATCGGCCCGATCTGAATGATCATCGACGTCGTCCCGGCGTCGACGCGCTGTTCGGCGGCATTGAGGGAGACGTTGTAGATGCCGAACCAGAAGACGCCGATGCTGATGATCTGCAGCCACTGTGTCCGATTCGGCTTGACCCACCTTCTCTTGACGAGAACTATTGCGCCGAGTGCGAACGAGCCGATGAGTAGCCGGCCCAATGCCAGCGGGCCGGCACCGAACGACTCGCCGACGCCGCGAATCGCCACGAAGGCCGAGGCCCACGAGACCACCGTGACTATGACCGCACCGAGGGCGAGCCAGTCGACGGCAGGACGGGTGTCGAGATCTGTCATGTCGATGACGCTATCGCGCGGGACATCCCTGTGGCGCGCGGGTTTCGGCCATGGTTGCTCGTATTACCGCCGTCTATCTGCCGAGCAGCTTCTCCAGTGCATCGAGGACGGCCGGATCCTCGATGGTCGACGGCACGCCGTACTCCTCGCCTGCGACGATCTGGCGCATCGTCTTCCGCAGGATCTTGCCCGATCGGGTCTTCGGGAGCGCTCCGACGATCGTCACGTCGCGGAACGTCGCAAGGGCACCGATCTGATCGCGCACCATGGCGACCAGTTCGGTACGCAGCTGCTCCTCGGTGATGTTCTCCCCGGCTTTGAGTACTACGTAACCGCTGGGGCGCTGGCCTTTGAGGTCGTCGTGGATACCGATGACGGCGCATTCGGCGACGGCGGGGTGGCCGGCGAGCACCGCCTCCATCGACCCGGTCGACAGGCGATGCCCTGCAACGTTGATGACGTCGTCGCTGCGCCCGAGTACGTAGACGTAGCCGTCGGCGTCGATGTAGCCGGAATCGCCGGTGAGGTAGTAGCCGGGGAACGTATCGAGATACGAACGCTGGAACCGTGATTCGTCGTTCCACAGACCTACCAGTGCGCCCGGCGGCAGTGGCAGCTGCACGACGATGTTGCCCTCGGTGCCTGCGTCCACCGGATTACCCGACGCGTCGAGGACGCCGACCTGGAAGCCGGGTACCGGTACCGTCGGCGATCCGGATTTGATCGGAAGTGGCTCCAGGCCGCGAAGATTGGCGCAGATCGCCCACCCGGTCTCGGTCTGCCACCAGTGGTCGACGACCGGACGGTCGAGCGTGCGCGAAATCCACTCGTAGGTATCGGGATCCAGGCGTTCGCCGGCGACGAACAAGGTCTCCAGAGACGAGACGTCGTACTTCTCGAGCTCGGCGGCGTGGGGATCGACCTTGCGGATGGCGCGGAGCGCAGTCGGTGCGGTGAACAGGGCGCGGACACCGTGATCCTGGATCACCCGCCAGAATGCGCCGGCATCGGGAGTGCCGACGGGCTTGCCCTCGTACAGAACCGTTGTGGCACCGGCGAACAGGGGTGCGTAGACGATGTACGAATGTCCGACGACCCAGCCGACATCGGACGCCGTCCACATCACCTGGCCGGGCCCCACGTCGTAGATGTTGCGCATCGACCACGTCAACGCGACCGCGTGGCCGCCGTTGTCGCGCACCACGCCCTTGGGCTTACCCGTCGTTCCTGAGGTGTAGAGGATGTACAGCGGATCGGTGGCCAGCACCGAAACCGGTTGTGCGGCGGTGGCGTCGGCGATGAGGGTGTCCCAGTCCAACCAGTCGTGGCTGCCGGGGATTCCTTCGCGCGTTTTGACGATCACCGCCGGTACCTTCGCAGTCGTCAGCGTCAGGGCGCGCTGCACCAGCGGGAGATATTCGATGACGCGACCCGGCTCGAACCCGCCACTGGCGGTGATCAGCAGTGTCGGTTCGGCGTCGTCGATGCGCGCTGCAAGCTCCTTGGCTGCGAAGCCACCGAACACCACCGAATGCACTGCGCCGAGCCTGGCGCATGCGAGCATCGCGACGACGGCCTCGGGAATCATCGGTAGGTAGATCACCACGCGATCGCCCGGCCCTACGCCCTGCCCGCGGAGTACCCCGGCGAAGCGAGCGACCTGATCGAGCAGTTCGGCGTAGGTGTAGCTGCGGGTGAGACCGAGCATCGCCGAGTCGTAGATCAACGCGGTCCGGTCGCCGTGCCCGGCATCGACGTGCCGGTCCAGGGCATTGAAGCAGGTGTTCAGACGGGCCCCGGGAAACCAGCGCGAGCCGTCGAACGCACTGGTGGGAGGGGTATCCCAATCGACTGCTGCTGCGGCTTCGAGCCAGAATTGCTCGCGGTTGTCGATACTGTCGTCGAACGCCTGCCGATACTCGCCACTCATGTTGTGGAGCGTAGTTCGGGGCTGCGTGGTGCGGGCCGGGTTGCGCACTACCGGCGACAACCGGCGGAATCCCGTCGACCGACGGTCGTTGCGTGCACTGGTGCCCACCGCGGCGGCCATGCCCCGTGGATAGCGTCGTTCTGTGCATTCCGGCCCGCGCCGTCAATATTCGATGCTGCGCCGTCAAGATTGCGTCAACACCTCTGTTCGACGCCACCGCGCGGCGCAAGACTGCTTCTCATGACACTTCTCGACATGCTTCCGTCTCTCGGTGCCGCCTACGTTGCGCGGTGCGATCCATCGCTGTGGCCCGCCGATACGCACTGTGTGTGTGGCCGAATCACCGTCGACGGCGTTGCGCTGGAGGATCTGGCCGATGCGCAGGGCACTCCGGTGCAGTGGGGCCGCATTCTGGTGACTCGGGTGCGCTCGGTCATCGCAGGCGAGGTGGGCGTCGATGCCGAGTTCGGTGATCTGCTGCAAGCCGTTGTGGTCAATCGACATTCGGTGGGTCCGGTGGTCAAAGTCGACGTGCACAGCCCAGGGCGCAGTTGCGTCAGTCCGGTCGAGTTGCCCGCAGACCTCCGCGCGGGCGACGTAGTAGCGCTCGTGACCTCGCAGGTGCACCAAAACTCGTAGCAGGGGTCGGCGGGAGTGGAGCCTGCGGAACGACCTATTGGGGGCGCCCGCTCACATGCGGCGGAGCCGCTCATCCCAGCGTGCGGTAGCGGCCCAGCCTGTTCCGAGTCCGAGTGGCGGGATCGACGGTCGACAACCCGCGCAGTTCTCGGGCGATGGCATCGGCGATGCGACCGGAGAACGCGGCCGGTTCGTCGGCCGCGTCGGGCAGTTCGGGGACGATGGCGTCGACGATGCCGTCGCGTAGTAGATCGACCGACCGGATGCCCTGTGCCTCGGCCATCTCTGAAGCGTGGACGGTGTCGCGGTGCACGATGGCACTGGCACCCTCGGGCGGAAGTGGTGCGAGCCAGGCGTTCTGGGCGCACAGGACTCGATCGGCAGGCAGCAGCGCGAGGGCTCCGCCGCCGGTGCCCTGGCCGAGCAGCACCGACACCGTAGGGGTATCGACGGTGACCAGATCCGAGATGGAGCGCGCGATCTCGGGTGCCAGACCGCCCTCCTCGGCTTCTTTGGACAGTGCTGCGCCGAACGTGTCGATCACGAGCACCAGTGGGATCCGCAGTTCCTCGGCCAGCCGCATTCCGCGTCGGGCCTCGCGCAATGCCGCGGGACCCATTGTGGCGCTGGCCGAGCTGCTGCTCCGGTCGTTTCCGAACAACACACAGGACGCGCCGCGGATGCGGCACAGCGACAACAGGATCGAGGTATCGGCCTCGCCCTGCCCGGTACCACTGAGCGGAACCTGCTCGGTAGCAGCATGTTCGATCAGTTGCCGAATCCCGGGGCGATCGGCGCGACGCGACGACTGCACCGAATACCAGGCCGACCGCTCGGTCATGGGCGCGGCACGTTCATCAGCGATATCGGTCCACGCCGGCGCGTCGAGGATCACCCGAAGGGCTCGCGTGAGTAGATTCCCCAACTGATCGACCGGCACCACCCCGTCGATGACCCCGTGCTGGTAGAGGTTCTCGGCGGTCTGGACTCCGTCGGGAAAAGGCTTGTCGTACAACGCCTGATAGACGCGGGGGCCGAGGAAACCGATCAGGGCTCCGGGTTCGGCGACGGTGACGTGGGCCAGCGATCCCCAGGATGCGAAGACACCGCCGGTCGTGGGATTGCGGAGGTACACCAGATACGGCAGATGTGCCATCTTGTGTGCGGTGACGGCGGCGGCGATCTTGACCATCTGCACGAACGCGAGTGTGCCCTCCTGCATTCGCGTTCCGCCGGACGTGGGGGAGGCGATCAGCGGCAACAGTTCGGCGGTGGCGCGTTCGACAGCGGAGGTGATGCGCTCGGCCGCCGCCACGCCGATGGAGCCGGCGAGAAAAGCGAACTCGCACGCGATGATCACCACGCGTCGACCGTCGATGGTGCCCTCGCCCGTCAACACCGACTCGTCGACGCCGCTCTTCTCACGAGCCTTGGCCAGATCCCTCAGATAGGACTCCCCAGGATGGACGTCCACCGGCGTGGCGTCCCATGACACGAACGATCCGCCGTCGAGAACGGAGTCGAGAATCTCGGCGGCGGATGTCCGTGGGCTCATATCGGGGAGCCTACGCAGCGAACCCTAGCGAGCAAACGCTTCCTTCCACGAGACGGTCTTGCCGATGCGCAGAATGGATCGCTGGTAGATCTTGGCTGCACCCATCGCCAGGATCGCGGTGGTGACGATCATCAGGACCGCCGATCCGACGATCTGCACCGGCGAGGTCACGCCGGCGGCGATGCGCAACGGCATCATGATCGCGGAGAACGGGGGGATCCAGCTCAACGTGTTCGCGAGAGTGCTCTCCGGATCGCTGACGGAATAGAAGGCGGCGAAGAACATGGCCATGATCAGGATCAGCAACGGCATCGTCGTCGAGTTCACGTCCTCCTGCCGCGAGACCATCGACCCGCCCGCCGCGTAGAGCACTGCGAAGAAGGCGAAGCCCAGGATGAACCAGGCCAACGTGGCAGCGAAGACACTGACGGCGGCACCGGTGACGGTGAGTACGCCCGTGCCCAATCCTGCTCCCACACCGGCTATTCCGTAGAGGGCGAGCTGCAGGATGCCGACGGCGCCGATACCGAGGATCTTGCCCCAGAGCAACTGCAGGGGGCGAACGGTGGAGAGTAGCAGTTCGACCACGCGTGAGGACTTCTCTTCGACGACGCCCATCGCGACGTACATACCGAAGCCGATGATCTGGGCGTACAGCAGGAACACTGCCGACAGCGCCAGGGCGGTCCGCTGACCGGCTTCGGGGTCGGGCGGATCGATCGCGTCGACGGTGACCGTCGCGGCACCCGTCGTCGCTGCGAGTTCGTTCTGGTCGACACCCTGTTGCGCCAGTGCAATATTCGTAGCCTGCGTCGCAACACTGCCCTCGACGACGGCGCGCAACGTTCCGGTCAGATCGGACTCGGTGACGGCTGTGTATGCGCCTGCGGTTCCGTCCGGAACCAGCGCCACATCGAGATCCCCGGATTCGACGCCGCTCCGTGCGGCGGCTGCGTCGGCGACGTCACGGACCTCGACGGGGCTGCCGACGGCGTCACCGGTTGCCTCCAGTACGGCCGCGAAGGACTGATCTCCGGCGACGCCGATCACGTCGCGTTCCTCGTCACCGCTGCCGGAGAAGATCGAGTACGCGATGATGCCGCCGACGATGACGGCCAGAATGATGACGTTGCTGATGACGAAGCTCTTCTTCATCACCTGAACGGTGAACTCGCGCTTGGCAATCAGTGAAACCGCGCTGAAGGAATTCAGTTGTGAGCTCATGCCACTACCGCCTCTCGGAACAGGTCGCTCAGGGAAGGTTTCTGGATGGAGAATTCGTGTACCGGTCCGGTCGCGAGCGCGGCCCGCAGAACTGATTGATCGTCGGCTCCCGGTGCCAACCCCAGAACGGTGATGCCGTCGCTCTGGCCGAGGACGCTCACTCCGTCGATGCCCGACGCCCATCCGGGGGCGGCGTTCGGTGCGTGGACGTGCAGGTGCGAATCTCCCGATCCGCGTAGTTCGTCGACGGTGCCGACGGCTTTCATCGAGCCCGCGGCGATGATGCCGACGCGGTCGCACAGGCGTTGCACCAGGTCGAGTTGGTGGCTCGAGAACACCACCGGTACTCCGGCAGCGGCCTTTTCGCGGAGGACCTCGCTCATGACGTCGACGGCGATCGGGTCGAGGCCGGAGAACGGCTCGTCCAACACGAGAACCGCTGGGTCGTGCACCAGCGCTGCTGCCAACTGCACGCGCTGCTGATTACCCAGGCTCAGCGCGTCGACGGTGTCGTTCACTCGCTCGTCGATGCCGAGACGTTCGGTCCAGCGAATCACTGCGGCTTTGGCATCCTTCGACGACAAGCCGTGCAGCTCGGCCATGTACGCCAGTTGTGGGCCGACCTTCATCTTCGGGTACAGGCCTCGCTCCTCGGGCATGTATCCGATGGTGCGGCGGACGTCGAGGTCGACGGGTTTGCCGCCCAGCAGAACCTGGCCGGAATCTGCAGACAGGACGCCCAATGCGATGCGCATCGTGGTGGTCTTGCCCGCGCCGTTGCTGCCGACGAAGCCGAACAGCTCGCCCGGCCGGACGTCGAAACCCAGGTTGTCCAGGGCGATCTTGTCGCCGTATCTCTTGGAGACGGAGTCGATCGTGAGGGTGCTCATGGTGCCCTTTCGGTCGTTACTGCTGGTCGAAATCTTCGGTGTCTTCTGGTTCGGGGTCGGGGGTGATCCAGGCGAGAATTATTGCGGGGGTGGAGATTCCGATCATCAAGGCCGCGAGGGTCCAGCCGCCGCCGGCGTAGGCGAGACGGGGGAGGTCGGGAAAAGTCGTGGACAGGAAGATCAGGGCGAAGGCTGCGAGCATGACCAACCCTTGCGTGACAGTCAGGCCGATGGATCGAGCCTCGTTGCGTTGCTGTACTTCCCACTCGTCGAGCGCGCCAGTGGGGGCATCGCTGTGGCGGCCGGAGACCGTCTGCAGAGCTGTCCAGATCGGAATGAAGATGACTGCGGCGGGAATCCAGACGATCGCGGCCCACGAGAAGAACAGCGTCGAGATGCTGACGACGACGAACGTCAGGTCGGCGACAATTACCGCGACGGCCAGAATGCGGCGACGATGCTGCGTGCGCCACTTCGGAAGCCAATGTCTGGTGTTGGCGTCGTTCTCCAGGAATCGCCGCGTGCGATAGGCCTGATAGCGGGTGAGGATGTCGGGTCGCGGGGTCATTGTCAGCCGTCCTCGGGGTCGGGGTCGGGGTCGGGAGTAGTCCACGCGAGAAGCATCGCGGGGGTGGCCCCTCCAGCGCTCAATGCGGTCAGCATCAGTGCGCCGCCGGAGATCCCGAGATTCGTTGCCCCGAAGATCGATCCGAGGAACAGGTACGCCGCAGCAGCGGTGCCCAACGCCTGAGTAACCGTCAGGCCGATGGATCGGGCCTGGTTGCGGAGCTGGACTTCGAGCTCGTCGAGCGCTTCCACCGGTGCCTCGGCGCGCCGATTGGACACGATGCCGAGGATGATGGTCGCGAACGCGAACACGATGTAGCAGATTCCCCAGGATCCGATCGCCCACTCGAACAGTGGGTCCGACAGTGCGAAGGCCGCGGACGCCGTGAGCAGCACGAGAAGGATGGTGACGAAGGCTCGGCGTCGTTTCTGGGCTCGCAATCCCGGTAGCCAGTTCGCGTAGGTCTTTTCGTTCTCCAAAAACACTTTCGTCCGGGCTTCCTGATATCTACCGAAGATGCTGGGACTGTGCGTGTTCATCGATCCTTCTCCCTTCGGAAGAGTTCGGCGGAGAGTGGTCCGAGTTCTTCTCGTGAGAACACTGCTTCGATCGGCAGATCGAAGACGTCGCAGATGCGCATCGCGAGGTCCAGGCTCGGGTAGTGGTCGCCTCGCTCAAGGGCGCCCACCGTCTGGGGATTCACTTCGACGAGTTCGGCCAGTTGCGCGCGGCTCATCTTTCGTTCTGCCCGCAGAACACCCACCCTGTTGTAGATCGGGAGCGCGGTACCGCGCTTGATGGGGCTCATGACGATGAAGTGTTGTATAAACCCAACGATCTGTCAACGGTTGATAACAGATTGCTTCAGTGGGCTACGTTTCCTGTTGGTCCCGGGCGTCGGCAACGATGGCGCGCATGGTCGTCAGGAACTCGTCGATCGTTGCCCGCTGCTCGGGTGTGAAGCGCGCCAGCTCGTCGACTGCTCGGCCGATGACGGGGCCGAAGAACGTGGTGCCGAGTTCCGACGCATGCGCGGTCACGCGCAGCAGTACTCGCCGGCGATCGGCTGGGTCCGCTTCGCGTGATACCAAGTCGCGCTTGCTCATTCGATCGACCAGGGCTGTGACCGAAGCGGATTCCAGGCCCAGCTGGGTGCCGAGCCAGCCGGGCGTGGCGCGCGTTCCGGCTCGGTCCGCGTCGAGGAGGCAGATCAGCGCCCGGATATCCGTCGGGTGGAGCGCATGTCTCTGCGCGAACTCCGCGCCCAGAAGGTCGAGGTCGACCGTCAGTGCGCGTAGCTGGTGGACGGTAGAGGCGGGCTCGGTCATGTGCTGATCCCTCGGGAGATGCTGGACGTGAAGTCTCTCTATTGTCTACTATCTCGATCATCGAGAGAATAGAGGGTTGCCGTGACGTTGGAGAAGTTCTATGCCGCCTACGACCAGGTGCTGCGGAAGTGGCCTACACATACCCAGGCCATCGACGTGAACACGGTGCACGGCTCCACACGAATCAACGCCTGCGGACCCGTCGACGGTCCGGCGCTGGTGCTGCTGCCGGGCGCTGGCGCGACGTCGACCGTCTGGTTCGCCAACATTGCAGCGCTCTCGCAGCACTATCGGGTGTACGCGGTGGACCTGATGGGCGACGTCGGACGGAGCGTTCCCGGTGAACGTGCCATCGAGTCTGTCGAGGAGCTACTGGGTTGGCTGTCGGCCGTCCTCGACGAGTTGAACCTGCCAACCATGGAGCTCTGCGGCCACTCCTACGGCGCGATGATCGCTCTGGCGTACGCCTTGCGCAACGAGAGCCGCGTCGATGCACTGACGCTACTCGATCCCAATTCCTGCTTCGGCTCCATGAGTCCGCGGTACCTGCTGCATGCCCTGCCGATACTGCTGTCGCCCAACGAGAAGCGGCAGCGACGCTTCGTGCGATGGGAAACCGATGACGCGCAGTTGGATTCGGATTGGCTCGACGTACTTGCTCTGGGAGCAGCGCATGCCCCGACCACAAAAACCATTGTTCCGAAGCGGCCGAAGCCTGCTGCGTTCGAGAACTTCGGTGTGCGTACCACCGTGGTCCTTGCAGGGAAAGGGAAGGTGCACAATGCCGCTCGGATCGAATCGGCTGTGCATGCGGTTCTGCCTCGAGCGAGGACGGTGGTGCTGGACAACGCAACGCATCACACGTTGCCGATGCTTCCCGCAGCCGAGGTCAACGAGATCCTGCTGAGCTGACGTGAATCGGGTGCAGCTGACCGCGCTCACCGCGGTCAGCTGCACCCGATTCAGTCGCTGCCCATTACAGTTCCGACAATTGCCCGTCGGCCATCGTCCAGTGGCGAGTGCTGCGGACCGTATCGAGCATTCTGCGATCGTGCGTCACCAGCAGCAGCGTGCCCTCGAAGTTCTCCATCGCACGTTCGAGTTGTTCGATGGCGGGCAGGTCGAGATGGTTGGTCGGCTCGTCCAAGACCAACAGATTCACGCCGCGGGCCTGCAGCAAGGCCAGTGCCGCACGGGTTCGCTCACCGGGCGAGAGTGACGACGCCGGCCGCAGTGCATCGTCGCCGCGTAGGCCGAACTTGGCCAGCAGTGTGCGGACTTCTGCGTCGGGCCACTCGGGAACCGCTGCGCTCAAGGCGTCGGATACCGTGCCCTCTCCGACGAAATATGCTCGTGCCTGGTCGATTTCACCGACGGCGACCCCGGATCCCAGTGAGGCCGTGCCCTCGTCCGGGCTGAGCCTGCCCAGCAGTACAGACAGCAACGTCGTCTTGCCGGAGCCGTTGGGCCCAGTGATGAGGATCCGATCGCCCCACTCGATCTGCGTTGTCACCGGTCCGAATGTGAACCCGGATCGCCGGACGACAGCACCGCCCAACACCGAGACAACGGTGCCGCTGCGGGGGGCCGCCGCAATCTCCATTCGCAGCTCCCATTCCTTGCGGGGTTCTTCGACCACCTCGAGCCGCTCGATGCGGCGCTGTGTCTGACGGGCTTTCGCGGCCTGCTTCTCTGTCGACTCGGCGCGGGTCTTGCGGGCGATCTTGTCGTTGTCGGTGGCCTTGCGGCGTGCATTGCGCACCCCCGACTCCATCCAGTTCCGCTGCATCTGCGCGCGAGATTCCAACGCCGACTTGGTGTCTGCGAACTCGTCGTACTTCTCCCGCGCATGCTGGCGCGCAATCTCGCGTTCCGCCAGATAGGACTGGTAGCTGCCGTCGTACACATCGATGCGACGCTGCGCCCGATCGAGCTCGACGACGCCCGTCACCGTCCGCGCCAGGAATTCACGATCGTGACTGACGACGACGATCGCTGCCCGCGTCGCGACGACGAACTGCTCCAGTTGCTCGAGGCCCGCCAGATCGAGGTCGTTGGTCGGCTCGTCGAGCAGAAGAATGTCGTAACGCGCGAGCAGAATCGCGGCGAGACCGGCGCGGGCAGCCTGCCCACCGGACAGCGCCGTCATGAGCGCAGACCCGTCGACATCCAGACCGAGATCCGCCAGCACCTTCGCCGTGCGCTCCGCCAGATCCGCGCCGCCGAGAGCCAGCCACTTCTCCAGTGCTGGGGTGTAGAGGTCCTCGTCACTCGAACCGAGAGCCTCGGCGGCCGCGTTCATCGACGATTCGGCCTCGGTCACCCCGGTGCGTCGACCGAGAAAGTCCAACACCGTCTCTCCGGTAATGCGCTCGGGCTCCTGCGCCAGATAACCGACGGTCGCGTCGGGTGGGCTGGTGTAGATCTCACCCTCGTGATCGGCCGTCCCCACCCCGGCGAGCAGCGTCAACAGTGTCGATTTACCTGCGCCGTTCGCACCGACGAGCCCGATCACATCGCCCTCGGCCACCGTGAGGTCGAGGCCGGAGAACAGAGTTCGATCGCCGTGAAAGGCGGCGAGATCATCGATACGAAGCGTGGCAGTCACCGGATAAGTATCTCTGGCGGGATGGGAACAGATTCACCGTGCCGCCCGTTGCCATTCGTATGACGTATTCAGCCGAGACCAGTACTGTCCCGACCATCGTGCTCAACGACGGCACGTCCATTCCCCAGCTCGGGTTCGGTGTATGGCAGGTTCCCGACGACGGTGCCCAGGCCGCAGTGGCCGAGGCTCTGAAGGTCGGATACCGCAGCATCGACACCGCCAAGGTGTACGAGAACGAGGCCGGCACCGGCAAGGCGATTGCCGAGTCCGGCATTGCCCGCGACGAGCTGTTCATCACCACCAAGTTGTGGAACGACGATCAGGGCTACGACTCCACCTTGAAGGCGTTCGACGCGAGCATGGATTGCCTCGGACTGGAGTACCTCGACCTGTACCTCATTCACTGGCAGCAGCTCGATCGCGACCAGTACATCGACACCTTCAAGGCGTTCCAGAAGCTCAAGGCCGACGGCCGGATCGGTTCGATCGGCGTCTCCAATTTCACCATTCCCACCCTCGAGAAGCTGATCGACGCGGTCGGTGAGACGCCGTCGATCAACCAGATCGAGCTGCACCCGCGCTTCATCCAGGAAGAGCTTCGCGCTTTCCACACCTCGAAGGGCATCGCCACCGAGGCCTGGAGCCCGCTCGGCTCCGGCACCGTTCTGGACGATCCGGCCTTCGCGCCCATCGCCGAGGCGCACGGAGTCACCCCGGCCCAGGTGATTCTGCGCTGGCACATCCAGCTCGGCAACGTCGTGATCCCCAAGTCGGTCACCCCCGAGCGTATCGCCAGCAACTTCGACGTGTTCGGCTTCGAGCTGAGCAACGACGAGATTCAGCAGATCAACGCGCTGGACTCCGCCGACGGCCGCACCGGCCCGGACCCGGACAAGTTCAGCAGCTGACCTGTCAGTTCCAAGTACGTCGGGGGCCTAGTCTGTACCCATGTCGGAACCGCTCGACGGCAAGACCGTTGCCCTCACCGCCGAGCGGCGCGCGGACGAATTGGCCACCATGCTCGAACGCCGCGGCGCGAACATCGTTCACGCCGCGGCGATTCACGTTCTGCCCCTGATCGACGACTCCGAGTTGAAGTCGGCCACCGAGGGCATCGTCGAGCGACCACCGCAGATCGTCGTGATCAGTACCGGCATCGGTTTTCGGGGTTGGCTCGACGCGGCGGCCGACTGGGGTATCCGCGAAGACCTTCTGACAGCACTGAGTCACACGCGGATCATTGCCCGAGGTCCCAAGGCGCGCGGGGCAATTCGTGGCACGGGGCTTCGTGAAGAGTGGTCGCCGGCCACCGAGGCCTCGCAGGAGGTCTCCGATCATCTTGCCGCCGAAGGTGTTTCCGGAGTGGACGTCGCAGTTCAGCTGCACGGCGTCATCACCGAATGGGAACCGACGATCCACCTGAGCGATGCGCTGAGCGAACTCGGTGCGCACGTCAGACCGATCCCGGTGTACCGCTGGATCCGTCCCGTCGATCAGGCTCCACTCATCGACTTGCTGTCGCAGATCATCGACCACCGCGTGGACGCGGTGACGTTCACCAGTGCCCCCGCCGTCGCGTCCCTGCTCTCGACCGCGAAGGACAACGGCCTGCTCGACGCCTTCCTGGACGAGCTTCGAGGCCCCGTCGCCGCGATTTGCGTGGGGCCGGTGACGTCGGCGCCGTTGGATGCGTTGGACGTCCCGACGTCGATGCCGAGCCGGGCACGATTGGGTGCGCTGGCGAAGTTCGTGACCGAGCAGCTCGCCTCGCCGTAAAGACCTCGCCGCAAAGACTCAGCCCAGCGTTTCCAGCAGCTCCGTCACCGCGGCTCGTCCCGCGCGATTGGCTCCGATCGTGCTCGCGGACGGCCCGTAGCCGAGCAAGTGGACGCGATGGTTCGCTGCCACTCGAGTGGCGAGTCGACCGTCCATGACGATTCCTCCGCCGTGCCCGCGCAAGCGCAGAGGGGCCAGGTGGTCGAGTGCGCTGCGAAAACCGGTGGCCCACAGAATCACGTGGGCGCGTTGACTCGATCCGTCGTCCCACACCACCGAATCTGCGGTGATCCTCGAGAACATCGGCCTGCGCTCGAGCGCGCCGCGCTCGCGTGCGGCGGCCAACGACGGTGTCAGCAACAGCCCGGTCACCGATACGACCGAGCCCGGTGGCAGGCCCGCCCGCACCCTCTCCTCGACCATCGCCACGGCCGTGCGTCCGGCATTCTGATCGAACTCACCGTCCCGGAACACCGGTGGTCGGCGCGTCACCCACGTTGTGGTCGTCACCCGGGAAATCTCGTCGAGCAGCTGGACGGCCGAGATCCCGCCGCCCACCACCACGACGTGCTTGCCGACGAACTCGTCGGCCGTCCGGTAATCCTTCGTGTGCAATTGCCTGCCGGTGAATGTCTCGGCTCCGTCGTAATGCGGAACGAACGGCTTCTCCCACGTTCCTGTGGCATTGATCAATCCCTCGGCCATGACGACCGTCTCCCCGGCCTCGACCCGGAAGAGAGGTTCGCGATCGCACACGACTGTCACCGTGACGGGGCGTCGAACATGCAGTTCGAAGCGGTCCTCGTACTCGCGGTAGTAGCGGGGGACTGCCTCGGCGGCCGGAATGGTGTCGGCCGGCTCGTCGCCCAGCGTTTCGGCGAAGGTCATACCGGGCAGGTCGTGTACCCCGTTGACGGTGCTCAGCGTCAACGACGGCCACCGGAACTGCCAGGCGCCGCCGGGGCCGGGGGCGCTGTCCAGCATCACGAAGCCTGCGCCTGCATCCAGGCCTGCTCGATGGAGGTGGTAGCCGGCCGAGAGTCCGGCCTGCCCCGCGCCGATGACGGCAACTCGAGTGTCGATCACGCCTATCAGTAGATCAGCCACCCAGTAGGTAAAACCGGTACTGGTCGGTAACCTCTGCTCTCGTGATCGGACTCTCTCGTGACGGCGATGTCGTCACTCTCGAATTGCAGCGCCCGGATCGACGCAATGCGTTGAACACGGAGCTGTGTCTTGCGGTGCGCCACGGTGTGGAACAGGCCGAGCGAGACGGGGCGCGGGTTCTCGTCATCACCGGTCAGGGCACCAGCTTCTGCGCAGGTGCGGATCTGACCGGTGATGCGTTTCCCGACTCGTTCGGGCAGATCCTCGAGGAGATGTTGAGCGCCGTCGAGTCCGTGTCGATTCCGGTGATCGCGGCGATCAACGGCCCGGCCGTAGGGGCAGGGACGCAGTTGGCCCTTGCGTGCGATCTTCGGGTCGTTGCGCCGGGAAGCTTCTTCGAGATTCCATCGACGCGACTCGGTATTGCCGTGAGCAACTGGACCATCAGGCGATTGGCCGCGCTCGCCGGTGGGGGAGTTGCGCGCACGATTCTGCTCGGCGGGGAGCGCGTGTATGCCGAGCAGGCCTTCACCTGCGGTTTGGCGAACAAACTCGGCGATCTCGCGGTTGCAACGCAGTGGGCCGAGTCGATCACCGAGCTCGCTCCGCTGGCTCTGCGTCATCTCAAGCTCGTGTTCAACGACGATGGGATTCACGATGATCCGACGCCGGAGCAGCATGCGGCGTTCGAGGCCGCGTGGAGCAGCGAGGACATGAAGGAAGCGCGGCGGGCACGTGCCGAGAAGCGCAAGCCGAAGTTCGTGGGCAAGTGATCACCGGAGCGCCCGATGCGGGCGACACCGCGTGGCTGCTGGCCAGTACTGCGCTGGTGCTGCTGATGACGCCAGGCCTGGCCTTCTTCTACGGCGGCATGGTGCGCTCGAAGAGTGTGCTGAACATGATGATGATGAGCCTGTCGGCCATCGCCGTGGTGTGGCTGCTGTGGTTGGTGTTCGGCTTCTCGATGGTGTTCGGCGACAACGTGATCGGCGGGTGGATCGGAAACCCGTTGCAGTACGCCGGTTTCGAGGGTCTGTTGGGCGGGGTCTACACCTCGGCCGGGGGAGCGGTGTCGATTCCGCTGGTGGGAACCGTTCCTGCACTGGTGTTCGCGGCGTTCCAGGCCGGATTCGCCATGGTGACGGTGGCGCTGATATCCGGCGCTGTCGCAGACCGGATGCGGTTCGTTCCCTGGGTGCTGTTCGCGGCGTTGTGGTCCACCCTCGTGTATTTCCCTGTGGCGCACTGGGTGTTCTCGCTCGACGGGCTCACCAGTGAGTTCGGCGGATGGGTGACGAACAGGCTCGGCGCGATCGACTTCGCCGGCGGTACCGCGGTGGAGATCAATGCCGGAGTTGCCGGGCTGGTGCTCGCGCTCGTGGTCGGCAAGCGTCGCGGCTGGCCGCGAGATCCCATGCGCCCGCACAACCTTCCGGCTGTCATGCTCGGTGCCGGGTTGCTGTGGTTCGGTTGGTTCGGCTTCAACGCGGGATCGTCGTTGGCTGCGGACGGCGTCGCCGCAGTGGCCCTGGTGAACACGATGGGTGCCGGAGCGATGTCCATGGCGGCGTGGCTCGTCGTCGAGAAGTGGCGGGACGGGCACGCCACGTCGTTCGGCGCGGCCTCGGGCGTCGTGGCAGGTCTGGTGGCCATCACACCGTCGTGCGCAGCGGTCACTCCGATCGGTGCCGCGGCGATCGGCATCGCGTCGGG
Source organism: Rhodococcus sp. 14-2483-1-1 (assembly GCF_002259335.1). Classification (NCBI taxonomy): domain Bacteria; kingdom Bacillati; phylum Actinomycetota; class Actinomycetes; order Mycobacteriales; family Nocardiaceae; genus Rhodococcus; species Rhodococcus sp. 14-2483-1-1. The sequence continues at coordinate 301,048 of NZ_NPFX01000003.1, read as the reverse complement.
TGCCTTGTGTGCTCTGGCCATCGGCCTCAAATACCGCTTCGGTTACGACGATTCGCTCGACGTCGTCGGCGTGCACCTCGTCGGTGGCATCGTCGGCACGCTGATGATCGGGCTCGTTGCCAGTGCGCAGATGCCGGCGGGTGTGGACGGTCTGTTCTACGGCGGCGGCCTGCATCAGTTGGGGGTGCAGGCGATCGCGGTGGTCGCGGTGTTCGTCTACTGCGCGGTGGTCACTACCGGAATCGCGTTCGCGATCAAGGCTGTCATGGGTGTGCGCGCCGACGCGCAGCACGAAGCCGACGGCCTCGACGAGCACGAGCATGCCGAGTCCGCCTACGACTTCGGAGTGGGTCACGGGGGCAGCAACAAGCCTGGTCTTTTCGGTAAGTAGGGGCAACCCGTACACGCCCTTTACGAACCGATCGGTCGTTGAAAGTCGTTCTGTCCCTTTCGGGTTGATGCGATCGATCGTTGTTCGATTCGACCCCGTTCGTTCATCTTCGGTTCGCCTCGACCGCTTGTTGGCCCCATAGTTTTTCGCTGCTCGACATCGAGTGATGGACACGACGAAAGACTGAGGAACATGAAGCTGACTCGATTCGCGGCAACGTCCGCATTGGTCATTGCAGCGATGACGACCGCCATGGGCACCGCCTATGCCGATCCGGCACCGGCTCCCGCTGCTGCCGTCGGTTGGAACGTCACCCAGGCCGGCAACCAGGTCCTCGTCGACACGACGGCCGGCACCCTGAGCAACGAAGACAACCACCTCGTCGTCCGCGATTCCAGTGGTGCCGTGGTCGACTCGGTGCCGCTGGCCATTGCCGCCGACGGATTCTCGCACCCCGTCGCCGCCGTGATCGACGGTAACCACGCCACCCTGACCGCCGATGTCTCGCCCGCCGCGGCAACCCCGGTCTCCACCTCTCTCCCCGGCCTGCAGCAGGTCGACCTGCCCGCCGCAGTTGCTGGTGTCAAGGACAACCTCAGCCTCACGGCCTCGGTCGGTGGATTCCTCGGTGCTGCAACCGGAATCGTCGGCGGATGCCTCCTCGGAATCATCACCGGAGTCGTCGTGACTGCGCCGGTTGCAACTCTTCTCGGAGCCGGCCCCATCGGCGGCTGCGTCATCGGCGCGATCGCCCTCGGTGCCATCGGATCGCTCGCCGGCACGTCCGCCGGTGGCCTCGGCGCGGTCATCGGTAACGCCGGACAGTTCATCCAGCTGCTCAACGCTCCGCCCGCAGTCAAGAAGTAACACCGCCTCGACAACAGTGCTGTGGCCCGCATCGGATATCCGGTGCGGGCCACAGTCGTCGAAAGGTCTAGCGTGCCAGGGCGAGATCCCCCACGTGAGCACGCCGAGCGGTTGTCACGAGTTCGACGACGGCCTCCGCCACCTCGTGTGCTCGTTCGAGAATCACCATGTGCCCGGCCTGCGCGACGCGCACCAGCCGTGCGTCGGGAAGATGGGCGGCAAGGGTTTCCGAGTGCCGCATCGGCGTCATCAGGTCGTCCGAGCCGCACAGCACCAGAGTGGGAATGGAGGCGAGTGCCGCCAGGCCGGCGACCTCGTCGAGGCCTCGAAACGCGCCGAGAAACCCGGCCATCGTCACGATGGACGTGTCGCCGAGCATGGCCGTCGCCAGCGTGACCACCCGCGGGCTGACTTTGCGGGAGCCGCATCCCGCCGTCCTGACGATGGGGGCGCAGACCCCGCGACTGAGCCTCTTGGCACCCGACATCAGTCGAGGGGCGCGTCGAACAGCCGCCTGAAACGCCGACACGGCCGGATGCGCGAGGCAACTACCGAGCCCGTCGTCGGTGATCCCGCCGGCGGACGTCGCGATCAACCCGACCCCGACGAGGCGGGAGCCGATGGCGTCCGGGTACTGACGCGCGTAGGAGAGCGCCGTCATGCCGCCCATCGAGTGTCCGATCACGACGAACGGTCCCACCGGGACGACAGCGCGGATCACGTCGGCCAGGTCCTCGCCGAGCTGATCTATGGTGCAGCTCTCCGGCACGGCCGCGCTCGACTCCCCGTGACCGCGGTGGTCGTACATCACGATTCGGACGTCGTCTCCCCACGTGTGTTCCACCTGCCGGCGCAGGTCCGTCCACGACTGCATCCGCAGGCAGTGCCCGTGCACGAACACCGCGGTCAGAGGTGCATTCGGATGTCCGAATTCGCGAACCGCCAGTGCAGTGCCATCGCTCGCAGCGACGGTGCTGCGGCGACCGACCTGATGGGTCTGCTCGCTGATGTTCATGTGCGCTCCGCGGGTGTGAAGGTCACGTGCTGCGACGAGGTTGTTGTCGGGTACTTCGCTCCCGCGACACGCCGTGTTACCTGAATCACATTTTCTTCGGATGTGATAGCCACTGCGACCAAGCCGAGCGGGAATCTGCACCGAAGCACTGATGAGCGTTCAGGTGAGGGCGCGCGTTGCCAGTGAGGAGATCGGCCATGGGCGTGGACAGGCTCGACGAGGTAGTACCGCAGGCCGTCGCGGGAGATCGAACCGCCCTCGAGCAGGTGCTCGTGCTGATCCAGCCGCCGGTACGCAGATATTGCGCCGCCCGAATCGGCAACCTCGACGTCGCCGCCGACGATGTGGTGCAGGACGTATGCCTCGCCTTGGTCACCGCCATTCCCAAGTACCGCGACATGGGGAAGCCCTTCATGGCCTTCGTGTACGGAATCGCTGCCCACAAGTTGGCCGACGCCGGGCGTAAATCTGTATTGCGACAGACGTTCTCCATCGACGACATGCCCGAGGAGCAGTCTCAGGACGCCGGGCCGGAGCAGCTCGCTCTCGGCGGTGAACTGCGCAGTCACGCGCAGGCGCTGATGGACACTCTGCCGACGAAGTACCGCAAGATCATTCTGATGCGAGTGGTGTGGGGTCTGACGGCACCGCAAACCGGCGCTGCCCTCGGGATGACGGCCGGAGCCGTGCGGGTGGCCCAGCATCGGGCGATGAACATGCTTCGTGCCGAACTGTCGAACTTCTCGCTGCTGGACGCCCGCGCAGTCGCCTGATAGAGCCGCGAAAGCGGGTATTACCAGCGTATGTCCGATTCGTCGGAATGAGTAACAGTAGCTACACATACGCAAGACACTGCGGCAACGTGGCAGACCTACGTTACTGATCCATGACCGCCGTACAGCCTGCGCCGACAGACACCGCGCTGAAAGAGACGCTCGAGGACTACACGCTGCGCTTCGCGCCGCGTAGCTACCGTAAATGGGGAACCGGTGTTGTCGCGACGTCCGCGCTCGGCGGAATCGCGTATCTCGCGGACTTCGCCATCGGTGCCAACATCGGAATCTCGTACGGGACCGGCAACGCGCTCTGGGGCATCCTGGTGTTCGCCGTCGTGATCTTCCTGACCGGGCTCCCGCTCGCCTACTATGCTGCCCGCTACAACATCGACCTCGATTTGATCACTCGGGGAAGCGGATTCGGCTACTACGGGTCGGTGGTCACCAACGTCATCTTTGCGACGTTCACGTTCATCTTCTTCGCGCTCGAGGGTTCGATCATGGCGCAGGGACTCGAACTGGGACTGAATATTCCGTTGCCCATCGGGTACGCGGTGTCGACGATCATGGTGATCCCGCTGGTCATCTACGGCATGAAAGCCCTTGCCAAACTTCAGGTCTGGACCACCCCGCTGTGGCTGGTGCTGATGGTGCTGCCGTTCGTCTACCTGGTAATCAGCAATCCCGATTCGGTCGGCGAGTTCTTCGCCTTCGGCGGCCAGGACGGGGCCGACGGCAAGGGCGTCAACATCGGATCGGTGATGCTCGCGGCCGGCGTGTGTCTCTCGCTCATCGCGCAGATCGCCGAGCAGATCGACTACCTGCGTTTCATGCCGCCCAAGACTCCGGAGAATTCCCGGCGCTGGTGGACTGCAGTGCTTCTCGCCGGACCGGGCTGGGTGATCTTCGGTGCCCTCAAGCAGGTCGTCGGACTCTTCCTCGCCGTGTACCTGATCGCCAACGTCGTCGACGGATCCACCATCGCCAACGAGCCGGTGCACCAGTTCCTGGAGATCTACGAGAACTTCATGCCCGGCTGGCTCGCCATGACCCTCGCGGTGATCCTGGTCGTCATCAGCCAGATCAAGATCAACGTCACCAACGCCTACTCGGGATCACTGGCGTGGACCAACTCCTACACCCGCATCACCAAAACGTATCCGGGCCGCATGGTGTTCGTTCTGTTCAACCTCGCGATCGCACTGATCCTGATGGAAGCCAACATGTTCAGCTTCCTCAACAACATCCTCGGCTTCTACGCCAATTGCGGTATCGCATGGATCGCGGTGGTGGCCTCGGACATCGTGTTCAACAAGTACATCCTGAAGCTCTCGCCCAAGGTGCCCGAGTTCCGACGCGGCATGCTCTACAACATCAACCCGGTCGGCTTCGGATCCATGGCGGCCTCGGCAATACTGTCGATTCTGGTCTTCTTCGGGGTATTCGGATCCGCGATCAAGCCCTACTCGCCGATCGTGGCTCTCGTTCTCGCACTGGTACTTCCACCCATCCTGGCGGTGGCAACCAAAGGCAAGTACTACCTGCGACGCACCGACGACGGGATCGATCTGCCGATGTTCGACGAGCACGGCAACCCGTCCGACGAGCTCGTGATGTGCCATGTCAGCGGCATGGAATTCGAGCGACCCGACATGATCGCATCCAACGTGCCGGGGCCGGACGGCGAGAAGCAGTACATCAGTTCGCTCTCGCTGAGCACCGACAAGACGGGGGAGCACATCCTGCCTCCGCAGTGACTGCGACTGCGCCGCAGTGGTGTGGTCATGCCCCGCCTGGGGCACTCGACCACACCACTGCCGCAGGCACTCAGATCGTGCGGGTCAACCGATCGGCGAGCAGCTTGGAGAACTTCGCCGGATCCTTCAGCTCCGTACCCTCGGCGAGAAGTGCCGTGGCGTACAGCAATTCGGCAGTCTCGGTGAGGTGCGGGTCATCGCTGCGATCCTCGCGGGCCTTCTTCAATCCCGTCACCAGATCGTGGGTGGGGTTGAGTTCGAGGATTCGCTTGGAGGTCGGCACGAACTGTCCCGAGGCCTTGTACATCTTCTCCAGTTGCGGGGAGAAGCTGAACTCGTCGCCGACGACGCAGGCCGGTGACGTCGTCAGACGCGTCGACAGACGTACCTCCTTCACGTCCTCGCCGAGGGTATCGGTGAGCCACGTGAGCAAATCTGCGAATTCCTTGTCCTGCTCCTCGCGCTTGGCCTCGGACTCCTTCTTCTCCTCTTCGGTGTCGAGGTCCACCTCGCCCTTGGCGATGGACTGGAACGACTTTCCGTCGAAGTCGGTGACGTTGCCGACCCACACCTCGTCGACCGAATCGGTGAGCAGCAGCACCTCGAGCCCGCGCGCCTCGAACGCCTCCATGTGCGGCGAGCTCTCGATCTGCTGACGCGATTCACCCGTCATGTAGTAGATCTGCTGCTGGCCGTCCTTCATCCGGTCCACGTACTCGGCGAGGGTGGTCACGCCCTCCTCGGAGTTGGTGGACGCGAACGACGCGATGCCCAACAGGGTTTCGCGATTGTCGTTGTCGGAGATCAGGCCTTCCTTGAGGACCGTACCGAACTGCGACCACAGCGTCTTGTACTTGTCGGGCTGCTCGCTCTGCAGTTCCTTGACCGTCGAGAGCACCTTCTTGGTGAGGCGTCGACGGATCGCCCGGATCTGCCGGTCCTGCTGCAGGATCTCGCGAGAGACGTTGAGCGAGAGGTCCGCTGCGTCCACGACACCCTTGACGAAGCGCAGGTACTCGGGCAGCAGTTCCTGCGAGTCGTCCATGATGAACACGCGCTTGACGTACAGGTGCACGCCGGCCTTGCTCTCGCGCATGAAGAGGTCGAACGGCGCCTGCGACGGAATGAACAGCAGCGCTTGGTATTCGAACGTGCCCTCGGCCTTGAACGGGATGACCTCGAGCGGCTCGTCCCAGGCGTGGCTGACGTGCTTGTAGAACTCCTTGTACTCCTCCTCGGACACCTCGTCCTTGGAGCGGGTCCACAGTGCCTTCTGCGAGTTGATCGTTTCGGTCTCGATCGTGACCGTGTCCTCGCCGCCTTCCTCTTCGCTCTTGACGCGCTTCTCGACGTCGATGCGAATGGGCCAGGCGATGAAGTCGGAGTACTTCTTGACCAGTTCCTTGATCTTGCGCTCGGACGCGTAATCGTGGAGGTGGTCCTCCTCGTCGGCCGGCTTGAGGGCCAAGGTCACCGAGGAGCCCTGCGGGGCGTCGTCGACGTCGGTGATCTCGTAGGTGCCCTCGCCGGTGGACTCCCACTTGGTGGCAGTGCTCTCGCCTGCCTTGCGGGTGAGCAGCGTGACCTTCTCGGCCACCATGAACGTGGAATAGAAGCCGATGCCGAACTGGCCGATCAATTCCTCGGAAGCAGCTGCATCCTTGGCTTCCTTGAGCTTCTTGCGGACCTCGGCGGTACCGGACTTCGCCAGCGTGCCGATCAGGTCGATCACCTCGGAGCGGGACATGCCGATGCCGTTGTCGCGGATGGTGAGGGTGCGGGCCGCGGAGTCGATATCGATCTCGATGTGCAGATCCGAGACGTCGACGTCCAAGTCCTTGTTGCGGTACGACTCCAGGCGCAGCTTGTCCAGCGCGTCCGAGGAGTTCGAGATCAGTTCACGGAGAAAGCTGTCCTTGTTGGAGTAGATGGAGTGCACCATCAGATCCAGGAGCTGACGCGTCTCCGCCTGGAATTCGAGCTGTTCGGTACTCAATGTCTCCCCTTCTAGCAGCAAAACCGACGCGAATATTCTACGGCAAGGCTACGGGTGAGCTGCGAAGACGTCGGCGCCGCCTACTGTGGTGGCCGTGACGAAGACGAAGTTCGTACTGGGAGCCACGGCAGCGTTGAGCGGGGCATGGTTGGCGCGTGCCCTGTGGGGTCTGCCGTCGGCCATCGGTGCCCGGCGAGTGCACATCACTCCCTACGCCGCCGGGTCCCCGCGATACCGCGATCGCCGGTTCCACAACTCCGACCCCAGTTCCAGCTACGTGCCGGGCCGCGGCGACAAGGGCGAGAAGAACATGTTCGTCTCGCTCGTCACCGAACGCGGCAAGGGCAGGCCGCAGCGGCCGATTCCGTTGGCCCCGCCGATCGCTCCGGTGGACGCGGGCGAGCTTGCAGTCACCTGGTACGGACATTCGAGTGTGCTCATCGAGGTCGACGGCTATCGCGTCCTCGCCGATCCGGTGTGGAGCAATCGCGTGTCCCCGTCCTCGGTGGTGGGTCCGGCGCGGCTGCATCCGACGCCGGTCGAGTTGATCGACCTGCCGCGGGTCGACGCCATCGTGATCTCCCACGATCATTACGACCATCTCGACAAGGCGACGGTGCAGAAGTTGGCGAGCACGCAGTCGGCACCGTTCGTGGTGCCGCTGGGAATCGGAGCGCACCTGCGCAAGTGGCGGGTGCCCGAGGAACGCATCATCGAACTGGACTGGGACGAGCAGACGAACCTCGGTGGCCTCACCGTCACGTGCACCGAGGCTCGGCACTTCTCGGGCCGCGGTCTGACCCGGGACTCGACGCAGTGGGCGTCCTGGGCCTTCGCCGGTCCGGTGCGACGCGTCTTCTTCGGCGGCGACACCGGCTACACACCGAAGTTCGCCGAGATCGGCAGCAACTACGGCCCCTTCGATCTGACGCTTCTTCCCGTCGGTGCCTACGACGTGCGGTGGCCGGACATCCACATGAATCCGGAGGAAGCGGTCACCGCGCACGTGGATCTGACGGCGTCGGGCATCTTCGTGCCTATCCACTGGGCGACGTTCAACCTGGCTTTTCACCCGTGGTCCGAGCCGATCGTGCGCCTGCACGCCGCCGCACAGGACGTCGGAGTGCAGGTGGCGGTGCCGATGCCGGGGCAGCGCATAGACGGCACGCGAACCCTGCACGACGATCGTTGGTGGTCCCGGCTGGGCTGACCGAACAGGTTTAAGCTGCACGCATGTCTATCGACGCCGATGCGCAGCGTGATGCCGGGCTGACCGAGGCGGAAGTCGCCAGGCTCAAGTCCGAGGGTAAATCGAACGACGTTCCGGCCCGCGCCTCTCGTTCGGTTCGCGACATCGTCCGCGGCAACGTATTCACTCGCATCAACGCAATTCTCGGTGTGCTGTTGATCATCGTGCTCTCGACGGGTTCGGTGATCGATGGCATGTTCGGGCTGTTGATCGTCGCGAACAGTGGCATCGGCATCATTCAGGAGATTCGCGCCAAGCGCACGCTGGATCGGCTGGCGATCGTCGGTCAGAACAAGCCGCAGGTACGACGCGACGGTGTCTCGCAACAGATTCCGCCCGACGAGGTCGTTCTCGGCGACATCGTCGAACTGGGGCCCGGTGATCAGATCGTCGTCGACGGCGAGGTGATCGAGACCGCGAGCCTCGAGATCGACGAGTCGTTGCTCACCGGTGAAGCCGACACGGTGCACAAACTTCAGGCAGCGCAAGTACTTTCGGGCAGCTTCGTGGTCTCGGGCAGCGGTGCGTATCGCGCGACGAAGGTGGGGCGCGATGCCTACGCGGCCAAGCTCGCCGAGGAGGCCAGCAAGTTCACCCTGGTCAAGTCCGAGCTGCGTAGCGGTATCGACAAGATCTTGAAGTTCATCACGTACCTGATGATTCCGGCCGGCGCGCTCATCATCTACAACCAATTGTTCTCCAGCGGGCAGGCTTTGAGGCCGGCCCTCAACGGCATGGTCGCAGCGCTCGTTCCGATGGTCCCCGAGGGCCTGGTGCTGATGACGTCGATCGCGTTCGCGGTGGGTGTGATCCGGCTCGGTCAACGGCAATGCCTGGTGCAAGAGCTGCCTGCGATCGAAGGGCTCGCCCGGGTCGACGTGGTGTGCGCCGACAAGACCGGCACGCTCACCGAGAACGGGATGCGGCTACACGAGTTGGTGTTGATCGACGACAGCGATTCCGATTCCGCCACAGCCGCTCTCGCATCTCTGGCGCACGACGACCCGCGGCCCAACGCGAGCGTGCAGGCCGTCGGCGAGGCGTACCCCGACTCGCCGGGGTGGACGCAGAGCGCCGTGGCCCCGTTCTCCTCGGCCAAGAAGTGGAGCGGCCTGTCGTACGGAGAGCACGGAAACTGGCTGCTGGGTGCCCCGGACGTGTTGCTCGACCCGGGCTCCGAGACGGCTCGACTGGCCGAATCCACCGGTTCCAAAGGCCTGCGGGTATTGCTGCTCGCCAGCAGCGACATCCCGGTCGACGCCCCGGATGCGCCCGGTGTCGTCTCCCCGCGCGCGCTGGTGATTCTCGAGCAGAAGGTGCGCGAGGACGCCCGAGAGACGTTGGACTACTTCGCAAGTCAGCACGTCGAGGTGAAGGTCATCTCCGGCGACAATGCCGTCTCGGTCGGTGCGGTTGCCGGGTCGCTCGGCCTACCCGGCGGCGACGCCCCGATCGACGCGCGAGAGCTGCCCGAGGACTCCGAGAAGCTGGCCGACACTCTCGCGAATTCCACCACGTTCGGCCGCGTCCGGCCCGATCAGAAGCGGGCAATGGTGGGCGCGTTGCAATCTCGCGGCCACACGGTCGCCATGACCGGTGACGGCGTCAACGACGTGCTGGCTCTCAAGGACGCCGATATCGGTGTCTCGATGGGCTCGGGAAGTGCGGCCACGCGAGCCGTCGCGCAGATCGTGTTGTTGGACAACAAGTTCGCCACTCTGCCCTACGTCGTGGGGGAGGGGCGACGTGTCATCGGCAACATCGAGCGAGTCTCCAATCTGTTCCTGACCAAGACCGTGTACTCGGTGCTGCTGGCGTTTCTCATCGGGCTTTCGGGTGTGCTCTCGCAGATCTTCCACTTCGAACCGATTCCGTATCCGTTCCTGCCGCGACACGTGACGATCGCGGCGTGGTTCACCATCGGCATTCCGGCGTTCGTGCTCTCGCTCGCGCCCAACAACGAGCGGGCGCGCAGCGGGTTCGTCTCGCGGGTGATGCGGCTGGCCGTCCCGTCCGGGCTGATCGTCGGTTCGTGCACGTTCGTGTCCTACCTGCTGGTGTACGCGGGCCCCAACGCCACCGAGGCTCAGGTGACGCAGGCCAGCACGACCGCGCTGATCACCTTGATCATGATCGCGCTGTGGGTGTTGGCCGTCGTCGCACGGCCCTACAACTGGTGGAAGATCCTGCTTCTCGCCGGATCGGTCGGCGGTTACCTGTTGCTGTTCGCAATCCCGTTCTGCCGTACCTTCTTCAAGCTCGACCCGTCCAACATCGGAGCCACCACCAGTGCATTGATCATCGGCGGCATCGGAATCGCGCTCGTCGAGGTTGCGCACCGGTTCGGATCGGCACTGCGCAATCGAACATCACTACGCAACACGCAGTACAAAACGTAAGCTTCCAGGTGTTCGATCATTCCAGCGACAGGAGACAGTCATGGGCTTCGCAGACAATCTGAAGGGCATCGTCGACAAGGGCAAGGACCTTGCGGCCGAGAACTCGGACAAGATCGACGACGTCGTCGAGAAGGCGGGGGACTTCATCGACAACAAGACCGGTGGCAAGTACTCCGACAAGATCGACAAGGTTCAGGAAGCAGCCAAGAAGGCAATTCCGGACAAGTAGGACGTACCGGTCGTCCGGAGTTCGTCATAGCGGCCGTCGGTCGCGCCATAGTGTGCGGCTGACGGCACAATCGTCTCGGTGGACGGACCGATTCTTCTTCTCGTAGTCATCTTCGCGATTGCCGTTGCCGGTTTCGCCAAGCGTCTGGACCTTCAGGTCCCGCTCGTTCTGGTCACCGTCGGGTCGATCGCGTCGTTCGTTCCCGGCGTTCCGCATGTGAGTCTCTCGCCTCAGCTGATCCTCGGCGTGGTGCTTCCGCCGCTGCTCTACTCGGCTGCGCTCGATTTCTCGTTCGTCACCTTCCGACGGAACCTCGGCCAGATCCTTCGGCTCGGACTGGTCATGGTGATCGTGACGACGGTCGCCGTCGGCTGGTTCGCGAATCTACTGATTCCCGAACTGACGCTCGGTGCGGCCCTGGTGCTCGGTGCCGTCGTGGCCCCGCCCGATGCGGTGTCTGCGATCGCCGTCGGCCGCAAGCTCGGCCTCCCCGCGAGAATGATGGCCATCCTCACCGGCGAGAGCTTGGTGAACGACGCGGCCGCACTGACCCTGTTCACCCTGGCCGTGGCGTCGGTGACGGGGAGCCGCATCGAACTGGGTTCACCGGTGTTGTACTTCGGCTACGAGATCGTCGGGGGCGTTCTGGTCGGGCTGGTCCTGTCGCGCATCGTCCGGTTCATCCGCAAGCGCATCGCCGACTCGGCCCTCGAGACAGTGCTCGGTCTCGTGCTGCCGTTCGCGGCCTTTCTGGCGGCGGAGGAAATTCATGCCTCCGGTGTCCTGGCCGTTGTCACCGCCGGCTTCGTGTTGGGCCGCATCACCGCAGACGTCTCGGTCACCACTCGGGTGCAGGAACGCCAGGTGTGGCCGACGCTGGATCTGCTCCTGGAGGCGTTCGTGTTCGCCTACATGGGTTTACAGCTGAAATTCGTGATCGAGGAAGTGCAACGCGAGGGTTTGCCGGTCCATCACGTGTTCGGATACGCGCTGGTGGTGCTCGTGGTGGTCATGGCCGTCCGCCCAGCCTGGATTTTCGTCAATTCCGGTCGACACATGTTGTTTCGCAGACTGTTTCGGCGAAAGGCACCACGCGAGACCGGTCTGAGCTGGCAGCAGAACCTGGTGCTCTCGTGGGCAGGCATGCGCGGAGTGGTGACGCTTGCCGCGGCCGCCGGTGTGCCGTTGACGACGGTGGCGGGCGACGAATTCCCCGGTCGCGCAGTGATTCAGGCCGTCGCGTTCGTCGTCGCCGTCGGAACGTTGCTGCTGCAGGGCCTGACGCTTCCGCTGATGATCCGCCGACTCGACGTTGCCGATCCACTCGAGCAGCAACGCACCGACAATCAGCGATTGCTCTCGCAGGCCATCGCCCGCACCGCCGCCGAGACCTACCTCGAGCGTGCTGCGAAGGACGGAATCGCGGGCGTCGACAGTGATCGGGTAGCCGAGGTGATCTCGCGCGTACGCCGTTCGGTGCGGGCACGGTTGGACGCGGACGAGACCGAGGACAGGGAGAAGCGAATCGCGGCGGCCGGAGCGCTGTTCGATACCCTGCGGCACAACGTGCTGGTCGCGCAGCGGGCGGCGCTGGTCGCCGCCCGTGACTCGGGGGAGCTGGACGACGAAGCTCTGCGCGCAGTGTTGAATGGTCTGGACGTGGAAGAGATTGCGGCCGAGGCCCGCATTCAACGACGCACGACGTAGACGAACGCAATGTAGGAGCGCAGAGACAGTGAGGTCGAGCGGGTTGGTGGCGGCCGCGGCCCTCGCGTTCGCTCTGTCCGCCTGCAGCACACCGGCGTCACCGACACAACCGTCCGTCCCGGCTGCGATTGCTGCGCCCGAGGGCTCCGAACGCGGCGCGATCGTGTCGTCGATGCAGCTGGGCCAGGTCGACATCGGCGTCGCGTACCTCGGTGGAACGGCCTTCAAGATCGTCTACCGCACCACCGACGGGGTGAGCGGTGGCGGTACCGAGACGTCGGGAACGGTGTTCGTGCCCAAAGGTTCTGCGCCTCCGGGCGGCTGGCCGATCGTGTCGGTGGGGCACGGCACCACCGGCGTCACCGACGAATGTGCACCCTCGCTCTACCCGAATCTGTTGGGCACCATCGGATTGGTGACGCCGTTCCTCGAGCGCGGCACCGTGGTGGTGGTGACCGACTACCAGGGGCTCGGAACACCCGGGGATCCGGCTTACCTCGACCGAGACGCCGCCGCCTACGACGTCATCGACGCGGTGCGCGCGGCCCGTAACGTGGTGCCCGACGTCGGTACCCGGTGGGGTGCAGTGGGCACTTCCCAAGGTGGGCAAGCGGTCTGGGCAGCTGCCGAGCGCAACGCAGACTACGGCGACGGCTTGCAGTTGGTGGGTGCCGCGGCGCTCTCGCCCACCGCCGATCTGACTCGCATCCTCGCCCCCGAGACCGAACAGACCTTGCCGCGCCAGCTGCTGGTGCCGTATCTGTTCGAGGGTCTGCACGTCGCGGATCCGAGTGCCGAGCGTTCGGACTACATCCGCGGCACGTTCGCCGACAACGTGACCGCACTGACGGCGTGCAGCGATCTGCTCGGCTTCTCCAAGGCCGACGCCGGAGCTGTCATCGACCCGGCCGATGCTCTTCCGGTCACCGAGCAGGCAGCGGATCGGATGACGGACTGGCTCGAATCGGTGGCGCTGCCGACATCTCGCACCGATGTTCCGCTGTTCGTACTGGTCGGCGAGCGCGACGATCTGATCGATCCGCAGTGGACTCGGGATGCCGTTGCGACTGCCTGCGGCATGGGCGACGACATCGAGTTCAGGGCCGAACCGCAACAGGGCCACGCCGAGCTGGCAGCCAACGCCATCGGAGTCGACTGGCTCGTCGAACGATTCCTGAACGTACCGACTTCGGGTACGTGCGTGCGATGACGGCTGCCCTGGCCTGGCTGGCAGTGATCGTGGCGCTGATCGTCACGGTGATCGCAGTCATCAGCCTGCGTGGTCGACGCGATCTGACCACACCGGCCGAACGAGCCGTGCACTCCACCCTGCACACCGCATCCCTGGCGGCCAAGCCCCTGCGTGACGGTCTCGACGCCCGCTCGGCATCGGTCGCGGCACCTCATCTGCGGGTGCTGACCGGGGCGGACGCGCTCGGTATCTGCGATCCCGACGGTTCCCTGCTGGCCTGGGACGGTCCGTGGGACGAGCTGACACCGGCGTTCGTGGAGGCGGCGAAGCGAGCCGTGGACGGGCAGCGGCGAGTGCTGGTGCGCCTTCCGCTCGGTTCGATCCACCCGGTGAAGGCGCTGGTGGCGCAGCCGCTGGTAGTCGACGATTCGCCCGTGGTCGGGGTGTTGGGTGCGGCCATGGTCGACGAGCCGGGGCCGGGCGTGCTCGGTGCCATCGCCGAGGTCGCGCGTTACGCGTGCGGGCAGATCGAGCTCGCCGAACTCGATGCGTCGAGGGCTCGGTTGGACCGCGCCGAGGTGCGGGCGCTCCGAGCGCAGATCAGCCCGCACTTCATCTACAACGCACTGGGCACCATCGCGTCGTTCGTCCGTACCGATCCGGATCGGGCCCGCGAACTGGTGCTCGAGTTCGCCGATTTCACTCGATATTCGTTCCGCAATGCCGGCGAATTCACCGTCCTCGCGGACGAGCTTCGCAACATCGACAGGTATCTGACGCTCGAGCGCGCTCGCTTCGGTGATTCGTTGCAGGTCTCGTTGCAGGTCGCGCCCGAGGTGTTGGGGGTTGCGCTGCCGTTCCTCGCGCTCCAGCCGCTCGTCGAGAACGCCGTCCGGCACGGCCTGTCGGGCAAGGCCGACGGCGGCCGCGTGACGATCATCGCGGCCGACGAGGGCACCGATGCGGTGATCAGCATCGAGGACGACGGCGTGGGGATGGACCCCGAGGTGCTGCGGTCGGGCAGCCTGCACACCGAGGACGCGGCCCATGTCGGATTGGCGAACGTGGACGATCGGCTGCGGGCGGCCTTCGGAAACGACTACGGTCTCGTCGTGGACACCGCACCGGGCGCAGGCACCAAGGTGAGCATGCGCGTGCCGAAATTCAGGCCGGGTGTGCGGGCATGACGCAGGCCGGAACCTCGAGCGGGCGCGGATTGGTCGTGCTCGCGGTGGACGACGAGCGCCCCGCGCTGGACGAGCTCGCCTTCCTGCTTCGCGAGCAGGACGCCGTCTCCGAGGTGTTCACCGCGCAGGACGCGACCACCGCGCTCCGGCAGCTCCAGCAGAGCTCCGCGCAACCGGTAGTCGATGCCGTGTTCCTCGACATCAACATGCCCGGCCTCGACGGACTCGAACTGGCCGGCATCCTGTCGGCCTTCGCGCGGCCACCCGCCGTCGTGTTCGTCACCGCCCACGACGATCGGGCACTCGCCGCATACGATCTGGGTGCCGTGGACTATCTGCTCAAGCCACTGCGCGAGGATCGGCTCGCCGAGGCCGTTCGACGCGTCCTGGTTGCCCGCCGTCGACCGGCGCAGGCCGCCGACACCTCCGCCGACGAAGTGATTCCGGTCGAACTCGGCGGAACCACCACGTTGGTGCACCGGTCCTCGGTCGCATGGGTCGAGGCCGACGGTGACTACGCCAGATTGCATACCGGTACCGGCTCGCACCTTGTGCGGATACCGATCTCGGCACTCGAAAGTCGCTGGGCCGATGCGGGATTCCTGCGGGTGCACCGCTCCTATCTGGTCTCGCTGCGGCTGGTGACGGGAATCCGCAGCGTCGGTTCGGGTCTGGTGGTGTGCTTGCGGGGCAGTGGCGATCTGGCCGCCTGCGAGTTGCCGGTGAGCCGCAGGCACGCCAGGGAGCTCAAGGACAGACTGGTCCGCGGGCCGCTGCAATCGTGGTCGTCGCGATGATCAGGGGTGCGCGGTGAGCCAGCCGCATCGGCAACGCGTCGTACTCTCGCAACGTCGCGGTGCACGGATGGTGCGCACCCGCGTAGAAGTGCAGGAGCAAACCGAGGTGGGCGACGCCCTGGTTCGTAGTCTCGTTCGTGCCCAACTGCTGCTGTCGGTGCGGTTGGCGGTGATGACGCTGTCGATACTGTTCGCAATCCCGTTGTCCGGCTTGCTGCTCGAGCGTTTCACCGATGTCGCCCCGCTGGGTATCGGGTTGCCGTGGTTGGTGCTGGGGGTGGCAATTTATCCGCTGCTCTTCGGGGTCGGCTGGGCGTACGTGCGCCGGGCCGAGCGCAACGAGACGGAGTTCGTCGATCTGGTCGAGGACTAGGCTTCGGTGAACCAGTCCATTCCCGTCGCAACGGTGATCGCGCTGCTCCTGGCAGCCGCGGCCACCGTGGGCATCGGCGTCTACGGAGTTCGGTTGGCCCGCACCACCTCGGACTTTCTGGTGGCCTCGCGTTCGGTCGGGCCGCGGTGGAACGCCGCGGCCATCAGTGGTGAATATCTTTCTGCTGCATCGTTTCTCGGCGTCGCCGGTCTCGTAGCCAAATACGGTGCCGATGCGCTGTGGTATCCCGTGGGCTTCACCGCGGGTTACCTGGGTCTTTTGCTGTTCGTCGCCGCGCCCCTGCGCCGGAGTGGCGCGTACACGGTGCCGGATTTCGTCGAGTTCCGGCTCGGTGCACCATGGTTGCGCACCGTGGCCATGTTGGTGGTGGTGGTCATCTGCGCGCTGTATCTGGTGCCGCAGTTCCAGGGCGCAGGCTTGACCCTGAACATCCTCCTCGGAGTACCGGGTTGGGTCGGGGCCCTGGCTGTCGGGCTCATCGTCATCGCCAACGTCGTCGGCGGCGGAATGCGCTCGATCACCTTCGTGCAGGCGTTCCAGTACTGGCTCAAGCTCACCGCGATCGCGATCCCGGCACTGGTGTTGGCCGTGTACTTCTTCGCCGACGACCGCAGCGTCGGCAGCCCGGCCCCACCGACCGTGTCCGAGCAGACCGTGGTCGACATCACCACCGATGTTCTCGTACAGGTGGATTCACCGATCGTCGTATCCGTGGCCGGCACCCTCGACGACGAGAGCGTCGACGGCCGAGTGCGTCTCGAGGCAGGCGAACACGAACTGGGATCGGGCACTGTGCTCACGTTGGACGCAGGCTCGCCCGTCCCTGTGGTGGCGGGAGCGCCGACCACCGACAGGGCATGGGCGATGCCCGGCGGAGGACTGGGCGGCGCGCACCCGCTGTATCAGGTGTATTCGCTGATTCTGGCCACGTTCCTCGGAACCCTCGGACTGCCGCACGTGCTGGTGCGGTTCTACACCAACCCGGACGGCCGAGCCGCGCGACTCACCTCGTTGACCGTCCTGGCGTTGCTCGGCATGTTCTACCTGTTCCCGACGGTGCTCGGCGTCTTCGCTCGCCTGTACGTACCGCAACTGCTCATCACCGGGGCATCGGACGCCGCGGTACTGCTGTTGCCCGGCTCCGTGCTGTCCGGAATTCCAGGGCAGTTGCTCGCCGCTCTCGTGGCCGCCGGTGCCATCGCGGCGTTCCTGTCGACCTCGTCCGGTCTGTTGGTCAGCATCGCCGGAGTGTTGAGTACCGATGTGCTCTCGGGCAAAGTGCGAGACTTCCGCGTCGCCTCGGTACTTGCCGGCGCTGTACCGCTCGCCCTGTCGATCGGCGTTGTCTCACTCGACCTCTCACGCACCGTCGGGCTCGTGTTCGCGGTTGCCGCATCCACCCTGTGCCCCCTGCTGGTGCTGGGCATCTGGTGGCGCGGACTCACGGCAGCGGGAGCCGCGACCGGTCTGTTCCTCGGCGGTGGTATCTCCCTCGTGGCCGCGTCGATCTCCGTCGTCACCCCCATCTCCGACGGCATCCTCGGCGGGTGGGCGGCAGCGATACTCGGCTATCCGGCCGCAGTCAGCGTTCCCGTCGCCTTCGCCGCGATGATCGTCGTCAGCCTCGCCACCCGAAAAACGGTGCCGTCGGACATCTCCCGCATCTTCGCCCGTCTGCACCTGCCCGAGGGCCTCGACATGGGCAAAGACCGAGAGCGCGAACTGTAACTGCGTCTTCGGGTCGTTCCGCAGGCTCCACTCCACTCGTTGGGTCATTCCGCAGGCTCCACTCCACTCGTTGGGTCATTCCGCAGGCTCCACTCCCGCCGCCGCCGCTCATCTGCCATTCTCGACCGCTCGTCGCACACTCCCGCAGCCCGCCGTGTGATCGATGCCACCTCCTGATTTTGTGACCTGACTCTCATTACTGTTCCGGTTCAGCTAGAGCTCACATCTACTTCAGGAGTCCAAGGTGACCGCACCGGAAACCAATTCGCCACCGGACGCGCAAGCGTTCGTCGACATGCAAGCCAGTCCCGAGTTCCAGGAACTCCGACACCGCCTGCGTAGCTTCGTGTTCCCGATGGCCGGGTTCTTCCTGGTCTGGTACGTCATCTACGTGCTGCTGAGCACCTACGCCGTCGACTTCATGTCGACCAAGGTGTGGGGCAACATCAACGTCGGTCTGCTGCTCGGCCTCGGCCAGTTCGTCACCACGTTCGCTATCACTGGCATCTACGTGAAGTTCGCCAACCGTGAACTCGATCCTCGCGCCGCAGCCTTGCGCGCCGAGATGGAAGCCTCCCAGGGAGCGAAGCGATGAATCTCGCGCAAGCAGCAAGCACCACCGTCGGCGAGCCACTCGTCAACATCGCGATCTTCGGCGCGTTCGTCCTCATCACGATGGCCGTCGTCATTCGCGCATCGAAGAAGAACGCGACCTCTGCAGAGTTCTTCACCGCAGGTGGCGGGTTCTCCGGACCTCAGAACGGCGTCGCCATCGCGGGCGACTACCTCTCGGCGGCAAGCTTTCTCGGTATCGCCGGTGCCATCGCGGTGTACGGCTACGACGGCTTCCTGTACTCCATCGGCTTCCTCGTCGCCTGGCTCGTCGCCCTGCTCCTGGTCGCCGAGTTGCTGAGGAACACCGGCAAATTCACCATGGCGGACGTGCTGAGCTTCCGGCTCAAGCAAGGCCCGGTCCGCACCGCGGCCGCGTTGTCCACCTTGACCGTCTCGCTGTTCTACCTGCTCGCACAGATGGCAGGAGCAGGCGGACTCGTCGCATTGCTACTCGACATCTCCGACCGCACCGGGCAGTCCATCGTCATCGCCATCGTCGGTGTGCTGATGATCGCGTACGTGCTCATCGGCGGCATGAAGGGCACCACCTGGGTGCAGATCATCAAGGCCGTTCTGCTCATCGCCGGTGCCGCATTCATGACGGTCCTCGTGCTCGCCAAGTTCGGCCTGAACTTCTCCGAGCTGCTCGGTAGCGCACAGGCCATGGTGTCCTCGTCGGCAAGCGACGCCGTCGCAGCGCGTGATGTCATCGAGCCCGGCGCCCAGTACGGCGGCAGTGCCACCTCCAAGATCAACTTCCTCTCGCTCGGCATCGCACTCGTGCTCGGCACTGCGGGTCTGCCGCACGTGCTGATGCGCTTCTACACGGTGCCCACCGCCAAGGAAGCTCGTCGCAGCGTCGTGTGGGCCATCGCGCTCATCGGTGCGTTCTACCTGTTCACCCTGGTGCTCGGCTACGGTGCCGCAGCGATCGTCGGACCCGACCGCATCCTGGCCTCGGCCGGCGGTCAGAACTCCGCGGCTCCGCTGTTGGCCTTCGAGCTCGGCGGCGTCATTCTGCTCGGCGTCATCTCGGCGGTCGCCTTCGCGACCATCCTCGCCGTGGTCGCCGGTTTGACCATCACCGCGTCGGCGTCGTTCGCTCACGACATCTATGCGAGCGTCATCAAGAAGGGCAAGGTCGACGACGCCAAGCAGGTCAAGGTCTCGCGCATCACGGCCGTCGTCATCGGCATCCTGGCCATCGGCCTCGGCATCCTCGCCAACGGGCAGAACATCGCCTTCCTGGTGGCACTCGCGTTCGCTGTCGCGGCGGCCGCGAACCTGCCGACCATCCTGTACTCGCTGTTCTGGCGTCGCTTCACCACCACCGGCGCACTGTTCAGCATGTACGGAGGCCTGATCTCGACGATCGTGCTGATCGTCTTCTCCCCGGCCGTCTCCGGATCGCCGACGTCGATGATTCCCGGCTCGGACTTCGCCTGGTTCCCGCTCTCCAATCCGGGCATCGTGTCGATCCCGCTGGCATTCATCCTCGGCATCGTCGGAACTCTGATCTCGAAGGACACCGAGAACACCGACAAGCAGGCCGAAATGGAGGTTCGCTCCCTCACCGGCATCGGTGCGGAGAAGGCCAGCGCGCACTAGTACACCTGTAGACGCGTCGAGAAGTGCCCGTGTGAGCAAGGCCTCACACGGGCACTTCTCGTTCAGCGGTTACCATCCCTGCTGTGGCCAAGCTGAAGGTTTCCCTCGACGTCCCACTGACCCCCGAGCAGACGTGGGAGCACGCGTCCGATCTGTCCGGATACGAGCAATGGCTCTCCATCCACGAAGCGTGGCGGGGGGAGCTGCCCGAGCAGCTGGCCGTCGGCACCACTCTGGACTCCATCGCCAGCGTGAAAGGCATGCGCAACCGGGTGTCCTGGAAGATCGAGTCCTACGATCCGCCCAAGAAGCTCGAGCTCAAGGGCAACGGCAAGGGCGGAGTCA
The DNA here is from genome assembly GCF_002259335.1 of Rhodococcus sp. 14-2483-1-1. Taxonomy (NCBI): domain Bacteria; kingdom Bacillati; phylum Actinomycetota; class Actinomycetes; order Mycobacteriales; family Nocardiaceae; genus Rhodococcus; species Rhodococcus sp. 14-2483-1-1. The sequence continues at coordinate 280,796 of NZ_NPFX01000003.1, read as the reverse complement.
AAATCGGATTGAACATGTCCGTGAAATCCAAGGGCGACGGTTCCGAGATCACCATCGACATCAACCTGGGCGGTGCACCGCTGTTCGGTCCGATCGGTTCCGGCGTGGCCCGTGCACTCAAGGGCGACATCGAGAACTCGTTGAAGACGTTCGTCAAGATCTACGCCTGACGTAGTATCTGGCGAACCGAACGGCGGGGCGGACGAACTTCTCCCTCTCGCTCGCTACGGAGAGGTCATGTCATGCCCGGTAGGCACAGTGCTTCGTCGTCCACGACGAGCAGTAGAGGAGTGGTGAAGTACGGCGTCATTGCCGTCGCGCTCCTCGTCGTGGTCGCAGGCGGCGTGGTCGTTGCACAGAAGGCCTTCGGTTCCGAATGCGGCGACCCCGCGTCCTACTCGCTGGCCGCGGATCCCGCGATCGCGCCGGTGCTGCAGAAGATCGTCGATGGCACGTCCGCAGAGGAACTGGATTGCGCTCGGATCGACGTGACCGCGAGCGAATCGGGTCAGGTCTCGGCCGCGGTGGCCAAGGGTGCCGATGTTCCCTCTCTCTGGATTCCGGATTCGTCACTGTGGGTCGGCAAGACCGTCCGGTCCACCGCATCGCTGATCGACCTCGCGAGTCAGTCGGTGGCCAGTACCCCCGCTGTGCTCGCTGCCCGCAAGGACGAGGTGCCGTTCTTCGACACGTGGCTCACTGCCCTCAAACTCGAAGGTCTGCGTATCGGAAACCCGTTGACCAACACCATGTCCGACGCGGCGATCCTCGGCGCGGTGGCCGAGGCCGGATCGGACGAGAAGGCCCTCGACTCGGTCTCGGCGGCGCTCGTTCCCATCGCACAGGCTCAGGCTGCCACCCGCGGTGAGGCCGATCCGAATGCTCGTCTGGACGACGTGGTCGCCGACGGCGGAGTTGCCGTGGTCTCGGAGCAGACCTTCCTGCAGTACCAGATAGACAACGACAACGATCTCGGCGCGACGGTACCGCCGACGGGCAGCATCTTCCTGAACTTTCCGTTGGCCGTGACCGAGCCTGCAGGCGACCGACACGAGGCCGCGAAGTCCGTCGGGACGGCTTTGGCGGCGGCCATCGAATCCGAGCAGGGCCAACAGGCGTTGTCCGAGGCCGGTTTCCGCTCCGCGGACAATGCAGTGTTGGATTCCGATCGTGGGATCGGGGAGGTGACGGCTCTGACGATTGCCGATCAGCAGGCCGCCGAGTCGACGCTGAAGCAGTATCAGGTGCTGGCGCTTCCCTCGCGGGCACTGGTGATGGAAGACGTCTCCGGATCGATGAACTACAGCGCCGGTGCGAACACGCGCATCGCCATGACGGTGCAGGCCAGCGAGACCGGCAATCGCCTGTTCCCCGACAACGCGTCGATGGGCTTGTGGGCATTTTCGATCGGACTCGGCGGCGGCAGCCAGGATTACAAAGAGCTGGCACCGATCCGGCGCATGGACGAGAAGGTAGGCAACACCACTCAGCGCGAGGTGCTGCTGCAGCAGACTCGAACCCTTCCGTCGCTGGTCGGGGGCGGTACCGGCCTCTACGACACCACATTGGCTGCGTTCCGCACCGTGCAGGAGGGGTACGACCCCGATGCCGTGAACAGTGTCATCATCCTCACCGACGGCACCAACGAGGATCCAGACAGCATCTCGCTCGACGAGCTGTTGTCGACCCTGCGCACCGAGCAGGACCCGTCCAAGCCGGTCGTCATCGTCACCATCGGCATCACCGACGACGCCGATGCCGGTGTGCTGCAGCAAATTTCAGCTGCGACCGGTGGTTCGAGCTTTGTTGCTCGAAATCCGGCCGAAATCCCGAATGTCTTCGTGAATGCGCTGAGGAGCCGTTCCGGTCGGTGACGGGAGCGGCTATGATGTGCGCCGCGTGCTCTCCGTCACCTGGGGTAGTGCGGAGTAACCGTGGCGCAGAGGCGTGTCGGGGGTCGAAGTAGGGGGCGAAGTCGATGTCGGGACGTCACAGCGGCAGCAGTCGTAGGTTCAGTCCTGTCGTGACCTGGGGCGCAGCGGCGCTCGCGGTAGTAGTGGTCGCGGCGGGCGGCTGGTTCGGCGTCCAGGCCGTCCGTGCATCCGGTGCGGATTCCTGCGATTCCCTCGACACCGTCTCGCTCGCGGTGGACGCCTCCATCGCCGAGCCGGTGCAGCAGATCGTCTCTCGGGCCGGCGAGTTCGATCGTGGGTGCGTGAACTTCGATGTCCGCTCCGAGCGTCCCACCGATACTGCGACGGAGATCGCGGGCACCGAGAATCGCCCGGACCTGTGGATCCCGGATTCGACGCTGTGGCTGCTCAAGACCCTGCGTTCGACCGGTGCTCTGCCCGAGCTGGCCAAGACGTCCGTCGCGAACACGCTTCCCGTTCTGGTCTCGAAATCCGATGCGGTGCCGGTCGCCGATACCTGGCTCAGCGTGTTGCAACTTCCCGGGCAGCGCATCGGAGACCCCCTCACCAGCAGTGCGTCGAACGCAGCCATTCTCGGCGCGCTTGCCGAATCCGAGGTCGCGATCTCGGATGCCAAGGCCGTATCCGCAGCGTTGGTACCCATGGCGCAGGACTTCGGACGGATTGCCGACGCTCCCCACGGCACCCCGGATCTGGTGGCCCAGGTGGCCGCCGAGGGCGGCACCAGCGTGGCAACCGAACAGGCGTTGCTCGCCTACGAGGCGGACAACCCGGGCGCGGAGCTCACCGAGTCGGTTCCGCCGACCGGCAGCTACTTCCTCAACTATCCGTTGGCGGTGACCGCTCCGGCCGGGCCCGACTACGACCGTGTCAAGGAAGCCGGAGCGGCATTGGCCTCGGTCCTGGCCACCCAGTCGGCCACCGACACGCTTGTCGCGGCCGGCTTCCGTACCGCGAGCGGCACCCCGCTGCCCGACGGCAAGGGTGTCGGATCCGTTGCCTCGCTGGAGATCAAGAACCCCCTGTCCATCGAGACGACACTGCGAGATTGGGCCGTACTCGCGCTGCCGTTGCGCACCCTCGTCGTCGAGGACGTATCCGGTTCGATGGCCGCGAAATCGGGTGACTCGACTCGTATCGCGTTGACTGTCGATGCATCGGTCGGTGCCAACGACCTGTTCAGTGACCAGACCCAGATGGGTCTGTGGGCTTTCTCGATCGGACTCGGTGGTGGGAAACAGGATTATCGAGAACTGGTGCCGCTCGGTCCGGTGAGCAACACGGTCGACGGTAAGCCGCAGCGCCAGGCGATCCTCGACTCCATTCGTGGTCTACCTGCTCTGGTCGGAGGCGGAACCGGGCTGTACGACACCACTCTGGCCGCATTCCGCCGGGTCAAGGAGGGCTACGACCCGAACTACGTCAACAGCGTCATCATCCTGACCGACGGAGCCAACGAAGACGACGGCAGCATTTCGCTGGATCAGCTGCTGGCAGCGCTGCAGAAGGAACAAGATCCCGTTCGGCCCATCGTCATCGTTACCGTCGGCGTCACCAGTGATGCAGACCCCGTTGCGCTGCAACAGATTTCAGCGGTCACGGGTGGAACGAGCTACATCGCCGAGGATCCGCGAGACATCCCCGATGTGTTCGTGAAGGCTTTGAACTCTCGCACCGAGCGCCTCGCAGGCGAATAGCCTTCACCCCACCAGGAAGCTGATGGCGATCGCTGCGGCGCAGGCCACCGTCACCACGGCCAGCGTCAGCGCGTCCGAGGCCTTGAATCGAGAGTCGGTGGCGGTGATCATCCCGGTGCCGCCGCGAGCGGTGATGGCCGTACCCATCTCGTCGGCCCGTCGGATGGCCACCGACATGACCGTTGTGACGATGTCGACCAGCGAATTGTCCGAGGCGCTGTTCACAACGGGCTTGGGGCGAAGGCGTCGGGCCGCGTTGAGGGTACGCATCTCTTCGATCAACAGCGGAAGCGATCGCAGGCTCAACGCCACGGCGATCGCCCACTCGTCGACCGGCAGTTTCAGCTTCTTCAACGGTACGCCGAGTTTCGATACGGCCGGGGCTATGTCACTCATCGAGGTGGTCCAGCCGATCATCATCGAGGCACCGAGCAGCACGAAGACGAAGAGCGTCGCACGCAGGTACACCAGCACTGCTGCGCTGCCGATCGGCAGATTGATCAAGGCTCCGACGCCGAACAATGCCCAGATCCACCACGGTGGACGCGGCAGCGCCGTGATCGGAACGTGCGCAATGATCGCGGCGATCACCAACAGTCCGAACACGATTCCGAGCGCGGGCCACGTCGGTGCCACCACGAGAGTGACACTGAGGAGCAGGACGACAACGAGTTTGGTGCCGGCCCACAGCCGATGGATCGGCGAGAGCCGGGGGACCTGACGCAGTACGACGGTGGTCACGAGGGCACACTCCCCAGGATCGAGTCGGAGACGATGTGGCCGTCGGACATCGTGATGGTGCGGCTGCAGACGGTGTCCATGCCGTCCACATCGTGTGAGATGACGACGATCCCGACGCCGCGTTCACGTAGTCCGGCGAGAACGCCGATGATGTCGTCGCGTCCGGGTGGATCGAGGCCGGCAAGAGGCTCGTCGAGAACCAGCACGCGAGGCCGACGCGCAATGAGCCCGGCCAGCACGACGCGTCGCATCTGACCACCGCTCAGCGAATCGATCTCGCGGGCGGCGAGAGACCTGTCGAGGCCGACCGCATCCATGGCGGCCGAGACTGTGGCAGAACCGGTTTCGGGCCCGGCTGCCGCGGCGATGTCCTCGGAGACGGTGCGACGCTGCAACTGCAGGCGGGAATGCTGAAATGCCAGTCCGACGTCGCCCACCCGGGTGGTCATGGCCTTGCCGTCGAGCTGCGCGGTGCCCTTCGTCGGGCCGGTGAGTCCGGCCATGATCCAGGCGAGAGTGGACTTACCCGAGCCGTTTCCGCCGAGAACGAGAACTCCTTCACCACGCTTGACGGTGATGTCGATCCCGTTCAGTGCGGCCTGCGCCCAGGGAGTTCGACGGTTGTAGGTGTGTCGAACGTCTGACACTTCGAGCAGGCGCTGGCTCGAATTGTCGTGCAGTACAGCAGAATTTGCAGTATTCGGTTGCATCCACCCCGAGTCGTGCTGTACCTGATACCCCTCGTGCAGATGCACGACGCGATCTGCGGCAACGGTTTCCGAGACATGATGGGTGACGAGCACGACCGACATGCCGTGTCTGCGAGGTAGTTCGGCAAGGAGCGAGACCAGATGCTCGCGGCCGGCAGCGTCGATCATGGCGGTTGCTTCATCCGCGATGAGCAGGGCGGGCCGGCGGGCCAGGGCGGCGGCCACGGCCAGGCGCTGCATCTCGCCGCCGGACAGGGATGCGGTGTCGCGGGCACCCATGCCGCCGAGACCCACCTCGTCGAGCAGGGCGTCGACGTCGGGACGGGAGTCGCCGGGCGGCAGACCCCACACCACGTCGTCGGCGACGCGAGTGCCCAGGATCTGGCTCTCGGGTCGCTGCAGAACCATTGCGGTGCCACCGTACCGGCCGAGTCCGGTTGCGCCGGGCCTGTTCACGGTGCCTTCCGACGGTTCCAGGCCGGCGAGGATCCTCGTCAGTGTCGATTTGCCGGAGCCGTTGTGGCCGACGATCGCGACGAATTCACCCTGTCCGATGTGGAGTTCGACTCCGGTCAACGCAGCCGTGGCACTTCCCGGGTACCGATATCCGACCGAGGTGAGGGTTACCGGCAGTGGTCCGATCTCCTCGTCGTCCGTGCTCGAGACCAGTGCCTCGGGAGTGGGGATGGTGGAGAGACGGTCGAGGATGGCGGTGAGGATCAGCCAGGCGAACAGCGTTCCGGTGACGATCCCGAACGCGATCGAACCGCCGACCCACCACCACCAGTTGTCGAGCACCGCGGTGGCGCTGCTGCGGAGCACATCGGCGGCACCTTGCAAGGCCGACGTGCGCTCGAGCAACCTGGACACTCCTTCCAGGGTGTTGCGGAGGGTGTCGAGGAACAACGTGCGTAGCGGAACAAGGATCAGGAGCAGCAACACCGTCAGTGCCCCGAGCGCAGGCCCGACGACCATCGAGGTGACCAGTACGCCGAACAGTCCTTGCTTCTTGCGCTTCGCCCGCCCGACCAGGCCGCCCAACAGCGCGGCGCTGGCCACGGTGAGGGCCGTCTGAGTACCGGCGGCGACGAATCCGACGAGGGTGCCTGCTACCGCAGCGGTGAGAAGCGCGCGCGTCCGATACCGAAGCGCGACCACCGACATGGGAATGGCCGCGACGACCTGAAGAATCGTTGCCATGGGCACGAGCACACCGATCACCGTCAACGCGACAGTGAAGCTGCTCATGACCGCGGCGGTTGCCAATTCCTGAGGACCGAGGGGCCCTGACTTCGGAGTGCGAGGAGAACTGACGGTCACCGCTCCAGTGTGCCAGCTCAGCTGATGCACACTGTCTGGGTGACTTCCGAGATCGGGACCCGCAGGCGGATTCATCCGGCGTGGATCGTCGCGGCCGTGGCATTCCTTGCCCTTGTCGGTGCAGCGGGCTTCCGGGCGGCACCGAGCGTGTTGATGGTGCCGTTGCAGGAGGAGTTCGGTTGGCCGCGGTCGATGCTGTCGCTGGCGGTGGGCGTCAACCTGGTGTTGTTCGGTCTGACGGCTCCGTTCGCCGCAGCCTTGATGGACCGCTTCGGAATCCGGGCGGTGACGTCGGTTGCGTTGACGATCGTCGCGGCAGGCAGTGCTCTCAGTGTCTTCGTCACCCAGGCGTGGCAGTTGGTGTTGACCTGGGGCGTCATGATCGGTCTCGGCACCGGATCGATGGCTCTGGTCTTTGCGGCGGTGGTGACCAATCGGTGGTTCGTGCGGCGTCGTGGCCTCGTGTCGGGCATCTTGACGGCAGGCAGCGCGACGGGGCAGCTGATCTTCCTGCCCGCGATCGCTCAACTCGTCGACAGGTCCGGTTGGCGGGCCGCGTCGTTCCTCATCGCGGGTGGCTCGCTGATCGTGGTCCCTTTCGTGCTGCGGTGGCTGCGAAACATGCCCGCGGACGTCGGGGTGACACCGTACGGAGCGCCGGAGGGCTACACGGCGGTGGTTGCGGACTCGACAGTGAACCCTGCCAGGGCCGCGATACAGGCGTTGCGTGATGCGAGCCGCGTTCGTACGTTCTGGGCTCTGGTTCTGGGCTTCGCGATCTGTGGCGCGACGACGAACGGGCTCATCGGAACTCACTTCATCCCATCCGCACACGACCATGGAATGCACGAAACCACCGCAGCGGGACTGCTGGCGGTGGTGGGAATCTTCGACATCGTCGGGACGATCGGATCGGGGTGGCTCACCGACCGCGTCGACCCGCGTTACCTACTGGCGGCGTACTACGGATTTCGTGGTGTATCGCTGCTGTTCCTGCCGTGGTTGCTGTCCGCGACCATCCAGCCGTCGATCGTGATCTTCGTGGTGATCTACGGATTGGATTGGGTGGCAACGGTTCCGCCCACGATTGCGCTGTGTCGAGAGGTCTTCGGCGATCGAGGCTCACTGGTGTTCGGCTGGGTGTTCGCCTCACATCAGATCGGTGCCGGTATCGCATCGGTCGTCGCAGGCGTGGTGCGAGACGCCACCGGCGCGTACACGATGGCGTGGTTCGGTGCGGCCGGCCTCTGTGCGGTTGCTGCCGTGGTGAGCGTGAGAACAGGAAAGCGCGGAAAGCCCTCGTAAAGGGGCTTTCCGCGCTCAGGCTGGGATTCTTACGTGCTCAGATCAGCGGCTGCGCTGGCTCGTGGCCGGTCCTGCTGCACGACGGCTGTGGCCGCCGCCACCGCTACGCGGCTGACCGCCACCGCTACGGGGTTGTCCACCACTGCGCGGCTGACCACCCGAACGGGCCGGGCCGCCGCGTCGCGCGTTGTTGTTGCGCGGGCCTCCGGCGCGGGCCGGGGCCTGCTCGACTCGCGGTGCAGGCTCGACGTAGCGGGCCTGCTCGCCGACGAGGTTCGCCACTGCGGGCGAGTCGGCGGTGACGCGGATCGGGGTGACCTTGATGTCGGCCTTGCGCAGCAACACTGCGGTGTCCTTGCGCTGCTCTGGCAGGACGACGGTCACGACGTCGCCGGCGCTTCCGGCGCGTGCCGTGCGGCCGGAGCGGTGCAGGTACGCCTTGTGCTCGGCCGGGGGATCGACGTGGACGACCAGCTGAACGTCGTCTACGTGGACGCCGCGGGCTGCGACGTCGGTGGCGACGAGAACGCGGGCCTGGCCGGAGGAGAAGGCGGCGAGGTTGCGGTCGCGTGCGGCCTGCGAGAGGTTGCCGTGCAGGTCGACGGACGGGATTCCGGCGTCGGTGAGCTGCTTGGCCAGCTTGCGGGCCTGGTGCTTGGTGCGCATGAACAGGATGCGGCGCCCGGTACCCGAGGCGAGCTGATGGACGAGCTTCTTCTTGGCTTCGACGCCGTCGACCTCGAAGACGCTGTGGGTCATGGCCTCGACGTGTGAGGTGGCCTCGTCGACGGAGTGCGTGATCTGGTTGTGCAGGAAGCGCTTGACCAGCTTGTCGACGCCGTTGTCCAGGGTCGCAGAGAACAGCATGCGCTGGCCCTTGTCCGGGGTGGCGGCGAGGATGCGGGTGACGACGGGCAGGAAGCCCAGATCGGCCATGTGGTCGGCCTCGTCGAGGACGGTGATCTGAACGCCGTCGAGCGTGAGGTGGCGCTGCTTCATCAGGTCTTCGAGGCGGCCGGGGCAGGCGACGACGATGTCGACTCCACCCTTGAGCGCGGAGACCTGGCGAACCTGCGACACACCACCGAAGATCGTGGTGACCTTCAGCGAGTACGCGGAGGCGAGGGGCTCGATCGCGACGGCGATCTGGGTGGCGAGCTCACGCGTCGGCGCGAGAATCAGGCCACGCGGGCGGCCGGGCTTGCGGTTGCCGGGAAGCTGTCCGGCGAGGCGCGCGACCATCGGGATGGAGAATGCGAGTGTCTTTCCGCTGCCGGTCTTTCCGCGTCCGAGTACGTCGCGTCCCTGCAGTGTGTCGGGGAGCGTGTCGGCCTGGATGGGGAACGCCTCGGTCTTGCCCTGGCTCGCGAGTACATCCGCGATGGCCTGGGGTACGCCGAGTGCAGCAAAGGTTTGTGGGGTCGTCATAGTGATGAAAAGTGCCTTTCGGGCAGGGTGTTGCACCTGCGGGCCTTGGGCCGAGATGCAAGGTGGCGAGACTGCCGGTGGGCAGTTTCGATCGCCGTAAGAGAAGCCTGTGCAGGGTGCACATGGTGATTCGGGAGCATTCCACGACGTCTGACGTGCAGCTACGCGCGTCGTCACCGAGTGTAACCGAGTTGTGGCTCGGTCTCTTCCCGCGGCGACGCGTCATGCAGCGTCGTCGTCGAAGAGACCGGTGATCATCACGTTCTCGATCTGCGAGCTGTAGAGCTCGACCACCGGCATGGGCGGGGCACTCGAGTCATAGGTGTGCCCCGTGGGTGAGATGAGCCTGTAGCGATGTCGTGCGTTGCGTTTGTCTCGCAGCGCTTCGGCCGTCCAGCCTTCCCCTTCTTTCGCGTAATTGCATGCGGCACAAAGGCCTGCGCCGTTCTCGGCGCTGGTTTTGCCACCTGCGGTGTGTGGCCTGATGTGATCGTGGTGTCGGATCGGCGCGTCACACCATGGGGTGCGGCAGGTGCGATCTCGGAGATCGATGAGGCGTCCCAACGCAGTGGGAAAACCTCGCGATGTGGACTCCACAGCCGTCAGTGCTCCGGATTTCGGATGGGCGTAGAGACGGCGCAATGCGATGTGCGTCTCACTGTCGAGCGTGTCTCGAATGAGTTGCCGGGCGACGTCGGACGGAATGTCGCCGTAGCCGTGCAGATATGCGGACGTGTCACCACCGGCGAGGAGGGTCGAGTCCGAGAGGACGATGTCGACGGTCACCGGCGGACCTTGAGCCGCCGATGTGCCGGTGATTCGCTCGAACACCAGGTCGGCCATGATCTGGTCGCGGGTGCGTGTGTCGCCGCCCGCATTGATGATGGTGTCGGCATCTCGCCGCAGCGTGGCCCACATGCAGACTGTCTTCTCCATCGACGTCAACGCTGTGAAGAAGCCCATCGATTCGGGTGCCGGGCGGGTGCTGGTGCGCCGAGCTGCGTAGGCCTTGGCGCGTCGCTTGACCTGCGAGGCGGCGTCGAGCTCGTTGGCAATGGCGCGGGCGCGACCCTCTATGGTGCGGTCGCCGGCACCGGCCAGGGTGGCGGGGTCTGCGCACAGTCGCTCGTCGATGGTGCGGCGATCGTCGACGGTGAGACACGCGGTCTCGCGAGCGAGAATCATGACCCGCCATTCGTTGAGTTCGCCGGCTTTCAGGCGCGCGAGAGTGTGCGGCATTTCGTGCACCAGCGCGCGAGCGAGTCCCAGATGAGTGCCGCCACGGTTCGGTGATTCGCGTCGGGCAAGACCGATCTGTGACGCAATCCCGCTGCGCCACTGAGCTTTCGGCTTGCCGAGTTCTTTGCGCTCGGCGCTGATGGCTGTTGCGACGGCATCGGTCACCACGGCTTGTGTCGCCACGCTGACGCACTTGACGGTCTCGAGAGCGGAGATCAAATCGATGCCGGCTGCTGCGTCGACAGCGACATCGGACGCCTGAAGTCGCGCGACAAACCGCAACACTTCATCGGACGTCAGCGGCGAATCTTGTACAGCTGTGACCACGAGTTCCTCCCCAGTACTCGAATGCATGTTCGATAGTACGGAGGTTTTTGTGGTTCCGCAATAGATGCACGAAACTGGGGAGGGTCGCCAAACTTGCTGTGTGGTGCCCTCGGCAGGATTCGAACCTGCGACCTACCCTTTAGGAGAGGGTTGCTCTATCCCCTGAGCTACGAAGGCTGGTGACCGTTCTTTTGGTTCGAATCCATTGTCCAGCAACGGCTTTCGATCCAGCGAACAATCGGGTGCGGATGGGTTCGCTGTCGAGATGCTCAGCTGGCCCACATTGCGCTCGCTAGTCTAGCGGCCCACCCCGCAGATCGTGAAGCAGGTTGCCGCTGCTCGTGACGACACCGGTCAGTGACGCGATCAGGTTGAGCGCGGTGCGGTGCTGGTGAGCGGTGCAATCGGCAGTCGATTCGATACCGACGAAACACTGGATATCGCGGGCCGATCACCCTTCCTCCCACAAACGCGAGCGCCTTTGTCAGACGCGCGCAGGCTCGTCACACTATTCCGCTCGCATCTGACGAACGCGCGCGCGTTTGCGGATCCCGGAGGCCCCCGCCCACCACTCAATCCGCCGCAATGGCGTCCACGATGTTCAGTCGCGAGGCGTGCACGGCAGGGGGAGCGGAACCCAGCAGTGACAGGCCGAGGGCGACGAGTCCGTACAGCAGCACCGACCACCCGGCGGTGTAGGCAACCGGGATTCCGATGCTGGCGCCGAGGATCAAGGTGCTCAGATACTGCAGACCGGCGCCGATGATCAGGCCGAGCACACCGCCCACGATGCCGACCGACAGTGCCTCCGCCAACACCATTCGCGCCAAGGTTCCCCGTCCACCGCCCATGGCACGTAGTACGCCGAGTTCACGTCGACGCTCCAGAACCGACAGCGTCAACGTGTTGAGCAACGCGACCGCAGCCACGAGTGCGACGATCCATTGCAGCGCGATGGCCAGTGCACCGGACTGTCTGATGGCCGCGCTGGTGCCCTCGAGTGCGGCAGCGCCGGTGTACACGAAGGTCTCGGGCGGAAGTGTCGAACGCAACGAATCCTGCACGGCGTCAACGTCTCCGTCGACGCTGATCTCGAGGTAGGTCGCACCGGGACGGTCGTACCAGCGCTGCATCGAGTCCAACGAGATCGCCATTGTGCCGCCTGCGGCATTGATGTAGTCCACCAGATCCAGCACCCGCACGTTCTGCACACCGGTCGGCGTCGGGAGGTCGATGTAGTCGCCCACCGACACACCCAACGTTCTGCCGAACCCCTGGGACAGCACCACACCGTCACCGGCGAGCACCTGGGAACGCACGTCGTCGGTGAGCGACGCGAGTGTCACCGCATTGCTGCCGTCGGCGACGCCCTGGATGGACACCAGTTCGTCGTCGATCGTGGCGTATGCCCACTGCCCCTCGACGATGCGAGACACACCGGGAGTCGCTGCGACGGCTTCTTCCACCTCGGCGGGAACGATGGGGCCCGACGGTATGGCGTCGGGGGAGCTCATCGACACGTACAGGTCGGTGTTCGCCAACGAAGACAGCGATTCGGCCGCCGAGTCGGTCATGTTGGTCAACGAACCCGACACTCCGACACTGACTCCCACCGCAATCACGATCGTCATCACCGTTGCCCAGATCCGCCGCGGGGCCCGTTCGATGGTGGCGGTGGCCAGTCGGCCTGCACCACCCCAGCGGCGAGGGACGGCCGCTGTGGCGGACACGATCGGACCCGTCGCCCCGACGCACAGCGCGACGACGCCGAACATGAACAGTGCACCGGCACCGAGGGTCAGTTGCCCGTCGACGCTGACGGCGAACACGAACGATCCGGCAATGGCGACGAGGCCGAACGCGGTAGCAGCAGCAACGAATCGACGGCGCGGTCCGCCTGCGGTTTCCCCGCCGCCGACGGCGAGTGCTTCGATCGGCGAGATGCGATACACCTGTACCGCGGCGACGGCCGAGGCACCGACACAGGCCAGGACGCACGCCGCAATCGCCACGGGAATTGCAAAACCGGGCAACACGTACTCGATCCGTGCGTCGAATGCCTGCGACAGGAACGGTGGAAGGCTCTCGATGGCGATGCGGCCCATCGCGATTCCCAGTGGAACACCGACGGCACCGCCGACCAGGCCCACCAGAACGGACTCGAACAACAGGTCGCGGACGATATCGCCGCGGCGACCGCCGACAGCCCGGAGCAGAGAGATCGTGGGTCGACGCTTCGCGATGGCCATGTTCATGACGTTGAAGACGAGGAACGCCGCGACGACGAATGCAATCAGCGAGACCATCAGCGTGGCATTGCGCGTCAGGCTCATCGCCTGGTTCGCGCGGTCGGCCCGAAAGTCCGGATTCATCACCGACACTCGGCCGGCGAGCGCGGCGTCGAGGTCGGGACGCAGACTGTCGCCGCTGCCCAGGACGAAGATCGAGTCGAGCTCACCCGGTCGGTCGGTCAGTGCCTGCGCAGCGGGAAGGAGCGCGACCGCGAACATGCCTCCACCGATGCGCTGTGTACCCGGGCCGTCGACCACACCGACCACCGCCGTCGGAACGTCGTCGATGGTGACGGTGTCTCCCTGTTTCAGACCCGTTGCGGCACCGACCAATACACCGGAAGGATCGGACAACAGCCCGGCCGCGTTGCCGACTGCGCCCTGCAGATCCGACTGCAGTGCCGTGATGGACGCGTCGACACCGAGAACCGTCAGATCGCCGACATCGGACCGAACGGTGCTGCGCAGCAGGGGAACCGCGGTGTCGACGCCGGGAACGTAGCGCACCACGTCGAGTTCGCTCTGGTCGAAGCCCGAGTCGGTGACGCCGACGACTTCGTAACTCGCGTTGCCTGCGATCGTCACCGCGAGACGTTCGACCGATCCGGTCAACGACCCGTACGTGTCGAGCACAGCGATGAGCAACCCGGCTGCAACGGCGACGACTCCGGCCGAGACGAGCGAACGCACCCAGTGCGTGCGGAGGTCGCGAAGGCTGATGACTCGAAATCTGCTGAGCGCGGTCCCGATCACCGATCGAGACCGGCCGTCGGTGTGTCGGACTCGACGCGACCGTCGATCATGCTGACGATGCGGTCGGTGGAGCGCGCGGCCTCGAGATCGTGGGTCGCCATCACCACTGCTCGACGCCCCTCGCTGGCGTGTGCCACGTCCGCCAGAATCTCGAGGATGTTGTGGGAGGTCTTCGAGTCGAGATTTCCGGTGGGTTCGTCGGCGATCAACAGTGCCGGATTCATCATCAATGCTCGGGCGATCGCGATGCGTTGGATCTGGCCGCCCGACAGCTGAGCCGGCCGGTGCTCGGATCGATTCGAGAGCCCGACCATCTCGAGCAGTCGCATCGCGTCGGCCTTGGCCTTCTTGATGGGTGTGCCGTCCAACAACTTGGGGACGGCGACGTTCTCCCACGCGGACATCGTCGGCAACAGGTTGGAGAACTGAAAGACGAAGCCCACCTGGTGGCGTCGGAAATCGGATTGCGCGTTGTCGTCGAGGGTGGTGACTTCGACGTCGTCGAACCGGATGGAACCCGACGTCGGGGTGTCGAGTGCGCCGAGCATGTGCAGCAGCGTCGACTTGCCGGCACCGGACGGTGCGACGAGCGAGACGAACTGGCCGCCCTCGATCGTGAGATCGATGCCGTCCAACGCCCGCACCGGTTGCTCTCCGGTGGGGTACTCCTTGACCACCCCGGACAACTCCAGCATCAACTTCGCCACGGACGAATCCCCTTGCTTCTCGAATGTATCTTCGACGCTACCTGCCGTCGGATCGAGAAACCGGTCGGAACTCTCAGATCAGGCTGCGCCGCGCGAGGATTCGAGTCGGCGGGCCACCAGCGCGGCCTGCAGGTGTCGGATTCCGGACGGACGCGTGGGGTCGAAGCCGGTGAGCTGAGCGATCCGCTTGAGGCGGTAGTCCACGGTGTTGGTGTGCAGATGGAGCTGGCGGGCAGATCGCTGCCGGTTCAGATCGTGCGAGATGTGGATCTCGAGGGTCTCGAGCAACTCGGGTGACGAATCGAGCGGCTCGAGGATCTGAGTCAGGTGGCGACGGCCGGGGCCCGGACGCGTCAGCTGGTACTCCAGCACGAGGTCGTCCATGCGGTACAGGCCGGACGGGCGGTGCAGTTGATGGGCCAGGGACAGTAGTTCGTGTACCTGATCGGCTGCGGTGGGGATGTCCGCGGTGGCGGCTTGCTCGGCCGTGACGGTGACGGGCACCTCGGCGGCGGTACCGATGCGATGCACCAGAGCCTCGACCCACTCGTCGTCGTGCACACCGGGGATGAGGACGGTGCCGCCCTCGGTGCTCAGCAGGGACAGGGGAGTGCGGCCGCAGATCGTGGCCAGTTCGGCCTGCACACGACGCAGCTTTCTGCGAGCGGCGACCGTCTTCTGGATGTTGGGGTCGTTCTCGTCCGGGTGCGGCGGCACCGAAATGGCGAGCACGAGGTAACTGTCGGCGAGTTCGATGCCGGACTGACGTGCCATCGACACCGCGTTGTGGCCGCTGAGAAGTGAGGTGACCAGAGTGTGCGCTGCAGTGTGGTGTTCGCTGGCCACTGCTTGCAGTTCTTCGACGTAGCTCTTGCTGGCGGCGATGGATACCTTCTCCGACAGCAGCACGAACATGCGCGCGGCCTCGATCAGCTGTGCGGCATCGCCCTCGCCTGCCCGCTTCGACACCAGGTTCCAACCGATCTGGATGCCCTCGTGGTAGACGCTGAGCACGGATTCGAGCGGAACACCTTCGCGAGCCCACTGGCTGGCCTTGGCGCGGAGCTCGGCCAGGTCGGACTCGGCCGGAGCGCGGCGTTCGTCGAGCATCTGGACGGCGATGCTGATGCATTTGACGGTGAATTCGGTGACGTCGCCGTGGAGCTGTTCGCCCGGCAACGACCCACAGGGAGTGTTGGCTGCGAAATGCCCTACCAGGAGCCGCGCCACCGCGCGGAAGTCGCGAAGAGGAGCCGACGCAGGCTGACCCGCGACCATGATTCCGAGGCTAGTCGAGTTGTGAACGGTCACAGATCAACCCTTCGTGTTGGATTCTTCAGGTCATTCGGACTGCAAACTTACTCACGCGTATCAACGCGCTTCCATGGCTCAATCTATGCAACCGAGCGTAAAACCGCGGTGTTTTCGTACTTCAAGTTTGTTTCCTGGCCTCTAACAGGATCGATCATAGGTTGTTATCAACGTGTGATCCAGGTTTTCGGCAAAACTCGTTGTGATCTATCTCGAGCGAGTGGCGCGGACGGCTGCGACTTGCCCTAAACAATCGCGAAGCCGTTCACGGGGTGTGCAGCGCACATCTACCTTGATCTCGTTGGGAGTGGGCGACGAAGGGACGAGCATGCACAGTGATATCGGTCAGTTCACTGTTCTCCGGGAGTTGCGCCCGACCATCGAGGAGAATCTCGCCCGTCACCGCGCCGAGTCCGTTCAGTGGGAACCGGCCGACTTCGTCCGTGCCGAGATGTACTGGGGATCGCGTCCCTCGACGCTGACCGAAACTGCGAAAGCCGCGCTGGTGACGAATCTTCTGGTAGAGCAGAACATTCCGCTCTACCGCCGGGATGCGGTGGCAACCGAGGTCGGTGCCTGGCCGTCCTGGCTCACCGACTGGAGCAACGAACGACGTCGGCATGCCGCGGCCGTCACCGATTACCTGGTCGCCACCCGCAGCGTCGATCCGGTCGCCCTCGGACGAGCGCGAGCGCAATGTATGGCAGTGGGATTCGACTCCCCGATGAACGGCGCACACCTGCTCCGGTCACTCGTTCAGGTGGCCCTGGACGAGTCGGTCTCGAGCATCAGTCATCGCAACACCGCAGATCAGTGCCATGATCCGGTAGCAGATCGTCTCCTCGGGCGCATCGTCGCAGATCAGGAACTGCACGTCCGATTCTTCGAGAACCTGGTTTCGGCAGCGCTCGCCGTGGCACCCGGCCTGACGGTCACCGCCATCACCGAGGTCGTCATGAACTTCCAGCTACCGGGTACCAACCTGCCGGGTTTCGCCCGCAGTGCGATGCTCATCGCGCGCGACGGTATCTACGACCTCGCTCGCCATCTCGACGAGGTGCTGCGGCCCATGTTGGCCCAGTGGCGCATCTTCGAGCGGACAGATCTCGGTGCCGGAGCGCGCAAACGCGATCAACTGGCGGACTACTTGGACCATCTCGATGCCCAGGCCGCCACCATCGAGCGCAGCTCCATGCGAACGCAGGAGTACGCAAACGCATTGCGCGCCAGCTGAGACCACTTACCTCGGCGGGGTCCATCGACTAACCTGAACTCCTACTCTTCTTCACGCTCCACACCTCGTGTTCGGGGCAACGACCGGAGGCCCCCATCGTGACAGGCTCTCGACCGATCATCGTCGGAATAGACGGATCCGCCGCGGCGGACAAGGCGGTGATATGGGCGGCCCTCTGCGCGCACCGACGCGATCGGCGGTTGCACATCGTCACTGCCGTCGACATGCCGGGAGTAGTCGACCTGAGCGAATTTGCCGGAGAAGCAACGGAATTCGTTGCGACAGCCAAGTCCAGGTTGGTGGCGGCCGAGACTCTGGCCGCGCTGGTCGTCGATGATCCCGCGTTCGAGGTGACGTCGAGTGCCATCGAGGGCGGTGTCATGGACGTTCTCATCGGCGTCTCGGCGCAGGCCGAGATTCTGGTGATCGGTGCCAGCGAAACCGGCGCTGTCACATTGTCTTTGGCGGCTCACAGCGTCTCGCCGGTGGCCGTGGTGCGGGGTCGTGACATCGACGGTCGCCCGGTTGCCGAGGGCCCGGTCGTCGTGGGCATCGATGGGTCGGACGTCAATCAGGCTGCCGTCGAGTGGGCGTTCGCCGAAGCGTCGGCGCGTGCGGCCGTGTTGATCGCGGTACACGTGTGGTCCGATGTGGATCTGACGCAATCGTTCGGACGCGCGCCCAAGGATTGGCACGCCATCGCGGACGGCGAAGAGGCGCTACTGGCCGAGAGTCTCGCCGGGTGGCAGGAGCGGTTTCCCGAGGTCGAGGTGCAGCGCATCGTGGCTCAGGACCGACCGGTACGAGTTCTCAGTGGCCTGTCCGAAACCGCGGCATTGATAGTGGTGGGCAACCGGGGACGCGGCGGATTCGGTGGAATGCTGCTGGGGTCCACGAGTTTCGCACTCGTCAACACCGCGGACTGCCCCGTGCTCGTAGTGAGAAAAGCGCTCACATAGCGACGGTCAGCAAAAAGCTCACGTCTTCGATGGCCTCGACGCTGTGGCGGGCGTCGGGGATGACGAGCAAGTCGCCGGTCGAGCCCTTCCACGATCGCTCGCCGCTGATCAGCTCGAGCTTTCCGCTCAGGACCAGGACGGTGGATTCGCCGGACAGATCGTGTTCGGCCAACTTGTTCCCGGCGGCCAGGGCCACGACGGTCTGCCTCAGGTGGCGTCGATGACCGCCGTAGACCGTCTGCGAACTGCGGCCACTCGACGCGCCGACGGCAAGCTTGAGTTGTTGACGGGCAAGGGCGGTGAGTGACTTCTTGTCCATGATCGTCAGTATGACGCACTGCCCGCAGTCACGACGGGGGAATCCTGAACGCGCTCAGGAAGGTTGGGTAGCCTTTCCGTACTCCACGAAGCGAAACCGAGTCTCGTTCACTCGGCTGCTCTGCCACTCGCCGGCCTTCGCGATCCAGCCCTCCGGAATTTCGGGAGCACTGGTATCGCCGTCGACGTCGAGATCGACTTCGGTGACTTCGAGGTGGGTCGCGATACTCATTGCACTGCGATAGATTTCGCCGCCGCCGATGATCCAGACCGGGTTTTCGCCCACCCTGGCCACGGCGTCGGCGACGCTCGATGCGTTCTCGGCACCGTCTTCGGACCACGAGGAGTTGCGGGTGACCACGATGTTGCGACGCCCCGGCAGCGGACGGAACTTCGCGGGCAGTGAGTCCCAGGTCTTGCGGCCCATGATCACCGCATGCTCGGCCGTCGTGGCTTTGAAGTGCGCCATGTCCTCGGGAACGCGCCAGGGGATGCCACCCCCGTCACCGATGGTTCCGGCCCGGCTCTGAGCCCAGATCAGACCGACGAATCGTTCGGCACTCACACCGCGACCGGGGCCTTGATCGCCGGGTGGTGCCGGTAGTCCACTATCTCGATGTCCTCGAAGGTGTAGTCGAAGATCGAATCCCGTTGTGCCAGTTTCAGAGTGGGGTACGGATATGCCTCTCGGGAGAGCTGTTCGGCAACCTGCTCGCGGTGGTTGTCGTAGATGTGGCAATCGCCGCCGGTCCACACGAAATCGCCCACCTCGAGCCCGGTCTGCGCCGCCACCATGTGCGTGAGCAGCGCGTAGCTGGCGATGTTGAACGGCACACCGAGGAACATGTCTGCGCTGCGCTGGTACAGCTGGCACGAGAGCTTGCCGTCGGCCACGTAGAACTGGAAGAACGCGTGGCAGGGCGGCAGTGCCATCTGCGGGATCTCGCCGACGTTCCAGGCCGAGACGATCATCCGACGCGAATCCGGATTCGTCTTCAGAGTCTCGATGACCTGGCTGATCTGGTCGATGTGCTCGCCGGACGGGGTGGGCCACGACCGCCATTGCACTCCATAGACCGGGCCGAGCTCGCCGTCCGGAGCTGCCCACTCGTCCCAGATGCTCACGCCGCGCTCCTGTAGCCACGTGGCGTTGGAATCGCCCCGCAGGAACCACAGCAACTCGTACACGATCGACTTCAGATGGACCTTCTTGGTGGTGATCAACGGGAAGCCCGCAGCCAGATCGAATCGCATCTGATGCCCGAACACGCTGGTGGTGCCGGTCCCGGTTCGGTCGGACTTCGCCGTCCCGGTGCCCTGGATGTGGCGCAGCAGATCTTCGTACGGAGTCGGAACCATCACGACGGTCATCGTAGCTGCATACTGGACACATGCCGGAATTACCCGAGGTGGAAGCCCTTGCCGGCTTTCTGCGCGAGCATGCCGTCGGTGCTGTGATCGGACGCATCGACATCGCCGCACTCAGTGTTCTCAAGACGTTCGATCCGCCGCTCACCGAGCTGCAGGGCAAGGACGTCACCGATGCTGCCCGTTTCGGCAAGCACCTGGCACTGCGCGCGGGTGACCTGTGGTTGATCACGCACCTTTCGCGCGGCGGGTGGCTGCGGTGGGTGGACAATCCCAGCGCCGCGCCGCCCAAGCCCGGCAAGGGCCCGTTGGCGCTGCGCATCCATTTCTTCACCCCCGAAGGAGCCACGCCTGCCATCGACCTGACCGAAGCCGGTACCAAGAAGCGACTGGCGGTCTGGGTCGTCCGTGATCCTCAGCAGGTCGCGAGCATCACGCGCCTCGGGCCCGATGCGCTGACGGTCACCGAGCTCGAGTTCGCCGAGATTCTCGGAAGTACCACTGCGCGACTGAAGACCTCGTTGGTGGACCAGTCCTTGTTGGCCGGCATCGGCAATGCCTACTCGGACGAGATATTGCACGTCGCGAAGCTCTCGCCGTTCGCGTCGTCGAGCAAGCTCGATCCCGAATCCGTCGCGACGCTCTACGCGGCGATGCGCTCGGTGCTGTCCGACGCGGTGGCGCGCTCGGCCGGACAGGACGCGGCGCGTCTGAAGGGGGAGAAGCGATCGGGCATGCGGGTGCATGCCAGGACCGGACTGCCGTGTCCGGTGTGCGGCGACCCGGTACGCGAAGTCGCGTACGTCGATCGATCGTTTCAGTACTGCGCCACGTGTCAGACGGCCGGCAAGATCCTCGCCGACCGCCGCATGTCCCGTCTGCTCAAGTAACGGGTTCGAGCTTCTGGCTGTCGTAGCCGCGGTAGCCGGCCCACGCCTTGCGCCGGTCGCTCCGCGGATCCTTCTGTACCCGGGTGCGGGTGTCGAAGATCAACGTCTTGCGCTCGGCCTCGTCGTACTCCGGCCACGAGTCCAGCGGTTTGCCGTTGGTGGCGAACGCAATCCACTGCGACTGCACCTGCTCGGTGACGTCGGAAAAGGCCTTTCGTCCGCCGGCGAGCGTCAGCGCCTTGCCGAACAGCGTCTTGCTGATGCCGAACACGGCGAACAACTCGAACCCGTGGGTGGCGTCGAGGCCCAGTACCTTCATGGACCGCGGCGCGAAGTCGAACCGGTAGAAGTACGTCGATGCGTGACGCGAATGCCCCTCGGCCACTTCCAGTGACGGCTTCCAGAAGGTGAAATCGCCACCGAAGTCGATGGCTGAGCGCTCGTTCGGGTAGCCCCGGTAGCCTGAAGTGACAACGGCTTCGGCGTCGGGGTCGGTGAGCGAGAACAGTTTCGTGATGCGCTCGGGGTTGGTGGGCAACGCGTCGAGGAACTTCGGAAACAGTGTTCCCTCACGCGCATTGGTGCCGATGATCAGTGCAACGCGGTGCGCGGTGCCGTTCGCGTAGGCCTCGATCGGGCTGACCGGCAGGAAGTCACCGTCGATGACCGGGCCGAACGGGAGTAGGCCCGGAGTGCGGTGCAACGTGGTGAGACCGAGTTTGGTGCCCGCCCGCCCGAGCCGCAGTACCTCGGCGTTCTCCAGCGTCTCGGCAGCGTTGTCGACCGTGCCGCCGAGGTAGCCGACGAATTCGCGGGCCCACTGATCGGCGCGTTCCTTGGTGGTCGTCATGCCCGGGGCGGAGCTCTCGGAAATGGCCTGAGCAAAAAGGCCTTTCGCAGCGGGAACCGCCAGCAGCGTGGTGACGGCGTTTCCGCCCGCGGACTCGCCGAAGACGGTGACGTTGTTCGGATCGCCGCCGAACTCGGCGATGTTGCGCTGTACCCATTCCAGGGCCGCAACTTGATCCCGTAAGCCGAGGTTGGAGTCGAACGGCCGCTCGGGAGTGGAGAACTGGGACATGTCGAGGTAGCCCAGAGCGCCGAGTCGGTAGTTGACCGAGACGTAGATGATGCCGTCGCCGTCCTTCAGCGAGCGGCGCACCAGAGAGCCGCCGCCGTACAGCGGGGTGGCCGACGTACCGAGTGTGTACGCGCCGCCGTGGATGAACACCATGACCGGACGCGGATTCTCGCTCGGTGCGTTCGGTGCCAGCACGTTGAGCGTCAGGCAGTCCTCGCTCGACGGCTGATACTTGCCGATCGCGAGCATCGTGCCGCGCTTGTGCTGAATCGAGGCGTTGCCCCACTCGGTGGCGTCGCGCACGCCCTCCCACGGCTCGGTGGGTTGCGGCGCTCGAAATCGAAGCGGGCCGACGGGCGGGGCGGCGTAGGGAATGCCTCGCCAGGTGGTGAGGTCACCGACGGGCTTGCCCTCGATGATGCCGTCGGAGGTGGTCACGCGTGTCGTCACAGCCATGTCGCGAGTGTACTGACCGGTCCTTACTCCCGGGTAAGAACCGGCGGGGTTGGGTACCGGGCAGACTCGAATACATGTCTTTCGAATATCGCGCCGAAATCGTGCAGCTGCTGCGAGCGCCGACGCACGCGTACTTCGGGAGATCCAAGGACGGCCCGGCCGAGGTACCGACCGATCTGCCGTCCAGTGTCGAGATCGTGGCCCACAAGGGCATCCGCGGCGATCGCTTCTTCGGCGTGAAGGCGCACACGGAGGCCGCGGTGAGCCTCCTGGCTGTCGAGGCCTGGGAGGCGCTGGGAGATGTGCTCGGTGTCGAGGTACCCGATCCGGCCGTGGCCAGGCGCAACCTCGTGGTTCGCGGGCTCGAACTCGACCCGCTGCGAGGGGAGGAGTTTCAGCTGAACTCCGGCGACGGCTGGATCACGTTCCGCGGCGGCAGGCCGGCTCACCCGTGCGCGTGGATGGACCGCATGGTGGCCGACGGTGCGCGCAAGGCGCTGATCGGTCGTGGCGGGCTCCGTGTCGAACCGCTGTCCGACGGCATTCTGCGGGTCGGAGAGTTGGCGGTGCGCTCCCCGGTCGAGCTGGATGCGGCACGTGCAGCACTGTCGGTCAGGCGCGCGCAGCCGATCTGACCTCCTCGTCGTTGCGCCTCCGGCGTCGAAGGCAACCCACCTGCTTGCTCACGAAGCAAATCTGTGCCCATAATATGAGTATTGGTGTGACGGATCACACCGAACCGCGCGCCATGGCGTGGGTCACTGAATCCAGCGGGAAGAATTGCCGATGTCCGATATGTGGATCGTGATCAACACCGTCGTTGCCGTGCTGGCGGTGGTGGTCTTCATCGTTCGTTTTCACTTCAACCCGGTGATCTCGCTCGTACTCGGGGCTGCGTACCTGGGTCTGGCGACGAAGCTCGGAGTCGGGGCCACCGTCGACACGATCACGGGCGGCTTCGGCGAGATCATGGCCGAGGTGGGGCTGCTCATCGCGTTCGGTGTGCTGATGGGGTCGGTGCTGCAGGAGATGAGCGCCATCCAGCGTCTCGTCGGCACCCTGCTGAAAACGTTCGGGCCCAAACGGCTCCCGTATGCGCTGTCGCCGACCATCGCGACCGTGTTGCAGTCCATCTTCCTCGACGTGCTGTTGGTGATCTCCGCTCCGCTCGCTCGCAACCTCGCCCCCAAGATCGGCAAATACGGAACAGCGAGAATGGCCACGGCACTGGCCATCTCGCTCGAGTGCGGAATCGTGTTCATGGTCCCTGGTGTCGCGACGCTCGCGCTGGCCGGCCTGCTCGGCGTGCCGCTGGGCAAGATGATGATCTACGGACTGATCCTGATCGTTCCGGTCGTCGTGCTGTCGGTGGCCATCATGTCGTTCGTGTTCCGGCACGGTTGGTGGAACGAGGAGAAGGACGAGCAGCAGATCGTCGTAGTCCCAGAGCCTGTGGTTCCTGAGCCTGTCGATTCCGACGACGAGCCCCTCGAAACCGGAGGTGGCGTGGCGCAGAAGGTGCGTACCGAGAAGCAGACGTCGCTGCTGGTGTTGCTCTCGCCGCTGCTGCTCGCGCTCGTCCTCATCGCCATCGGTGCCGTACTCGAAGTGGCCGAAATATCGGTTCCGGTGGTCGAATTCATCGCCAGCCCGGTCATCGCGTTGCTCATCGGCTTGGTCGGGACGTGTCTCATCGGCCGCTACCACGTCGGTCAGGCACGAGTGGAGAAAGCACTGGCTCGTGGTTTCGCCGAGAGCGGGCAAATTCTGATCCTCACCGGTGTCGGTGGTTCGCTCGCGGCCGTCATCAACGAGGCGGGTCTCGGCGACATCCTCGGCCAGTACTTCACGGCCAGCACCGCGGCTCCGCTGTTGATGGTGTGGGTCATCGCTGCCGCGTTGCACATCGTCGTCGGATCGGTGACGATCTCCGCCATTACCTCGGCCGGAATCCTCGCCCCGGTCGCTCCGCTCATCGGCCTCGACCCGGTGTTCATCGCGTTGGCCGCGGGCGCGGGGTCGCTGTTCGCCGTGCACGTCACCAGCAACACCTTCTGGCTGCTGCAGTCCTTGATGGGCCAGTCGACCAGGGGCACACTCAAGACGTGCTCGGTGGGCGTCTCGCTGGCCTCGGTCATCGCCATCGTGTTGATCGTGCCGATGAGCTGGATCCTGTGAGCCCTGATTCTGTGAGCCCTGATTCTGGGAGTATCGAAAGGAACACGATGGCACTGCCGCTCAGCGGAGTTCGAGTTCTCGAACTCGGCAACTACATAGCCGCACCCACTGCGGCGCGCATGCTCGCTGATTTCGGTGCCGAGGTGATCAAGGTCGAACGGCCGGGAACCGGAGACGAACTGCGTAACTGGCGGTTGTACTCGGGCACCACGTCGATGCTCTACCGCACGATCAACCGGAACAAGAAGTCGATCGTGCTGGACCTGCGCACCGAGCAGGGGCGTAAGGACGTCGTCGATCTCGCGGCGAAGTGCGACATCGTGCTCGAGAACTTTCGGCCCGGCACTCTGGAGAAGTGGGGCATCTCACCGGAGGTGCTGAGCGCAGCCAACCCCGAACTGATCATCACGCGTATCTCGGCCTTCGGGCAGACCGGCCCGATGTCGCAACGACCCGGATTCGCTGCTGTCGCAGAGGCATACGGCGGCTTCCGCAACCTCGTCGGTGATCCGGACCGGCCCCCGGTGCGAGTCGGTGTCTCGATCGGGGATTCGATCGCCGGTCTGTACGCGGCCTTCGGATGTGTCATGGCCCTGTTTCAGCGACAGACTCTGCGGGCGGCGCAGGCACCGGATCAGCAGACTCCGCTCACGCTGGCGCAACGTTCCATCGATGTCGCACTGAACGAGTCGATTCTGTCGATGATGGAATCGCTGATCCCGGACTACCTCGCCTACGGCGTCGAGCGCGAACGGACGGGCGGCCGGATGGAAGGCATCGCACCGTCGAACGCATACCCGTGCAACGACGGTCACTCGATCATCATCGCCGGCAACGGCGACGCCATCTTCCAGCGCTACATGGAGACCATCGACCGTCCCGATCTGGGAGCCGATCCGGACCTGGCGTCCAACGCCGGCCGATGGCGTCGACGCGACGAGTTGGACGCCGCTATCTCGGCCTGGACCGGATTGCACTCGCGCGAAGAGGCTTTGAAGATCCTCGACGCCGCCGGAGTGCCGTCGGGACCGATCTACACCGCGGCCGATATCGTCGCCGACGAGCAGTATGCCGCCCGCAACATGATCCAGCACTTCCAGGTCGACACCGGCGAGGACGAGCCGACCGACGTCGGATTCGTCGGTGTCGTTCCTGTGATCGGTGATACGTCTCTGCCGATTCGTTCGGTCGGACCGGATCTGGGCGAACACACCCGAGAAGTACTGTCGACCCTGCTCGGCCGCACCGACGAAGAGATGGGCCTGTAGATGTACCGATTCACCCCCGCCGCGGAGTTACGCGACGTCACGATGCGCGACGGACTTCAGCTCACCGGCAAGATGCTCTCCACCGAACGCAAGCTCGAGATCATCAGGGCGCTCATCGAACTCGGTGTACCGTCGCTCGAGATCGGGTCGATGGCACGGGGCGACAAGGTGCCGCCGATGGCCAACACACTCGAGGTCATCGGTGAATTGACCGCCGAGGAACTCGCGCGATGCTGGGTGTGGGTCGCCACTCCACGTCACGTCGAGAAGGCCGCCGCCGCCGGGGCCCGAAACTTTCAGTACTGCTTCTCCGCATCGGACTCACACAATCAGGCCAACATCGGTCGTACCACCGAGGTGTCACTGGCGGCCATGCCCGATGCCATCGACATCACGCGATCGGTGGGCGGTGAGATCGAGCTGTGCATCGCGACGTCCTTCACCTGCCCGTTCGAGGGACAGGTGCCGCCGGATCGGGTCATCGAGATCGCCAACGACGAACGAGCAATGGGCGCAACAGATATCGTCATCTGTGACACCCTTGGGCAGGCGGTGCCGGTGCAGGTGCAGTCGCTGATCTCGCGGGTGCGAGCCGAAACTCCCGATCGCAGAGTGGTGTTCCACGGTCACGACACCTGGGGCCTGGGCGTTGCGAACACTCTTGCCGCGATCTCCGCCGGAGCAACGATGGTCGACGGTTCGCTCGGCGGACTCGGCGGTTGTCCTTTCGCCCCCGGAGCCAGTGGTAACACCTCGTCGGAGGACATTCTGTTCGCGACGCGGCCGGACTGGTTCGAGCCGAAAACCCTTGCAGCCATGGCGACTCTGTCGGAGGAGTTGCTCACCGAATTGGGCGAGCCCATGAGGTCGAAAACAGTTCAGGGTGCACGGTCCGAGGCGCGCGCCTTCGAGTGGGTCGTATGAGTCGCATCCTCGTCACCACCGAGATCCCGGACCCGGGCATGGATATCCTGCGCGCCGCCGGGGAAGTGGACCTTCTGGAGGTCGATCACGAGCAGTTGGTCGCCGCCTGCTCCTCCGGGAAATACTCGGTCGTCGTGTCCCAATTGCGTGATCGGTTCGATGCGGAGCTGCTGGCCTCGGCATCACTCGTCGGGATCTCCAACTACGCTGTCGGATTCGACAACATCGACATTGCAGCCGCAACCGAACGCGGCATCACGGTCGCCAATACCCCCGGGGTGCTGACGGATTCGACGGCAGACATCGCGATGCTGCTCATCCTGTCCACTGCCCGCCGCGCCGTCGAGGCCGACGCGTTCGTCCGCTCCGGCTCGTTCACCGGATGGGAGCCGGAACTGCTTCTCGGCAGCGATGTCTCGGGTCGAGTGCTGGGGCTGGCCGGGTTCGGTCGTATCGCCCGCGCCACCGCGCGTCGAGCACTGGGTTTCGGCATGACGGTCAAGTTCTGTCCCCGCCCGCCCGACGACCGAGAGGTCTCCGACGACGAACTCGGGGAATTCGCGGGTCGCGTCGAGCACGCGTCCTGGGACGAGATCGTCACGACCAGCGACTTCCTCTCCCTCCATGTGCCGTTGTCGGATTCCACGCACCATCTGGTGGACGCGGACGTACTCGCGGCGATGAAGCCGTCGGCGATCGTGATCAACACTGCGCGGGGGCCGGTGATCGACGAGGCCGCTCTGGTGACCGCACTTCGCGAGGGCACCGTTGCCGCAGCAGGTTTGGACGTCTACGAGCGCGAGCCGGACCTCGAACCGGGGCTGGCGTCGCTACCGAACACGGTGTTGCTCCCACACGTGGGGAGCGCGACCGTGTCGGTGCGTTCGGAGATGGCTCGGCTGTGCGCCACCAATGCAGCAGCGATGTTCGGTGGTTCGATGCCACCGCATCCGGTGAATCCCGACGCGTGGGGTCACGCGGGGTAGCGTCCGCCCAGGGTTCTCGTGATCTGCTCGGCGTGGGAGATCAGCAGATCCACCCAGGCCTCGCACTGCAATTGCGGCATCCGCAGTGTCGGGCCACTGATCGTGACGGCACCGACGATGTCCGCAGCCGAGTCGAACACCGGAGCGGACAGGCCCGACGCTCCGGTCTCGCGCTCACCGGTAGTGATCGCATAGCCGTCGGACCTGGTCTGCGCCAACAACGCTCGCATCGTCTCTGCCTCGGTCACCGTCTGCTCGGTCATCGATTCGAGCTCGCGGGAGAGAACACGCTCGGCCAGTTCCGAATCCCAGGCCAGCAGGACGCGGCTGGCCGATCCCGCGCTGAGCGGGATGACCTTGCCTACGTACATGTCTCGTCGCAACGCATGTCGCGTCTCGGCGATCGCGACGCACACGCGATAGTTCTGTTCGGGCCGAAAGAAGCAGGCCGTTTCGGTCGTCAGATCGCGCATGTCCTTGAGTATCGGGTTGACGATCGACAGCACGTCGAGGTCCTTGGTCGCCGTCGCGGCCCAGTAGGCCATGCGCACCCCGATGCGAATGCGATCGCCGCTCCGGTCCAGAAATCCCTGCTGCACCAGATTGGTGACCAGACGCTGGACAGTCGAGGTCGGTAGTCCGGTGGTCTGTTGAATCTCGCCGAGGGTCAACGAGGGACGGTCGAACGAGAAGGCGTCGAGTATCTCGGTGATCTTGCCCAGCACCAGAAGCGGCTGTTGCTTCGACGTGCTCTCGGTGCTCACACGTCCAATCTACTTGGCCACTCGATCCTCGAGGCGGTTGATCGGCGCAGTGAGCAACAGAATCAGGAGCGACCACAGACCGAGCGGGGTGAACGACAGCCCGAGAGCCACCAGCATCAGTGTCGAGGTGATGGCTCCGTTGCGCGTGCTCGCGGACGTCGGGGTATCGCTCGCGACGATGTTCGGGTGCCGAGACACGATCACGTCGGCCACGAACATCGCGATGACCGACACCGCGATGGTCGCGACGTAGAGCGGTGACGCGCTCGCGTCGTAGCCGCTCTTCTCGGCGATCAACTTGGTGGGAAACGGCAGAAACACTATGGACAACAACCAGACGAAGTTCACCCACATCAGACTCCGGGTGTATCCGACCAGGTTTCGGAAGACACGATGGTGGCTCAGCCACTGCGAGAAGATGACCAGAAAGCTGAGTACGAATGCGAACAGCTCGACGCCGTGGTCACGCAGAATATCGACGAATTGTGCGCTTTCGTCCGGTTCGGCCAGCTCCACCAACGGCAGAATGAGCAATGTAGCGGCAATCGCGACCACGGCATCGCTGAAGTTGACCAGTCTGTCGAATCCACGCTCGTATTCCATGTCAGCATTCTGCTCCCTCTGCGAGTAGCGTCCCAACGATGTCCGAGCGACGTACTCTGACCACCGGACGCGTGGTATTTCTGGTGGTGGCTGCCGCGGCACCGATGGCAGCGATGATCGGTAATGTGCCGCTGGCTCTGATACGCGGAAACGGTGCCGGGCTGCCGGCTGCCTACGCGATCAGTGCCGTTGTGCTGCTGTGCTTCTCGGTGGGATTCGCGGCGATCAGCCAGCAGGTGTACAGCACCGGTGCGTTCTACACCTACATCGGTCTGGCGCTGGGGAAACCGCCCGGTGTTGCTGCCGCATACGTCGCAGTTGTCGCGTATACCTCGCTGGCGTGCGGGCTTTCGGGCGCATTCGGATATTTCACGCACCTGGTATTCGCTGATTCCGGTATCGACATTCCGTGGTACGTCTTCACGGCAGCCGCTGTCGTGATTGTCGCTTTTCTCGGCTTCCGAAATGCCGACCTCTCGGCCAAGGTGTTGGGAACGCTGATGGTGCTCGAGTTCGCTTTTCTGACAGTGTTCAACGTCCTGGTGGTAAGTGACAAGGGAACCGCGGCAGTGCCACTGGAGTCGTTCACCCCGACGCAGGTGTTCTCCGGATCGCTGGGGATAGCGATGATGTTCGCCTTCTCGAGTTTCATCGGATTCGAGTCTGCGGCACTGTACGGCGAGGAAACCAAGGATCCCAGGCGCAGCATCCCACGCGCGACGTTCATCGCGGTCACGCTCATCGCCGTCTTCTACGTGCTGACCAGTTGGATCATCGTCGGGGCCGCGGGCGGAGTCGACGCACCGGTCCTGGCCCAGACCGAACTGGGCAATCTTCTGTTCACGCTGGCGCAGCAGTACGGGGGGACCGTGCTGTACGACGGTACCGCGGTGCTGCTGTGCACCAGTGTGCTCGCGTCGTATCTCGCCGTGCACAACGCGGCCAGTCGATATCTGTTCGCCCTCGGGCGAGAGCGCGTACTTCCCGTGCGACTGGGCCGAATTCACCCGCGCCACTCGAGCCCGCACATCGGCAGCGTCACCGCCTCGGTCGTTGCTGCCGTGTCGCTGACCGCGTTCGCGGTGACCGGTGCAGACCCGTACCTGATCTACGCCGCAGGTGCCATCGGCCTCGGCACCCTCGGAGTGATCGCCCTTCAAGCCGCTGCGGCGCTGTCGGTGGTGGTGTTCTTCATCGGCCATCCGGATCGCTCACTGTGGCGCACCGGAATTGCCCCCGGCATCGGCTTCGCCGGGTTCATGACCGGATTGGTGCTTGCCGGAACGCATTACAGCATCCTGACCGGTTCCGATTCTGCGATCGTCAACGCGATTCCCGTGGTGCTGATCCTCGCGGCGATCCTCGGAGTCCTGGTGGCACTGCGCATCAGGCGTGCCGATCCGAAGACCTACGAGGGCATCGCCGCCGCCTACATGCGTCAGTGATCGGTTGTTCGACGAGCCTCGAGTAGCCGGAGCCAGATCTCGCTGACCGTCGGATACGACGGCACCGCATGCCACAGATCGTCGAGCGAGACCTTACCGACCACCGCGACAGTGGCGGCATGAACGAGCTCGGCGACGCCCGGCCCGACGAACGTCGCGCCCACTATCGTGTCGGTGGCGCGGTCGATCACCAGCTGCGCCCGCCCCGAGTAATCGTCCTGCTGCAGAGACGAACCCGCGACGGCGATGTCCTGCGCCACGATCTCGACGTCGATGCCTTCCTTTCGGGCCTTTGCCTCGGTCAGTCCGACGGACGCCACCTCGACGGGCGTGAACACCACCTGGGGAATCTGTCCGTGGTCCGCCGTGGCGCGGAACCGCTTCTGGTCCAGCGGCTTTCCTTCGGCCCTGGCGGCAATGACGTCACCGGCCACCCGGCCTTGGTATTTCCCCATGTGTGTCAGCGGCGCACGGCCGTTGACGTCACCCACTGCATACAGCCAGTCGTGACTCGGAACCGACAGGTGATCGTCGACGTCGATGTAGTGGCCCTCGTCGAGTCCGAGGCTCGACAGGCCGAGGTCAGAGCTCGCCGGAGTACGTCCCGCAGCGACGAGAACTTCGTCGGCGACCATCTCGCTACCGCCGACGACCAGAGTGACCTGGCCGCCGTGGATTCGTCCGATGCCGGTGGCGGCAGGGTTCTCTCGTGACACCGACTCGAGGGAGGCGTCGAGCATGATCGTTGCGCCGCGCTTCTTCAGAGCCTCGGCGACCAGTTCGCCGGCGAACGGTTCGGAACCGGCCAGCAGCGACGATCCGCGCACGATCATCGTCACCTTCGCTCCGAGAGAGAGCAACCAGGTGGCCGCCTCCGTCGCGACGACGCCACCGCCGATCACCGCGATGTGCCCGGGCGTCTCGTGAATGTTGGTGGCATCGCGGGAGATCCACGGCTGGGCATCGCGCAGACCGGGGGTCTTCGGTACCGATGCGGTGGTTCCGGTGGCGAGGACAACAGCGTGACGGGCAGTGAGTGTGCGGCCGTCGACCTCGACGGTCTTGATCCCGGTGAGTCGCCCATGGCCACGGATCACCGAGATGCCCGCCGACTCGGCCCACGTCACCTGCGAGGAGTCGTCCAGGCCGTGGGTGTAGGACTCGCGTCGGGCCAGAACAGCGTCGGCATCGAGGGGCTGATCACCGACCAATTCTTTGACTCCCGGCATGTTTCGCGCGGTGTCGAGAACCTCGCTCGGACGCAGCAGTGCCTTGCTGGGCATGCAGGCCCAATAGGAGCATTCACCGCCGAGTAGTTCGTGCTCGACGATCACTGCGGTGCGATCGCTGCCCTGTATTGCGTACTGTGCGGCGTTCTCGCCGACCGGGCCACCGCCGATAACGATGACATCGAATTCCGAGCTCTCTGGGGCCATCACTCCACAGTGACATAGGCTCGCCGTTTATGGCGACCACTCGGAACAAGATTCTGATCACCGGAGCGAGCTCGGGGCTCGGTGAGGAAATGGCCCGACGGTTCGCCGCCATGGGCCGCGATCTGGCGCTGTGTGCCAGGCGGGTGGAGCGACTCGACGAACTCCGCGTCGAGTTGATGCACCAGAACCCGAACATCACCGTCTCGGTCCGTGCCCTCGACGTCACCGATCACGATGCAGTGGGTGAGGTGTTCGGCACGTTGCGAGACGAACTGGGCGGACTCGATCGAGTCATCGTCAATGCCGGGCTCGGCAAGGGCGCGAAGATCGGCACCGGGAGGGCCGAGGCCAACCTGGAGACCGCGCGCACCAACTTCGTCGGTGCCCTGTCGCAGGCGGAGGCCGCACTCTCGATCTTCCGAGAGCAGAAGCGCGGGCACCTGGTGTTCGTTTCGTCGATCAGTGCAGACCGGGGACTGCCGGGAGCCAAGGCGGCCTACTCGGCGAGCAAGGCTGCCGTGGCCTCGCTGGGCGAATCGCTGGCGACCGAACTGGCGCGAACCGACATCGCCGTCACCACGTTGCTGCCGGGCTTCATCGCCACCGACATGTCCGCCAAGGCGGGCGACAGTGCCGCTCTCACAGCCACTCTGGACCAGGGTGTGACCGCCATGATCGACGAGATCGAGAGCGAAACTCGCCGCGCCGCGCTGCCCGGCCTCAAATGGCGAGGCATCGACGCGGCGCTGCGGTTTCTGCCGAACGTGCTGACGGATCGAATGGTCTGACTACTGCAAGTAGCCCTCGACCTGGTTGACGCTGTTGGCGGTTGCGGTATCGGGGTCCTTGCCCGCGTCGATGCGTGCGCGGCGCTGGCGCAGCAGGTCCCAGCACTGATCGAGGGCGTGCTCGAGGGAGGCCAATTCGGCCTTCTCGGTAGTCGGGTCGATGTCGCCGGCCTGGGTCTCGCTGCGGAGCTTGTGCTCGGTGGCGATGAGCTGCTGGATCTTGGTGTGGATATCGTGCTCGTTCATGGCGACCACGGTAGACCTACCAGGGTTTACCGGCCAGGTTTCGCGTCGCGAGAGCTCGTTGTACAGCCGATGCGAGCTCGGCCGACGAACCGACCAGGGCGTAGTCGGTGCACACGAGCGAGAGCGTGTAGTTGCCGTTCATTCGAGAGATGTAGGTCGACATTCTGATGGTGGACACTGCGCCCGACGGATTCGGGTGGATCGCCCGGGTGGCCAGCCCGCGTGATCGGTGGGGGCCGAGGGTGGTGACGGCACTCGGGATATCGCCGATGTTGGAGCACAACACTTCTCCGCGTCCCGGTGTCGACGTCAGCTTCGCGGCGATGCGGTGGGGGAGCAGCTGAACGATCTCCGGTGGATAGCCGGCCGGCGCTCCGACGGGAGCTCCGAATGCGGCCTTGCAGGCGATTCGGATGTCCGCGGGTGAGTCGCTTCCACGGACGGCGACGGTGGCCATCCCGATCGAGTTGGCATCACCGGATCCGGTGCGGAAGGGGATGTCGACGGTCACGGCGGGTGAACCGAGTTCGCTCATCGTGGCGGCCACAATGGAGACGAACAAGGAATTGGCCGAACCGCCAACGCTTTCTGCCGCCGAATCCCACTCTGCGGCATCGATATCGACGATCACCGCGTGCATCTGCCGCGCCCGGTGCGGGGCGACGCCACCGGTGTCGGCGGTGGTGAACGCACGCAGTTCGGCTCGGGCCTTCTTGCTGACCCACAACCTCGCCGTCGCTGCGATGGATCGAACGAGGACTTTCAGGATCATCGCGATCGCGTCTCGGGTATCCGAGCCTGGATGCGGGACGGGGACGGGCCTTGTGTCACCGGAGAATGCCTGTGCGGCAGCATCTATGAGACCCCGCGCATCGGCCAACGCGTGTGAGCAGACCAACGACACCACGGTGCCGCCGTGCGTGAGGGGAGCGGCCGTCAATCGCCAACCGGGACCGTACTGCGGGTCGAGTGGAACGTCGGCCTGGGTATCGGCCCATGCGATGACGTCGTCGACGGCATCGGTGCCGTACTCGAGCGGCAGCGACTCAGGTGAGATGTCCCAGCGGAGTCGGGCACCGGGTATGCGGGGGTTGCCGACTCTGCGGCCGAGTTGCCCGACGGCCAATTCTTGATGTACCCGGCCGAGTTCCTGCCTCGTCACCGTCTCGGTGGTACGCCAGATACCCTGCAGTGCAATGGGAATGCCATATCCGCGATGGGTGCGGAGGAAAATCTCGTCGATCACCGACAAGCGTGTCGAGATCACGGACTCGGGGTGCCGTGGCGTCCCGCGCCCGAGACGAACTTGCTCGCGCCCGAGAGCGCGTCGGCGGTGATCGAGATGGCACCATGTCGAAACTCGTTCTTCATCGCGGACTCCTCGTCGAGGCCGTCCTGCTCGAGAACGGACAATCGATCCTCGCGCATGCAGGTCTGGGGCAGCAGAGCGAGTTCGGCGGCCAAGGCCTCCGCTTCGGAGCGGGCCCGCCCCACCGGAACCACTCGGGTGATCAGTCCGATGTTCAGAGCTTCCTGGGCATCGACGGCGCGGCCCGTGAGGATCATGTCCATCGCCCGACCGGTACCGATGATGCGCGGCAATCGCACTGTGCCGCCGTCGATCAACGGAACACCCCACCGGCGGCAGAACACGCCGAACGTGGCGTCGTCCTCGGCGATACGCAGGTCGCACCACAGTGCCAGCTCGAGTCCGCCCGCGACGGCGTACCCGGAGACCGCCGCGATGACCGGCTTGGACAACCGCATCCGCGTCGGACCCATCGGGCCGTCACCGTGTTCGGTCGCGTGGTTCGAGCGGGATGTGCCGAGCGCCCCGAGGTCGGCTCCCGAGCAGAACGTGCCACCCTCGCCCCACAGCACTGCCACCGATGCGGCCTCGTCGGCGTCGAACTCCTCGAACGCCTGAATCAGCTCTTGGGCCGTGGGGCCGTCGACGGCGTTCCGCACCTCCGGGCGCGACAGAACGATTGTGGTGACGGGGCCTGATCGTTCGATCCGTACCGGCATGTCTGTGAACCCTACTCGAGTTCTCTTGCGTGAAGCAATGAATCAATGCTTCAATCCTTGCATGCCCTATCGCCGAACCCCCGCGGTGCAAGCCAGGCTCGACGCCGGCCGCGAGAAGCTGTTCGCTGCCGCCATCGAGGTGCTTTCGACGCACGGCTACGCAGGTCTGTCGATCGCGTCGGTCGCCGCGGCCGCGGGAGTATCCGCAGGCAGTGTCTACACCCACTTCGAGGGCAAGGCGGACCTGGTGGTCGCCATCTTCCGCGAGGTCTGCGGCCGTGAGGTCGCCGCGGTGGTCGCTGTTGCCGGGCATGGAAGCACCGCCGAGCGGGTGACGGCAGTGGTGGAGACCTTCGCCGGACGAGCCCTGAAGAACCGAACGATGGCATACGCGCTGCTCGCCGAACCGGTGGACCCCGCCGTCGACGCCGAGCGGTTGGTCTTCCGGCGGAAATTCACCGAGGCATTCGCCGACGCGATCGCGGCAGGCATCGCAGCCGGAGAGATCCCCGAGCAGGACGCAGCGATCTCGGCAGCAGGTCTGGTCGGTGCCGTCGGCGAAGTGCTGGTCGGTCCGTTGTCTTCACACGAATCCAAGGATCCGGTCCCGGGTCTGGTCGCATTGTCGTTGCGCGCGTTAGGAGTTCGAGATGGACACGCATGAGGTATTCAATCAGGCAGTCGACCTGAGCCCGTACGACACATCCGCGGACGCGTCGTTGCTCGACGGCCTGGCGCGGGCCGGTGGCGGCTGGGCGCTCGACGAGGTTCGGCAGTTGGGAGCCCTCGCCGGCGGAGTCGAGGCCCAGGAATGGGGGCGGCTCGCCAACGAGAACCCACCGGTGTTGAAGACTCACGATCGCTACGGTCATCGCATCGACGAGGTCGAATTCCATCCGCACTGGCACGATTTGATGACCGTCGCCGTCGAGCACGGACTGCATGCCAGCCCCTGGACCGACGATCGCGTGGGTGCACATGTTGCCCGCGCAGCGAAGTTCTACGTCTGGGGACAGGCCGAGGCGGGTCATATGTGCCCCATCTCGATGACCTATGCCGTCGTTCCGGCTCTGCGGCACAACCCCTCTCTGGCAGCACAATACGAGCCACTGTTGGCCTCGCGGGAATACGACTTCGGTCTGCGTGTCCCGTCCGAGAAACGCGGACTGATCGCCGGTATGTCGATGACCGAGAAGCAGGGCGGATCCGACGTCCGCGCCAACACCACCACCGCAACCCCGTCGTCGGACGGGACGTATTCGATCACCGGTCACAAGTGGTTCACCTCTGCGCCGATGTCGGACATGTTCCTCACCCTGGCGCAGGCACCGGGTGGGCTGTCGTGTTTCATGCTTCCGCGCGTCCTGCCCGATGGCACCCGTAACCGAATGATGCTGCAGCGCTTGAAGGACAAGCTGGGCAACAAGTCGAATGCATCCGGCGAGCTCGAGTACCACGGGGCGACCGGTTGGCTCGTGGGTGAAGAGGGCCGCGGCGTGCGCACCATCATCGAGATGGTCAACATGACGAGACTGGACTGCGTCATAGGATCTGCGGCGGGACTTCGTAACGCCACAGTCCGCGCGGTTCATCATGCTCGGCACCGAGCGGCGTTCGGCGCTCAGCTGATCGATCAACCACTGATGCGAAACGTGCTGGCGGACTTGACCATCGAATCCGAGGCCGCGACCGCCGCCATGATTCGTCTGGCGCAGGCCACCGACGGCTCGGCCCGCGGCGACGAGCAGGAGAGCGCACTGCGCCGAATCGCGTTGGCCATCACCAAGTACTGGGTATGCAAGCGGGCACCGGCACATGCCGCCGAGGCCCTCGAATGTCTCGGCGGCAACGGCTATGTCGAGGAATCGGGTATGCCTCGGTTGTTCCGCGAATCGCCGTTGATGTCGATCTGGGAAGGGTCGGGCAACGTCGCCGCACTCGATTCCCTGCGTGCATTGGCGCGGCAGCCGGACAGCGTCGAGGCCTTCTTCGGTGAGATCGGCCAGGCATCGGGCGAAGATTCTCGATTGGACGACGCCATCGCGCGTGTCGGGAAAGAACTCTCCGACACCTCGGACATGGAATACCGGGCCAGACGAGTCGTCGAACTGATGGCTCTGACCTTCCAGGGTGCGCAGCTGGTGATGCACGGGAATCCTGCTGTGGCCGACGCCTTCTGTGCCACTCGACTCGACCGCGACTGGGGCATCGCCTTCGGCACCCTGCCGACGGGAGTCGATACCTCAGCGGTGTTGGCGCGGGTGTGATGCCGCGGATCTACGCCCCTCGCTGGAATTCGCACCGCCTGTAGGGTGCGCATATTCCTACGAGCGCCGTAGATGTGGGGAGGGGTAGCTCGGCGTACCGTCCACTCGGCGGGCCGAGGACCACTGCGCGCCGATGGGCAGCATGAAGCCGGTCGATGATGACATGCGGAGTCGACAAGTCCCGCCAGTCGAATCTGAATACAGTCCTGCCCTGCTCGGCGAGTCGGTTGTGGCGATTCTTCTCTGCGATGACGGCTTTCCGTGGCTGCGGACCATACTTCTCTTCCCCGTCGAACTCGGCGATCACCTCGGCCAGGTCGGGAAACAGGAAGTCGGTACGGGCGATGCGTCGACCGCCTTCGTCGAAGATCGTCTGATTGGTCAGCGGAGTCGACACCGTCTGCAGGATCAGTCGCGATCGACTCTCGCCGACACTGTCGCTGCGCGCACTCATCATGCTGACAGCACGTCTGGCGCGTCCGGCACCACTTCTGTGTTGCGCTGCGTCGCAATACTTCTCGAGTTCCTTGATTGTGGTGAGGCCGTGGCGCAATGCCCGATCGCCGAAACACACTGCGACGTCGAGTGGATGAGTCCTGGCAATGTCGACGACTGTGCGCGCTGGGCGTGTGACGCGCATATCGTCGATATGGAGCCATTCATCGTCGAGTAATTCGGTGCCGTGGAGGAACCGGCGTCGACTGCGCTTGCCCGAGTGGCCGCGCGTCGTGGTCATCGTCACCGTGTCGAGCGGCAAGTTCCACACGTCGAGTCCGAGAACCACCGCGGCGGACACATGGCTGAGCACGACGTCGTCGCCGGAATCGGTATAGGTCGCCTGAGCCAGGAGGGCATGCTGCTGCGCAGAGTTCAGTGTCGCGAAAACGTCGCCTCGAACGAACCAGCCTCTACGGACTGCAACGATGGTCCTGTGTGCGCGTGCCCGACGAAGGTCGTCATCGGTGAAGCCCGACGCGAGCGCATCGGCACGGGTGAAGAGCCCACGTTGGTCGAAGTCCATGCTCGATTGGACGCACGGCCGCTCTGTTTGGATCCGCCGAGCGGCAATCTACGGCCCGTCCAGAGATCCGCACCGCCTGCAGGGTGCGCAGATTCCTACCAGGGCCGTAGATCCACCGACCGACCTCAGGCTGAGCGACCCCGCTGCGCCCGGTACCAGCGCACCAGGGAATCGGTCGATGAATCCGACTGTGCAGCAGGAGCTTCGGAGTCGGTGAGCACCGGTGTCAGTTCGAGGGCCTGAGTCTTGCCCAGTTCGACGCCCCACTGGTCGTAGGAGTCGACGCCCCAGATGACGCCTTCGACGAACACCTGATGCTCGTACAGGGCGATCAATTGGCCGACCACGGAGGGCGTGAGCTTCGACGCGAGAATCGAGGTGGACGGACGGTTGCCCGGCATCACCTTGTGCGGCACCACATCTGCCGGTGTGTCCTCGGCGGCGATCTCCTCGGCCGTTTTGCCGAAGGCGAGCACCTTGGTCTGGGCGAAGAAGTTGCTCATCAGCAGGTCGTGCATCGAGCCGGTGCCGTCGCGGGTGGGTAGGTCGTCGGTGGGTTCGGCAAATCCGATGAAGTCGGCAGGCACCAAACGTGTTCCCTGGTGCAGCAATTGGTAGAAGGCGTGCTGGCCGTTGGTGCCCGGCTCGCCCCAGAAGATCTCGCCGGTGGGTGTGGTGACGGGGGAGCCGTCGGCCTTGACGGACTTGCCGTTGGATTCCATCGTCAACTGCTGCAGGTACGCGGCGAAGCGGGACAGGTCGTTCGAATACGGAAGCACTGCACGGGTTTCCGCGCCGAAGAACGAGCTGTACCACAGGCCGATCAGGCCGAGCAGCACCGGTGCGTTCTCGGCGAGAGGCGTCAACCGGAAGTGCTCGTCGATCCGATGGAAGCCGTCCAGGAATTCGCCGAACGCCTCTTTGCCGACGACGGCCATGACCGACAGACCGATTGCCGAATCGACGGAATAGCGTCCGCCGACCCAGTCCCAGAAGCCGAACATGTTGGCGGTGTCGATGCCGAAATCCGCGACGCGCTCGGCGTTGGTGGACACGGCGACGAAGTGCTTGGCGACGGCGTCTTCACCGAGTGCGTCGACGAGCCAGCGACGGGCCGCGGTCGCGTTGGTCAGTGTTTCCAGGGTGGAGAATGTCTTGGACGCGATGATGAACAGCGTCGATGCCGGGTCGAGTCCGTCGAGTGCACCGACCAGATCGGCTGGGTCGACGTTGGAGACGAACTTGGCGGAAATCCCGGCGTCGGCGTAGTGCCGGAGCGCGTTGTAGACCATGACCGGTCCGAGGTCGGATCCGCCGATGCCGATGTTGACGACGGTGGAGATCTTGTCGCCGGTGGCACCGACCCATTCGCCCGAACGCACACGATCGGTGAATTCGCCCATAGCAGTGAGGACTTCGTGTACATCGGCGACGACGTCCTGGCCGTCGACGGTCAATGACGCGTCGGCCGGTAGACGCAACGCGGTGTGCAGAACGGCGCGGTCCTCGGAGGTGTTGATGTGCTCGCCCGAGAACATCGCGTCGCGCTTGCCTTCGACATCGGCGGTGCGGGCGAGCTCGACGAGCAACTCGACGGTCTCGCGAGTGATTCGGTGCTTGCTGTAGTCGATGTGAAGATCGGCGGCGTCGAGGGTGAATGTGTGCGCTCGGTCGGAGTCCTCGGCGAACAGTGTCCGAAGATGAGTATCGGCGATCGTGGAGTGGTGATCGGTCAGCTTCTGCCAGGCATCCGTGCCGGTGATATCGACGCTCATACGAACCAACAGTAATCCCGTGCCGAGTCGCGCGCGCGTCGTTTGTCGTTTGCGTCAGGCCCTGCGGAGGCATCATGGACGGTATGGACCAACGTGCATTGATCGAATCGATTCCGGCAAAACTGTGGATCGGCGGAAAGGCCGTCGACGCAGAGGGAGGCAAGACGTTCGCGGTGAACGATCCGGCGACCGGCAAGCCCCTGACCGAGGTGGCCGACGCATCGCCCGCCGACGCGATGAAGGCGCTCGACGCCGCGGCTGCGGCGCAGAAGAGTTGGGCGGCAACGCCTGCCCGCGAGCGCAGTGAGATTCTGCGAGCCGCGTTCGAGAAAGTCACCGAACGCGCCGACGACATCGCGCTGCTGATGACCCTCGAGATGGGTAAGGCCCTTGCAGAGTCGAAGGACGAAGTGAAATACGGTGCCGAGTTCTTCCGCTGGTTCGCCGAGGAAGCCGTGCGCATCGGCGGGCGCTACACCCCGGCTCCGGCGGGCAACGGTCGAATTCTCGTCACCAAGGCTCCCGTGGGCCCGGTGTTGGCGATCACCCCGTGGAACTTCCCGCTGGCGATGGGTACCAGGAAGATCGGGCCTGCTCTGGCCGCCGGCTGCACCATCGTCGTCAAGCCCGCCCGCGAGACCCCGCTGACGATGCTGCTGCTCGCGCAGATCTTCGACGAGGTCGGCTTGCCCGAAGGTGTGCTCTCGGTACTGACGACGTCGAAGTCCGGCGACGTCACCGGACCACTTCTCGAAGACCCACGCTTGCGGAAACTCACGTTCACCGGCTCGACGGGAGTCGGTAAATCGCTCGTCGAGAAATCTGCGACGAGGTTGCTGCGGACGTCGATGGAACTGGGTGGCAATGCCCCGTTCGTAGTGTTCGACGACGCGAACATCGACGACGCGGTGGACGGCGCGATGCTGGCGAAGATGCGCAACGGCGGAGAGGCCTGCACCGCGGCGAACCGGCTGCACGTGCACAACAGCGTTCGCGAAGAGTTCACCAACAAGTTGGTGGCGAAGATGTCCGAGATGAAGCTCGGACCCGGCGTCGACCCCGACACCAAGCTCGGGCCACTGATCAACGCAGATCAGCTCGAAACCGTGCAAGAGCTCGTCGACGATGCAGTGCAGCAGGGAGCGACGGTCGCGCTCGGCGGTACCGCACCGGGCGGAGATGGGTACTTCTACCCGGCGACCGTGCTCACCGACGTGCCAGCCGAGGCCAGGATCCTGAAAGAGGAAGTGTTCGGGCCTGTCGCTCCCATAGTCGGCTTCGACACCGAGCAGGAAGGTATCGACGCAGCGAACGCCACCGAATACGGCCTGGCGTCGTACATCTACACCGAGAACCTGGACCGCGCACTACGGGTGGCCGACGCCATCGACAGCGGAATGGTGGGCGTCAACCGCGGAGTGATCTCGGACGCGGCTGCGCCGTTCGGTGGAGTCAAGGAATCGGGATTCGGCCGTGAGGGCGGATCCGAGGGCATCGAGGAATACCTCGAGACCAAGTACATCGCGTTGAAGTAGAACGTCGGTTGGGCGTGCATCCGCGCGCCCAACCGAGGGGTCTATCAGTGTCCGAGGCGACCGCGACCGAGGCGGAGCAGGAGCATGGCCAACGTGTGGCCTTCCTGACCGAGGCTGCTGAAACGCTCGAGGACCTTCATCTCGCGGCTGTGCACCAGGCGCGGACCACCGGAGGCCATGCGGGTGCGGCCGATGATCTGCGAGACCTCGGAGCGACGCTTGATTGCCGTCAGGATCTCGGCATCGAGGCGGTCGATTTCCTGGCGCAAATCGTTGATCTCGGCCTCGCTGGAAGGCACTGCAATCTCTGAGTCGATCTTCGTCGTCATGGCCATCGTCTCTCCTCGGGTCACATCTTGGATCGCTGCGTCGTCCGTCACCGTTACGCCTTTCGTATTCGGAGCTGCATCGCTCGGCGGCTCGGTTCCCGGCTCGAATTTCCTGCCCGGACCTTCGAGCCCCCGCCTGGAACCAGGGGCGTTGCGTCTATCGACAGGCTCCCGTACGTGTGGCTGAGGAGCGGCCGACCCGACGCAGGCGATGACGTACGGTTTTTTCGATCACCGATCCAGTGTGCCACGGGCCGACCGTCCTGAAAAGTCATCCGTCGAGGCCGGGACCACGCGATGTGGGTTTGTCGGTACGCGCCGGTAACCTGACCTGACGATGAACACATTCCTCCAAGGCCTCGCGTCCCGTAAGAATGCTGCGTCCGACGCGTTGTTGGAAGGGCTCAATCCCCAGCAGCGTGAGGCCGTTGTGCACACCGGATCGCCGCTGCTCATCGTGGCTGGAGCCGGTTCGGGCAAGACAGCGGTGCTGACGCGTCGTATCGCGTATCTGCTCGCCGAGCGCGGGGTGTCCCCAGGTCAGATTCTGGCCATCACGTTCACCAACAAGGCCGCCGCGGAGATGCGCGAGCGAGTCGCCGGTCTGGTGGGACCGCGAGCGAATGCGATGTGGGTATCGACGTTCCACTCGAGTTGTGTGCGAATTCTGCGGGCCCAGGCAGCGCTGCTGCCCGGGCTGAACTCGAACTTCTCGATCTACGACGCCGACGACTCGCGCCGATTGCTGACGATGATCTCCAAGGATCTGCAGATCGACACCAAGAAGTTCTCGGCGCGGCTGCTCTCGACGGCGATCTCCAACCTCAAGAACGAACTGATCGGCCCGGACAAGGCCACCGAGGACGCCGACGGCGACCCTGCCGAGCTGCCGCGGCTCGTCGCGAAGGTCTATCGCATCTATCAGCAGCGTCTGCGCGCGGCCAACGCCATGGACTTCGACGACCTCATCGGCGAGACAGTGGGAATTCTGCAGGCCTTCCCGCAGGTGGCCCAGTACTACCGCCGCAGATTCCGGCACGTGCTGGTCGACGAGTATCAGGACACCAACCACGCTCAGTACATGCTGGTGCGAGAGCTGGTGGGCACTCCCGATGCCGACGGAGCGCTCGAGGGCACCGTCGCTCCGGGAGAGCTGTGTGTGGTGGGCGATGCTGATCAGTCCATCTACGCCTTCCGCGGCGCGACCATCCGCAACATCGAGGAATTCGAACGCGACTACCCCGACGCTCGCACTATCTT
The DNA here is from genome assembly GCF_002259335.1 of Rhodococcus sp. 14-2483-1-1. NCBI lineage: Bacteria > Bacillati > Actinomycetota > Actinomycetes > Mycobacteriales > Nocardiaceae > Rhodococcus > Rhodococcus sp. 14-2483-1-1. Next base: position 237,874 of record NZ_NPFX01000003.1, on the reverse strand, counting down.
GCTCGAGCAGAACTACCGGTCGACGCAGAACATTCTCTCGGCCGCCAATGCCGTGATCTCTCGCAACATCGGTCGCCGCGAGAAGAAGTTGTGGACCGACACCGGCGAGGGCGAGCTGATCGTCGGCTACGTCGCAGACAACGAGCACGACGAGGCGTCGTTCGTGGCCTCGGAGATCGACCGACTCGTCGACGGCGGAGATGTGCGCTTCGACGAGGTCGCAGTGTTCTATCGCACCAACAACTCCTCGCGTGCGCTCGAAGAGATATTCATTCGACTCGGTCTGCCGTACAAGGTCGTCGGCGGCGTCCGGTTCTACGAGCGCAAGGAAGTCCGGGACCTGGTTGCATATCTGCGGGTGCTGTCCAACGAGGACGACACCGTCAGCATGCGACGCATCCTGAACACCCCGCGCCGAGGTATCGGCGATCGTGCCGAGGCGTGTGTCGCCGTCCACGCGGAGCAACGTGACATCAGCTTCTCGCGCGCCTTGCACGACGCGGCCGCGGGCAAGGTGGCGTTGCTCAACTCGCGGCAGCAGAAGTTGATCGCACAGTTCATGGAATTGCTCGACGAACTGCGCGCGGTACTCACCGCGACCGACGGCGACGGAAACGACATCGCAGATATCGGTGATGTTGTCGAAGCCGTTCTCGACCGCACCGGCTACCGCGCCGAACTCGAAGCCAGCAGTGATCCGCAGGACGGTGCACGCCTGGACAATCTCAACGAACTTGTGAGCGTGGCAAGGGAGTTCACGTCCGAGGCGCGAAACCAGGCGGCGGTGGCGGAGGAAGCGCTCGAGACAGGCGACGACCGAAGCGAGGACGACGGTGGCGTCGACGGGCTGGCCGAACCGGGGTCGCTCGCGGCGTTCCTCGAACGGGTCTCCCTGGTGGCCGATACCGATCAGATTCCCGACTCGGGCACCGGAGTCGTCACATTGATGACGCTGCACACCGCGAAGGGCCTGGAGTTTCCGGTCGTCTTCGTGACCGGCTGGGAGGACGGCCAATTCCCGCACATGCGAGCACTGGGTGACCCCAACGAACTGTCCGAGGAACGACGCCTGGCATACGTGGGCATTACTCGCGCACGGCAGCGGCTCTATCTCACGCGCGCGATCATGCGGTCGGCGTGGGGCCAGCCTATCGCGAACCCGGAATCGCGCTTCCTGCAAGAAGTCCCGCAACACCTGATCGATTGGCGACGTGAGGATCCCGGCACCGGCGGCGGCCGCGCGATCGGCGGTGGGAGATCCGGCAGCTACGGCTCGAACAGTTACGGCTCGGGCGGTGGTTACGGCTCGAACAGCTATGGCTCGGGTGGTTACGGCGGCTCCTCGTCACGCGGCCAGAGCTCGTCGCCCAGCTTCGGTGCCGCCAAGGGGCGCAACTCCAATCTTGTACTCGCCGTCGGTGATCGAGTCAGTCACGACAAGTACGGACTGGGTACGGTGTTGGAATCGACCGGTGCCGGCGTCAAGGCGATGGTCCTGATCGACTTCGGCTCGGCCGGCCGCGTCAAGATGATGCTCATCGGCGGCGTCCCGATGACCAAGCTGTAGAGACCAAGCTGCAAAACCCCCGACAACGCGAAAGCCGGGCCCTGCGAGAGCGGGGTCCGGCTTGTTGTGCAGTAGTGGAAGAGACTCAGTCCATTTCGGGTCCGAGGGAGATTCCTCGGGAGGCGAGCCAGGGGAGCGGGTCGATCTTGACTTCGCCCGGGAGGTGGACCTCGAAGTGCAGGTGCGGTCCGGTGGAGAAGCCGCGGTTGCCCATACGTGCGATCTGATCGCCGGCCATGACATCCTGGCCGACGGTGACGAGCGTGCTGTCGATGTGGCCGTACACGGTGATCGTGCCGTCGGCGTGCTGCAGTCGTACCCACATGCCGAAGCCTGCGGCCGGACCGGAGTCGATGACCTTGCCGTCGGCGACGGCGTAGATCGGAGTTCCGATGGCGTTGGCAACGTCGACACCGGCGTGGAGAACGCCCCATCGAGTACCGAAGTTGGAGGTGTAGGTGCCCTGCGCGGGGAGGGCGAACAGGGGCCGGCGGGCGGCTGCTTCACGTGCAGCACGCTCTTCGCTGAAGCGCTGGCCCTTGGCGAGCAAGTCGTTGAACTGGCTCAGATCGGCCGGTGCAGCGACGCTGAGAATCTGCGGTGCCTGCGACGGCGTTGCGCTCGACGAATCTGCGTCGAGTTCCGACGTCTGCGGGGCAGTGGTGGCCGCGACTGCGGCGGCGGGTGCTTCACCGGCGGCGAGCGCGTACTCGGAGGTGGCGACTGCGGTGGGCGAGTCGTCGTTGATGACGGCCTGGCCTGCAGCTACGACAGCACCGGCAGCCACGGCGAGTACAGCAGCGCGGCCTTTGAGGGCGGTGGGGGGAAGCGGGATTCGGTGTGCGCCGCCGCGACGGGCCACGGGGGTAGCGTCTGCGGTGGTCGCGAACGTCGTGACGACGGTCGGTGCTTCGTCGGGTGCTACGTAGGCGGTGTCGACGTATTCGGCCTCGGCGTACTGGTACGCGGGGTAGGAGTAAGCGTCGTACGCGCCGTTGTCGTCGGCAGGCTCGTAGCTGTAGACCGTGGTCGCTTCTTCAGCGGCGGGTCGAGAGAACCGGCTGGAGGTGAAGGACGCACGGTGTTGCTGCAAGACCTACAACCTCCGTTATCCGTGACCTGGCCGTTACTGAAAGACTCGGCAGACGGTAACGAAATGATTGCGGGGCGCGCAAGTTAACAGCCCAAACTGGGAGGATATGTGAGATGGCTCACAGGCCGACCAGTGTTTATGCCGTGAGGAGCCACATCCGTAATCGGACACCCGGAGTGCATGAAGCAACAGTAACGGTGTCCACGTCCGTCGAGCCGATACCGTGATCCGAATGCCGACTCCCACCTTCGACGACTCGTCCGCCCGCGGTTCCGAGCGTGCGGAACCGCAACGAATCGAGCCGCTCGATGGGCCGGGCGACAGAGCGGACGATCCGTCACCCACGTCGCGCGTCGCGGTTGCACTCGTCTTCGCTCTGATCGCAGCAGCTGCCGCGGTGGCGGCCCCACTCGTCGGCGTCGTCCGAAGCGTCGACGGTTCGCCGGTGGGAAGCGGCGCCGCGTCGGCCGCGGTTGTTGCCGTCGCTCTTCCGATCCTGGTTGCCGTCGCAGCGGCGGTGGGTGCTGCCACGAGGCGTATCGAATTCGCCGCGGCACTCCTGGCCGGGTACGGCGCGGTGGCTCTCGGAATCACGCTGCTGGACATCGCTCTGCTGTCGGATCCGATCGACTCGAATCGGCTCGAGCTCTTTCGTCCCCTGAGCGCCGCCATGCTCGACTCCACCACTGGTGCCCAGATTCTGCTCGTCGGTCACGCAGCGTCGGTGCTGGCGGGCGTTGCGGGGTGGTCCGCGGTGCATCGCGCCGGGCTCGGTGACGGGTACGGCCACTCGGTCTATTCCGAGCATGTGGGGCGCGCGTCGGCGGGTCGGGTCGGTTCGTTGCTGGGGGCGTTGCTCGGCGCGTTCGGTGTGCTCGCGGCCGTCGCGGCGTTCTCGTCGCTGTACCGCTCGGAGGACCCGGTGGTGATCGTCACCGCCGTCGTGGAATCGCCGGTGTTCGTCGCCGTGGGATCCGGGGTCGTCGGCGTCGCGGCACTCGTGGTGGTTGCGTCGGCGCTGGCCTCGCTGTCGCCGCTGGTGGCCTCGGGTGCGTCCGTCGGAGCCGGACTCGGAGTGCTGGGGTTCGCGGGCGTCGGTTTGCTCGCCGGACTGAGCACCGGCGCTCGGGTGAGCGCCGGGCCCGGGGCCTATCTGGGGACGGCGGCCGGAATCGGGTTGCTGGTCTGCGGCGCAGCGCTCGCACCCGTCGCCGCTGCCCGAGACCGGCGCGCGCTGCAGCGAGCGCAGGAACGCGAGGCGGGTGCGCGAAGTGCCCGCGGCGTCGCTGGTCCAGGAGCGACCAGATGGCATGCCGCAGCAGGCAGTGCAGGCGTTCTCGCCGGCGCGCTGTTCGTCGTCGGATCGTTGCTGCCGATTCTCGAGACCGACTCGGGCACCGCCGTGCCGCAGATCCTGGCCACCCGGGTGGTGTTGGTCGCCGGCTTCGTGATGATTCTGGGTTCGGTGCCGCTGATGTTCTCCGAGTTCGCCTCTGCTGCACGCCCGTTCGTGGCCTTGTTCTGGCTCGGCGCGGTGTCGGCGGCGGCTTCGGTGTTGCAATCGGTCGTGCTTGCCGAGGACGTGGACGGAGTCGGCACCGGCATCGGCGCTCTCGCGATCATCGCGGGCGTCGTCGCAGCGGCAGTCACCGGACTCCTGGCACTGTTCGCCGGATCGGCCGAACGCGACGATGTCGACACATCCGCGGACGTGTCGACGGACGGCGTCGTGCTGGGTGTCGGGTTGCTCGGTGCCGCACTTCTCGCGATCGGCTTGGCGCTGCCGCTGTATCGGGGTAGCGACGTCACCGCGGCAACCGTCACCGAATTTCCGTGGGGTTGGGATACCTGGGGGCAGATGGTGCTCGCTGTCGGCATCGTCGTCGCAGCCCTCGTCGCCGCACGTGCTCGGGCCGCGCGCGGCTCAGTTCTGCTCGCGGCAGCAGCGGTCGCAGGCATCGTTCATCTCGCGTCCTGGCCGCTGACATCTGCGCGTGCAACGGATCCGGTGATGGGGCCCGCCGTACTGCCGTTGGTGGTGGGAATCGTCGTTCTCGGTGTCGCTGCGGCACTTTCGGCCCGCCGCGCCGATCGGTGACGGCCATTTCATCGCGCCCTCGGCGGTGAGATAGGCCACATAGCATGCATGCGCCCGATGCGCCGTCGGGGCACCTGGATAAAGTCCATGCTCAGACCCGCTCACACCCCTGGAGCGGGCGTCAACGTAGACGAGACGGTGAGCTGATGGATCTCTTCGAATACCAGGCGAAGGAATTGTTCGCCAAGCATGGCGTACCCACCTCCGCCGGTCGTGTCACCGACACGGTCGCCGGAGCAACACAGATTGCCGAAGAAATCGGCAAGCCAGTAATGGTCAAGGCACAGGTCAAGGTCGGCGGCCGCGGCAAGGCCGGCGGAGTCAAGTACTCCAAGGACGTCGCAGCAGCCACCGAGAACGCAGAAGCGATTCTCGGACTCGACATCAAGGGCCATGTCGTCAAGAAGCTTCTCGTTGCAGAAGCCTCCGACATCGCCGAGGAGTACTACATCTCCTTCCTGCTCGATCGCACCAACCGCACCTACCTCGCGATGTGTTCGGTCGAGGGTGGAGTGGAGATCGAGGTGACGGCGGAGGAGAACCCCGACGCACTCGCACGTATCCCGGTCGACGCAGTCAAGGGCGTCGACCTCGCTTTCGCTCGTGAGATCGCCGAGAAGGGCAAGCTGCCCGCCGAGGTGCTCGACGCCGCTGCGGTGACCATCCAGAAGCTGTGGGAGGTCTTCATCAACGAAGACGCTCTCCTGGTCGAGGTCAACCCGCTGGTTCGCACCCCCGACGATCAGATCCTGGCCCTCGACGGCAAGGTGACGCTCGACGCCAACGCAGACTTCCGCCAGGCCGGCCACGCCGAGTTCGAGGACAAGGACGCAGCCGATCCCCTCGAGGCCAAGGCCAAGGAGAACGACCTCAACTACGTCAAGCTCGACGGTCAGGTCGGAATCATCGGAAACGGTGCAGGACTTGTCATGTCGACCCTCGACGTCGTCGCATACGCAGGCGAGGCACACGGCGGCGTCAAGCCCGCCAACTTCCTCGACATCGGCGGCGGAGCGTCGGCCGAGGTCATGGCCGCAGGCCTCGACGTCATCCTCGGTGACGAGCAGGTCAAGAGCGTGTTCGTCAACGTCTTCGGTGGCATCACCGCTTGTGACGCCGTCGCCAACGGCATCGTCGGCGCGCTGAAGAAGCTGGGCGACGACGCCAACAAGCCGCTGGTCGTCCGTCTCGACGGCAACAAGGTCGAAGAGGGCCGCAAGATTCTCGCCGACGCCGCGCACCCGCTGGTGACGCTCGCCGGAACCATGGACGAGGGCGCCGACAAGGCCGCCGAGCTGGCAGCGAAGTAGAGGAAACAATGTCTATCTTTCTGAACAAGGACAACAAGGTCATCGTCCAGGGCATCACCGGCGGCGAAGGCACCAAGCACACCGCCCTGATGCTCAAGGCCGGCACCCAGGTCGTCGGTGGCGTCAACGCACGCAAGGCCGGAACCACGGTCAAGCACGTCGACGCTCAGGGCAACGACATCGAATTGCCGGTGTTCGCTTCGGTTTCCGAGGCCATGGAGAAGACCGGAGCCGACGTGTCCATCGCGTTCGTGCCGCCGGCATTCTCCAAGGACGCCATCGTCGAGGCCATCGACGCTGAGATCCCGCTGCTCGTCGTCATCACCGAGGGCATCCCCGTGCAGGACTCCGCGTACGCGTGGGCCTACAACGTGGAGAAGGGCAAGAAGACCCGCATCATCGGCCCGAACTGCCCCGGAATCATCACTCCCGGTGAGGCATTGGTCGGCATCACGCCCGCCAACATCTCGGGAACCGGCCCCATCGGCCTGGTCTCCAAGAGTGGCACCCTGACCTACCAGATGATGTTCGAGCTCCGCGACTTCGGATTCTCGACGGCCATCGGCATCGGCGGCGACCCGGTCATCGGAACCACCCACATCGACGCCATCGAGGCGTTCGAGGCGGACCCCGAGACCAAGATCATCGTCATGATCGGTGAGATCGGCGGCGACGCCGAAGAGCGTGCAGCCGATTACATCAAGGCCAACGTGACCAAGCCGGTCGTCGGCTACGTCGCAGGCTTCACCGCTCCCGAGGGCAAGACTATGGGCCACGCCGGCGCCATCGTCTCCGGCTCGCTGGGAACGGCGCAGGCGAAGAAGGACGCACTCGAGGCCGCAGGCGTCAAGGTCGGCAAGACGCCGTCCGAGACCGCTGCACTCGCGCGCGAAATCCTGGAATCGCTTTCTGTGAAGTAAGTTTCACATCGTAAGAAGCCCGCTACCGAATCCGGTGGCGGGCTTTTTCGTGTGCTCGCGCCGCGGTCCGTGCGCTTGAATGGACCACTGCATACGTCTGGGCGTGGCAATGTGACATTCACTCGGACCGGACGGCGCTCCAGTGGTCTAGATTGACCTGCGTGCACAACATCTTCACCACCGCCTTCGTGACGGTCCATCGGCTCTACATCAAGAAGGTGGAGCGAAAGGGTCGCACCGAAGCGGAGGTCGATGAGATCATCCGGTGGCTCACCGGATTCGATCAACAGACCCTCCAGCACCATCTCGACGCCGAAACCACGTTCGAGGACTTCTTCGCGGCGGCGAACCTCAACCCGAACGCGACGCTGATCACCGGAGTCGTCTGCGGCATCCGCGTCGAGAATGTCGAGGACCCGCTGATGAAGAAGATTCGACTACTGGACAAGTTGATCGACGAGTTGGCCAAGGGCAAGGCGATGGAGAAGATTCTGCGCAGCTGACCGTTGGTCAGAACATGGAATGGGTCAGTGTCGCGGAGTATTCGTCGGCGAGCAGATTGTCATTGGGGACCGTTATGTTGATCGTGGCCGTCCAACTGGTCACACAAGCGACGCCCCCACCGGTTTTCGCGTTGATGGGCGTGGCGGAGAGCGGCAGGTTGCTGACACCTGGTGATTTCTTCAAAGATAGAAGCGGAATGAGCGCGCAGTTGGTCTCGGGGGCGGAGTAAGACGCAACCGGCGTGACCGTTCTACCGGTGTTCTTTCCTCGGAACGGCGACAGGCTCACTGTAGAAGTCCAATCGCCGAGCACGTTGACGACGCTGAGGCCCATGTTTCCGGTCCACGGCACGCCAGGCGTGAGCGCACCTTGTCCTGCCTTGGGCGTCAGATCGCTGGTCGTTTCGATATTCAGCAGGCTAGCGGCGGCAGGTGCCGCGGCTGCGCGCGCTGCCGGAACAGGTGATGGGGCGGAGCCGGTCGCAGTCACTATCGGAACCGTAGGAACCGTCGCTGTCGTCGTGTCGGTTGTCGGTGACACGGCTGGCCCTGTTGTGGGCAGCTCGAAAGTCGGTACGACGCTAGATGTTTCGGTCGGTGTGCTGGACACAGTATCTGTCGTGGTCGTGGTCGTGGTCGTGGTCGGGGTTGTTGCGGGTGGTGCCGGAGCATCAGTGGTGGCGATCTGCACCGGAGGGGTCGTGGCGGTCGTGTCGGTGGTCGTGCATGCCGGTGGCGGAACCGTCGTGGTGGTCGGCACGGGACTTGTGGTTGTCGTAGGTGCGACGACGCAATTCTGTTCGGCTGCAGGAGGATCTGCCAATTGTTGCGCAGACGCCGCCGGATTGGCGGTGGCTACAAGAACCACCGCCAACCCGATAGCTAACGCGAGATGTCGCATCTCAACTGATCTTTCGTCGCCGCATCAGCACGACGACCGCAGCTGCGATCGCGACGACGACCAGCGCGGCGAGTCCCCAGATCCACACAGGAACACCGGAATCCGACGATGTTCCCGCCGCCGTGACCGAGCCCTGATCAGGGAACGTCAACTCGACGGCCGATGTCTTGCTCACCAATCCGCTCGTGATGGTGAGTGCTGCCTGCCACGGGCCCGCCGGGAGCGCAGGGTCGAGCGTGAAGGTAACGCTTCCCGATTGCCCTGGCGCGATAGATCCGCCCGAACCCTTGACCGGTGCAGTCGAAATCCCGCCGGGACCGCCCGACAGCTCCACGGTTCCGCTCGGGTCGAGGGCGCGCCCACCGGTGTTGGTGATGTTCGCGACGACCTGTGGGGCACCGTCGTCGCTGCGAGCAGCGGTGACCCCATCGACGGACAGATCGGCGGCCGGTCCGTTCCCGGCTCCGACCGAGAGATAAGTGCGAATACCGACGCGGCTGACGTTCTGAATTCCGGTTCCGGTTGGGGCACCGGCAGTTTGAGCCCATACGACGGCATACTGCTCGCCCTCGGGGGCGTCGGGTGGAACTGCGATGGTCACCACCGCTTCGGCCGCCGAATTCGGAGCCAGCGTGAGGTCTGTCGGCGTCACCGACATCCACGTCGTGAGCTCGTTGACGGCGCGGTCGTCACCTACCTCGAAGCCGGAGTCGCCGGCTCCGATCGATGCAGCAGCGGGGTACAGGGTGACCGGCTGCTGTTGATCGGTGCTGTTGCTGACCTCGATGCGCCTGGTGATGGTGGTACCGGGAGGCAGGTTGTCGATTATGTAGGCCAGCGCTCGCGGATCGTCCTGTAGCGATACGGGCGCTTCGAGCAGGCGAATACCCACGCTGCCCACCGGTGCCGATTCGGTTGGTTGTTGAGCGGCAGCCGGAGCCTGCGCGACGAACGCCGAAGCGAACATCAGCACGGTCAGGACTCCGGCCGCCAATCCCCGATGAAGTGACATGTACAGATCAGGCGACCGAATGCGTGACAACGCCCGTGTACGTACCGGCCACGACGTCACTGGGCAGTGCGACGGAAACTGTGCCGGTCCAGGTGGCGGTGTTCGCTCCGATGACCGCAGTCGCGGTTACGACCGTCTTGGTCGAGTCGATGGTCTGAGGAACCAGTACTCCGGCCACCGTCGAGACGCCCGTGCGCGCAGGCAGGAGCGGTGCCGAGTAGGTCACCGCGGTCGCTGGGATGGACGCGGGGTCCGGTGCGGGCTTGTCGAACGCGGTGCTGATCGCCGACGCAGTCCAGCCGTTGATTCCGAGCCGCTGGTCGGACACGACGACAGGGGTGATGCCTCCGCTCGCTGTATTGCCGGTGACGGTCAGCGCCTGGGATGTCGGGGCTGTGATGGTGAGTGCACCGCCCGCGACAACGAAGGTCACGTTGGTGGGGACGGCGTTGGAGACGGCCGGCGAGATGACGGCGACGGCGAGGGCACCGGCGGCAGCGGCGGTGGCGAAGAGTGACTTGCGCATGAGGGGCGTCCTAGGGGAGGGCGAGTGTTCGGACCCGCCGGTTTGTGGTTAGCACAACATTAATCGCCCCTGGTCATGGTGCGTTACAAATTTGGACTAACTGTCACGAAGACCTTTTTGGTGTCGAATAACGGACCGAACGACGGTCTTGTTCGAGGGTCGCATTTCCCGCTCTGTCGGCTCGGAAGCCCGCGATATCCATCTCGAGGTGGCAACCAGGCTGAGGAAACGGGCAATGTTTCTCAGAATCACGCTGAGTTGAAGTGTGGTCACTTGCTCGGAGCGAGACTTCACTGTGCGTCATGACAACCACAGAAAACCGTGCTCTCACCAAGAATTGGCCCGACGGTCCCACCACCGCTGCCGGGTGGATTTCTCGCGCCGGTGAGGTAGCGCAGCTTCTCGCCGTCGACGCGGTCGCCCGCGACAAGGGACGTGAGGCTCCCACCGCCGAAGTTCAGTTACTCAAGGACTCCGGTCTCGTCACGCTGCTGGGCCCCGTCGAACATGGCGGTGCAGGGCAGGATTGGCCGACGGCGTACCAGGTGATCCGTACCGTCGCCGCCGCCGACGGATCCATCGGTCAGCTGCTGGGCTATCACCTGTTGTGGTTCTGGGCCGCCCGACTCGTCGGCACACCCGAGCAGATCGAGGCCGTCGAAGCCGACGCAACGAAGAACAAGTGGTTCTTCGGCGGTGCCGTCAATCCTCGGGACAACGACGTTGCCGTCACCGACGAGGGTGACACCATCGTGTTCGACGGTTCCAAGACCTTCTCCACCGGCAGCCGTGTCTCGGACGTGACCGTGCTCGAAGGTGCGCTCGAGGGCAGTACCGATCACGTGTTCGCGATCGTGCCGTCCAACATCGAGGGCCTGTCCTTCCACGACGACTGGGACAACATCGGCCAGCGCCAGACCGAGAGCGGCAGCGTGACCATCGACAAGGTTCGCGTCGACTGGGCCAGCGCAGCAGGATTCGTGGACAAGGCTTTTCAGCCTCGCGTCTACAACACGCTCAACGTCCCGACCATCCAACTGGTGTTCGTCAACTTCTACCTCGGAATCGCGAGGGGTGCTCTCGAGGAGGCGGCGTCGTACACCAAGGACAAGACGCGTGCGTGGCTGCACAGCACGGTGGACAAGGCGGTCGACGAGCCGTACATCATCGACATCTACGGCGACCTGACCGCCAAGCTGTGGGCCGTCGAAGCCCTTGCCGACGCAGTAGCGTTGGAAGGCAAAAAGATTCACGACAATGCCTGGAACGTCACCGCCGAGGAGCGCGGTGATCACGAGGTACGGGTGGCCGCGGTCAAGGCTCGCGCCACCGAGGTGTCGCTCGAGATCACGTCGACGGTGTTCGAGGCCCTCGGTGCGCGTGCGACGGCCAGCAAGTACGGCTTCGACCGCTTCTGGCGCAACGTGCGTACCCACACTCTGCACGATCCGGTCGCGTACAAGCGGCGCGAGGTAGGGCGCTGGGTTCTCACCGGCGAGCTGCCCGAGCCCACCTGGTATTCGTAGAACATGTTCGGAGGAGAAGAACTGTGAGCACCGAAAAAATCGCCGACGCAATCAAATTCGCGTACTGGGTACCCAATGTCTCGGGTGGTCTGGTCACCAGCACCATCGAGCAACGCACCAGCTGGGATTACGAGTACAACAAGAAGCTGGCGCAGACCGCCGAGAACAACGGCTTCGAGTACGCGCTGAGTCAGGTGCGTTACGAGGCCAGCTACGGGGCGGAGTTCCAGCACGAATCCACCAGCTTCTCGCTCGCACTCCTGCTGGCCACCGAGAGGCTCAAAGTCATTGCGGCGGTGCATCCGGGGCTATGGCAGCCGGCCGTTCTGGCCAAGCTGGGCGCTACCGCGGATCACCTGTCCAACGGCCGCTTCGCGGTGAACGTCGTCAGTGGTTGGTTCAAGGACGAGTTCACCCACCTGGGTGAACCGTGGCTCGAGCACGACGAAAGATACCGTCGCAGCGCCGAATTCCTGCAGGTACTGCGCAAGATCTGGACCGAGGACGACGTCGACTTCCGGGGCGACTTCTATCGTATCCACGATTTCACCCTCAAGCCGAAACCGCTCAACACCCCGGAGCGGCCCAATCCCGAGCTGTTCCAGGGCGGGAATTCTTCTGCGGCGCAGGAGAATGCCGGTCGGTACTCGGATTGGTACTTCAGCAACGGCAAGGATTTCGACGGCGTCACCGAGCAACTCGACAATCTTCGACGCATCGCGCGTGATCATCAGCGCGAGGTCAAGTTCGGCCTCAATGGCTTCATCATTGCCCGCGACACCGAGAAGGAAGCGCGAGACACGCTGCGCGAGATCATCGAGAAGGCGAACAAGCCCGCCGTCGAAGGCTTCAAGGGAGCGGTGCAGCAGGCCGGGAATTCGACGGGTGACAAGAAGGGTATGTGGGCCGACTCGTCGTTCGAGGATCTCGTCCAGTACAACGACGGCTTCAAGACCCAGTTGATCGGGACGCCGGAGCAAGTGGCCGAGCGGATCGTTGCCTACCGACGCCGCGGCGTCGACCTGATTCTCGGTGGCTTCCTGCACTTCCAGGAGGAGATCGAGTACTTCGGAGCCAAGGTGCTTCCGCTGGTTCGGGAACTCGAGGCCGCCGAAGCCGACGACCAGGAGCTCGTCGGGGCCCGTTGACCTGGAGTGCCTGGATCGGTCGGGTCCGTGCAGTAGCGTGAGTCGAAAGGACCCGACCGACCCTGGGTACGTAACTATCAGGATGAGGAGACGCGATGACCTACTCGCCCGGCGGCCCTGAATCAGGGGGCAGCTCCAACTCTGGTGGCTACGGCGGAGGCGGACCGTCCTACGGTCAGTCCTCCTCGCCGAATCAGCCTCCGTCACCTGCGCAGGGCCACGGTCAGGGTCAGCCGTTCCATCAACCGTCGGTATCCAATCCTTTCGGGCCTCCGGTGCCGGGCACCTCGGCACCCGGCGCGCCCGGGACGTCAGCGCCCGGATCCCCTGCACCCGAACGTAAGTCGCCCGGATCGGGATTGACGAACCTGCCGAGGATTCTCACGTTCGTGGTGCTCGGGCTCGGCATCGTGAACTTCCTGCTCGGTTTGCTCGATCTCGTCACTGCCGAAGTCAGCTCGGCGCAGGAACTGCCGAGCAGCATCCAGACGTCGTTCAGCACCACGTTCTTCGCTTCCGGTGGCAGCGCGGTGTCGGTGGCGCTGCTGCTGGCCGCCGGCCTGATCGCCGGTGCGTCGCTGCTGCAGAAGGATGCCAAGAACCAGGCCGTGGTTGCCGCCTTGGCGATCACCGGATTCCTGGTGCTGGTCTTCCAGTCGTTCAGTCTGCCGAGCGCCGAGGGCAACGAGTTCGCCAGCACCACCAGTTCGCTCGGTATCGGCGCAATCCTGGTGCTGGTCCTCGGCTTCGTACAAGCTGCGGCCGCTGTGGTGGCATTGCTGTTCGACGCGGGCATCGTCAAGGCACCTGCCCCCAAGCCCGCAGGCTACGGCAGTCAGAATCAGCAGGCCGGATACGGACAGCAGAACCCGTACAACGCGCCCACGACATCGTTCGGTGGGCCGTCGCAGCCCCAGAACTACAGCAATCCGCCGTCGTACGGACAGGCTCCGGGAGCTCCGTCGAACTACGGTCAGGCTCCGAGCGGACAGTCGTCGGGTCAGCATTCGTACAACCCGGGTGGGCAGCCGTCGTACGGCGGTCAATCTGCGCCCAACACGTCGCCGCAGGGTGGCTACTCACCGCCGCCCTACACCGGTCCGAGTACCCCCGCCGCGGGGCAGGCGTACCCACCGAATCAGTATCAGTACGGTCAGCCGTCGGGCTACGGCCAGCCCCCGGTGAAGCCCGAGGAGCCCACATCGGGCGATCAGTCGACGCCCTACGGCGCGCCCACGCAGTCGTTCGGTGCCACGCCCGCCGTGGACGACGAGAAGAAGCACGACTGATTCAGGCATCACATCCCACTTCGCGGCGCGCCTGACCGGCGTGCCGCGAAGTTGATGCGACTCTCGTTGCGATGAGCGATCTATTGAGTCGAGACACTCGACGCGCGGCTGCGAGGACTGCCCGGGTCGGCACCGGGCCTACCCCGGACCAGTCGCGCATGCTCGCCGCCGTGGCGTTCAAGACCTCCGGGCTGGTCGTGGTGATCGCCACCACCCTCGTTCTGGTCACTCTCGTCTCGGTGAACAGCGATCTCACCGGAACTCTCGGAGCTATTGCCGGCACGTGGTTCGCCGTGCATCTGGTTCCCCTGACCATCGGCGGGACGTCCCTCGGCGTCGCACCGCTACTGCCCACCCTGATCATCGGCTGGTCCGTCGCTCGTACCGTCCACCGCGCGGTGGATCCGGACACCGAACGCCGCATGGTTCGGTGGGTGTTCGCCGCCTCGTTGGCCGGTCCGCTCGCCGTCACCGCGATCGCCTTGGCTGTTGCCGGGGACGCGTCCACCGTCATCGGCCTGTCGAGCCCCAATGCTCTCGCGGCCTTCTCCTGGGTAGCCGGCGTTCACGCGGCCGCGTCCGGAACCGGGTTGATCCTTGCGCGCTGGGATTCCCTTGTGCTCCGCCGCGGTGTCCCGGAATGGGTTCGTGCCCTCGTCGCACCGCTCGTGCGCGCACTGTCGATCCTCGTCGCAGGTGGCGCGGCCGTGGTGCTGCTCGCTCTGCTCGCCTCCTGGGAAACCGCCGGTGCACTGGTCGAAAGTGGGCGCGACTTCGTCGGCATGCTCGGCCTGACCGCTCTGTCGGTGCTCTACCTCCCCAACGTCCTGATCGGCGCGCTCGCCGTGGCGACCGGGTCCACAGCTGGTTTCGGCGACGCATCGGTGAGTCTCTTCGCGACGACGGGTGGCCCGCTTCCGCCGTTGCCGATCCTGGCCGTCCTTCCAGAAGGCCCTGCGCAGACGATCTGGGTCGTTATGCTCGCCGTCCCGATCGGCGCGGGGCTGCTGCTCGGCCGTGACTGCGCCATCCGCAGCGCCGACATCCAGGTCGCTGTGTCCTCGGTGTGGGTGGTGGCAGCTGCAGCCGGAGTACTCGCAGCCCTGTTCGGATACGCCGCAGGTGGAAGCCTCGGCACCTTCGGAACCGTCGAGGTCACCGTCTGGAGCTTTGGACTGTTGACATTTGCCTGGCTGGCCGTCGCGGGCACGATATCCGCGGCCATCGTCGTGTGGCGTCGAGCAGAACCCGAACCCGAACACGACGAACCGGCCTCGGCTGTGGTGCCCGCCGCCGAGGTGGCGATCGAAGCGGCTCCCGCCTCCGAGCCGAAGGACGGTTTGGACGTCGAAGAAGTCGTCGAGGCGGAGGTCGTGGACGAACTTCCGGCCGAGCCTGCCCAGGAACCGGTCGCCGAGCCGGCGGTCGATGCCGATACCGACGAGCCGCTGGACGCCGAGATCGTCGCCCCGCCCGGGGACACGGACGGACCTGCCCGGTAGTCGGTGTGTGGGGCGCAGCGACTAGGCTTTCTGCTGGCTCGAACGTTCCCCCTCGATACCTCAGGAGTAGTGCGCTGACTGCCTTGCGTGAGACACCCGCGCGGGTCGTCGTCCTCGCGTCGGGGACCGGCTCGCTGCTGCAGTCGATCATCGCGGCGACAGCGTCCGAGAACTATCCCGCGCGCATCGTCGCCGTCGGAGTCGATCGCGACTGCGATGCTGCCCGCCGTGCGGACGAGGCCGGGATACCGCACTTTCGGATCGGGCTGCGGGACTATGCCGAGCGTGCCGAGTGGGATGGTGCGCTCACCGATGCCGTCCTGGGTCACGAGCCGGATCTGGTGGTCACCGCCGGCTTCATGAAAATCCTCGGCGAGCGATTTCTCGACGCTTTTGCCGGACGCATCGTCAACACTCACCCCGCGCTCCTGCCGTCGTTTCCGGGTGCGCACGCCGTTCGGGATGCACTCGATCACGGCGTCAAACTGACCGGTTCGACGGTTCATCTGGTCGATTCCGGCGTCGATACCGGGCCGATCCTGGCGCAGGAAGCCGTTCCGGTTCTCGACGACGACGACGAAGCCGCGTTGCACGAACGCATCAAGACTGTCGAGCGACGGTTGCTGGTCGACGTGATCGCAGCCGTGGCCACCACAGGTGTCACCTCCGATGGACGAAAGGCTCAGATAATCCGATGAGTGAACGTAAAGCAGTGCGCCGCGCACTGGTCAGCGTCTACGACAAGACCGGACTGATCGAACTGGCGACGGGCTTGCACGGCGCAGGCGTCGCTCTGGTGTCCACCGGATCGACGGCGAGCAAGATCGCCGACGCCGGAATCCCGGTGACGAAGGTCGAGGACCTCACCGGATTCCCCGAGACCCTCGAGGGACGCGTCAAGACGCTGCATCCCCGGGTACACGCCGGAGTGCTCGCCGATACCCGTAAGCCAGAGCATCTTTCGCAGCTGGAAGAGCTGGGCATCGAGGCATTCGAGCTCGTTGTGGTGAACCTGTATCCGTTCACCGAGACCGTCGCCAGTGGTGCGACGCCCGACGAATGTGTCGAGCAGATCGACATCGGCGGACCCTCGATGGTGCGCGCCGCGGCCAAGAATCACCCGTCGGTTGCCGTCGTTGTCGACCCCAACCGTTACGAGGACGTCCTGACTGCCGTCGCAGGTGGCGGATTCACCCTCGCCGAGCGGACTTCGCTTGCAGCGCAGGCATTTCAGCACACCGCTGCCTACGACGTCGCGGTGGCGTCGTGGATGAGCAACGTGCTGGTCGAGTCCGAGTCCTCGTTTCCCGAATGGATCGGCGGAACCTGGGACCGCGCGGCCGTTCTTCGCTACGGCGAGAACCCGCACCAAGCTGCCGCGCTGTACGTCGACCCTGCGGGCTCCGGCATCGCGCAGGCGGAGCAGCTGCACGGTAAAGAGATGTCGTACAACAACTTCACCGATTCCGACGCGGCGTGGCGGGCGGCCTTCGATCATGCCGAACCCACCGTCGCGATCATCAAGCACGCCAACCCGTGCGGTATCGCCGTCGGCAAGGACATCGCCGAGGCGCACCGCAAGGCGCACGCCTGCGACCCGGTGAGTGCCTACGGCGGTGTCATCGCAGCCAACCGTGAGATCACCGTCGAGATGGCCGAGCAGGTGGCCGAGATCTTCACCGAGGTCATCATCGCGCCGGCGTACGCCGATGGTGCCCTCGGAGTGTTGCAGCGCAAGAAGAACATTCGCGTTCTGTTGGCCGAGGCGCCGCCCACGTCCGGCGTCGAGCTCAAGCCGATTTCCGGCGGCACGTTGCTGCAGCAGCGCGACGTACTCGATGCAGACGGCGACAATCCGGCCAACTGGACTCTCGCGGCCGGCGAACCTGCCGACGAGCAGACGTTGAAGGATCTCGAATTCGCTTGGCGTGCAGGAAGAGCCGTCAAGTCCAACGCGATTCTTCTGGCTCACGACGGTGCGTCGGTGGGCGTAGGAATGGGCCAGGTCAACCGCGTCGACGCCGCCCACCTCGCTGTGCAGCGGGCAGGGGATCGCGCCGCCGGTTCGGTCGCGTCCTCCGATGCCTTCTTCCCGTTCCCCGACGGCCTGCAGGTTCTGATGAGCGCAGGCGTCAAAGCTGTTGTACAGCCCGGTGGTTCGGTTCGCGACAACGAAGTGATCGCTGCCGCACAGGACGCAGGCGTGACGCTGTACCTGACGGGTTCGCGGCACTTCGCTCACTGAGCGACCCCGCCGAGCTCGCAGTTATGCAGGCCTTTACCTCATTTTCGGCCGCATAACTGCGAATTCGGCGATCTGTGGATGGATAGAAAGTTATCCACAGATGGCTGAGCAGGCCTTTTTCGGGGTGTCGAGCCTGCCAAGGTTGAAGCCATGGGGATTCAGTTCGGGCCGTTTCGGGGTTCGCAGGCGATACGCTCGGGCGCTCTCAGCAGGTACGAGCTGAGCCGCAACTACGTGAGGGTCTTCCGCGACACGTATGTCTGCGACGGGACCACTATCGATGCGCGAACGATGGCCTTCGCCGCATCGATCTGCGTCGGCCACGGTGCCGTCATTGCAGGTATTTCTGCAGCAGCGGTTCATGGCGCGAAATGGATCGATTCGACTCTGCCTCCGAGTGTGCTTGCAGCAGGTCGTTCCCATCAGCTGCCCGGGCTTCGAATCCACCACGACGGGTTCGATACGGACGATGTGACGATCACCCAAGGGTTCGCGGTGTCCATTCCCGTGCGCACTGGATTCGATATCGGGCGTTGGGTGCCGCCGCCGCTATCTGTGGTCTTTCTCGACTCACTACTTGCCGCAACCGGGGTCGACGGGGAAGCCATACGTGCGTATGCGCTGCAGCGACCGGGCACCCGAGGAATCCGGCGCTTGTTCGGAGCACTCGATGTCGTCGACTGCGGTGCCGAATCGCCACAGGAGACGCGCACACGGCTCCTGCTGGTCGAGGCGGGGTTGCCGAAACCCGAGACACAAATCGAAATTCGTGACAGTTCGGGCAGGTTCGTGGCACGCATCGATCTGGGGTGGCGTCGTTGGTGGGTAGGGGTGGAGTACGAAGGCGTGCACCATTGGCTCGATGAGCGTCAGCGGACTCGCGACATCGAGCGGTTCGAGGATCTCGACCGAGCCGAGTGGCAGATCGTGCGCGTCAACTCCGAGCAGATGCGGCTCCGATCGCACGACGTGGTTGCCCGGGTGAGGGCAAAGCTCCGGGCTGTGGGTGCCCCGGTGTAGCGAGGTCGCACTTATGCGGGCGAATTGTCCAGTTCAAGTAGCGTAAGTGCGAACTCGGCGGCAGCGCTCTTCCGCTCTCGATGGCAGCAATTGCCAAACGCTCGTAGCGTGGAGAAGTGACCTCTACCAAACCTGGCATCTCCACTCTCGGCGAACTCAAGGCATCCGGACAT
This sequence comes from Rhodococcus sp. 14-2483-1-1, assembly GCF_002259335.1. NCBI lineage: Bacteria > Bacillati > Actinomycetota > Actinomycetes > Mycobacteriales > Nocardiaceae > Rhodococcus > Rhodococcus sp. 14-2483-1-1. The sequence continues at coordinate 219,041 of NZ_NPFX01000003.1, read as the reverse complement.
CGGCAGCGGTCGATCAAGGAAGAGTTGCGAGAGAATCTTCTGAAGGCATTGCGCGACGGCGAAGATCCGTGGCCGGGGATCGTGGGATTCGGCTCGACGGTGTTGCCGCAGTTCGAGCGTGCGATTCTGGCCGGTCATGACGTGGTACTGCTCGGCGAGCGTGGTCAGGGCAAGACGCGCCTGTTGCGCACCCTGAATCTGCTGCTCGACGAGTGGGTGCCGGTGATCGCCGGAGCCGAACTCGGTGAGCATCCCTACGAACCGATCACGCCGGCCAGTATTCGCAAAGCCGGAGAACTCGGCGACGACCTTCCCATCGATTGGCGGCACCGCAGCGAGCGATACGCGGAGAAGCTCGCCACTCCGGATACGTCGGTGGCCGACCTCGTCGGTGACGTCGATCCAGTCAAGGTGGCCGAGGGTCGCAGCCTCGGCGATCCGGAGACCATTCACTTCGGGCTCGTTCCGCGCAGCCATCGCGGCATCGTGGCAATCAACGAGCTTCCGGACCTCGCCGAGCGCATCCAGGTCTCGCTGCTCAACGTCATGGAGGAGCGCGACATTCAGGTTCGTGGCTACACCCTGCGTTTGCCACTCGACGTCATGCTGGTGGCGAGCGCGAACCCGGAGGACTACACCAATCGCGGACGCATCATCACCCCGCTCAAGGACCGCTTCGGTGCCGAGATCAGGACGCACTACCCCCTGGAACTGGACGATGAAGTAGCCGTCATCGAGCAGGAAGCGGATCTTCAGGCCGCCGTCCCGACCTACCTCCTCGAGGTGCTCGCTCGCTTCACTCGACTGCTGCGGGAGTCGCCGTCGGTGGACCAGCGCTCCGGCGTCTCCGCTCGATTTGCGATCGCAGCTGCCGAAACCATCGCTGCCGCAGCCGTTCACCGGGCCGCGATACTCGGCGAGGCCGAGCCCGTGGCCCGGCCGGTCGATCTCGGCACCATCATCGAGGTGCTGCGCGGCAAGGTCGAGTTCGAGTCGGGTGAGGAAGGACGCGAAATCGAGGTACTCGAGCACATGCTGCGCCGCGCGACCGCCGATACCGTCCGGGCACATCTCGGCGGTATCAACCTCGCAGCGCTGGTGACGGCAGTCGAGACCGGCGAGCCGATCGTCACCGGCGACCGGATCACCGCCAAAGCTCTGCTCGACGAGCTACCCGACGTCGAGGTCATCGGCGATATCCACGAGCGGCTGAACGCGACCTCGGACGGCGAGAAGGCAGCCGCGGTGGAACTCGCACTCGAAGGTCTCTACCTCGCACGTCGGATCTCCAAGGATCCCGACGACGACGGTCAGACGGTGTACAGCTGATGCGTCGCTCCAGATACGGGCGGTATCACGACGGGCCGGATCCCCTTGCGCCACCAGTGGATCTGCGCGAGGCGCTCGACGCCATCGGCGAGGATGTACTCGAGGGGGCGTCGCCGCGTCGGGCATTGCAGGAGATGCTGCGGCGTGGGACGAAGAACATGCGTGGGCTCGACGACCTGGCCGCTCAGGCGGCCAAGCGTCGGCGAGACCTGTTGAAGAAGAACAACCTCGACGGAACTCTGGAAGAAGTACGAGAGCTGCTGGACAAGGCGGTGCTCGAGGAGCGCAAGGCGTTGGCGCGTGCGCTCGACGACGACGCTCGGTTCCAGGAGATGCAGATCGGCGACCTCTCACCGTCCACTGCCCAAGCAGTGCAGGAGCTTTCGGACTACGACTGGCGCTCGTCGGAGGGTCGCGAGAACTACGAGAAGATCAAGGACCTGCTCGGACGCGAAATGCTCGATCAGCGTTTCGCGGGCATGAAGCAGGCCCTCGAAGGTGCCACCGACGAGGACCGTCAGGCCATCAGCGAGATGCTGAAGGACCTCAACGAATTGCTCGACGCCCACAACAAGGGTGAGGACACCGACGAGCAGTTCGACCAGTTCATGAACAAGCACGGTCAGCACTTCCCGGAGAACCCGAAGAACGTCGACGAGTTGTTGGATTCGCTCGCACAGCGGGCCGCGGCGGCGCAGCGGCTGCGTAACTCGTTGACTCCCGAGCAGCGGGCCGAGTTGGATGCATTGGCACAGCAGGCTTTCGGTGACTCGAACCTGCTGAACCAGCTCGATCAACTCGATCAGAACCTGCAGCAGGCCAGGCCCGGTGAGGACTGGGACGGCTCGCAGAACTTCCGCGGCGAGAACGGAATGGGTCTGGGCGACGGCACCGGTGCACTCCAGGACATCGCAGATCTCGAGAACCTGGGAAACCAGCTCTCGCAGCAGTACAACGGTGCCGCACTCGACGACATCGACGCGGACGCTCTGCTGAAGCAACTCGGGCCCGAGGCGGCGGCCGATGCGCGGATGCTCTCGGAGCTCGAAAAGGCGCTGCAGCAGCAGGGTTTCATGGACAAGGGTGCCGACGGCCAATGGCGACTGTCACCCAAGGCCATGCGTCAGCTGGGGCAGTCCGCGCTGAAGGATGTCGCGGGAAAACTGTCTCGACGTGGCGGCGAGCGGGACACTCGCAAGGCGGGTGCGATGGGCGAGCCCACGGGAGCGTCGCGGGCGTGGGAGTTCGGCGATACCGAACCGTGGGACGTGACGCGCACGGTCAACAATGCGGTACTGCGTTCAGCGGCAACAGGATCGAGCTTTCCGGTGCAGCTGCAGGTGACCGATGTGGAGATCAGCGAGACCGAGACCAGAACGCAGGCCGCGGTTGCATTGCTGGTCGATACGTCGTTCTCGATGGTGATGGACGGCCGCTGGGTGCCGATGAAGCGCACTGCACTGGCTCTCAATCATCTGGTCAGCACTCGATTCCGCGGAGACGATCTGCAGCTGATCGGATTCGGCAGGCACGCACAGACATTGACGGCGTCGGAGCTGGCGGGGTTGGACGGTGCCTACGATCAGGGCACGAATCTGCACCACGCACTGATGCTGGCAGTGCGTCATCTGCGGCGTCATCCCAATGCGCAGCCGGTGGTGTTGATCGTCACCGACGGTGAGCCGACTGCGCATCTCGAGCCGGACGGTCATGCGTATTTCGACTACCCGCCGTCGTCGAAGACTCTGGGCCTGACCGTGCGGGAGCTCGATGCCGTCGCGAAACTCGGTGCGCAGGTGACGATCTTCCGGCTCGGCGACGATCCCGGCCTGGCCAGGGTCGTCGACAAGATGGCCGAGCGGGTGGGTGGACGAGTCATCGCGCCGGATCTGGACGGGCTGGGTGCTGCGGTGGTGAGCGACTACCTCAAGCGTCGGCGGTCCTAGCTCACTTGTCGGGAGCCTTGATGTCGACGCTGACGCCGCCCCAGAACGCAAAGCCGGTGACGATGACGCGCGGTGCACCGGGGTGGGCCGCGCTGACGTGCTCGAAACCGCCCATGATGCCCATGCCACGTACTTCCACGCTCACCCCGGGCGGCACGATGACCTCGATGCCGCCCATGATGGCCACACAGTTGATGGTGGTGTCCGGTGCGGAGAACGAGGCCCGTCGTAGGTCGAGTTCGATTCCGCCCCAAAAGGCGACGGCGTCGATCCGCGAGGCGGCTGTCCACTCACCCTTGCGCACGGCACCACTCATGATGGCGATCACGCGGTCGTTCGAGGAACCACCCGACGGTGCAGACGCGGGAGGCGGAGACAGTGCCAGGTCGCCGGTCAGCAGATCGAGTTCGCCGTAGGTTTTGGCCTGGTACACCGCGGCAGTGCGCTCGTCGTACTCGCTCACTGTGAGCTGGCCGTTCGCGAAAGCATCACTGAGCAACTGTGCGACAAGGTTCCTGTCGGCGTCGGCCGCGCGTACCTGGCTTCGATCTCGGTCGGGGAGTTGATCGCTCACCGCTCGGACCCTACCTGCGTAGCGGTCAGGCCGCATTCAAGATTGTGCGGCTACCGAGAGGCGATGCCAACGTCATCTGCATGGTGGCGTAGACGGCAACCATGATGCAGGACTTGTCGGCGGCGTCGGGTCTGGTGCCGGTACGCAGCTCGACGGTGACCGTCGAGTCGGTCTCGGTCACCGTGGCGTCGGCCCCGTAGCACTCCGGAGTTCCGGTCACGAAGTGCACGGCGATGGTGTTGGGGGAAACCTGGCTCCACGACTCGAACGGAGTGGTGGTGGCTCGGATCAGATCAGGAGTCGGCTCGAACATGGTGCCGACGTCGCCGACGGGAACCTCGTGTGGAACCGGAGGGGCGCTCGGCTGCTGGATGTGGCCGACGGGAGTGGTGGAACCGACCGTGGGCGTTGTGTCCTCGTCGCCACCGGAGACCGTACTGCAGCCCGCCAGCAGCAGGCACAACATGACACCTGCAGCGAGAAACCTCATGCTTCCAAACTAGCGCCGTGAGCTGAGGAGAACCTTTGTGTTCGGCTCACGCGAGGAACACCGTCACGAGTGCGATGACGGGTATCGAGACGAGCGTGGTCACGAACGCAGTGTCACGGGCGAGTACCACTCCGCGCTGGTAGCGGCTGGCGAATACGAACACGTTCTGTGCGGTGGGCAGTGCCGAAACGACGACGATGGCGAACAGGTCGTGACCGTCCAGACCGAAGACGAACCGGGCCATCAGGTATCCGAGCAGTGGCTGCAGCGCCATTTTGAACACCGTCGCCAGGGCGACGTCCCGCCGCGGACTGATGCCCTTCTGCAGCACGCGGGCACCGTAGAGGGACAGACCGAAGGCTAGCAAGGCACCGGGTACGGAGGCATTTCCGACCAGTTGGAACGGCTGCATCAATGCCTCGGGCAGCTCGAATCCCGTGATCGACAGAACGAGTCCCGCGGCTCCGGCCAGCACGATCGGGTTTCGGAACGGCGTTGTGACGGTCTTGAACAGCGAGACCTCGTCGATCTTGGTGGAGATGTCGAGGATGGTCACGGCGATCGGGGTGTAGATCATGATCTGGAAGAGCAGCAGGGGAGCGACGAAGTTGGCGTCGCCCAGTACGAACACGGCGATCGGGATGCCCAGGTTGGCGGCGTTGACGTACGAACTCGCCAGCGCACCTACGGTCGCGTCGGGCACGGCCCGTTTCAGCGCGAGCTTCGCTATGACGAAATAGATTGCTCCGACGAGCAGTGCCGTGGAGCCGGCGACGGCCAACACGGGCGAGAGGATGACCGACAGGTCCGAGTTCGCCAGTGTGACGAACAGCAGTGACGGTGTCGCGACGAAGAACACGAGTCGACTGAGGACGAATTGGCCGTGCTCGCCGAGCACTTTCAGGTGGGCGAGCAGGTAACCCAGTGCGATGACGACGAAGATGACGGTGAAGCCCTCGAGAACGCCGGACATCGTCGAAGTGCTCATCTCTTGCTAGGGAACGACAGAAAGGCCACGTAGCCGGATGGCTACGTGGCCTTTCTCGAAAGCTGATTCAGCGGCTGGTGAACGGCAGCAATGCCATTTCACGAGCGTTCTTCACTGCGACAGCGACCTGGCGCTGCTGCTGCGGGGTGAGCCCGGTGACCCGACGGCTGCGGATCTTGCCGCGGTCGGAAATGAACTGACGAAGAAGGTTGATGTCCTTGTAGTCCACCGTGGTGACCTTGGCGGCGTTCAACGGGTTCTTCTTCGGTCGACGACCCGCCTCTGCGCGGACCTTCTTCGACGGTGCTCTCTTGACTGCCATCTCTACCTTTTCCCTTACCAGCTCGACTTGTGGACGCCTGGCAGCTCCCCACGGTGTGCCATCTCGCGCATTTTCACGCGGGACAGCCCGAATTTCCGAAGGTAACCGCGCGGACGTCCATCCGCAGCGTCACGATTGCGCAATCGTACCGGACTCGAATCGCGTGGCAGACGCTGCAGTGCTGCTAGGGCCTGCACGCGCTCGGAATCGCTGCTCGAGGGCTTGCGAATGGTCTCCTTGAGCTCTGCGCGACGCGTTGCCCAGCGGGCGACGATGACCTTGCGCTGCTCGTTCTTCTCAATCTTCGACTTCTTTGCCACGGCTAACGCTCTTCCCGAAAATCGACGTGCTTGCGGACGACCGGGTCGTACTTCTTCATCACCAATCGGTCGGGGTCGTTGCGACGGTTCTTGCGAGTGACGTAGGTGTAGCCGGTACCGGCAGTCGATTTGAGTTTGACGATCGGCCGGACGTCGGTGCTCTTGCCCATCAGACCTTCTCCCCGCGTGCGCGGATCTTGGCGACCACGGCGTCGATGCCATCGCGGTCGATGGTCTTGATCCCCTTGGCCGAGAGCGTGAGGGTGACGCGACGGCCGAGGCTCGGCGCGTAGTACGTCTTGCGCTGGATATTGGGGTCCCACCTGCGGCTGGTGCGCACGTGGGAGTGCGAGACCGACTTTCCGAATCCCGGGGTGCGGCCGGTGACTTGGCAGTGCGCTGACATGAGCACTCCTTTTCTTGCCGTTATGACAATCGTTTTCGACAAAGCGTGTTCTCGAATGTAGCGTGCATCCACAGGTAATGACAATCGTTGTCGAGAAGAAGGGTGCTCGTGAACAACTCACTGGACGATCGAACCCCGATGGTCCTCGTCTCCGGCTGGACCGGAGCCATGGACGCAGTGGTGACGTCGCTGCTCGCGCCCGGGACCGTTGCAGTCCGCCACGATCTGAGCCGAGTCGCCGAAGGGGTGGTGCGGCGCACGCTCTACATGCTGGGCGAGAACCCTCGCGAAACCATTCTGGAACTGGCGCACGGCTGCGTCTCCTGCACGCTCCGCGAGGACCTGTTGCCGCTGCTGCGCGCACTGTCGACGCGCAGCAGTGTCGATCGCATCGTGCTCCCGATGGACCCCGCCCTCGAGCCCGAGGCGTTGTGCTGGGCCGTCGAGAACGTCGTCGTGGCGGGCATCGTCGGGCAAATCGACGGTCCGGCCTCGCGTGACGTCCGCATCGAAGCAGTGATCGACTGCCTCGACGCCGCAACCTGGTTGGCCGACGCCACCGGCGACGACGCGATGGCCGATCGAGGCGTCGTCGCCAGTGGTGACGACGATCGAACGGTCGCGCAGTTGGTCGTCGGCCAGGTCGATTACGCCGACGCCCTTGTCGTCACCGCCGGTCCCGAGGTCGACGCGTGGGAACGTGCTCGGCTTTCCGCGGTCCTCGCGCGGTTGGCACCGAACGCACCTGTTGTCTGGGTCGCCCAGGACACAATGGTCGACGCCCCGGCGCTTCTCGCCTCTGTGCCCGCGGACGCCCGGCGCGGTGCGATCACCGATGCCCACTCGCCGCTGCTTCGGGGTCAGCCCCCGCTGACCGTCGACTGCGGCGTCGCACTTGTCGAGTTCACGGCAACCCGGCCGTTTCATCCGGAGCGATTGCACGAGGCCATCGACGTGCTGCTCGACGGCGTTGTCACTGCCCGCGGACGGGCCTGGGTTGCCACACAGCCCGACGAGGCGCTGTGGATCGAATCGGCCGGCGGCGGATTGCGGGTTGCGAGCGCCGGAAAGTGGCTCGCCGCAATGACTCCGGAGCAGCAGGATCGCATCGACACCACTCGACGGGCGATGGCGGCACTGCGGTGGGACGACGAGTTCGGCGATCGCGATACCTCGCTGGTGATCCTCGTTCACGAGGCCGATCCCACCGAGATCGACCGAACGCTCCAGTGGGCCTTGGTCTCCGACGACGAGATGACCGACCCCTCGGCGTGGTCCGGCTGGACCGATCCGTTCGGCCAATGGCACGAAGACCCCTGCGAGAGCAGCGAATCCCCGTACGCAGAACAATCACGAGAGGCAACAGAATGAAACCAGGCATTCATCCCGACTACCACCCGGTCGTGTTTCAGGACTCGAGCACCGGAAACAAGTTCCTCACCAGATCCACCGTGACGTCCGCGCGCGAGACCGAGTGGGAGGACGGCAACACCTACCCGCTGGTCGTCGTCGACGTCTCGTCCGAATCGCACCCCTTCTGGACCGGAGCCGCGCGCGTGATGGATACCCAGGGACGCGTCGAGAAGTTCGAGAAGCGATACGGCCGCCGAAGCCGAAAGGACGTCTGAGTCATGGCTGTTCCGAAGAGAAAGATGTCGCGCTCGAACACCCGAAGTCGTCGCGCCCAGTGGAAGGCCGTTGCCCCGGATCTGGTGACGGTGCGCGTGGGTGGCCAGGAGTTTCGAGTGCCGCGCAGACTGATCAAAGCAGTGCAGTCCGGGGTGTACGACCCGAGTTGATCTCCGACGGGTCTATCTTGACGATCATGAACGATGGACCCAGTTCGCGAGATGTGAAGCGATGGCGACAGTATCTCGCCGATGAGCGGGCCGAGGCCGCCGTCTATCGCGATCTGGCAGGCCGACGCACCGGCGAGGAGCGAGAGATACTCCTCGACCTCGCCGATGCGGAAGGCCGCCACGAGCAGCACTGGCGAAATCTGCTGGGTGAGCGGGTCGGCATGCCGCTGAAAGGCGACATTCGCACTCGAATCCTCGGTGTCCTGGCGCGTCGCTTCGGTTCGGTGTTCGTACTCGCGTTGGCGCAACGAGCCGAGACTCGCTCGCCGTACGCCACGGACGCCGATGCAACGGAGGCGATGACCGCCGACGAGCAGATCCACGCCGAGGTCATCAGAGCGCTCGCCGCGCGCGGTCGCAATCGGCTGTCCGGCACGTTCAGGGCCGCAGTGTTCGGTGCCAACGACGGGCTGGTGAGCAATCTCGCGCTCGTGCTCGGCATCAGCGGCTCCGGAGTGTCCAATCACATCGTGCTGGTCACCGGACTGGCCGGATTGCTCGCCGGTGCGCTGTCGATGGGTGCGGGCGAATACGTCTCCGTCCGTTCACAACGCGAGTTGCTCGAAGCGTCGTCCCCGGACAGTGCGGCGCGCGATGCCGTCCAACATCTCGACGTCGACGCCAACGAACTGGCGCTGGTGTACCGGGCCCGGGGAATGACACACGAGGAGGCCGACGCCAAAGCGTCGGAAGTGTTGCGGCTGTTGCCCACCGACGACGAGATGGCACCCGACGTCGACGAGCACGAGTCCATCGGAACAGGACTCGGAGCGGCGGGAGCCAGCTTCTGCTTCTTCGCCTCGGGAGCCGTCATCCCGGTGTTGCCGTACCTGTTCGGTCTCGAAGGCTATGTGGCCCTTGCCGTTGCGGCCGTCCTCGTCGGAATTGCGCTGATCTGCACCGGCCTGGTGGTGGGCCTGCTCAGCGGTGGCCCGCCCGTCAAACGTGCACTGCGCCAGCTGGCCATCGGCTACGGCGCGGCTGGGGCAACATATTTGCTGGGTCTCGCATTCGGCGGGGGAGTGTAGGTCCCGGCTGCTGGGCGAGATTGCGCACTATCGGGCCTCATCGACGGGATCCCGTCTGAGCATCGCACTTCCGTGCATTCGGTCCCATCCCCGACGTTGCGAGAAATTCGCTCGCGTGGATTACACATCGATCGATAGGGTTCTCATCATGTGCGCAACCGTTCTGTCCGGTGCCGCTCTCGACTCGAGAGCCGGTATGAGCCTTGTGCTGCGCGCGTATTCACCGGAGCGATGTGCCGCTCTCTGCGGCAAACAAGCTCCGCTGGTGAATCGACCCATCGAATAGCGCCCTCTTGTGCAAGGGGGCAGGAAGGAACATCATGCCCCCGAACAAGGTGGGCTTGCGTTTGCTCAATTGGGCTTCTCAGCTCGAGGACAAGACTCTCGAACAGGCCCGCGAAACAGCGTCGATGCCGTTCGTACATCCGCACGTCGCCCTGATGCCCGACGCCCACAGCGGTATGGGAAGCGCCGTGGGGACAGTGATTCCTACGCTCGGTGCTGTTATTCCGGCCGCCGTCGGTGTCGATATCGGCTGCGGAATGATCGGCGTCCGAACGGAATTCACCCTCGACGACGTCGACGGCCGTAATCTGACAGACCTGCGACTCGCCATCGAGGCCAGCATCCCGCTGTCGCCGGGCAACTACAACGTCGGCGTCGACCGGTGGGATTTCACCGCACCGAAGCTACTCGAACTCGAGGAGTTGGCGGCCGAGGACGGTGTCGAGCTGAATCACTCACCGCAGTGGCGTGAGCAGCTCGGTTCGTTGGGCGGCGGAAATCACTACATCGAGTTGTGCCTGGACGAGACCGATCGGGTGTGGCTGTTTCTGCACAGTGGGTCGAGGGGCGTCGGTAACAAGATTGCCAAGAAGCACATCGCGATCGCGCAGCGTCTGTGTGCGCAGTGGTGGATCTCGTTGCCCAACAAGGATCTGGCGTACCTGCCCGAGAGCTCCCGTGAATTCGGGCAGTACCTCCGAGAATTGAAGTGGGCGCAGCGTTTCGCATACCTCAATCGGGCCGAGATGATGGACAGGTTCAGTGCGGTATTCGCCGAGTGGATGGGAACCGACGACCATCGAGAGGTCGAGCGGATCAATTGCCATCACAACTACACGGTGAAGGAAACGCATGCGAACAAAGACGTGTGGCTCACCCGCAAGGGCGCGATAGACGCTCACGAGGGTGTCAAGGCGATCATTCCGGGCTCGATGGGAACTCGTTCGTACGTGGTGGTCGGTAAGGGCTCGCGGGCCGGGCTGTGCTCGGCTCCTCATGGTGCCGGTCGGCAGTTCTCGAGGACCGAGGCCAGGAAGCGGTTCACCCACGAGAACCTGCGGGAGCGGATGGTAGGGATCGAATTTCGCGACAGTGCTGATTTCGTCGACGAGATTCCCGATGCCTACAAGCCGATCGATGTCGTGATGGAAGATGCCCGCGACCTGGTGAGCATCGAGTACGAGCTGCGGCAGATCCTCAACGTCAAAGGGACCTGAGGACTGTCCCGTCGTGCGTGGAAACTCGTAGTGGGTTACGAAGTTCCGTGCACGACGGGATTTGTCCGCGTTCGTCCCGTTGTGCATCGCTGTTCTCTGTCTGTTCACTTCGAGTGTTCCGTTCTGTTCAGCGTTCGAGGGGGCTCTGCCGTCACGATCGATGCATGACGCTCAATCCCGCAGGCGAGACTGTCGCAACCGGAATCCCGGGCACGCTCGCCGAGAACATGACCATGGCCGAACAGCACGATTGGCACCGGTCGTTCCTGCGTCGGCACCCGGTCAGCCGACGGAACTTCCTGGTGGGGGCGGCTGCGACGGCCGCCGCGGTAGGCGTCGGGAACTCGGTGTTCGCTCGCACGGCCTACGCGCAGGATGCTCCACTAGCCGTAGCCGGCCGGCACATGGGATTCGGAAACGACCCGGCGACGCAGCTGCGGTTCTCCGCTCAACTCTCGCGTAATCCCGGTCTCACCGGCGTCTTTCTCGACCACGGCCCCACGCCTGCCCTGGGCGCGACGACGTCCGCCGAGGTGCGCAACCTGATCAGCCAGGTGCCGCAGACCGACGGTGGGATTCTCTCGGCCGAGCAGTACTACGTGCATGTGCCCGTCGACAATCTGACGCCGAAGCTGCCGCACTACTACCGTTGGCGCACCGCCGACGGTTTCGTCAGCGACGTCCGCAGCGCGTCCCCGGCGCTGCCGACCGGTCGTATCGCTCCGTTCCGGTTCACGATGATGGGCGATCAGGGTGTCGACGAAACACCCTCGCAGCCTGCGGGTCTGGTGGCCGGAGACTACGACGACCAGTACTACAAGGCAGACAACGAACCGTCGGTCAAGCACGCTCGCAACATCAATCGACAGATCGAGGCGTCGCGGCCGGACTTCCACATTCTCGCCGGCGATATCGCCTACGCGGATCCGTCGGGTGCCGGTCTGCCTCCCCAGTTCGCCAAGCACGGACAGACACCGCCGAAGGGATTCGACAAGTTCAACCCCTTCGTCTGGGACGGCTACTTTCAGGCGATCGAGGCGAGCGCGTCCACCGCTCCGTGGTTGTTCGCCACCGGCAATCACGACATGGAAGCGCTGTACAGCCCCAACGGATACGGCGGTCACGCGGCGCGGCTCGATCAGCCGACCACCGGGCCCAAGGGATGTCCGTCGGCCTACTCGTTCGTCTACGGCAACATGGCCGTTCTCTCGCTCGACGCGAACGACGTGAGCTACGAGATCAAGGCCAACACCGGGTACAGCGGGGGAGCCCAGAACACCTGGGTGGAGCAGACTCTCGCGAAATACCGTGCCGATCCGAACATCGACTTCATCGTCTGCTTCTTCCATCATTGCGCGTACTCGACGACGTCCACCCACGCGAGCGACGGCGGTGTGCGCGACGCCTGGGTAGCGCTGTTCGACAAGTACGAGGTGGATATGGTGCTCCAGGCCCACAATCACGTCTTCGAGCGCACCGACCCCATCCGTGGCAATCGCGCGACGCGGGTCGCCGGTGACAACGCGACAGTCAGTGGAAAGACGGACGGCACCGTGTATTACACCGTCGGCGGGGGCGGTCGTCCCCGATACACGTTCCAGGACGGCGAAGGCGTCAGCTATCGGGGTCACGAGCTCCCCGACACGGCAGTTCCGAACAGCTACGTGTGGGCACCGGACGGCACCAAGTCGGCCGAGTCCATCATCTGGTCTCGGGTGCGGTTCCTCAACTACTCGTTCGTCAGAGTCGATGTGGTGCCGGGTATTCCGGGGATCACGCCCAGCAAGATGATCATCGGTGCCATCGACGAATACGGCAACGAGTTCGACAGGTTGACGTTCACCCGCGACATCCCGATCGGTCCGAGGTTCGGCTCCTCCTGAGTGCCCAGGTGAGTGGAACTTCGACCCCTGCTACGAAGTTCCACTCACATGCGGCGAAGCCGCTCTACAACCACTTCTGGCGTTTGAACACCACGTACAGCGCGCTGGAACAGATCACCATGGCGACCAGCGCGAGTGGGTAGCCGAACTGCCATTTCAACTCGGGCATGTCGTCGAAGTTCATGCCGTAGATGGCGGCGATCAGCGAGGGCGCGAAAAGTATTGCACCCCAGGATGAGATGCGCTTGACCTGTTCGTTCTGTTCCAGGCTGACCTGAGTCATGTTGCGCATTTCTTCGTTCTGCTGCTGCGCCACCATGGTGGAGTGCACGGTCATCGCGTTCTGCAGATTGGACCGGAACGCCTCGATGCGGTCCGAGATGCGGATCGCGTGGTCCAGCACGTCGCGAAGGTTGCGCTGCAATTCGACGTCGACGTGATACTTGTCCGATCCACGCTTGAGTGATTCGATCATCTCGACCAGAGGCTTTGCCGCGCGGTCGAATTCGGATACCTCACGCAACAGTGAATAGATTCGGCGCGACACACTCGGATCGCCGGTGAACAGTTGATCCTCGATCTCGTCGATGTCGGTTTGCAACCCCTTGATGACGGGAACGTATTCGTCGACGACTTGATCGAGGATGCCGTACAGGATCGCTTCGGGCCCGAGTCCGAGCAATTCCGGGGATTCTTCGAGCCGGTGCCGCACTTTGCCGAGTTCGGGCGATTCGGCGTGGCGAATGGTGACCACAAAATCCGCGCCGAGGAAAATGTGCAATTCGCCGAATTCGACCTTTTCGGTCTCGTCGATGTATCTGGCGGGGCGCAGTACGACGAAGAGCTGCTCGGCATAGCGTTCGAGCTTGGGCCGTTGATGGGCCGCGATGGCATCCTCTACGGCCAGCCGATGCAGCCCGAACTCGTTTGCCACAGCGTTGATTTCGCTGAGCTCGGGTCGGTAGAGACCAATCCATGCCATTCCGTGGCGATCTCGCATGCACTCGAAAGTGATATCGAGGCTTTCGGGATTCGCGGTTCGCTTCCCCTCGACGTAGACGGCGTTGTCGACGATCGGCACTTCGGGTCACCTCGGTTCGAGAAACAGACGTGCCGGACGGCACTCGATCGAGACTATCGCCTGAAACAGTGAAGCGACGCAGCAGCAAGTGCATGTCACGCACGTGCCCTGGAGCAGTGGCCGTCCGACTTCGATCCTGTTGCCGTCGAGCTAGCCGTTGCCGACGATCACCAGAATGGACGCGTTTTCGCTGACCTTGGCTCCGGCCTGGAAATTCGTTCCGATCACGGTGGCGTCGGGGCGGTCGTAGTCGGTGGTGACGTTGGTGAAGCCGGCATCCGAGAGCGCCTGCAGGGCGTCCGATTCCGAGGTCCCTGCGACAGCAGGGATCGTGGCCCGGTCCGGCGCGGCCTGGGCGATGGCACCGCCGCCGAGTGAGAGGGCACCGGCTACGGCGATTGTGGCAACGGTCTTCTTGAATCCGATACGCATGACGTGCTCCTGAGGTTGGAATCGGTGACGACTCGAATGTGCTCGTCGGTCCTGTGGTTGCGCTCGGATGTTGCTGTCAAAACCCTGTCAGTGCCGTGACATGCTGATCCGATGCTTCTCGACGTGTTGGGCCTGATCGGTATCGCGGTGTTCGCCGCGTCGGGTGCCCTTGTCGGAGTGCATCGCCGACTGGACCTTTTCGGGGTCTGCGTCGTCGGAATCACGACCGGTATCGGCGGTGGGATCATTCGTGATCTGCTTCTCGGAATCCACCCTCCGACGTCGTTGGACACGTGGCCGAACATCACCGTCGGCTTCTGCGCGTCGTTGGTCGTCTTCGTGGCTCATCGACAGATGGGCAAGGTGCGACGCGGCGTTCTCGTGCTCGACGCCTTCGGGATGGGACTGTTCGCGTCGACCGGTGCGACGATCGCGTTGGCCTCCGGCGGGAGCGCCCTGTCGGGAGCCCTCATCGGGACCACGACGGCGGTGGCCGGCGGGGTGATCCGAGACGTATTGGTCAATGAAGTGCCCCTGCTGCTGCATCGGGATCTGTACGCCCTGCCTGCGTTGCTCGGCGCGTCGGCGGTCGTGCTGGCCGATGTTCTGGCACTGCCGGAGAACGTGGGACTGGTAGTGGGAACAGTGCTTGCGACTGGGTTGCGTCTGCTTGCGCTGTGGCGGAAGTGGAACCTCCCGCTCGCACGGAACCTTCCGGTGCTCTAGGCGGAGTAGGTACCCCTCTCAGACAGATCTCAGTCGACCAGGACAAACTGTACGAATGCGGATATTGGTGGTCGACGACGATCGAGCGGTGCGTGAGTCGCTGCGTAGGTCGCTGACGTTCAACGGGTACACCGTGGACCTGGCGGTCGACGGGCTCGACGCGCTCGAGCAGGTAGCGGCGGGGCGGCCCGATGCGTTGGTACTCGACGTGATGATGCCTCGGCTCGACGGCCTCGAAGTATGCAGGCGATTGCGCAGTGTCGGCGACGACCTGCCGATTCTCGTGCTGACGGCTCGGGATTCTGTGTCCGAGCGCGTCGCCGGTCTCGATGCGGGGGCCGACGACTACCTGCCCAAGCCGTTCGCGCTCGAAGAGTTACTGGCCCGTCTGCGGGCGTTGTTACGGCGCACTGCGATGGAGGCGGGCATCGACTCGGAGACCATGACGTTCGCGGATCTGTCTCTGGACCCGGTCACCCGGGAGGTCTCGCGTGCCGAGCGCTCCATCAGCCTCACCCGAACCGAATTCTCGTTGCTCGAGATGCTGATGACCAATCCACGCCGAGTCCTCACCAGAAGTCGAATCCTCGAAGAAGTCTGGGGCTACGACTTTCCGACGTCGGGCAACGCGCTCGAGGTGTATGTCGGCTATCTGCGCCGTAAGACCGAGGCCGAGGGGGAGTCGCGGCTGATCCACACCGTTCGCGGTGTCGGATACGTCCTACGCGAAACGCCCCCGTGATGGTCGCTCCGTTCGGACGCAAGACGGCCGACGTCGGCGGAAGCTCGCCCACCGCGATGCGGCCGCCGACAGCAATGCGGCCGCCGACGCCTCTGACTCGATCGGTGTCGTTGCGCTGGCGGGTGACGCTGCTGGCCGCCTCGGTCGTGGCAATTGCGGTCGCGGTCATGGCCATTGCCGCGTACACGGTTGTGTCGCGGGCGCTGTACGGCGATGTGGACACGCAATTGCGTTCTCGTGCATCGGCTTTGGCGGAGTCGACCCTGGTATCGTACGATCCTCGCTTCGTTGCCGGTGCGACGTTGTACAGCACCGACGTGAGTGTGGCACTGATCTATCCGGACATGTCCAGCTACAACCCACCCGGGCCGAAGGTCCCGATCGGCGACGCCGAACTCGCCGTGGTGCGCGGAGATCAGGAATCCTCGCTGCGAACGCTCGACGATCAGCGAGTGTTGGCCATCCGCACCGAGGATGGCAGCACCCTCGTCGTCGCGCAGCGACTGCTGCCCACCGGAGAAGTGCTCGATCGTCTGGCGTGGGTTCTGTTGATCGTCGGTGGCTGCGGCGTGGTGTTGGCTGCCGGCGCAGGCATGGCTGTGGGCCGCACCGGTTTACGGCCGATCGCTCGATTGACAGCCGCAGCCGAACGAGTGGCGCGTACCGATGATCTGACGCCGATCCCGGTAACCGGTGACGACGAATTGGCCCGTTTGACAGAGAGTTTCAACACGATGCTCCGGGCGCTCGCCGAATCTCGCGGCAGGCAGAGCAGATTGGTCGCCGACGCAGGCCACGAACTTCGCACACCGTTGACATCGCTTCGGACCAACATGGAGTTGCTGATCGCGGCCGGTCGCCCCGGTGCACCGTCCATTCCGGACGAGGACATGGCCGAACTGCGAACCGACGTGGTGGCGCAGATTCAGGAACTGTCCACGCTGGTAGGAGATCTGGTCGATCTGGCGCGTGAGGATGCACCGGAGACGGTGTTCGAGCGCGTCGACCTGGCCGATGCCGTCGAACGCAGCCTCGAACGAGCACGCCGACGCCGCAACGAAATCGACTTCGAGGCAACGCTGATGCCGTGGTTCGTCTACGGCGACCAGGCGGGACTGTCGCGGGCAGTGCTGAACGTGCTGGACAACGCAGCGAAGTGGAGTCCGAGCGGCGGGGAAGTACGAATCGCTATGCGGCAGATCGGTGATGGTCTGCTCGAATTGACGGTGGACGACGCGGGCCCGGGCATCCCCGAGGAAGATCGCGAGTTGGTGTTCGAGCGCTTCTACCGCTCCACGGCGTCGCGCTCGATGCCCGGAAGTGGCCTGGGGCTTGCCATCGTGCGACAGGTGGTCGTCAAGCACGGCGGCACCATCGGGGTCGAGGTATCCGAACGCGGCGGTGCGCTCATTCGGATCGTGCTGCCGGGCGAAGGTGCCCCGGATCCCAGGACACTCTCGGCAAACTGATAGCCGGATCTCAGCGCGCTCTCAGTACCGCCCTGCACAGTGAGTAGCAAGAAGGCGGGCGGACCTCGGATGTCGAGGTCTCTACTGAAGGAAGCAGCAACGATGAGTGACGACCGTAACGAATCCGAACAGCCCGGACAGGGTGCCGGGTCCGAGCAGCATCCGGCAAACCGGGCTTCGGGCGGCGACGAGCAGAACTACTCGACACAGCAGCATCCGACCCAGCAGAATCCGGCTCAGCAGGATTCCACTCAGCAGCACCCGACGCAGCAGTTCCCGTCACAGCAGAACGAACCCCACAACGCAGGGTCGCAACCGCCACAGCAGGGTTACCCGCAGCAGTACGCCGGCTACGGCCAGGGGGCCTATCAGCCCGGCTACGGGCCGTACGGCCAGCAGGGTCATCCCCAGGCGTCCACGCAGGCCCATGCGCAGCCGCAGCACGTTGCACCGCAGTCGAATTCGGCGCAGGGCACTGTGAAGACCCGGCCCGGTCGCTCGGCGCTGGTGGCCGGAGCCATCGCTCTCGTTCTGGTCGGCGGCGGAATCGGCGGCGCGGTCGGTGCGATCGCGACCAACAACGCCAACGGCAACGGTGGCGCAGTCAGCAATTCGTTGAACTCGACTGTCACTGCCGCGCAACCGGCTGCGAACTTCCCCGACGGCTCCGTTCAGGCCGTCGCCAACAAGGTGCTCCCGAGCGTGGTGCAGATTCAGGTCAAGGGTTCGCAGGAAGAGGGTGAGGGCTCGGGCGTAATCCTCAGCAGCGACGGCTTGATCCTCACCAACAATCACGTTGCGACGGGCGCAGGAGCCAACGGCAAACTCACCGTTGCATTCTCGGACGGCTCGGTGGCCGACGCCACGATCGTCGGCGCCGATTCCGTGTCGGACATGGCCGTCATCAAGGCCGAGGGCAAAACCGATCTGACGCCCATCGAACTTGGTTCGTCGTCGAATCTCGAAGTGGGACAGCAGGTTGTCGCGATCGGTTCACCCCTCGGCTTGGCGGGCACCGTCACCACCGGCATCGTGTCGTCACTCAACCGGCCGGTGTCGACTTCCGGTGAGTCCGGCAATCAGAACTCGGTGATCGACGCCATCCAGACCGACGCTGCGATCAACCCGGGCAACTCCGGCGGTGCGCTCGTCAACACCGACGGCCAGCTGATCGGTATCAACACTGCAATCGCCACACTCGGCGGCAGCGAGGGATCCGGTACCCAGAGCGGCTCGATCGGGCTCGGGTTCGCAATCCCGGTGGATCAGGCAAAGCGCATCGCGGACGAGCTGACCACCACAGGCAAGGCGACCCAGGCCATGATCGGGGTTCAGGTGCCGTCGAAGGACGATGCCAACGGCGCGACCGTCGTCGAGGCCACCGAGGGTGGTCCGGCGGCGTCAGCAGGAATTCCGAAGGGCGCGGTGATCACCAAGCTCGATGATCGGATCATCTCGAGCGGTGACGCGTTGATCGCGGCGGTCCGCTCGCACGCTCCCGGAGACTCGGTCACTGTCACCTACACCGACGGCGGTAGCGAGAAGACGGCAACGGTGACGCTCGGAACGGCAGAGCCCGCTGCGCAGCAGACGCAGACTCAGACGCAGCAGCAGGAACAGCAGTTGCCCTTCCAGGTCCCGTCCTTCCCGGGCGGTCGCTGATGTTGCGGGAAGCAGGCAGACACGGGACGGTTGCAACGATTTACGCACAGCGTGAGCCGGGTGGAGGCCTTACTACTACGGTGAGCGGTATGGAACTCGACGCACCACTGGCAGGGCGCGCGTTGGTCGTCATCGTGGATGACCGGACTGCGCACAGCACCGAGAAGGATTCGACGGGACCTCTCGTCACCGAACTGTTGACAGAGGCAGGTTTTCTCGTCGACGGCGTTGTTGCAGTGACTGCCGACGAAGTAGACGTACGAAACGCTCTCAACACAGCGGTGATCGGTGGAGTCGATCTGGTGGTGTCGATCGGCGGCACCGGCGTCTCGCCGCGCGACGTGACCCCCGACGTCACCGCTGAGGTACTCGATCGTGAGATTCCGGGCATCAGCGAGGCGTTGCGTTCGTCGGGTCTGGCAGCAGGCTCGCTGGACGCGGGCTTGTCGAGAGGCTTGGTCGGCGTGTCCGGCAGCACTCTGGTGGTCAACCTGGCGTCGTCGCGGGCAGCTATTCGCGACGGCATGGCCACGCTGACGCCGCTTGCGAGCCAGGTCATTGCCGAGCTGTCGGGGCTGGACGCATAGCGACACCGATGAACGAGCCGAACGACGATCGATCGGCCGAGGACGAAGCGAGCCGGGCCCGAGCAGAACGGGCCCGGCTCGCTCGTATCTTCGGCGAAGTACTGCCCGAGACGACTGGAGACGAGCGAAACGACGGCCCGGATGCGCAGTCGAGCGATTCGCAGTCGGACGAATGGTTGAAGCAGCAGCGACCACCTCATTACTTTTGATGTGATCCACGACACATTTTGTTGGCTGGAATGACAGGTCTGTTAGTTACTCGTTTACCTACCGTTAGCGAGCTACCCATTGGTAGCTTCGGACGACAAGGCTCAAAACGGGCGTAGCGGACGCTGAGCAGACCGGACTATTCGGCCGATCGGGACATGACGATGTCGGAGTATTCCCACATCAGGGTGTGTTTACGTGAATGAGGTGGATGTAACAGTTCGACGCCTCCGAGAGATGCTGTGACTTGGGTTATCGCTAACACTGCTGTGAAAGTTGTTCACGCCGCCGAAACACATCACGAGTCGGCAACGTTTCAGGGCCGATCGTAGGGATTGTCACGGTCAGGCATCTCCTCTAATGTTCCCCTCAGCTTCCAAGGATCAGGGCGTGGGACCAACCGGTGCCGCGCCCTTCATCTCGGAACTGTCGGATCGAGGATGTGGCCTTCACGGCTCCATCCGGCTCGGGCTCGCACACATCGTTGAGTGCGAACTAGTTCGAGGGTGAAAGCCACAAGCTTCCCCGTGCGACACCGCGCTGGGACTGAACATGATGAGGAATAAATGACGGAGATCCAGAAGTCGCGGCGCAGCCGGGGACTCAAGTCCATGAGCGTCGCAGTTGCTGCCAGCGCTTCGGTAGTCGGCCTGGTGCTCGGTACCGGAACCGCTTCCGCCGCTGTCGACAGCTCCAACTCGATCGTCGATGGCGCCGGCAACACCATCACGGTGACGCTGTCCGACACCTTCATCAACGGTGTCGCTCCGCTCGACGGCAACCCGCTCACCCGTGAGTGGTTCGCCAACGGTCGGGCTTCCTACGACGTCCAGGGCCCCACGGCCGACGACTTCGAGGGCACCCTCAAGATCGGCTACCAGATCGGCTACCCGATGAGCCTCAACGGTGGCGTCGAGGTCTCTTGGTCCTCGCCTTCGGCTGAGTTCAACCTCGGTTCGGGCAACGAGTCCACCGTGACCGGCACGATCCCGGTCACACCTCCCGGAACTCCGTCCATCGAGCTCGGCGGTGTCGGCACCTCCAGCACCGGCCTCGACGTCGGCGTTCAGCTGATCCCGCAGGCCACCGGAACCATCGCCCTGGCCAACGGCCCCGGCGTCGTTCAGTCCGAGAGCGCATACGCAGTGCTTAACGAAGAGGCCGACATCACCTCTTCCGAGGGTGACGCAGCAGGCACCAGCGGCTCCATCCAGATCGCAAACCTGCACGGCACCGCCACCGGCATCCTGGGCAACGTCTCGATCCGTCCGTACGTTTCGCTGACCAGCGCAGCGGGCGACACGGCCATCACCTACGGCGTCCCGGTTCGCCTCAACTGATTTCCGAATCGGTTGTAGCTCGGTGACGTAACGTCACCTGCTGAAGCTCGAGAAAGTTCAGGCCCGTACGGATAACTCCGTACGGGCCTGAACTATGTTCTGCACAGAAGTAGTTCGATGTATACAGAGAGGCACTGAACCAAAGATGCACTCGAAAGCCCGTTACACAGTTGCCGCTGCAGGAGCGATCCTTGCTCTCGGCCTCGCCGCCGGTTGTAGCAGCGACGAGCCAGCGGCCTCCGGCGAGAACACCGACGTCTGCAACACCTTCGCCGCCGACCACAACGCATTCGTGGGACTCGCGGCAGCAGGACCAGGATCAGCCGAGAACATCGACAAGTGGACTGCAGACAAGCAGGCCGCAGTCGACAAGCTGAAAGCGTTGCCTGGCACCGCGTCAGGCGAGGTTGCGAGCTCGCTGACAACCTTCAGCGATGGACTGCCGGCGGATACCCTCGAACTCTCGACCACCGACAGCGAATCCGGTAAGGCATTCGTCGACAACGGCGCAGCAGTGAAGTCCGCATGCGAGGCGGACGGCACGACGATCACCCTCGACGCGCTTCCGCTGTCTACCTTCACCAACTGAGTGCCTGACGGGCCTATCGGTCTGTCCCGTCACCACCCACCAACGAATGAATGCGCCATTCACGCTGTCAGACAGCGTGAATGGCGCATTCATTCGATAAGGGCCCACCAAGCGCGGGCGAGAGTGAGATGTCAGTCCTTCGAGTGCTTCCCGAGGTCGGGGGAGGAGGAATCGATTGCTTCTCCGCTACCGCCGGTGGTGTCGGCGGCCGTCGAAAGTTTCTGTCCCGCTGCGGTTCCGCCCGCGAGGATGTCGCGAATCTGCACCAGCACGTCGACGTCGCTCAGTTCCTTCTCCGGCTGGCTGACGAAGCGCTTCTTCGCGGTGTTCACCGGCAGGATCAGCACGAAGTAGACAACCGCCGCGATGATGATGAAGTTGATGATCGCTGTGATGACCGCGCCGACATTGACGAACGATTCCGGGGACGACGTGATGTTGAAGCCGAACCCGTATTCGTTGCTGCCACCGAGGGCGGCGACGAGGGGGTTGATGATGTTGGTGGTGAATGCGGTGACGATGGCCGTGAATGCCGCACCGACGACGACCGCGACTGCGAGATCCACGACGTTGCCGCGCAGCAAAAAGTCCTTGAAGCCCTTGAGCATGAGCCCTTCTCCCAACGTTCGGTTTGTTCTGTCTCGAGAAACGTTAGTGCAGCGTGACGGTGAGCGCGCTGACCAACGACGCGGCGGCCACCGTCGTCGCGTCGTCGGTCGGTAACGCGAGCAGCACCACGCGATCTCGCTGTCTGCTGCCCCCGGCGTCGGCGGAGACGAGTACGACCACGGCGCCAGACGCCAGCACTCGCGCGGCAGGGACCGCGTTCGGGTCTTCCTGTACCTCGACGGTCAACACGTCGACCTGATCACCTTCACGCAACAGGTCGCTCACTCCGGCGTCCGCGAGATGCACCGGTACGACGCGTGCCTCGGTGCCCAGTGCCGTCGTAGCGGTCCGAGATCCGAGTAGGCGTACGTCGGTGAGCAATTCGCCCGCTCGTACCGGCCCGGTGAGCGTCTGGCCGTCCACGGCACCCGTATCGATCAGTGCGCCCTCGGGAACACTGGCTGAATCCCAGTCGCTGACGACCACATCGGCCGGCGTCAGAACCGTCCCGGGTGTCAGATCGCGTCCTGCGGTGATCACCTCTACTCGGTCGTCGCCGGCGGCGTCGTCGACGAACAAAATTGCTGCAAGTGCCACCAATGCGCATGCCGCCACCCGCCGGAACTTCGGGGATCCGACCCACGCCGGCCGCAGGGTGATGCGATCGAGCAGAGTCGAGTCGAGTCGGTTCTTACGAGCGGTCATGCTGGAACGCTATCGCCGACGAGGGCACTTCGAACGCCGAAAAGGCCGGGCTGTGGATAACGGCCCGGCCTGTGGATGAAGCGGAAAGCTACTGGCTTGCAGCAGCTTTCGTGGTGGACGACGAAGACGAGGAGCTCGACGACGACGAATCGGAAGATTTCTTCTCAGCCGGCTTGGAGTCGGACTTGGACTCGGACTTCGAATCCGACTTCGCGGCGGCATCGGACTTCTTCTCGCCTGCGCCCTCGCTCGAGGTGCTCGAGCCACCGCGACTGTCGGTGCGGTAGAACCCGCTGCCCTTGAAGACGATGCCGACGGAATTGAACAGCTTTCGAAGCTTGCCGGAGCATGCCGGGCACACCGTCAACGTGTCGTCGGTGAAGGACTGGACGATGTCGAAGCGGTTGTCGCACTCGGTGCATGCGTATGAGTAAGTGGGCATCGTGATTCCTCCGCGCTGGTCACCGAGGAGATTGGCTGCTCTGCGAGCCGAGGCCGAACACCGCCGGTGTCTTATCTGTTCGTCGAAACTGGGAGAGCATTAGCACTCTACAGTCAGGAGTGCCAACCAATCGAATCGGAACGTTATTCCGTACCCAAGCGTACGAGTCCGCCGCCGGGGGTCAACGCGTGCGTCACCCTTCGGTCGTGTGGCTCGTCCGGTAGTCGATCCACCACTTCGCTGTCGCGCACCACCGCGACCAGCATCGCGTCGGGTCCGCACAGGTCGAGTGTTCGGTCGTAGAACCCCGCGCCGCGTCCGAGTCTGACGCCACGCCGATCGACTGCCAGCGCCGGAATCAGCACCAGCGAACAGGCCGACACAGCATCGGGATCGAGGACCGGTCCGGACGGTTCGAGCAGGCCGAAGGGTGCGGCCACCAGCGATTCGCTCCCGGAGTACGTCACCCAGCGCAGCGGTCCCGGCTCGTGCGCACTCGGAAGCAAGACTGTCGAGCCGGCCGCGGCCATCGCGTCGAGCATCTCGATCGAACCCGGCTCCCGGCCGACCGGCACGTACGCGGCCACCGACGGGTGTTCGGCCGCCAACTCTGCCACGACATGGCAGAGTGCGGAGGACTCCACCGCGCGCTGCGCATCGTCGAGCAGTCGGCGTTCGGCGAGGACATGCGCCCGCCATCGATCCTTGGGCGTGTTCTCCGAGAATTCGGGAACGGTCACAACGGTTCACTCACCCTTCGTGTGCAGTCGATCAACGATATGCACTCGGAGGTAGAACGCAGCACACGGCGAGCAGATCACCAGAAACCATGGATAGGGTGAGCACCATGACAGAAGCCGTTACCGCGACGACCGCCGCCACGCCTGTGCATTTCCGCACGGCCATCGTTCCTGCCGCAGGCATGGGCACCCGGTTCCTGCCGGCCACGAAAACCGTTCCGAAGGAACTGCTTCCGGTCGTCGACACACCAGGTATCGAACTCGTCGCCGGAGAAGCGGCGGATTCCGGTGCACAGCGGTTGGTCATCGTCACCTCACCCGGCAAGGACGGTGTCGTCGCCCACTTCGTCGAGGACCTCGTTCTGGAAAAGAAGCTCGAAGCGAGCGGCAAGCTCGAAATGCTCGAAAAGGTGCGCGTCGCCCCCAAACTCCTCGACGTGCAGTCGGTCATCCAGCACGAACCTCTCGGACTGGGGCATGCCGTCGCCTGTGCCGAAGAAGCCCTCGACGACGACGAGGATTCGGTCGCAGTTCTTCTTCCTGACGATCTGGTGATGCCGCGGGGCGTGCTCGACGTCATGGCTCGCGTGCGCGCCAAGCGCGGCGGCTCGGTGCTGTGTGCCATCGAGGTTCCAGACGACAAGGTCTCCTCCTACGGCGTCTTCTCCGTCGAAATCGTGCCCGACGCGGTCAACCCGAACGTCCTCAAGGTCACCGGTATGGTCGAAAAGCCCAAGCAGGAGGACGCCCCGTCCAACCTGGCTGCAGCGGGCCGGTACCTGCTCGACCGCGCGATCTTCGACGCTCTGCGACGGATAAAGCCCGGAGCCGGCGGCGAGCTGCAGCTCACCGATGCCATTGCGCTTCTCATCGAAGAAGGACATCCCGTGCACGTGGTGGTGCACCGTGGATCGAGACACGACCTCGGAAATCCCGGGGGATACCTGCGCGCTGCGGTTGACTTTGCTCTACAACGTGACGACTACGGTCCGGCGCTGCGCGAATGGCTGAACGAACGCTTGAGCGACAGCTGGGCACCGGAACTGACAACGTACGAATAGCATCGCGGGTCGATGCCATAGAGGAAGGGCCAGATGCGCTCGGTCGAAGATCAGCAGACCAGAGTGACCGCCGCGGCGGTGGCTCCACGGCCTGTTCGGGTCGCCATCTCGGAAGCACAGGGCCTGCTGTGTGCCGAGGAAGTGGTCACCGAGCGTCCTCTTCCCGGTTTCGATCAGGCGGCGATCGACGGCTACGCAGTGCGCAGCGTGGATGTGGCAGCCGCCGGTACGGATCTGCGTAACGAGGAAGACGAGCGCATCGACCTGACGCTGCCCGTCGTCGGCGAGGTCTCGGCCGGATCACGTCAACCCATCCGGTTGCAACCGCGCCAGGCAGTACGAGTCGACACCGGCGCGCCACTGCCCACCCTGGCCGATGCGGTGCTGCCGCTGGATCGCACCGACAGCGGTCGAGCCCGCGTCAAGGTGTTCCGTCCGGTGCGCTCGGGTGACTACGTCCGTAAGATCGGCGACGACGTACAGCCCGGTGACGTGGCGGTCCGCGCAGGCACGATCATCGGTGCCGCTCAGGTCGGATTGCTCGCAGCGGTCGGCCGCGACAAGGTGCTGGTGCATCCGCGTCCCCGGCTGTCGGTGATCTCCGTGGGTGGTGAACTGGTCGATACCGATCGGACCCCCGGGCCCGGGCAGGTGTACGACGTCAACTCCTATGCTCTCGCCGCCGCAGCGCGCGACGCCGGAGCCGACGTCAACCGCGTCGGCATCGTCAGTACCGATCCCAAGCGTCTGCGCGAGGTGGTCGAGGGCCAATTGATCCGATCCGAGAT
Source organism: Rhodococcus sp. 14-2483-1-1 (assembly GCF_002259335.1). Lineage (NCBI taxonomy): Bacteria > Bacillati > Actinomycetota > Actinomycetes > Mycobacteriales > Nocardiaceae > Rhodococcus > Rhodococcus sp. 14-2483-1-1. The sequence goes on along the minus strand of NZ_NPFX01000003.1, from coordinate 193,214 downwards.
CGTCGTCATCGCCGGGGCAGTGGGCGGCGGCGCGTCGGACGGGGTGCGAGAAGCTCTCGGTGAGCTCGGCGACATGGAGGTCGAACGAGTCGCCATGCACCCCGGGTCGGTGCAGGGCTTCGGCCAACTCGGACGCGACGAAGTACCCACCTTCTTGCTGCCGGCGAACCCCGTCAGTGCGCTGGTGGTGTTCGAGGTGATGGTGCGTCCGTTGATTCGCATCGCGCTCGGTCGACGACAGCCGATGCGTCGGACCGTCACGGCGCGAACCGTAGCGCCGATCACCTCGATCGAGGACCGCAAAGGATTTCTTCGGGGCCAACTCATGCGCGACGAGGGCACGGGCGAGTATCTGGTTCAGGCGCTCGGGGGCGCGCCGGGATCGTCGTCGCATCTCCTCGCGACCCTCGCCGAGGCAAACTGCCTGGTCGTCATCGATCCCGAGGTCACCGAAATCCGCACCGGCGAAGAAGTGAAGGTCTCGTTCCTCGCTCAACGTGGCTGACGCCAGTGGCGTGTTCAAGCGCCGCGGAGGGCACATAACCCCGCCACTGCGCGTAGCGCATACCATCGACGGATGCCGCGAACGTGGTCGAGCCACCCAGGTTGGCCGGCGAAATTGGGTCCTGTGAGAGTGGCCGGCGGAACCGTGACGGTACGCCCGGTACGGATGAGAGACGCGGCAGCCTGGAGCCGGATTCGCACCGAAGATCGGGCACACCTCGAGCCCTGGGAACCCAGCGGCGAGGGCAGCTGGAATTCACGGCATCACATCTCGTCCTGGCCCACCCTGTGTTCGGGCCTCAAGTCCGAGGCTCGCAAAGGGCACATGCTGCCCATGGTCATCGAGGTCGACGGCGAATTCTGTGGTCAGATCACTACCGGAAACATCGTTCGCGGCGCATTGCGGTCGGCATGGATCGGTTACTGGGTGTCCAAGGACGTCAACGGTAAGGGCGTCGCTACGGCAGCACTCGCGCTCGGACTCGACCACTGCTTCGGCCCCGTCGGACTCCATCGCGTCGAAGCGACGGTGCGACCGGAAAACCTCGCCAGCCAGGCCGTGCTGCGCAACGTCGGGTTCCGCGAAGAGGGTCTGCTCTACAAGTATCTCGACGTCGACGGTGAATGGCGCGATCACAAGCTCGTGGCCATCACCTCCGGTGAAGTACAGGGAACCGTCGTCGATCGGTTGGTTCGTTCGGGACGGGCCGCATGGGCCTGATTACTCCCGAGAAGATGGCACTCCTGTTGTCAAAGTGACAGGAGTGTAATTCGGGTCGGCGCGTCTGCGTCGTTCTTGCACCTCCTCCCCATAGCCTGATGTCGTCACGACTGTCGCCGTTGCCCAAGGGAGGAGAACATCGCCGATGCCGAACTCGATCATCTGGATCGGTCTCGTGGCCGTCTGGCTCTTCGTTCTTCTTCCCATGCTGATGACCAAGCGTCCCCAGATCATGCAGACCACGGACGCGGCGCTCGCCACGCGCGTGCTGCATCGGGGTGGCACCAAGCGAAAGCAGCGCGGCCCAGCGACCGGCCACCGCAGCGATCCTGACTGGCGCCCGGAGGACGACCTTCGAGTCTCCGCGCCTGCCCGTGAGATCTTCGGCCCGACACTGGCGACTGTTCGTATCGACTCACCCGATCTACCCGGTACCGCGGAGGACCCGATGGACACTCACGCAGCAGAGAACGATCTCGAACGCGACGCACCGGTTCAGGAACCAGCGCGCGAGAGATCAGCCGCGCACGAGCCCGGTGTCGTCGACGACGACTTCGTGCCTCGCCGACGCGGCCGCGGCGGTTTCGATCCCGAGGCGGACGCGATTGCCCGCGCTGCGCGGTATGCCTTCCGGCAGCGCGCAGTACTGGGTCTGGTTTTCGCCGCGATCACCACAGCGGCATTGGCGTTCATCATTTCTCCGACGATCTGGTGGCTGTGCGGTCTGTCCGTCGCCGTCCTCGTCGGTTACCTGTACTACCTGCGTCGGCAGGTGCAGATCGAGGAAGAGGTGCGCCGGCGTCGGCTCACCCGAATGGGCCGGTCCCGGCTCGGGGTGGAGTCGGAGACCGACGAAGAGCTCGAGCTGGTCCCACAGCGACTGCGTCGACCCGGTGCAGTTGTGCTCGAGATCGACGACGAGGATCCCGAGTTCGAACATCTCGACCACTACGACGAGCCGTTCCAGGCCAGCCGTGACGACGATCGGAACTTGCGCCGGGCGCAGGGCGCGTAGCAGCCGTCCGACACGGCTTTGCTAGAGTTACCCAGCCGGTCTCGATGACGGCAAAGGGGCTGTGGCGCAGTTGGTAGCGCGTCTCGTTCGCATCGAGAAGGTCAGGGGTTCGATTCCCCTCAGCTCCACACCGCAATGGATTACAGGCCCGGTCGACACTGTCGATCGGGCCTGTTTTCGTGTTGGTCGCCGCTTGTTGCGATCGGCGTGTGCCGCTCGGTCGGCTCAGTGCGCACAGCTAAGGTTTTGCTCATGCGAGGTTGGCGAGGATACGTAGCCGACGACGTCCTCTGGGCTGTGTTCCAGGTGCGGCAGTCGGCCGTGGTGGCGTTGGCCAACTGCCCGCTTCTGCCCGCGATTCTCCGCGGACGTGCGCTACGGGGAGCGCGTGTGCGGGGAGGTGCCCAGGCGCTCGTCTACGGCGGTCAGATGGTCCAGGGGCGAGGCGTGCTTCGTCTGGGTGCCGGTGTATTCGTCAATTACGGCTGCTACTTCGACACGGTGGCGAACATCGATATCGGTGACGGGGTCTTCCTTTCCGATCATGTACGCGTGTTGACCAGCACGCACGAGGTGGGCGCTCCGACTCGACGGGCAGGGCGCTTGGTGGGCAGACCGGTGACGATCGGATCGGGAACCTGGGTGGGCTCCAGTGCCGTCATCATGCCGGGGGTCCGCGTCGGCTCGGGCTGCATCATCGGTGCCGACTCTCTGGTGACCAAGGACTGTGATCCCGACGGGGTCTACGTGGGCAGTCCGGCGAGACGAATCCGAAGCCTGAACGATTAGTCGGCTCACTACGGTTGAACCGGCTGATCACCCGTTTTATCGTTATTCGGGTGAATCGAAGTACGTTCGGTGATCTTCAGTCGTAATTAATATTGTTTATCATGCATAAATCGACGAATTATCTTCCCGCAATAGTGAGGTAGCATCAGATCCGTCCGCGGCTCGTATTTCGGGACTAACGAATTCTGCAATCGAATCGAGCCACACGATTGCCAAAACAATTCGTCAGGGGTTGGCACGGGTGAACACTCTTTCGATCGTTGTTCCTGCATTCAACGAGTCCGCCCACTTGGGTGAATGCTTGGATGCACTGCTCGAGCAGCAAGAACACATTCACGAAATCATCGTCGTCGACAACAACTCCACCGATGACACCGCCGCAATCGTGCTCGACCGCCGACGTCGATTTCCGATGGTGAAACTCGTAGCCGAGTGCGAGCGGGGAGTCGTGCATGCACGAAATGCCGGATTCGATCACGCGAGCGGATCGATCATCGGACGCATCGATGCCGACACCCGCGTCGGCGCAGGCTGGGCGAAATCGATTCTGGACTTCTTCGATCGACGGCTGGACTACGCCGCGGTGACCGGACCGATCTTTCTCTACGACTCGCCCTGGGCTGCTCCTTACCGGGCCTTCGTCAAGTACACGACCAAGCGAAAGCCCGATGAGCTGCGGGTATCTGCAGCGTCCGGCAACAACTTCGCCATTCGTCGCTCTGCCTGGGAGGCGGCCCGCGACCGAGTGAGTTTGCGAACCGACCTGCACGAGGACATCGATCTTTCGCTGTGCCTCTACCGCGTCGGGCTGCACATCGCACAGATCAAGACGATGTGTGTCGAGGTGTCGGGGCGTCGACTGCTCACACCGCCACTCGAATACCGCCACTATGTACTCAGTTCCTATCGGACCTGGGCGTTCCACAGCCTGGCGGGTAAGTCGCTGCGTCGATTGTTGGTCGCGGACATGATCCTGCACACTGTTCATTGGCCGCTGACGCGCATGTTGTCCACATGCGATTCGCGCATTCTCCCGGTTTCACATTCCGACTCGAGCGATACATCCGACCGGCATCTGTCCGCCATTCGCGAAGATCGATTTGCGGCCGCCTCCGGGAAGTGAATTCTCGGTTGCTCGACGGTGAATAACAGCAATGTAATAAGTCGTCGATTGTTCGGCTCTCGATAAACCGTGGGGCAATATCTACAAAGCCCGTTTCGTCCGAAAATCAGAGCGATGAAATTGTCGGTCTCAGGCGTGGACGAGGTCGAGGCCGCACCAATTCTCGTGGCCCAGATAGTCGAGCAACGCAGACTCGGCGGGACCGGAAGGCGAGCGGACGCTTGCGCGAACGGCATGCGACACCGGCGGATCGAGTGGGCGCGCAAGGTGCCCGTATCCCGGTGGGACGGCTGAGGCCGGTATCAGTGTGACGCCCAGACCTTCCGAAGCCAGCTTGACCGCAGTGGCCAGTTGGGATGCGCGCGCGACCGTCGATACGGACAACGAGTGCGAGCGAAGTGCGTGCGTGATGACGTCGTCGCGAGCACTGCCCCGTCGAAGTCGAACCCACGGCTGAGACGCCAGTTCCTTCAGCTTCAGTACTTTCCTGGTCAACAGCGGATGTCCTTCGGACAGTACGACGACATACGATTCGTCGCCGATGACCGTGGCGTCGGGGTCGTAGTGGCCGTAGTCGCTGGACAGCACCAGGTCTGCTTCGCCGGTGCGCACCAAGCGGTCGATGGCCTGGGGGTCCGACTCCTCGTACAGGGTCACCTCGAGGCGGGGATACCGTCGCCGCAACTCTCCGATGGCTCGCGGGAGTTGGCACATCCCCAGTCCGGTCTCGACGACGACGACCAGCTCGCCGGCAACCGTGCCGGAGCAGGCCGTTGCGGCAGCGCGAGCGCGGCGAGCGGCGGACACCGCGATCGATGCCTCCTTGACGAAGCTGCGTCCGGCAACGGTGAGACTCAGTCCGCGGGAAGTCCTGACGAACAATTCCACGCCGAGTTCCTTCTCCAGCGACCTGATCTGTTGCGATATCGACGGCTGAGCGACGCGGAGCTTCTCGGCCGCCGCGGTCACCGACCCCTCCTCGGCCACGGCGAGTGCGTATTCGTACTGGCGGATACTCATTCGCCGGCTCCTATAGCGTTTGTCTATACAGTGCACTGCAAATTCGTCTTTGATCCTATACCGATTCGGTTCTAGCGTCGTCGACATGACGTCCACCGTGTATGCCCATGTGCAGCAGCGATCTCTGCTGTCGCCCCCTGTCCTGTTGCTCGCCGCCGTCGCATTCGTGATCGGAACAGCAGAGTTCGTGGCCATCGGACTCGTTCCTCAGCTGGCCCGGGATCTGGACACCACCGTCGGTGCCGCCGGGCTCACCGTCACTCTGTATGCGCTCTCGGTCGGAATTCTCGCCATCCCACTGGGCCTCGCCCTGGCGCACCGTCATCCACGTGCACTGCTGACCGCGCTTCTGTTCGTATTCGCGGCGGCGAATCTGGTTGCGGCAGCAGCGCCCGGACTGCCGCTGCTTCTGATCGGACGCATCGCGTCTGCGGCGACGCAGGGAGTCGCGCTCGGCGTGGCCGTCAGTACCGTCACCACCTTCGTTGCGCCTGAGGCGCGCGGAAAGGCCGTATCTCTGGTCTTCGGGGGTCTGATGAGCGCGATGTTCCTCGGGGCACCGATCGGTACGTATCTCGGCGGGGTTGCCGGGTGGCGTGCAGTGTTCGTGGCGCTGGCCGTGCTCGGAGCGGTGCTGGCCGCGGGTCTGTGGACCGTTCTGCCTCGCCGGATCGAGGGGTCGAGAGTACGTGGGGGCATGCACCAACTCCGGGTGGTCACCGTGCCCGGCGTTCTCGGCTTGCTGGGAGTGGCTGTCGGAATTCTGCTCGTGTCCAACTTCTTCTTTCCTTACCTCGGGGTCTACCTCGAACAGTCGGCCGGAATGGGATCCGGCGGCATTTCGATGGGGCTGGGGGTATTCGGCGTAGCGGGCTTGCTGGGCAATGCCATCGGGGGCTACCTGGGCGGACGGGCCGATACGTTCTGGGTGACCGTGCTCGCCATGATTGCGATGGTCGCGGTGGCCGCGCTCGCACTGTCCGGTGGCTCCGCGGCGGTGGTGTTTCCCGCGCTGGCGGTGTGGGGTGCCGCGCAGATGGCCGCGCTTCCGATCGTGACCACTGCGGTCGTGGCACTGGGCGGGGGGTTCGCCGCGACACTCAACGTCGCGCTGGTCAACCTCGCCATCGCTGCAGGCGGATTCGTCGGTGGCACCTTCGCGGCGTCCGCGATCGACCTGCTGCCATGGCTGAGTGTCGGTGGATTCGGCCTGGTGGTCGCGGTACTGGCGGCCCGACACCTGAGAGCGCCCGAAGCATCGGCTGTGCGTGCAGAAGTTGGTTAGCAGTCGAAACGGGCTGACGGTATGGTTGATCGATTGACGATCGACCTGCCCGTCGGGCCGGTAGATTGACGGGCGATATCCTCGACCGGACCGGTTCCGAGCACAGGATCTGCCCCTGCAACTTCTCTTTGGGAGTACGAATGTCGTTCGAGATCGTCGACCTCCCCGAAACGTGGGTTGCCGGTCTTCCAGTTCGCAGCCCCAAACGGGCACTGGGCAGGCTCAACGACCCCGCTTTGGATCAGGCCTGGTCGGCGGTGCTCAATCAGGACACGTCGGGACCGTTGGCTTCCATTTACACCGACTTCGCCCCCGGTATCGGCTCTTACAACACACAGATAGTCGGTTATCTGTGTTCTTCGCTGGGTCAAGTTGCGCGAGGGCACCTTGTCGCGAAAGTCCCCGCCGCGAAATATGCACGATTTTCTGCAGTGGGGTATTTCCCCGAGGTTCTCACCCGTCTGTGGACTCAGATCGATCATGCGGAGGAACAGGGTGAGATAGTGCGATCGTTCACCGGCGATTACGAGTGCTATCCGCACGCATACAAAATCGATCTCTATCTGGCGATCACGGTGCCCGGTGGTTCGTCGTGAGCTTTCGAGTGACAGCGCGCAGTGCGGAACTGTTCAGTGGATTGGTAGCGCCGAGAGTGGACGCCGGTGCCGAATCCAGCGGTAGCGAGTGGATGCGATTCTTGCGAGATCGTGTGCGCGAGAAGCACATCGGCGCGAACGAAGTGAGCACGGTCTACGTGCCGGATCCGCACGGCACGGTCAATGCAGTCGTCGCTGTTTCGGTCGATTCTCCTGCTGACGTCGATGCGGGGGATGTGTTCGTTTCAATACCGACCGGTGTGTTTGCAGTATTCACGCCCAGTGGTTCCTTGGCGGACCCTGTCGAGGACGTGTGGGCTCAGGTCGACGACTGTGTGGCGTCCGGGCTAATTTTTCGGGCATACAAAGAGGAAGTAGAAGTCGTTACAAAATCTGGAGAAGTGGAACTTTTCATTTCAATAGTTTTGTAAACGGAACCTTCTTCACGCAATTGTCACTTTCGAATCACAAAGTCACCATCGAACCGGTTACTATTGTCGAACGCAGTCGGCCCGATTGGGCGTCGTCAATTCGGCTCTCACGCCGTCGGTCGACGGGCAGGCAGCGTGGACAGGGCGTCGATGTCATCGCAAGGTCGACAGAGCAGGGGTGCAGCAACATGGTGAGACAACTCAGAGCAGAAGCAACGCGCGCAGCCGCACTACGCGCGGCGGCAGATCTCTTCCTCGAGGTGGGGCACGCAAATGCCACCCTCAGTCAGGTTTCTGCGCAATCCGGCGTGACCAAAGGGGCGCTGTACTTCCACTTCGCGTCCAAGGAAGAACTGGCCCGCGCGATCGTCGACGAAGGCCACGAGCGGGTGTCAACCGCGTGTGCAGGCCTGGTCGACAGTCGTAGCCCGGCGCTCGAATCCGTCATCGGAATCTCGTACTCCGTGCTCGAGCTTGCGGCCTCGGATCCCTTGGTTCGAGTCATGTACCGGTTGCAGATGGAGATCGACGGTTCCGACACTGCGCGTGGCAGTGTGTTCGGCACGTGGGGAAACATCTTCGAGCATCTTTTCGAGCGGGCGATCGAGCACGGCGACGTTGCCGATCACCTGGACGCGGGCAACGCGGCATTGCTGGTGTGCGAGATGCTCGCCGGAGTCTTGATGGTGTCCGAGGCGCAGTCACGTCTCGAAGACGCACCCGCACGGATGGAAAAGGTATGGAACACCGTGCTCCCATCGCTCGTACCCGCCGACAAGCTCGCCTATTTCCGTGAGTTCGCAGCACGGAGTCTGTCCAGTTTCGTGCGCGAGAACATCACTTCCGCATCCGTCACCGTCTGAGAAGTTTAGTACCGAAAAATTTCGTGGTCGGGTAGTGCTTGCCGGGCTTCTGCGCGCCGGGCACACTGTGTGACATGGAACACACTGCCCAGAAATCGAGAATGTCGGACAACGAACTGCGGAAAGCGATCGGCACTTTGCAGCAGCGCGCGGACGACGCGCGCAAACACGGTGCGGACGACGACGCTGCGCGTATCGAGCACACCATTGCCGACTACCGAGACGAGATGTCGCAAAGATTGTGACAACCCTGTCGGTCGTCACCGCGTAGGGTCGAAATCGAACTGAACGTGGCAACCGGTGGGGGATACAGGCTTCGATGGCTACATACGATCTGCGCGGCAAAAAGACGTTGATCACGGGCGCGGGCAGCGGAATCGGTCGGGCGACGGCCATCGCTGCCGCAGAGGTGGGTGCGGAGCTCTTCCTCACCGACATCAACGGCCCAGGATTGGCCGAGACGGTGGACATGGTCGGTCGCGCGGGCGGTACCGTCAGCCACTCGCTGCCCTTCGATGTGTCCGATTTCGAGGCGGTCACCGCGTTTGCGGACGACATCCATGCCGAGTTCGGCAGCCTCGACGTCGTGATGAACATCGCCGGCATCTCGGCGTGGGGAACCGTCGAGAACCTCGAGCACCGGCACTGGAAGTCGATGGTCGACGTCAATCTCATGGGGCCGATTCACATCATCGAGAAGTTTCTGCCGCCCATGGTCGAGGCCGGACGCGGCGGTCATCTGGTCAACGTCTCGTCCGCGGCCGGATTGATTCCTCTTCCGTGGCACGCTGCGTACAGCGCGAGCAAATACGGCCTGCGCGGAGTGTCCGAGGTACTCAAATACGACCTCAAGCGCCATGGAATCGGCGTCAGCCTTGTCGTTCCGGGCGGCGTCAAAACCGGTCTGGTGAACACACTTCAGATTGCCGGCGTCGACCGGGACGATCCGCGTGTACAGAAGTTGCAGCATCGATTCGAGAAGCGTGCCGTCGAACCGTCCGTGGTCGCCGATGCCATCCTCACCGGAATTGCCAAGCGCAAGTACCTCGTGTACTCCTCCAACGACATCAGGTTCGGTTACTGGATGGCCCGCAAGTTCGCGCCGCCCTACGAGTTCGTGCTGCAGCGCGCCAACGATCAATTTTCGAAGTTGCTGGTGCCGCGTCGCGTGGAGGGGTCGTCGAAATCGACATCCAGCGTGCGCGCACCCGGACCCGAATGAGACAGCTCGTCGTGTGGATTGGCCAGAGCGCAGCCGGCAAGAGATAGACATCCGCAGCCGATGCACCCGGTCAGGTTGTCGCGCAGCCTGGTCAATTGTTCTATCCGAGAATCGAGTTCGCGATGCCACCGCGTCGAGAGGCGGGCCCAGTCCTCGCGCGTCGGCGTCCGTTCGTCCGGAAGCTCGCTCAGTGCCTGCCGGATCTCGGCCAGCGGAATTCCGACCTTCTGTGAGATGCGGATGAACGCCACGCGTCGCAAGGTCTCGCGGTGGAACCTGCGCTGATTGCCCGTGGTTCGGCGGCTGGTGATCAGCCCCTGTTTCTCGTAGAAGTGGAGCGCAGACACGGCAACGCCACTGCGCTCGGAGAGTTGGCCTGGAGTCAGCTCACGAACGTTCCACTCGGGCATCGGCACGACCTCGACATTACTTCAGGTCTTGCCTTCCTGCGCGAGCTGCTCACCGAGGCCACGAAGATCAGAGAACTGTATGTACCTTGTCGGCGGGCCGCGCCAGCACGGTTCCCTTCTCGGTCACCACAATCGGGCGTTCGATGAGAATCGGATGCTCGATCATCGCGGCGATCAACGTATCGTTGTCCGCGGATCCGAGGCCCAATTCCTTGTAGATGCTCTCGCGGGTGCGAACGGCCTGCCGGGGTTCGAGACCGGCGTCGGCGAGCAGGGTACGGAGCTCGTCCTCGGTGGGCGGTGACTCGAGGTATCGGACCACTCGCGGGGTAACGCCCGCTTCCTCGATCAATTTCAACGCAGTGCGCGAGGTATTGCACCGCGGATTGTGGTAGATGGTTGCCGAGCCTGATGGGTCGTTCCGCAGGCTCCTCTCCCCAGGGACGGTCATGTTTGCGATCTTGCCACGCGGGTAGCCAAGCCGACAGATTCAGGCCAGGAACGGGAGTGGTTATGACCGACAAGCGGATTGTCATTGCAGGTGGGCACGGCCAGATCGCCCAGCATCTGACGCAGGTACTCACGGCGCACGGAGATCGTGCGGTGTCGTTGATTCGCAACGGCGACCACGTCGATGCCGTCACAGCACTCGGCGCGCTGCCGCAGGTGATCGATCTGGAGTCTGCGTCCGTCGACGAATTGGCGGCCGTTCTCGACGGTGCGGATGGAGTGGTGTTCGCGGCGGGTGCCGGACCCAACAGCGGCCCGGAGCGTAAGGACACCGTCGATCGCGCGGGCGCGGTGTTGCTGGCCGACGCGGCCGAGAAGGCCGGTGTTCGCCGCTACGTGCTGATCAGCTCGTTCGGTGCGGGAGAGCCGGTGGCAGAGGACTTGGACGATGGCTGGAAGGCCTACATCAACGCCAAAACTGCTGCAGAAGAGAATGTTTCGGCCAGGTCCGGTCTCGACTGGACCATTCTGCGTCCGGGCAAATTGACGGACGAAGATCCCACGAACTCGGTATCGCTCACCGAGCCACCTCTCGAATCGGGTGAGGTGACGCGTGCCGATGTGGCCTCCGTGATCGCGCAGCTGCTCGATACCGGTGGAGCAGTACACAAGACATTGATGTTGACGTCCGGTTCGACGTCCATCGTCGACGCAGTCGACGCGGTCGGTTGAGGCACGGACTGTGCGCGTTCATATCGATCCGTCGAACACGACACCGGTGTTCGAGCAGTTGAGGATGCAGATTCTCGGGCTGGTGCGGTCGGGAGATCTGATTGCCGGTACCAAGATTCCGACGGTTCGTGGCCTTGCCGAGGAGCTGAAGATCGCTCCGAACACGGTAGCGAAGACATACCGAGAGCTCGAGCAGCAAGGCGTCATCGAGACACGCGGACGATCGGGTTCCTTCGTCGCATCGGGCGGCGATCCCTCACGCGATATCGCGGCCCGAGCGGCGACGGAATTCGTCAAGACGGTCCGTTCCATCGGCCTGGACGACGATCAGGCTCGATCGTTCCTCGAATCAGCGCTCAAGGGTGCAAACGACCACTAAGTTGACGCTTCAACATACTTCTGACATCGTGGTGCGGCCCATGTAGTCGTGTCAGAAGGATGCACAATGAACTCCACCCTCGTCCGCGACGCCGTCGCCCTCGTAGCCCGCATCGGTCTGGGAGTCGTCTTCATCGCTCACGGCTGGCAGAAGTTGAACACCTACGGTCTCGACGGTGCCGCGGCCAGCTTCGAGATGATGAACGTCCCGCTACCCACGGCGTCCGCATACTTCGCCACATTCGTTGAACTCATCGGCGGCGGTGCCCTGGTGCTGGGTATCTTCACCCCCATCGCCGGCCTGCTGCTCTTCCTCGACATGCTCGGCGCCGCTGTCTTCGTTCACTTCGAGCACGGTGTGTTCGCCGCAGACAACGGCTACGAGCTCGTCGTCGCCCTCGGTGTCGGCGCGTTGCTGCTGGCCGCATTCGGTGCCGGCCGCGTCAGCATCGACGGACTCACCAAAGGCAAGACGGCAATTCTCCGCTGATCCGTATCGAGCGGCAATCGTCGGTCAGCGCCAACTCGGTAACCACAGTTGTTCCTGCCACATCTGCGGCGTGATCGGCATCGCGGTGAGGATCGGCCACAGCCAGACGAAATTCGCGATCACCACGGCGAGGTACAGGGCCACCAGCAGTAGCCCGGTACCTCGCCGTTCCGCTGACGCTGTTGCCTTGCCGATGATGTCGCCCAGCACCAACGCGAAGCCCATCACCATGAACGGGGCGAGCGCTACCGCGTAGAAGTAGTACATCTGCCGGTCCAGTGTAGTGAACCAGGGCAGCAGCGCTGCGGAGTAGCCGACAAGCACTGCTGCGTAACGCCAGTCGCGCCGAACGAACACCGACCAGATCACCCAGGCGAGCATCGGCAACGCCAGCCACCACATCGCGGGCGTGCCGATCAGCATGATCGCCTTCACGCACGAGGACGCCGAGCAGCCGGACACGCTCTCGCCGTCGGCGAAGTAGTAGAGCATCGGACGAAGGCCCATCGGCCACGTCCACGGCTTCGATTCCCACGGATGCCGGTTGCCGGCCGAATTGGTCAGTCCCTCATGGAATTGCAGCACACTGCCGCTGTAGTACCACAGTGACCGCAGGGCTTCGGGCACGAACGAGAACGGCCCGCCGGCACCGATGCCGCTGCCGATTTCGTGCCGGTAGACGCCCGTCTCGGAGGTCAGCCATGCCCACCAGGTCATCAGATACACCGCGATCGGAACGACGACCAAGGCGTAGAGCGCAGGCCCGACGTCACGCAATGCCGTTCCCCGCCAGGGGCGCCCGACGCCGTACGAGCGACGTGCGGCCACATCGAATGCGACACTCAGCAATCCGAAGAACGCAATGAAGTACAGGCCGGACCACTTGGTGCCGCAGGCGAGCCCCAGCATGATGCCGGCTCCGAATCGCCACCATCGCACACCCATTCGCGGACCGAGCGCACTCGCGTTCATTCGGCCCTCGTCACGAACTCTCGACAACCGTTGTCGCATGTCGTCGCGGTCGACGATCAAGCAGCCCAGTGCCGCGGTGACGAACAGCGCGAGAAAGATGTCCAGCATGCCGATCCGGCTGCTGACGAAGGTGACCCCGTCGACGATCAGGAGGATCCCGGCAATCGCACCGACCAGCGTCGACCGTGCGAGGCGTCGCACGATTCGAATCACCAACAGCACCAACAGAGTTCCGGCCACGGCCGACGAGAAACGCCAACCCCACCCGTTGTAACCGAAGAGCGCTTCTCCGACGGCGATCAGCTGTTTGCCGACCGGTGGATGCACCACCAGGCCGTACGCCGGATTGTCCTCCAGCCCGCCGCCGGTGAGTACCTGATAGCCCTGCGGGGCGTAGTGCTTTTCGTCGAAGACCGGGGTCCCCGCGTCGGTGGGGTAGCGCAGCATCGTGAATCGCGTGATCGTGCAAACGGCGGTGATGACGAGGGTGACGATCCAGCCGCGCCTGGCATCGGTGTCGTGGAACCAGTCGCGCGCGGCAACCGTGGGCCCGGGACTGACCATCGACCGGTCGCCGGAGCGCTCAGAGGTCAGCAAGGTCACGTACCGATCGTAGGCGTTGATCCGCGGTGCATGACAGGCCGCCGCACTGCATGCGGGACACTGGAGTCATGCTCATCCTTGCCGCCACCCCGATGGGCGACGTCGGTGATGCCTCGCCGCGCCTGCGTGATGCCCTCGGCAGTGCCGATGTCGTCGCCGCCGAGGACACCCGGCGCACCAAACAACTCGCGTCCTCGCTCGGCGTGGTGATCGCAGGGCGCGTGGTCAGTTTCTACGACCAGGTCGAGACGGCTCGGCTGCCGGCGCTGGTCGAGGCCGTGGCCGAGGGCAAGACGGTGCTGCTGGTGACCGACGCCGGGATGCCGTCGGTGAGCGATCCCGGCTACCGCCTCGTGGCAGCGTGCGTCGATGCCGATCTGCCGGTGACCTGTCTGCCCGGTCCGTCGGCCGTCACGACTGCGCTCGCGTTGTCGGGTCTGCCGGTCGAACGGTTCTGCTTCGACGGTTTCGCGCCGCGTAAGCAAGGCCAGCGACGCACCTACTTCCAGTCGGTGCTCGCCGAACCGCGGGCCATCGTCTTCTTCGAGGCCCCACATCGCCTCGTCGCGTGTCTCGAGGATGCCGTGCACGTACTCGGTCCCGCTCGCCGCGCCGCGGTGTGCCGGGAGCTCACCAAGACCTACGAGGAGGTCCGACGCGGCGGCCTGGGGGAGTTGCTCGACTGGGCGAGGGGCGGAGTGCGCGGCGAGATCACCGTCGTACTCGAAGGAGCGGTCGCCGTCGCCGAGGAGCCCGAGGATCTCGTGGCCGAGGTGGAAACCCTGGTGGCGTCGGGCATGCGGTTGAAAGACGCCTGCGCCCAGGTGGCGGTCGACGGCGTCTCCAAGCGTGAGGTCTACGAGGCCGTACTCGCTGCGCGGAAAGAGCAGTAGCGGGTCAGCCCACCACTTGCTGACGCAGACCTTCGGTGGCTGCCTCGAGGATGGTCTTGGTTCCCTTCTTCACCAGGAAGCCAGGCAGCGGAATCTTAGGGTCGACCGTCAACTCGAACTCGACGTGGGTGCCGTTGTCCTTGGGCGTCAACGTGTACCGGCCGTCCTGGGCCTTCTGCTGAGTGCTTTCCACCAAGGTCCACGACACTTCGTTCTCGCTCCAGGTGTACGCGACCAACTGCTCGTCGTTGACACCGATGATCGAGACGTTCATCTTGACGTGGTTCGGCTTGCCGTCCTCGAAGCGATCGACCACCTCGCACTTCTTGTGTACCGGAGACCACGAGGGGATGCCTTCGACGTCCGCGAGAACGTCGAGAATTGTCGCTGCGTCGGCGTCGATGTCGACGGACTTGTTCACTGTGACTGCCATGGGGAGAAGGTATCTCAGCTTTCTGTACGGGGGCTGACGTTCCGGGCGAACTCGCCGATGGCGCGTAGCGCGCGTCGGGCTTCGGGGACGAAATCGGCCGCCTGGAACACGTGGACCTGATCCTCGTACACCTGAAGTTCGCAGTCGACTCCGGCGACCGCGAGGCGCTGAGCCATGAGTTCGGCGTCGGCATAGACCATTTCGGTCGAACCGACCTGAATCAACACCGGCGGCAGGCCGGTGAGGTCGCCGTCGACGGGTGAGACCCGCGGACCCCTTTGCCCCTCGACGACGATGCGCGCGTCGACGCGATCGGCCAGTGCGGTCAGTGCGGGAACCGCGTTGGACGGAAACACCGAACACTTCGACGCGTTCTCGTGGTCGAGTTTGCCGGTGGGGTCCATATCGGTCAGCGGGGACATGGTGAAGATTCCGGCGGGTGCGGGCAGGCCGACGGTGCGCAGCGCCAGGGTGACCATGAACGCTAGGTAACCACCGGCCGAATCGCCGCCCAGGATGATCTGCTCCGGGCGGTAACCGGAATCGAGAAGGAAGCGGTACGCGTCCACGCCGTCCTCGACAGCATGGGTGATCGGATTGCGCGGCATCATCCGGTAGTTCACCGACAACACCGATCCGTCGACCTGCTTGGAGACCCGTGAGGTCATCCGGCGATGGGTACGCAGGCCGCAGCAGACGAACGCGCCGCCGTGCAGGTACAGGACCACGCGATCGCTTCCGGTTCCCTCGGCGCGGATCCACTCGGCTTCGCACTCGGCCAGCATGACGCGGCTGCGCGTGGTGCCGCTGATCTGCGGGACGAGCAGACCGGCGTAGTCGACCAGCCCCATCGGCCACGGAAGAGAGGGGGCCTGCGCCCACACGGTCAGAAACGGGCGGACGGTGAACTGCAGGTACTTGGACAGGATCTGCGACTGCAGGCTCGCGCCGCGGATGTCGCGTCGGCGTGCGGTGGCCGCCGGGTCGGTCGATTTCACTACGGTGAGCGCCGGATTCATAGCCGTCGCCTCCATCCCCGTTGTCGTTGCGCGGAGCGTGTGCGCCGTGCGTTGGAACCCCGCTCTATTTGGAACCCCTGGTAACGGACAATAGCGGGTAGCTTTTCGTGACCGGACGTAAGGTCGTGTTCTGAGTCACATTCGGTGCCGTACCGTGACCGAAAACAAATGGAAAAGGGACAGCTCATGGCACTCATGCCCATCACGGAATCGATGTTTCTGATCGCCGAGTCACGGGAGCACCCGATGCACGTGGGCGGTTTGGAGTTGTTCGTGCCGCCCGGCGATCCGCACGAGTTCGCCGAGGAAGTGCACCGCAAGTTCACCTCCGGCGAGGTGCACGAGCTCTTCCGAAAGCGCCCAGCGCGGCCCGTGCAGATCATGGGCAATCTGGCCTGGGCATTCGATCAGGACGTCGACTTCGAGTACCACGTTCGACGTACGGTGCTGCCGGCACCCGGACGCATTCGGGAACTGTTCCAGTTCCTCTCGCTCAACCACAGCGCACCGCTGGATCGCTATCGGCCGATGTGGGAACTACACATCATCGAGGGTTTGGCCGACGGTCGAATTGCGCTGTACACCAAGGTGCATCACTCGCTGGTCGACGGAGTGAGCGCGTTGAAGCTGATGCAGCGGACTCTCAGCACGGACCCGGACGATCGAAGTGGGGTCGCCACCTGGGACCCGTCGCTGTTCGGTCGGCGCAAGAAGCAGGTCGCCGAGGAGCAGTCCGGGCGATTGGCGCAGCTGAGCAGTGGACTCTCGGTGGGCCGCAAGATCGTCGGGGACTTGGTCGATTTCGCGCCCGCTACGGCCCGAATCGGCTTGCGTGCGTTGAAGAAGGAAGGAGCGCAGCTGCCGTTACGAGCGCCGCGGACGATGTTCAACGTGCCCATCGGTGGGGCCCGCCGATTCGCCGCCGAGAGTTGGTCGATCGAGCGCATCCGCACGGTGGGTACCGCACTCGACGCGACGCTCAACGACATGGTGCTCGCGATGTGCGCGGGAGCGCTGCGCGCGTACCTCATCGATCAGAACGCGTTGCCCGAGGAGCCGCTGATCGCGATGGTTCCGGTGTCGCTGCGCAAGGAGGGGGACGACAGGGATGCCGGTAACTCGGTGACGGTGATCCTGTGCAATCTGGCAACCGACGAATCCGATCCGATCGTGCGGCTGGAGCGGATCAAGGATTCGACCGTCAAGGGCAAGCAGATGATGAGCGAGCTCAACACGCTCGAAGCGCTCACCGTCGGCGCAATCACCATGGCCCCGTTGCTGTTCGGTCCGGTGCCGGGATTCGTCGATTACACCCCGCCGCCGTTCAACGTCATCATCTCCAACGTGCCGGGGTCCAAGGAGGATCTGTACTGGAACGGCGCGAAACTCGACGGCATCTACCCGGCCTCGATCGTGGCCGACGGGCAGGCGCTCAACATCACCGTCGCCAGCAACGGCGACTCGCTGAACTTCGGACTCATCGGGTGCCGACGCAGTGTGCCGCACCTGCAGCGCATGCTGACGCATCTGGAGAACACGCTCGAGGAGCTCGAAAAGACCTTGTGAGAGCGGCTTCGCCGCATGTGAGTACAACTTCGTAGTGGGGGTCGAAGTTCCACTCACATGCGCGGAGCGCTCTACTCGTACTTGGGGAACACCGGCGTCGGGGTCGGTAGTGCCGTGCCGGGTACCGAACGTGTTGCCACATCGGCAAATTCGCGGTTCGACGCACCGAGCAGGTCGAGGATGCGCGACGCGGAATCGGGCATGACGGGCTGCGCCAGGATGCTCACGATGCGTAGCACCTCGATCGTCACGTACAGCACGGTGGCCATGCGATCGGGATCGGTCTTGCGTAGCACCCACGGCTGCTGCAGCGAGAAGTAGCGGTTGGTCTCACCGAGTACCGACCAGATCGCTTCGAGCGCGGAATGGATTGCCTGCACATCGAATTCGCGTCGGCAGATCTCCAGCAGCGCATCCGCGCGAGCCAGCATCGCCTCGTCCTCGGGGGTGAAGTCGCCCGGCGTCGGGAGCTCTCCTTCCAGATTCTTCGCGACCATCGTCAGTGAACGCTGCGCGAGGTTGCCGAGTTCGTTGGACAGATCGGCGTTGACGCGGGCGACGATGGCCTCGTGGCTGTAGCTGCCGTCCTGACCGAACGAGACCTCGCGCAGGAAGAAGAAGCGCACCGGATCGAGACCGTAGTTCTCCACCAACGACTTCGGGTCCAGAACATTGCCGAGAGACTTGGACATCTTCTCGCCCTTGACGTTCAGGAACCCGTGCACGAACACCCGCTTGGGTAGCTCGATACCCGCGGACATCAGGAACGCAGGCCAGTAGACGGTGTGGAAGCGGGTGATGTCCTTGCCGATGATGTGCAGATCGGCCGGCCAGAACCTCCGGTACGACTCCGACTCGATGTCGGGATAGCCGGCTCCGGTGAGGTAGTTGGTCAGTGCGTCGACCCAGACGTACATCACGTGCGCGGGATCGCCGGGAACCGGAACGCCCCAGTCGAACGTGGTTCGAGAGATCGAGAGGTCGCGCAGACCGCCCTTGACGAAATTCACGATCTCGTTTCGGCGCGTGTTGGGCGCAATGAAGTCCGGCGACGCGTCGTACAGCGCGAGGAGCTTGTCCTGGTACTGCGAGAGCCGGAAGAAGTACGACGATTCCTCGGTCCACTCGACGGGCGTGTTCGTCTCCGTCGCGACGCGGGAGCCGTCCTCGCCGAGAGTCGTTTCGGCCTCGGTGTAGAACGCCTCGTCGCGCACCGAGTACCACCCGGAGTACGAGTCCAGGTAGATGTCGCCGTTCGCCTCCATCCGCTTCCACAGTTCCTGGCTGGCGGCGTGGTGGTCGGCGTCGGTGGTGCGGATGAAGCGCCCATACGAGATCTTCAGTAGATCCTGCGCGGCCTGAAACGCATCGGAGTTGCGTGCGGCGAGTTCGCGAACGTCGACGCCCTCGGTCTGCGCAGTCTGCTGCATTTTCAGGCCGTGCTCGTCGGTTCCCGTCAGGAATCGCACGTCGTAACCGTCGAGGCGCTTGAAGCGTGCGATGGCGTCGGTGGCGATGTACTCGTAGGCGTGCCCGATGTGGGGAGCGCCGTTGGGGTACGCGATCGCCGTGGTGACGTAGAAGGGTGGCCGTGAGGCATCAGCTGGCGCAGTCATGGTGCGCCTACTCTAACGATCGTGAGTAGAGACCGTCCCGCACCACCGTTGCCCGAGCCCGTCGGCACCCTCGTCGACGCGCACACCCACCTCGATGCGTGCGGCGCGTCCGACGCGGCGAGTGTGGCCGCGATCGTGGACAAGGCCGAGTCCGTCGGCGTCACCCGCGTGGTCACCATCGCCGACGATCTCGAGGCCGCGCGCTTCGCCGTCGACGCTGCGTCCTGGGATCCGCGGGTATGGGCCGCGGTGGCCATTCACCCCACCCGCGCGAATGTGCTCGACGACGCCGCCAAGGCCGAGATCGAGCGACTGGCATCCGATCCGCGCGTGGTTGCCGTCGGTGAGACCGGGCTGGACTACTACTGGCCCGGCAAGCTCGACGGTTGCGCGACGGTGGCCGAGCAGCACGAGGGATTTCGCTGGCACATCGATCTCGCGAAGCGCGTGGGCAAACCCCTGATGATTCACAACCGTGAGGCAGACGAGGACCTGCTGGCAGTTCTGAGATCGGAGGGTGCCCCCGAGACGGTGATCTTCCACTGCTTCTCGGGCGGTCCCGAGACCGCGACGGCCTGCGTCGACGCCGGCTACGTCCTCAGCTTTTCCGGGACGGTCAGCTTCAAGAACGCGCATGCCCTGCGCGAAGCCGCGGTGCTGGTGCCCGACGAGTTGGTGCTGGTGGAGACAGACGCACCGTTCCTCACCCCACATCCGTTCCGCGGCGCACCGAACGAGCCGTACTGCCTGCCGTACACCGCCCGGGCCTTGGCCGAAGTTCGCGATCAGGATCCGGCCGAGCTGGCGGCGCACGCGACTGCCAATGCCGAGCGGGTGTACGGCCTGTAGCAGCTGAAGTTGCGGCGCGGGTACTAATTCGTTACCGTACCGTGACCGAACTCGGCGTTTCGCGTACCGAGTCACGCTCGCAACCGCCAGGAATACGAAACTTGTCGACTATCAGACGTCTCAACTCCGCCCGTTCGACCACGCTCTACCTGGTCATCGCGGCCCTGTTGATGACGCTCGTCGCCGGTGGCGTGATGGCCGTGAGCCGTCACAAGACCGTGACCATCGACGTCGACGGCGACATGATTTCGCTGAGCACGATGAAGACCGACGTCAACAGCGCCCTGGTCGACGCCGGCTACGCGCCGTCGGACAAGGATCTGGTTGTTCCCGCCCCGGACTCCGGGCTCAACGACGGCGACACCGTGGTGCTGCGCCGCGCCCGTGAGATCACGCTGAACGTGGACGGCAAGCCCGAGGACATCTGGACCACCGCCCTGACCGTCGACGAGGCGCTGCAGCAGACCGGTTTGGCCGAGGACGTGCACGTGTCCGCGTCCAGATCCGAGCGACTGCCCCTCGACGGAACCGAGCTCGATGTGGCTCTCCCCAAGCAGGTCTCGCTGGTCGACGGCGGATCCCCGGTCACCCCGGTCACTCTGGCCGCACCGACCGTGCGTGAATTCCTCGAAGCAGCGGGCAAGCCGCTGGAAGAGGCCGATACCGTCACCCCGGATCCGGACGCCACCGTCACCGACGGCGTAGAGATCGTCGTGACGCGCGATCGGACCGTGACCAAGTCCGAGACCACCGATGTCGATGCTCCCGAGCAGCGCATCGAGGATCCGACGATGAACATGAGCAAGACCGTCGTCGAGAATCCCGGCGCTCCCGGTGTCTCCGATATCACCTGGAAGATCAACATGGTCAACGGTGTCGAGGTCGGCCGCGAGAAGGTCGACGAAGTGGTCAAGGTGCCAGCGCAGCCGAAGACGGTTCGCGTCGGAGCCAAGCCCGGTACCGAGGTGCCGCCGGTGGAGAACGGGGCGATCTGGGACGCGCTTGCCCAGTGCGAGGCAACCGGGAACTGGGCGATCAACACCGGCAACGGTTTCTACGGCGGCGTGCAGTTCGACCAGAACACCTGGGAACGCCAGGGCGGCCTCAAGTACGCTCCGCGCGCGGATCTCGCCACCCGCGAGGAGCAGATCGCCATCGCATCGGTGACGCAGAAGTCCCAGGGTTGGGGCGCATGGCCTGCCTGCACCTCGCGCTTGGGTTATCGCTAGTCACGTAGAGTTTCGCCCGTGTCCGAACATGTGAGGGGATCTGCGGCTCTTCTCGGTCCTGCCGAGGTCCGCTCGTTGGCCGCCGAGCTCGATGTACGGCCCACCAAGCAGCTCGGCCAGAACTTCGTGCACGACGCCAACACCGTCCGACGCATCGTCGCCTCCGCCGGAGTCGGCCCGCAAGACACGGTGCTCGAGGTCGGCCCCGGCCTCGGTTCGCTGACACTCGCGCTGCTCGATGTCGCCGAGGCCGTCATCGCCGTCGAGATCGACCCCAAGCTCGCGACCCGTCTGCCGATCACGGTGGCCGACCGGGCCCCGACTCTGGCCGACCGCCTGACGGTCATCGAGGCCGACGCCCTTCGTATCCGCGCCGCGGAGATTGCCGGGGAGCCGACCGCCTTGGTGGCCAATCTTCCGTACAACGTCGCCGTTCCCGTGCTGATCCATCTGTTCTCGGAACTGCCGAGTCTTCGGGTGGCTGTGGTGATGGTCCAGGCCGAGGTGGCCGATCGACTCGCCGCGGTGCCGGGAAGCAAGATCTACGGCATCCCCAGCGTCAAGGCGAGATTCTTCGGTGACGTCAAAAGGGCAGGAGCAGTGGGTCGTTCGGTGTTCTGGCCAGTCCCCAAAGTCGAGTCGGGCCTGGTTCGCATCGATCGGTATGCCGAGCCACCGTGGCCGACGGACACCGCGCATCGCAAGGCTGTCTTCTCCGTGATCGATGCCGCATTCGCGCAGCGGCGCAAGACTTTACGAGCAGCCCTGGCGGGGTGGGCAGGCTCCCCGGTCGCCGCCGAACGGCGACTTCGCGAGGCCGGAATCGACCCGACGGCACGCGGCGAGACCATCGACGCCGCAGCCTTCGTCCGTTTGGCCGCCACCGAAGCCTGACCGTCAGAACGGGTTCAGGGTCACTTCGAGTGCGCCGGACGACGTGACCCGCTGCGGATTGAGCTGCTGAATCAATGCTCCCGAGGTGAGCGTGATCGTGTACTCGACCCACCCGAGGCCGGTGTCGATGTACGCCTCACCCCACGGATACCTCGCGGTTCTGTCCTCGTGTGCGACGCCCGAGGCGCCGGTCGTCGTGTTGCGCCACTGCACTTCGGTGTGCGAAGCGAACGACAGAAAACGCCAGTTCTGGCTGTAGATCGGGTCGGTGGTCGGCGGCTGTGCGGTGATCGCCAGGAATGCGTGATACGGCCCGCCGAAGTCGGATCGAAGGCCGCTGTAACCGTTGACCTCGAGCGTGTAGGGCGCTTCCCAGGGGTACGCGCTCGGGATGGACACGGTCGTGAGATGGGAATGCGGTGCAGCCGCCGCCGTGCCACTCGAGACGAACAGCGCTGCCACCGTCATCGCCAGCGCCACCAGTGCCGTCGTCCATCGTCTTCGCATGTCGAACCCCTGTTCGTCGACGCCTCGTCAGATGCTGAGCAATGCTATTGGCATTCCGCGTCGCTGCGCGTCACGTTTCCGTATCGAACCAAGTGGTTCGTTCAGAGGTGGATGTCCGACAGTCTCGTCAGCTCGGTCCACCTCGACGCCGCACCGCGGGCCGCGGCCACCGGTGCGTAACGATCGGCTTCGATCAGAGGGTCCAGCTCGAGACCGGTCGCCGACGCGATGTCGGCCACCGGAACCTGGTATGTCCGGTAAGGGCCGAGGGGCGGGGGATCGGTCTCGAGTCGCAGCGGTTTGTCGAGGATCGGGTCGAGAGACGGCGACTGGTCCAGCACGTAGCCGGTGCATGCAGGATTCGAATCCTGCGACCACACAGCGATTTTGAAGAACCGTCGCGGAATGGCGATGCCTCGGTAGATGGGATCGTCGTCGGCGAATACGCAGCCGCTGAACACCGAAAGACGTCGGCCGTATTGCTCTGCGTAGCCCAGAACGTAATCTTCGAGCCCGAGCCACAGTGTCTTCGATTGGTTCAGCGTGGCCGTCTGCGGAGCGCACACCGTGTAGTGGAAGGTGTCCTCGTTGGCGCGGGTGGCCACCGACAGCTCGCCCCACACCGGGTCTCGCCTGCGAACCAGGTGTCCGCGATCGAGGTCGTTGTTGGAGTACAGCTCGTTACCGGCCTGCTGCGACGGCGGCAGGCGGTCGTCCAATCGCCAGTCGTCGCCCCGCTCGACATCCTTCAGGCTGGCCCCGTCGATGTTGACACCGGTGACCGCGGCGAGGCGTCGGTCGGGGTCGATGGACACCGAGAAGTGCGTGTACGGCAGTACCACCACACCCGCGCGATCGGGCAACGGAACGTCGATGTCGGCCAGGAACTTCGGGTCGAAACCGAATGGTGTCGTCATCGGTCCATTGACTCACGTGTCGGTTACCGGAGAGTGAACCGCCGCGAGGTACCGGTCGGTCAGTCTCGCGTGTCGCTCTGCCACGACTCGGCATTCCTCACGCAATTCCGGTGGATCGAGCACGGTGAAATCGGTGTCGAACGCCGCCAGCCATCGCGCGATCGACGGCAGCGAATCGCCGGACAGCACCACCGCGCAGGTGTGCTCGTCGATGGATTCGATTGCGCCCCATTGTTCGTCGATCATCGGAGCGATAGTCTCGATCGGTGCATGCAGTGCGATCCTCGCCTGCACCTGAGTGAACGCGCGATCGATTCCCTTCGAGACGAACGCGGCCGCCCCGCCTGCAGGCAACTCTCGCGGGGTGAACCGAGGACCTGTCGGAATCTTCGGAATCAGGCGATCCACTCGATACGATCGCCAATCCTCCCGCAGCACATCCCATCCCAGCAGATACCAGCGTGCCCCTGCCCGCACCAGACTGTACGGTTCCACCTCACGTCTGGACTCGGAACCGTCGTGCTTGCGGTAATCGAATCGCAGCCGCTCGTGCCCGTGACACACCGCCGCCACCGTCGACAGCACCGAAGCGTCCACCGCCGAACGCGGCGTCTGTTCCACCACGTCGATTCGCAGCGCATCGAGCCGATGGCGGATGCGCGACGGCATCACCTGCCGCAGTTTTGTCAGTGCCCGCAGCGACGCCTCGCCGATGCCTGCCACCGACCCACCGGCGGCGGACTGCAACCCGAACGCCACCGCCAGTGCCTCGTCGTCGTCGAGTAGCAGCGGCGGCATCTCGGCACCGGGGCCGAGCTGATAGCCGCCGCCCACCCCCGGCGTCGCATTGACCGGGTAACCGATATCGCGCAGCTTGTCCACATCGCGTCGCAGCGTCCGTGGGGTGACATCGAGCCGCTCCGCCAGCTCCGCGCCCGCCCAATCGCGACGGGTCTGGAGCAGGGACAGCAACCGCAGCAGCCGTGCCGAGGTTTCTTTCATGCTCACACGATGCCACGCAATGCGGACATGTTCGGTCCGCATGCAAAACCCTGGTGGTGAACTCGGCCGCTGTTTCTCCACTACTGTGGTTACTCGTGCTGTCTGTCGTTCCCACACCCGTTGTCGTTCGGGCCCCGTCGAAGGTGAACTTGCATCTCGCGGTCGGTGACCTGCGTCCCGATGGCTTTCACGAGTTGACGACGGTGTTCCAGGCGCTCTCGCTGTCCGACGAGCTGTCGGTGATTCCGGCCACGTCGCTCTCGGTTCGGGTGCGCGGCGACGACGCGAAGGTGGTTCCCACCGATTCGCGGAATCTGGTGTGGAAGGCCGCGGTGTTGCTGGGGCGTCGAGTCGGGCGTGAGCCGTCGGTGGAGATCACGATCGACAAGGGCATCCCGGTGGCCGGAGGCATGGCAGGCGGAAGCGCCGATGCCGCCGCGACGCTGGTGGCGCTCAATGCGATGTGGCATCTGGATCTCTCTCGCGACGAGCTGGACGAGATTGCGGCCGAACTCGGTAGCGACGTGCCGTTCTCGTTGCACGGCGGCACCGCGGTGGGAACAGGACGCGGTGAGAAGTTGCTTCCGGTGCTCTCGCGCAACAGCTTTCACTGGGTACTGGCGTTGGCCAAGGGCGGTCTGCAGACGCCCGCGGTGTACAACGAGCTCGACGAGTTGCGTGCCAAGGGCAGTCCGCCTCGCCTCGGTGGCACCGAGGATCTGATGCACGCGCTCACGTCCGGTGATGCGCGAGCACTCGCACCGTTGCTCGGCAACGATCTGCAGGCTGCTGCGGTGTCGCTGATGCCACAGCTGCGTCGCACCCTTCGAGCGGGGGTCACGGCCGGGGCGTTGGCGGGCATCGTCTCGGGCTCGGGCCCCACGTGTGCGTTTCTGTGCGCCGACGCCGATGCGGCGGTGTCGGTGAGCGCTGAACTGTCCGGTGCCGGCGTGTGCCGCACCGTCCGTGTTGCGAGTGGGCCGGTTCCCGGCGCTCGTGTTGTCACTAATGAATCGATTGGTTTTTCCTGATGGTCAATCTCGTCAATCTCGAAAACGTCAGCAAGTCCTTCGGCGTCAAGCCGTTGCTCGACGGCGTCTCCCTCGGTGTGCAGGAGGGCGAGCGCATCGGCATGGTGGGCCTCAACGGCGGTGGCAAGACCACCACACTCGAGGTTTTGGCCGGTCTCGAACCGCCCGATTCGGGACGCGTCAGCCGAGTCAACGGCCTGCGGATGGCCGTCGTCACTCAGCGTGGCGTGCTTCCGCCCGGGTCGACCGTCGGCCAGGTGGTGCTCGACCCACTCGGAATGGCCGAGCACGAATGGGCCGGTGATTCTCGGGTGCGCAACATCCTGACGGGCATCGGCATTGCCGATCTCGGACCGGTCGGCAGCTCCGGGCTCGACGCGTCGATCGACAATCTGTCGGGCGGCGAGCGGCGTCGCGTCGCCCTGGCTGCGGCGCTCGTGCAGGACCTGGACTTGCTCGTGCTCGACGAGCCCACCAACCACCTGGACGTCGAAGGAGTGCAATGGCTCGCTGCGCACCTGGTGTCGCGTCGCAGCGCACTCGTCGTGGTCACTCACGATCGGTGGTTCCTCGATACCGTCGCCAATCAGACGTGGGAGGTCGTCGGGGGTGGTATCGAAACCTACGAGGGTGGCTACAACGATTGGGTCTTCGCGCGGGCCGAACGGTCCCGTCAGGCCGACGCATCCGAGGAGCGGCGTCGCAACCTCGCCCGCAAGGAACTTGCATGGCTGCGCCGCGGTGCTCCTGCGCGAACGTCCAAGCCGAAGTACCGCATCGAGGCTGCGGAGGCATTGATCGCCGATGTACCGCCGCCTCGTGACTCCGTAGCACTGTCCTCCTTCGCGCAGCGTCGGCTGGGCAAGGTGGTCATCGAACTCGAGGACGCGCGCCTGGAAACTCCCGACGGCCGTGAGTTGGTCAAGGACTTCACGTGGCGTCTGGCTCCCGGCGAGCGCGTCGGTCTGGTCGGCGTCAACGGTTCGGGTAAGACGACGATGCTCCGCACGCTCGCCGGTGAACTGCAGCCCGCCGCGGGCAAGCGCATTCAGGGCCAGACCGTCAAGATCGGTTGGCTGAAGCAGGAATTGGACGACTTACCCAAGAAGCTGCGTGTCCTCGACGCGGTCAAGGAAGTGGCCGAGCGGATCACGTTGGGCGACAAGGAGATTTCTGCTGGGCAGCTCGCGGAAAGGCTGGGCTTCACCCCCGCTCGCCAGCGCACACCGGTCGGAGATCTGTCCGGTGGCGAACGTCGCCGCCTGCAGTTGACGCGAGTTCTGATGGCCGAGCCCAACGTGCTGTTGCTCGACGAGCCCACCAACGATCTGGACATCGACACACTGCAGCAGCTCGAGGACATCCTGGACGGCTGGGCGGGCACGCTCGTCGTCATCAGTCACGACCGGTACCTGATCGAGCGCATCTGTGACTCGACGTGGGCACTGTTCGGCGACGGCAAGCTCACCAACCTTCCCGGCGGCATCGAGGAGTACCTGCGTAGGCGGGCCGTCCTCGCCGCCGACGCGACGCCGGACTCGTTGACCACCGGCGGGGCACCGCGCAAGGCAACCCGTGATGCGGCCTCGGAGCGGGCAGCCCGCAAGGAACTGAGCAAGCTCGAGAAGCTCGTCCTTCGGCTCTCCAAGCGTGAGGTCGAGCTGCACGCAGAACTAGTCGACGCGTCGACCGAGCAGAGCAAACTCGTCGCTCTCGACACCGAGCTCAAGCAGGTTCTTGCGGACAAGGACGTTGCCGAGGAACGGTGGATGGAACTGGCCGCCGAGCTCGAGTGAGCGGCTCCGCCGCATGTGGCAGGAGTGGAGCCTGCGGAACGACCCGGGGTACTAGTTGGCTCGTAGCCCACTACGAAGTTTCGCTCACGTGCCCGATGCGCATACTGGACACATGGCATCGGTGGTCGCGGAAGTACTCGGTTCGGATTTCTCCCGTCTGCATCCCAAGGTTCAGTGGCGCTTCGGATTGAAGTCCTCGGACCATCTCGCCCAATTCGGGGTTGGCGTGATGGAGGAGATGACGCACTCTCGGCTGGTGCCGCCGCCGTTGTTGTGGGCCGGCCGCAAGCGTGGACTGTTCCCCGCCGGTGTGGGCAAGGACGTGCCGTTCACCATTGCCAACTACGCGTATGTCGACGAACTGGGCCGCGAGACACTGTCTTTCGTGCGACGCTTCGCCTTCGTCGGCCATCCGCAGGGGATGAACTCGGTGATGGTCTCCTCGGCGGAATCCGACGCGTATGCCCTGGACTATCTGGGATTCTCCTCGGACATGGTGGTGCACACCAGGTGTGAGGTCGACGATGAGGGCGGTCTGATACTCGAGAGCGAAGTGCCGAGATTCCTGCTCGGCCCGCTGGCGCCGAAGTTGCCGAAGGTGGCGTCGGCGCTGACGATCGGCCGGGAGTGGTGGGACGCAGCCGAGGAGCGGCATCGCATCGAGATCAAGGTGCAGAGTCCGGTGCTCGGCCAGTTGTTTCTGTATCGCGGATGGTTCACCGCAGAGGAGAGGCCGTGTCGACCTGCCGACATCCCCGGTGACGCGCGCCCGCGATCGGTGGAGTCTCGCGAGTAGCGCGCGCTACTGTTACGCGTCGAACGATGCGCGTGTGAAGGAGTCAACTGTGGCCGTTGTCGAAGCCGAGGTGTCCGGCGGGGTCGGACATATCGTCCTGAATCGGCCGGAGGCTCTGAACTCGTTGAACGGTGCCATGATCCAGGGCATCCGAGACGCTCTCGATGCGTGGCGAGACGACGATGCTGTCGCGTCGGTTCTGGTGACGAGCGGTTCGCCGCGGGCGTTCTGCGCGGGCGGAGACATCAAGGCGATTCGGCAGGCAGTCGTCGACGGCGACCACGACGCCGGTCCGCAGTACTTCGCGGCCGAGTACGATCTCGACGAACTGATCGCGAACTACCCCAAGCCGTACATCGCCGTCATCGAGGCCGCGGCCTTCGGCGGAGGTCTGGGTATCTCGATTCACGGCAGCATCCGCATCGTCACCGAGAACGCGGTGCTGGCCATGCCGGAGACGGCGATCGGCTTCGTGCCGGATGTGGGGTCGAGCTATTTTCTGTCGCGGCTGCCCGGTCGTGTCGGGCGTTACCTGGCGCTCACGGGTACGCGCATCACCGGATCGGACGCTCTCGCACTCGGATTGGCCACGCACTTCTGCCCGAGCGAGGTGGTGGACGAGCTGAAGGCCGACATCCTCGCCGGCACCGATATTCACGAAGCGCTGGAGCGTCACACCACGGCACCGTCGTCGACGGAGCTGTCGTTCGACGCGGAGGCGGTGGCGGCGGTGTTCGAGAAGAAGTCTCTCGTCGACATCATCGACGCACTCGAGTGCGATAC
Source organism: Rhodococcus sp. 14-2483-1-1 (assembly GCF_002259335.1). Lineage (NCBI taxonomy): Bacteria > Bacillati > Actinomycetota > Actinomycetes > Mycobacteriales > Nocardiaceae > Rhodococcus > Rhodococcus sp. 14-2483-1-1. The sequence goes on along the minus strand of NZ_NPFX01000003.1, from coordinate 164,279 downwards.
ACCGTGGTCGCGCACAACGAAGACTCAGCTGGCGACGTTGTCTCCGACGTCCCTGATGGCCACCGACGCGCTGATTGCGCGCGGAGCAGACAGCACGTTGCGGGAATGCCTGGACCGCGAGTTGCGAATGGCTACCTGGATCATCACCGAGCCGGATTTCGCCGAGGGTGTACGCGCAGTGTTGGTCGACAAGGACCGCGCACCGCAGTGGAAGCCTCTGGTACTCGAAATGGTGCGACCAGAGGTCTTCCAGCAGCTGTTGTGACCGTCTGGGGTCAGCGGTAACCCTTGGCCGGGTTCTGCAGGTCCAGCACGATGGTCTGGCCGTTGGAACGCACGTGGATCTCGGGGTTCTGCAGGCCACCCGAGACGAGGTATTCGCCGAGAAGCTGCAGCAGCTCGTCGGGGCCGACCGAGGTATCGGGGGTGCGGATGTCGCCGGTGCGGCTGCCGAGCTCGTTCTGGGTCAGCCGGCCTGCGATGCGTACCGAGGCGACGCCCATGGCGGTACGACGGTCGGGAGCCTGGCCACGCCCGAGCGTCGGCGTGGAGCCGGTCGATCCGTGAGACGTGGAGCGGCCGTTGGTGGGCAGGCCGTGTTCTGAGATCTGATCGCTTGTAGTCACTTCAACCTCGTTCGATTCCGTGGCGGGCTTCTCTGGACGACGTCGATCCGCGCGGGGGGTCGCTGAATCCGTGACGGACGACGTTGCTGGTGCAGGCGTTGTTGCGGACGCCTTCTCGGTGGGCGTGGCCGCTTCGGCCGATTTCTCGGTGGTTGCGGCCTCGACCGCCTTCTCGGCGGGCGCTGCCGCCGAAGAATCGGTGCGGGCACTGGTGGGCGAAGTGGAGCCGGACTTCGGCGGCGTCGCCAAACGATGCGCAGGAGCGCCACCGACCTTGATCCCGGCCAATGGGTAGTTCGATCCCTGTGTCGTCATGTCGTCTTCCACTTCATCGTGTTCCCAGGTGACTCGGTGCCGAGATGTCACGATCGGATATCGATCAGGACGACTCACTCGGCGTCGAGCACGCCAAAACGTACTCTAAGTTTGTTCGGACACACTGAGAGTAGCATCACGATTGTTTAAGACGCTATTTTTCGACCGATGTATTTGTTCTGGATCCTGAACCACACGGCAAAACCCCAGGCGACGAACGCGGCGTACACCACGTAGAGAGCCGCGGACGGGTAGAAACCGGCGACGACGAGCAGCGGTACCCCCACTACGTCCACCGCGATCCAGATCAGCCAGAACTCTGTGAGTCCGCGCGCCATTCCGAAGGTGGCCAGCATCGATCCGGTGAAGATCCACGCGTCGGCCCATTTGCCGAACGAGCCGAGATAGCCGAAGAGCTGCGCGAACACCACCGTGCCGACGACCGCGACCACGAGCATGGCGGTCCGTTCTCGCGCAGTACCCCACCGCGGGAGCACAGCGGCCCCCGATCGCTTGGAATCTCGCATCCAGCGCACCAGCCCGTAGACACTCACGGCGATGAACATCAGCTGGCGTCCGGCTTGGCCGTAGAGATCGAGTGCCTGCGGTGTATGGAACACGCCGCCCAGAAACACGGTGAACAGCAACGCGTTTCCGATGATGCCCACCGGCCACGCCCACACGACGCGTCGCATCCCACCGATGGCCGAGAGCAGCCCGAAGCCGTTGCCGACCACCTCACGCCACAGCACGGGGTGGCCGAACACGCTGAATTCGGCATCGAGCAGATCGATCAGCACAAGGTGCTACTGATCGCCCGCGGCGACGAGCGGTTCGAGGGTCAACTCCGGCATTTCCTTCTGGATGTACTGCAAGCGCCATTTGTCGCTGACGAGTGCCAGCAGGGCCCCGTCCGTCCGGGTGAAGATTTCGACCCCACGCTGACGACCCAGTTCGACGGCCGATGCCGCGTCGGTCCGCCGGGCAAGTGAGTACCCGAGGGGTTCCATCCGGGCGTCGACGCCGAATTCGGTCTTCATTCGTGCGGTGACCACCTCGAACTGCATCGGACCGACGGCCGCGAGCACCGGGGAGGCGTCGCCGCGAATGTCGTTGCGCAGCACCTGAACCACGCCCTCGGAGTCGAGCTGCTCCACGGCGCGGCGGAACTTCTTGTACTTGTCCGCACTGTCGACGCGCAGTGCCGAGAAGTGCTCGGGCGCGAACGACGGGATCGGCGGAAATTCGACCTTCTTGTCGGAGTACAGGGTGTGGCCCGGAGCCAGCGCGGTCGCGTTGACGAGGCCGACGATGTCTCCGGGGTAGGCGTTCTCGACCGTTGTGCGATCGCGACCGAACACCGTCAGGGCGTACTTGGTGGTGAACGGCTTCTTGGTCTGGGCGTGCGTGACCACCATTCCGCGCTCGAAGACGCCCGAGACGACGCGCATGAAGGCGAGCCGGTCTCGGTGGGCGGTATCCATACCTGCCTGCACCTTGAACACCACAGCGCTGAACGGGTCGGTCACCTCGCGCACGCCGCCGGAGACGTCGTCGCGGGATCCCGGCGCGGGGGCCAGGGCCACCAGGGTGTCGAGGATCTGCCGGACGCCGAAGTTGAGCATCGCCGAGCCGAAGATCACCGGCGAGGTCTGGCCGGCCAGGAACATCTCCTGATCGTGCCGCTGACCGCTCGAGATCAGTAGATCGCTTTCCTCGACCGCGGTCTCCCAGTCGACGCCCTCGCGTTCTGCGGCTGCCTCGGCCGACATGAATTCCTCGGGAGCGATGGTGGCGCCGCCCGCGGTGCGCGTGAAGCGGATGTAGCTGCCGTCCTGCACGTCGAGCAGCCCGCGGAAATCACCTGCTATTCCGACGGGCCAGTACAGCGGCGTCGGAGTCAGGCCGATCCGCGACTCGATCTCGTCGAGCAACTCCAGCGGCGACTGGCCCGGGCGGTCCCACTTGTTGATCACGGTGATGACCGGGATGCCGAACTGGCGGCACACCTGGAACAGCTTGAGAGTCTGCGGTTCCAGGCCCTTGGCGGCGTCGATGAGCATCACGGCCGCGTCGACGGCCGTGAGCACGCGGTAGGTGTCCTCGGAGAAGTCGGCGTGGCCCGGAGTGTCGACGAGGTTGATGACGTTGGTGATCTCGGCATCGGGTGATGTGTGGTAATTGAACTGCAGGGCAGTCGAACTCACCGAGATTCCGCGGGCCTTCTCCATCTCCATCCAGTCCGAGACGGTGGAGCGGCGGCCGGCTTTGCCGTGGATGGCTCCGGCCTCGGAGATGACGCGGGCATGCAGTGCCAGTGCCTCGGTGAGCGTCGATTTACCGGCGTCGGGGTGAGAGATCACCGCGAATGTTCGACGCCGGGCGACTTCGGTCTCGAGCTCTTTGGAGGGGTTTCGAGAAGGCCCGGAATCGCCGCGCACTGCCGGTCCGGACCCTTCGAGCGCTGCGTCGACGTCGGGGGTACTGGACGGGGTACTCACGAAAACCTCATTCTCGTAGAAGGCGGCACCGACACGGTGACCGGGCAGAAATCCTGCGTTCGAATTCTCAGGATACGCGGCCTGTTGTGCCTCGCGGGCGGGGCGGGACTGCCTACTGTGTTCGGTGGGGCGGGATCCACCTCACGAGGAGACGCGCGTTGAGCAAGTTCACCGAGGAAATGTTCGAGACCGCGAGCACCAGCAAGCGAGGTCTGGTCACGGGCGAGCCCGATGAGGCGCTGCGGCAGTCCTGGGGCGAAATTCACGAGCAGGCGCGTCGAATGGCAGGCGCGTTGGCCGACGCGGGCGTCGTGCACGGTGACGCGATCGGCATTCTGGCCGGTCAGCCGGTGGACATCGCACCCGCGTGTCAGGCGACGTGGATGCGCGGAGCATCGGTGACGATGCTGCATCAGCCGACTCCGCGGACCGACCTCGCCGTGTGGGGCGAGGACACCGAGACCGTCGTGCGGATGATCGAGGCCAAGGCCGTCGTTCTCGGGGCCCCGTTCGACATCGCCGCCCCGGTGCTCGAGGAGCGCGGCATCACCGTGTTGAAGATCGAGGACATGAAGACCGGTCGCGATATCGATCCGGTGCCGACGGCAGAATCCGATATCGCGTTGCAGCAGCTGACGTCCGGTTCGACCGGTTCACCGAAAGCCGTACGGATCACGCACGAAAACTTCTACGTCAATGCGTACGCGATGATCGACCGCATCGAGTTCGACGTCGAGTCCGACGTGATGGTCAGTTGGCTGCCGCTGTTCCACGACATGGGTATGGTGGGCTTTCTCTCGGTGCCGATGCAAGTCGGTGCCGAGGTCGTCAGCATCACTCCGCTGGACTTCCTGCGTTCGCCGCTGCTGTGGGCCAAGCTCATCCACAAGTACCGCGGAACCGTCACGGCGGCACCGAATTTCGCGTACTCACTGCTTGCGCGTCGGTTGCGCCAGGCCGAGGACGATCTGGACCTCGACCTGTCCACTCTGCGTTACGCCTGGAACGGGGCGGAGCCTGTCGATCCGGACACGATGATCGCGTTGGCAGAGGCCGGCGCCCGGTACAAGCTGAACCCGTTGGCTCTCGCGCCGGTGTACGGAATGGCGGAAACCACTCTGGCGGTGTCGATTCCGGACCCCGCTCGCGGTCAGGTGATCGACGTGGTCGACGCGGACCTGCTCGAGACTCTGGGTCGAGCCGTTCCGTCCACCCGTGGAAACACAAGATCTCTCGCCACCCTCGGCAAATTCGTGCCGGGCCTCGAGGGCCGCGTCGTCGACAAGGAGGGGCAGGTGCTGACCGCTCGAGGTGTCGGCATCATCGAAGTGCGGGGCAAGGCCGTCACCCCCGGGTACATCACCGTCGAGGGGCCGGTCTCGACGCAAGACGCCGACGGCTGGCTCGACACGGGCGATGTCGGCTACATCACCGAGGAAGAACTGGTGGTCGTCTGCGGACGCATCAAGGACGTCATCATCATGGGCGGTCGCAACATCTATCCCACCGACATCGAACGGGCAGCACAAACCGTCGCAGGTGTGCGGCCCGGCAATGCCGTTGCCATCCGGCTCGATGCAGGCGACAAGCGTGAAAGTTTCGCTGTAGCCGTGGAAACCAACGACATCGGCAATGCGGACGAGGTCAAGCGCATCGAACGTGAGGTGGTCCACGCCGTGCACTCGGAGGTCGGAGTGCGACCCCGCACCGTTGCCGTACTCGGACCGGGCAGCATTCCCAAGACGTCGAGCGGCAAACTGCGACGTGCCAATTCGGCGTCACTGATCGCCTGAAACGGCAGGAGACCTCACACCTTTTTTGCGGGGTGTGCGCGTGCGTTCGGAAGCGAGAACAGGCGCGCACCTCACAACAGGGGTGTGAGGTTCGCCAGCATCAGCGCGGATGCACCCTGTTCTGGGCTGCTTCGAGCCCGGCCGAGAGTAGAAGTTCGGCGGCGTCCGCGGCTTCTTCGACGACGACGCCGAGATCCTTGCGTTCGGCGGCCGAGAACGGCTTGAGGACGAACGATGCAGGATCCATTCGTCCGGGTGGGCGTCCGACGCCGACGCGAACCCGCAGATAGTCCTTGGTGCTCAGATGCTGCGAGATCGAGCGCAGCCCGTTGTGGCCACCTTCGCCACCGCCGAGTTTGAGTCGGAGAGCGCCGAAGTCGATGTCCAACTCGTCGTGCACCACCACGATGTTCGCCGCGTCGATGGAGAAGAACCGTGCCAACGCGGCCACCGGCTGGCCCGAGAGATTCATGAACGTCCGCGGCTTGGCGACGACCACCGAGCGACGCCCCAGACGTGCCTGCACGATGTCGGAATTGGACTTCTTGTGCGAGGAGAACGCCCCGCCGATGCGTCCGGCCAAGGCGTCGGCGACCATGAAACCGACGTTGTGGCGGGTCTTTTCGTACTGCGGGCCAGGATTGCCGAGCCCGACGATCAGGGCCGGCGCTTCGGGGTCAACACTCACGGTCGTCATTCTCTCATCGGTGATTCGAAACGAACGGCGCGCCGGTCCCGTGGGGGAGCGACGCGCCGTTCGACGTGGTGGGTGAGAATCAGCTCTCGTCGGAGCTTTCCTCGTCCGTGGACTCTGCTTCTTCCTGAGTCTCGGCTTCGCCCTCTTCGGAGATGGGCTCGGTGCCTTCGCCGTCGGCCTCGAGGTCTTCCTCGGACGGAGCCTCGACGACGTTGACGAGGAGCGTCTCGCCGTCGGACACCAAGGTGACGCCGGACGGAAGGTCCAGGTCGGCTGCGGTGATCTGGGTACCGATCTGAGCCTCTTCGACGGAGACGACGAAGTTCTCGGGGATCTCCAGTGCGTCGGCCTCGATCTCGACCGCGGTCGAGTCGGTGGTGACGAGGGTGCCCGGTGCGGCGTCGCCCTCGACGATGATGTTGACCTCGACGGTGACGCGCTCGCCCTTCTTCAGGACGAGGAGGTCGGCGTGCTCGATGCTGCGACGGATCGGGTGCACGACGATCGACTTGGTGAGCGCCAGCTGCGACTTGCCGGCGATGTCGAGGGTGAGCACAGCGTTGGTGCCGTCGTTACGCAGCACAGCCGCGAACGCGCGAGCGTCCAGCGCGAGGTGCTGGGGATCGGTGGCGTGTCCGTACAGAACGGCGGGAACGAGGCCGTCGCGACGTGCGCGGCGAGCTGCGCCCTTGCCGAATTCGGTGCGGACCTGCGCGGTGAGATTGTTTACCTTCGATGCCATGGTGCTACATGCTCCTGATTACTGTGGTTCGTGCGGCGTACTTCGTCGGGCGGTCAAGCTCGTCGGGGCGGACACGAACGAGCGCGGCCAACGGGGCCGAGCCGCGTCGATAACGGTGGATCCTGAAATCGTGGATCTACCCTCGCCGAGACAACCTGGAAGACAATACACGACCACGTCATGTGCGCGGGAGTTCGACCCCTGCTACGAACTTTCGCGCACCTGCGAGCGCAGCGAGCAACTCGGCGGCAACATCACGCGCCACGGATATCGCATCGTCACGGCCGCCCGCGGTTCCCATCACCACCGCACCCTCGTGCAGTACCGACAGTCGCGATCCCAGCTGTTCGGCGTTGGCATACCCGGCGTCGTCGGCCAATCGCGCGAACAGCGATCTGGTCCATTCCTTCTCGGACTTGATGATCTCGAGTACCGGGCTGTCGGTGCCGCCGAACTCGGCGAACGCGTTGACGAATCCGCAGCCGCGATGGTTGTCGCGCATCCACAGATCGAGGGCGTCGTACACCCCCAGGATGCGCGCGTCTCCCGGGGCGAGGGATTCGACGTACCGGCTCACGTGCTCGCACCACAGGCCGTAGCGGCGGGTGAGGTACCGCTGGACCAGGCCGTCCTTGGAGCCGAAGCGGTCGTACAGGGTCTTCTTGGTGGTGCCGGCTTCCTCGGCGATGAGGTCGACGCCGACGGCGCGAATTCCGCGGGCGTAGAACAGCTCGCTGGCGACGGTGAGAATGCGTTCTCCGGCGGGGGTGAGTGGCTTGTCGAGCATGGTTGCCTTCCGAAAGCGCTGGTGGGAAGCAGGTGCACTGCGAGTATACAGACCTGTATGTTTACATCGCTGCATGAAAGCAAATGTCGACGCCGTCGCAGGTACTGCCCTGGTGGTGCTGTGGAGTTCGGGGTTCATCGGAGCCGAGCTCGGTACAGCGCAAGCCCCCGCGCACACGCTGCTGGCCTGGCGCTATGTCGCGGCCGTGGTGCTACTGATCGCCTGGTGCCGATATCGACGGCTGACACCGACCTGGCACGCCATCCGAATTCACGCCGTCCTCGGCCTGTTCTGCCAGTTCCTCTACCTCGGGGCCACCATCACCGGCATCGGGATGGGCGTGCCGCCAGGTGTCGCCGCGCTGATCGCCGCCCTGCAGCCTCTGCTGGTCGCGTTGGCGTCGAGCAGGATCTTCGGCGAACGTGTCGGGGCGAGGCAGAGTCTGGGACTCGTCGTCGGCATCGTCGGGGTAACGCTGGTCGTGGTGGGGGACATGTCCGGTGCGGATCTCGCCTGGCCCGTCTACCTGCTACCGGCCGCCGGGATGCTGGCTCTGTCGATAGGGACGATCGGTCAGCGAATCCTGGCACCGAAGGAGCCGATCGCGCTGTCGATGGCCATCCAATGTTCGGTCAGCGCAGCCGGTTTCATGACATGGAGCATGCTGGCCGGAGATGCCGCACCGCCGATGACGGTGGGTTTCGGATTGGCCGTCGCCTGGACCGTGGTGCTGTCGACCTTCGGCGCATACGGCGCGTATCTGTTCGTGGTGCGTCGCAGCGGGCCCACCCGCGCCAGTGTGCTGCTTTACCTGACTCCGCCGACGACCATGGTGTGGGCCTGGCTCATGTTCGGCGATGCGATCACCTGGGTTGGAGTGGGTGGCCTCGTGGTCTCGGCAATCGGTGTGGCTGCCTATGTGAGCGGAACTTCGACCCCTGCTACGAGCCCGGAGTGGAGCCTGTGGAACGACCGGAGAGCCGGTCACTCACCTGCGAGCGCAGTGAGCATCGTGTCCAGTTCGGCGAACGTGACGAAATAGTGGGGAGATGCGCGCACCACGGCGTCGAGTCCCCGGCCCGTCATGTCCAGTCGCGTCGAGCTGCGGTGGCTGACGGTCACCGTCACTTCCTCGGCGGCGAGTCGGTCGCGAACAGTGACGGGATCTTCACCGTCGACGGTGAAGGAGACGATGCCACTCTTGCGATCGCCCAGATCCTGCACCGTCACCCCGGGGATTTTTCGGAGTCCGGCGCGAAGGTATTCGGCACGTTCGGCGACGGCTTCTTCGACGTGGTCGATGCCGAGCTCGAGTAGATAGTCGACGGCAGCGCCGAGTGCGAGCCTGGCCGCGACGTCGCATTCCCAGAACTCGAATCGTGTGGCGTCGTCGGCCATTCGGTAGGTGGAGGCGTCTTCCCATTGAGCGCTGTGCAAGTCGAGGGCCGGCGGATGCAGCGTCGACGCCAATCCTGGACGCAGGTAGAGAAATCCGGTTCCGCGCGGGCCACGAAGCCATTTGCGTCCGGTGGCGGACAGAGCGTCGACATCGAGCTCGGCGACGTCGACACGCATCTGCCCCATGGACTGGCAGGCGTCGAGCAGTACCAGGGCACCGTGTCGGTGGGCGAGATCTGCGACAGCGCGAGCGGGATTGATCAGACCGCCGTTGGTGGGTGCGTGCACCACCGAGACCAGCTTGACGCGATCGTCGAGCATGGTTGCCAGCGCGTCGATGTCGATTCGTCCCGATTCGTCGCTCGGAATCACCTCGACGATCGCTCCGGTGACCTCGGCGCGGTGGAGGGCGGAGATCGCGTTGCTGGCGTATTCGGCCTCGCACAGCAGAATTCGATCACCGGGGGAGAGCGGCACCGAGTAGAAGAAGTCGTTCCACGCGCGCGTCGCGGAGTCACTCAGTGCGATGCTCGACGCCGAAGCCCCGATCAACGTTCCGATCGATGTCTTCACCGCGGCGAGGTCGTTCGCTCGTTCGGTTGCGGCCCGGTAGCCACCGATTTCCGCTTCCCGGCGCAGGTGCGCGACGGCGGTGTCGACGACGACGGTCGGCGGCAACGAGGAGCCGGCGCTGTCGAGGAAGACCCGACCCGACGCACCGGGGGTGTCGCGGCGAATGCGGTCGTGATCGAGCATGGTCGTCCTTCCTGTCAGGAACTCTCGGCATCAGGGTTGCACAATCGGTAGCCTCGATACGACGCGGGATCACGGCGTTTTCGATCCCCGCAGCTGGGTACGTTCGGTAGCGAAGAACGTGGTGAGTGCGGAAAGAAGGAAAAAGTGTCGTCGAACGAGAAATCCCTCGAGCTGAGCACACGCCCAGCAGCCGAGGCGTACGTGTCGAAAGTGTGTTTCAAGCTGGGGCCACCGGCCCTGATCGGTGCCGAACTCGAGTGGCTCACTGCCCTCGACGACGGAACGCGTCCCAGCCTCTCTTCGCTTGCAACTGCACTCGGTGATCACTCCCCGCGCAGTATCGCCCCCGAGTCACCCGCCCTGACGTTGCCGGGCGGAAGTATGGTCACCGTCGAACCCGGCGGCCAAGTCGAATTGTCCAGTTCGCCTTATACATCCGTTTCCGATCTCGCACCGATGCTCGACGCCGATGCCCGGTTGTTGCGAGACATGCTCGAGGACTCCGGCATCGGCATCCTGGCGGTTCCGGCCGATACCGCGCGTGCTCCGGAACGGCTCCTCGTCCTGCCGAGATACTGCGCGATGGAGAACCGATTCACCACCATCGGCCCCTATGGCAAATTGATGATGTGCAACACGGCTGCCGCGCAGGTGAGTGTCGACGCCGGTCGTGATCGAGCCGAGGTTGCCGCGCGTTGGCGAATGCTCCACGTCATCGGCCCGGCCTTCGTGGCGGCATTCGCGCGATCCCCGGAACTCGAGGGAGCCCCCGAAGGAGTATGGGCGTCCCAGCGCATGCGGACGTGGCTCGAACTCGATTCCAGTAGAACGGATTCCAGCAGAACCGCGGTTCCCACTACCGGAGACCCGATTTCCGACTACGCGCGGTGGGCTCTCGACGTGCCGCTGCTCTGCATACAGGGCGTCGACCAGAACTGGGAAGCGCCCGCGGGTACGACGTTCGCACAATGGTTGGCCGATCCAGGTGTCGTCGGGCGCGCACCAACATACGGGGATCTCGACTACCACCTGACCACCCTGTTCCCTCAGGTTCGAGCGTGCGGTCACCTCGAGATCCGTTACCTCGATGCCCAGCCGGACGGGCAGTGGGTGGTTCCTGCGGCGGCGTTCGAGGCGCTGTTGTCGACACCCGAGCTGGTGGCTCGCGCCACCGAGATCGGAGCAGGGACCGCCGGACGTTGGATCGACGCGGCGCGCGTCGGGCTGGGCGACCGCGATCTCCGCTCGGCCGCAACCGAATTGCTGAACCTCGCGGCGGAGTTCGGCGGCCTGCACGCCGACAACCTGTCGGCGGCCGCTCGCCGATGTCACTCCGGCGAGCCCCCGAGCGAATTCGACTCTGCGACGCGGGAATTCCACACTCGAAAGGAATCGGTGTGAGCGCCGAACAACTCAGGAACAGGATCGAAACGGTCCTCACACGCAGCCGCGCCCGCAGCGCAGCACTCACCGATTGCGTGGACGAAACCGAACTGATGGCGCAGCATTCGCCGTTGATGAGCCCGCTGGTCTGGGATCTCGCGCACATCGGGAGTCAGGAAGAACTCTGGCTGGTTCGCGACGTCGGTGGCCGTGACCCAGTGCGTCCCGATATCGACGAGCTGTACGACGCGTTCAAGCATTCGCGTTCTTCACGAACGTCGCTTCCGTTGCTCACTCCCGACGAGGCGCGCCTCTACGTGCAAACCGTTCGAGACAAGGCCTGGGACGTGCTCGACCGCAGCACATTTGCGGGCAGGCCGGTCGAGAAGCACGGATTCGCGTTCGGCATGATCGCGCAGCACGAGCAGCAGCACGACGAGACCATGCTGGCGACGCATCAATTGCGCTCGGGGCCCGCTGTTCTCGCCGCCCCTGCGCCGCCGTCGTCTGCGGTTCAGGTCTCGGGTGAGGCGATCATCTCCGGTGGGTCGTTCTCGATGGGCACCTCACTCGACCCGTGGGCGCTGGACAACGAACGTCCGGCCCACCCGGTGCACGTGCCCACGTTCGCGATGGACCGCGCCCCGATCACCAACGCACAGTTCGTCGAGTTCATCGAGGACGGCGGATACCGACGCCGCGATCTGTGGACCGAGAAGGGTTGGCAGCACCGCGTCGAGGCCGATCTCAGCGCTCCGCAGTTCTGGGAGCGCGATTCCGACGGCACGTGGTGGCGTCGTAGCTTCGGGGTGCGCCGTCCGGTGCGTCCGCACCAACCCGTCGTTCACGTGTGCTGGTTCGAGGCCGACGCGTACGCCCGGTGGGCGGGCAAGCGCCTACCGACGGAGGCGGAGTGGGAGAAGGCCGCGCGCTTCGATGCCGAGACCGGTATCAGCTGTGCCTACCCGTGGGGCGACGCCGAACCCACTGCGGCGTATGCCAATCTGAATCAGCGGCACCTCGAACCGGCGGACGTGGGCGCGTATCCGGACGGTGCGTCCGCGGACGGCGTGCACCAACTCATCGGTGACGTCTGGGAATGGACGTCGTCGGACTTCGAGCCGTACCCCGGATTCGAGGCGTTCCCCTACGCCGAATACTCCGAGGTGTTTCTTCGAGGCGATTACAAGGTGTTACGCGGCGGCTCCTTCGGCACCGACGAAGTGGCGTGTAGGGGCACGTTCCGTAACTGGGACCACCCGATTCGCCGGCAGATCTTCAGCGGCTTCCGGTTGGCCCGCGACGTCGAGCCCAGCTGAATGTGCCGTCACCTGGCATATCTCGGCCCCCGCACGTCCGTCGGGGGAGTGCTCACCGACGGTGAACACAGTTTACGTGTGCAGTCGTACGCCCCGAACGACATGCGCGGCGGGGGCACCATCAACGCCGACGGGTTCGGCGTCGCGTGGTGGCAGGACGGTTCGGTGCGCAGCTACCGCAATCCGATGCCCATCTGGACCGATCCGGCGGTCGATGATGTTCTGCCGCAGCTCTATTCGACGTCGGTGATCGCCGCGGTGCGATCGGCCACGGTGGGAATGCCGGTGGAACGATCGGCCTGTGCGCCGTTCACCGACGGCCGTTGGGCGTTCAGTCATAACGGTGTGGTTCGCGGCTGGCCCCACTCGCTGACCGACCTGTGGTCCGAGGTGCCACCGGTCGATGCACTCACGTTGCCTGCTCCGACCGACGCAGCCGCAGTCTGGATCGTGTTGCGGCAGTTACTCGACACTCTCGACCCGCCGGCAGCCCTCGCCACGTTGGTTCGGCGCATCGAAGCGCGTGCGCCGGGGTCCAGGCTCAACTTTCTCCTCGGCGATGGGGAGAACATGTACGCCACCGCAGTGCATCACGCATTGTCGGTCCGTCGTTCCGATGACGCCGTCACCATCGCATCCGAACCGACCGACGACAGTACCGACTGGACGCACGTCGACGACCGCAGTCTTGTTGTTGCCACGGCGTCGGAGTTCACCGTTTCCCGTCTCGACGAAGAGGAGCACACATGAGCACTGTCGAGGTACACCTCGCAGACACAGCATTGGTGGACGAATTACGCAAGGATGTGCGAGACGGGTTGACGTCTTCGCCGAAGTGGCTCTCGCCCAAGTACTTCTACGACGCACTCGGCAGCGAGTTGTTCGAGCAGATCACAGTGTTGCCGGAGTACTATCCGACCCGCACCGAGCGGGCACTCCTCGAAGAACATGCCCTCGACATCGCCGAGGCAACCGAATCGACGATGTTGATCGAGTTGGGCTCGGGCTCGTCGGAGAAGACGAAGATACTGCTCGCTGCTGGGGTCAAGCATGGATCACTGAAAACGTATGTGCCGCAAGATGTATCCGTTACGGCGCTCGAGGGAGCCATCGAGCAGATCGCCCAGGAGTTCCCCGCTCTCGAGGTGCACGGCATCGTCAGTGATTTCACCGACACACTGCACAATCTGCCGGCGGGTAACTCACGCACCATTGCGTTTCTCGGCGGCACCTTGGGCAACCTCATCCCCGAGGAGCGCGAGGAATTTCTGAAGGCCATCGCCGACGCGCTCGATCCAGGAGAGCACCTGCTGCTCGGTGTCGGGCTGGTCATCGACCCGAAGGTTCTCGTTCCGGCGTACGATGACGCGGCCGGGGTGACGGCGGAGTTCAATCGAAACGTGCTGTCGGTGATCAATTCTCGCCTGGGCGGAAACTTCGATGCCGACGCGTTCGAGCATGTTGCGCTCTGGAATGCCGAGCAGGAGTGGATCGAGATGCGGCTACGGGCCTCGTCGCCGCAGGAGGTGTATCTGGCCGATCTCGATCTGCCCGTGCACTTCGACGCCGGTGAGGATCTGCGCACCGAAATCTCGGCGAAGTTTCGACCGGAAGGCATCACCGAAGAACTCGCCGCCGCGGGATTCGATGTCGACCATCTGTGGTCCGATGCAGAATCTCGCTTCGCGCTCATCCTCGCGCGCAAGGGTGGGTAGCGACCTATTCGGCGAGAGTCACATCCAGTTGCTGAGTGCCGATGACGCCGAGTAGATCCAGTTTCTCTCGGGCATCGGTTCCCGGTTGCGGCGAATAGACCAGGAGGTGTTGGCCCTCTTTCTGAGTCACGAGTGTCTCGCAGTGGACGGCGATGACGCCGAGTTCGGATGCACGAAGCGTTTGGACGCCGACGTCTTGTATGCGACTCGGTGCTCGCTCCAAATCGTCTCGAACTCGGAACTGGCGGCGCGTAGACGCTCGACCAGCACAGCGACCTCAGGATCGCCTGCTCGCCTGGCCGACACTGCTCGAAGATCGGCGACGTGCTTGTGGCCCATCCGATCCCAGTCCTCGCGTACGAAGTTGCGGCGCGTGCCGGGATCGGTGAACCAACGCCACACCACGTACTTGTCGAGCCCGGTGTACCTGCGCGGGTCCTCGGCCAGCGCGAGGTACATCGCATTGTGCGCCACGATCTCACCGAGGTCTGTCACGACGCAGGCGGGAGTGTCGTCGAGCTTGGTCAGCAGGTGCATCAGGCCGGGTCCGACGTGTTTGTCCGCGCCCATCCTCGTCGGCGGTGATTGGCCGGCGAGGATGTAGAGATGGTCTCGCTCGTCGTCGTCCAACCTCAGGGCGCGGGCCAGCGCACTCAATATCTGAGTCGACGGGTGCGGCCCGCGGCGTTGTTCGAGGCGGGTGTAATAGTCGGTGGACATCCCGGCCAGCAGTGCCACCTCGTCGCGCCGCAGCCCGGGCGTGCGGCGTCGCGGTCCCGGTGCGACACCTACGTCGCCGGGAGTCAGAAGTTCCCGACGTCGTCGGAGAAAATCGGCCAGTTCGTCACGTTCCACGTATCGAGTGTGCGCCTCGTCGCCGGTTCGAGCCAGGGATCGGCAGTCCTCCGACAACTGCTCTCTGCCGCAATTCTCGTCGGGAACGCACAGTGGACGACATGAACAGAACACAACTGGGAAAGTCCGGACCCACCGTCTCGCGTATCGGCCTCGGCGCGATGGGGATGTCCGGTGCATACGGCGAATCGAACGACCGGGAATCGATCCGCACCATCCATGCTGCTGTCGACGCAGGCGTCGATCTTGTCGACACCGGTGACTTCTACGGTGCCGGCCACAACGAGATGCTCATCGGTCGGGCATTGAGCGAACGCAACCGCGACGAGGTCGTGCTGTCGGTGAAGTTCGGGGCACTACGAGGACCCGACGGAAGCTGGCTCGGATTCGACGGCAGGCCGAACGCCGTCAAGAGCGCGCTGGGCTACACACTCGCACGGCTCGGCGTCGATCACATCGACATCTACCGACCCGCCCGACTGGATCCGCAGGTGCCCATCGAAGACACCGTCGGTGCCATCGCCGAGATGGTGGACGCGGGATACGTGCGGCACATCGGCTTGTCCGAGATCGGAAGTGCGACACTGCGTCGTGCCGTGGCGGTACACCCGATCAGCGACCTGCAGATCGAGTACTCCATCGTCTCGCGCGGAATCGAGGAGGACATCCTCGCGACGGCCCGCGAACTCGGTGTCGGTACAACCGCGTACGGCGTGCTCTCACGTGGGCTGCTGAGCGACACGTTCCGCGCGCCCACTGCGTTGGCCGCCAACGACTTCCGTGCACATAGTCCCCGATTCCAAGGGGAGAACCTGACGAGGAATCGCGAACTCGTGGAGTTGCTGGCCGAGATCGCGGACGAGCGCAACGTCTCGGTCGCGCAACTGGCCATCGCCTGGGTGCTCTCTCGTGGTGACGACATCGTGCCCGTCCTCGGCGCTCGCACCGTCGAGCGATTGACGGAAACCATTGCTGCATCGGAGATCTCGCTGACCTCCGACGAGGTAGCGCGCATCGAGAATGCCGTGCCGAAAGATGCGGTAGCAGGCGAGCGCTACGCCGAGGCACAGATGGCGCAACTCGACAGCGAAGCCTGAGCAGAGGCGTCAGCCCACGGCGATGGCGTCGATCTCGATCATCTGACCCGGGATTGCCAACCTGGCCACCCCCAGCATCGTCATGGTCGGCGCAACTCCTGCGGCTCCCAGTCTCGCCATGAGTACGCCGTAGTGCTGGAACAGAAGGTCGACGTCGGTGGTGTACACACCCAGCCTCACCACGTTCGAGATCGACATCTCGGCCCCCGCCAACACGGCGTCCAGATTGTCGAGACTCAGCGTCAGCTGCGCTTCCATGTCTCCCTCGTGCACGGGCGTGCCGTCGCTGTTCGTCGAGGTCTGCCCGGAGCAGTAGAGGGTCCTGGTGTGTCCGGTGACCAGCTCGCCCTGGTGAAAGCCCAGAGCGACTGACCAGTTCACCGGGTCGACTGCAGTTCTTTCCATATCTTCGTCTCCGTCTCGTTCGTTTCCGATCAGTACGAAGCAAGATTGACAGCGATACACGACACCCTCTGTCGTGTATTTCGGTACCGTTCGCGCATGCGTGCGGACAGGTTGGTCTCGCTGGTGCTTCTGTTGCGCCAGCGCGGCCGAATGACGGCCGACTCTCTCGCCGTCGAACTGGAAGTGTCGACTCGCACCGTCCTCCGCGACATCGACGCTCTGTCGACTGCGGGCGTCCCTGTCTACGCGGAGCGCGGCAGGCTGGGAGGGTTCGCGCTACTGCCTGGCTTCAGGACCGAATTTCAGGGCCTCAACCACGATGAGACCCTGTCGCTACTGGCTGCAGTGGGATCGAACGGCGGAGATCACGCGCTCGGCCTCGGATCCGGAGTGGTGTCAGCGCTCCGAAAGGTGATGGACGCGTTGCCCGACGGCCATCACGACACCGCGCGTACTGCCGCTCGCCGGCTACTCATCGAGCCGGAGACAGACCTTCTGTCTCGACGGGTTGTCAGCGAGCAGATACCCGCTCCCATCATGGACTCCGTTCGCAGGGCCGTGTTCGACGGCAGCAAGCTCCGGATTCTCTACGCGCCGAACGACCGAGATGCGCAGTGGCGCACGGTGGATCCTGTCGGTTTGGTCGCAGTGCGAAGCCGGAGCTACCTGCTGGCGACCCGAGACGGCGAAGACCGCACCTACCGACTTTCGCGGGTGCAGGACGCCGAGGTGCTTCTCGAGCCGGCCCAACGGCCGGACAGCGTGCATCTCGACCGGATGTGGCACGAGCGCAGCACCCGATTCAGGAACGGCGGCACCCCTGTGACGGTGTCGGCGCTCATCGACCCGAGGCGCCGGGAAGAACTGGCAGACACTGCATTGACCGTCACCGACGAGGATCTCGACGGTGACGGTCGGTTGCGAATGGACATGACTTTCCAGGATGCGCGGCACGCTGAGTGGGCTCTGTGGCAACTCGGTACCGACGCGGAAGTCCTGGTGCCGCAGTCGTTGCGGGATGGTCTGTACGGCCGGGCCCTTGCAATCGCCGAGCGCTACAGACCACGCGATCAGGCGTCCGCCAACGCGAGTACCGGCGAAATTTGATTCGCCCGACGAGCCGGAGTCAGTGAGGCACCGAGTGCGAGGAGTCCACCGCACAACACGGTTCCGGCGATGACTGCCCACGGGAGGGTGGGCGCGGTGAGTCCGCGGGAATCCAGTGAGCCCAGCAGCGATTGTGCTGCGGCCCAGCCGTACACGATGCCGAGGATCAGACCGAAGCCCATGGACGCGACCACCATCTGAGTACTTTCCGAGACGATCATCGCTCGAATCTGCTTGCGGGTGAATCCGAGTGCACGCAGCAGACCGATCTCACGGGTGCGCTGCAGAATGCTCAGCAGCAGGTTGTTCACCATTCCGACGGCCGCGATGACGGCCGAGAAGCCGATGAGTCCGGTCATGATGCCTACTGTCACGGTGAGCACTTGGCCGACCGTCGCCTCGTCGTATTCGTCGACGAGCATGGACCGATAGCTGTACATCGCGACCGCGAACGTCGTCACCAAGGTCACCCCGATCAACAATCCCACCGCGGTTCGGGTACTGCGATCCGGATAGCGAATCGCGTTGGCGGATGCCAATCGGGCAGCGGGTCCACGGCCGGACAGTCTCCCGACCAGTCTCAGTGTCGCGGGCAGAATGCGGTACGCCCCGACCATGATTCCGGTGAACGATGCGACGCCACCGAAGAACGCCACCAGAACACCGCCCGGGTTGACCATCCCGATCATGACTCCGAGCCCCAGCAGAGCCACGCCGCCGGCGATGAGCACGATCGAGAGCGCGGTCCTGATCCGACGGGACCGCGGAGCCTCCACGCCCGTGTCGACGGCACCTCCGGTTGCTTGAACGGGTGTGACGTCGAGGACCTTTCGTGACCCCACATACGACGCGACGGTCGTCGTCAGCACCACGATCACCACCGGCAGGACCACCATTGGCTGAACGGTCGTGTACTGCACATCCGGCAGCTGACCGGCCGAGACCGCAACGGCCCGGGCCAGGTGACTCGCGCCGACGCCGAGGACCATACCGACTGCGCCACCGAACAATCCGACGACGAGGCCCTCGCGTGCTACCGATCGGCGCAGGTCACGAGAGCGGGCTCCCAACAGTCGAAGGAGTGCGATGGTGCGGGTGCGCCCCGCGACGATCGTCGCGAACGTGTTCGAGGTGACCACCGCCGCGACGTACAACGCGAGGCCGATGAACACCAACGCGACGCTGTACAGCGCGGTGACGGCAGCACCGTCGGTGTCCCCGAAGATATCGACCAGAAACGCGGTCGCCTGAATCAACACCACACCGAAGAACGACGCCAGCGATGTCACCAGAATGCTGGCACCGTGCTCTTTCGACGCCTGAGCAGAAGTCAACGCACTCATCGGACGCTCTCCATTCCCAGCATGTAGCTCGAAATCTGTTCAGCGCTCGAACGTCCGAGCTCGTTGACGATGCGCCCATCGGCGAGGAAGACGATGCGATCGGCGTAGCTGGCTGCGATCGGATCGTGGGTGACCATGACGATCGACTGGCCGTACTCGCGCACCGCCGCGGCCAGGAGGCCGAGAACCTCGCGGCCGGTGCGGGAATCGAGGTTGCCGGTGGGCTCGTCGGCGAAGATGAGATGCGGTCGAGTCCCCAGCGCACGGGCGATCGCGACGCGCTGCTGCTGTCCGCCCGAGAGCTGATGTGGACGGTGGTTCACCCGACCTTGCAGTCCCAAGGTATCGATGAGTTGCTCGATCCAGGCCGACTCCTGTGCACTGGGTGCGCGACCGTCGAGCTCGAACGGCAGCAGGATGTTGCCCCGAACATCCAGAGTGGGAACAAGATTGAAGGACTGGAAGATGAACCCGACTTGCTTGCGTCGCAACGTCGTCAGAGCGTCGTCGTTGGCCGAGGTGATGTCTGCACCGGCCAGCATCAAGTGACCCGAGCTGGCGTTGTCCAGTCCGGCCATGACGTGCATGAGCGTCGATTTGCCGGAACCGGACGGTCCCATGATGGCGGTGAACTGGCCGGCGTGAATGTCGAGAGAGACGTTGTCGAGGGCGCTCACCGGATTGGACGAGTCGCCGAAGTGCTTACTGACCTGAAATGCCCGTGCAACAGGGCCTGCTGTGATCGTCATGCCCACAACGCTATGAATTCGCCGGATCGAAGTAATCAGGCGCGAGTCTTCGCGTCGTACATCTGCAGGATGACATCGGCGTCAGTCCCGAGGTCAAGGCGAGTTCAGTCCGTGCTCGAATGCGTAGACCACCAGCTGCACTCGATCACGCAGGTGCAGCTTGGCGAATATGCGGCTGATGTGTGTTTTCACCGTCGCTTCGCTCAGGTACTCCAGTTCGGCGATCTCGGAGTTGCTCAGCCCGCGGGCTGTGAGCCGGAAGAGCTCCTTCTCCCGCGCAGTGAGGGTCTCGAAGGCGGCCGGCACCGTCGGAACCGGAGGCGTCGGAGTGAAATGCGCCAGCAAGCCGGTCGTCGCGGACGCGGCGATCACCGAGTTTCCGGCATGGACCGTACGGATCGCAGCGAGCAGAAACTCCGGGTCGGCATCCTTGAGCACGAATCCGCTTGCGCCCGAACGAATGGCTCGCGCAGCGCTCTCGTCCAGGTCGAACGTGGTGAGTACCAGAATGCGCGGAGGTGTGTCGGAGGCCGCCAGAATCTGCTCGGTCGCGGCGATACCGTCGAGCACCGGCATCCGGATGTCCATGAGCATCACGTCGGGAGTGACGGACGCTGCGAGTTCGACGGCTTCTCGTCCGTTGCCCGCCTCCCCGACGAATTCCAGGTCGGGCTGGGAGGAGATCAGCATGCGAATGCCGGCTCGGAACAGCTGCTGATCGTCGACCAGCGCAACTTCGATGCGATCGGAACTCACGTCGTGCCCTTCGTCGAGGGGGTGGTGGTAGGCAACCACGCCGTCACAGTCCATGACGAGGCGTCGCCGGTCGCTGTGCACGTGCCGCCGGAGAGGCCGGCGCGTTCCTTCATGCCGGCCACTCCGTGGCCGGACGATTCCGCGGCGGGAAGCCCCGGGAACACACTGTTTCGTACCGTCAGTTCGACGCCGGCAGAATCCGATTCGATGGCGACGGTCACCGGCGCGTTCGGATCGCCATGGCGCAGTGCATTGGTCAACGATTCCTGCGCGATGCGGTACAACGCCAGATGCGCTCCTGCACCCAACGACACGTCGCCGGTGTCGATCGAGGAGTCGATGTTCAGGCCGGTGGCGCGCATCTGGTCGAGCAGACGCTCCAGGTCGCCCGGACCGGGGGTCGGTAGATCGCCTTGGCTGTGGCGGAGCTGTCCCAGCAGCACCCGGACGTCGGACAGTGCCTCGCGCGCTGTGTCGGAGATCGTCGTCAGTGCAGTGTCGACGGCCGCGGGGTCCAGTGCACGCACGTAGCGTGCGCCATCGGCCTGAGCGATCACCACGGCCAGGGAATGCGCCACGATGTCGTGCATGTCCCGGGCAATTCGGTTGCGCTCCTGTTCGATTGCCACTTCATGCTCGGCTCGCGCCTGGTGTACCTCGGCGAGCTCGCGCGCGTGTGCCGATTCGATGGCTGTACGCCGGGCGTAGGCGAGTCGACCGAGCGCCCAGGACAGCCCGAGCATGGCCCACAGCGCAGCGAGGAGAACGGCGGCCTGCAGCAGCCTCGGTTCCTGAAATCCTGCATCGGTGGGCGCCCCGAATGGATTGCCGTCCACGAACGCCAGGTACAGCGCCGCTATCACTCCGCCGACGACGGCCGAGGCGAGACCGAGGCGTCGAACCACGTTGTCGCCGTACGCGGCCGAGCAGTACAGAATCGCGAAGATCGCTGTATCCGCCGACAGGGGGAGCACTCCGCTGACCATCTGTACGACGGCAAGGACCCAGGCGAGCGCCAAGGACCATCGTGGCGATCGGCGCCGGATGGCCAATGCGATGCCGAACCCGATCAGAACAGCTGCGCTCGGAGAACCGGAGGATTGGCTCAGAGTCGACGGCAGCAGGAGCAGAACGAAGACCACGGCGTAGGTGACATCGAGCACCTGCCGTGAGATCGAACGCTTGCGCAGCACTCGATCAGACTACGTGGATCAGTTGGTGCGGCGACGAGCCTTCTCGAGCGCGGCCAGTGTTGTCAGCACGGTGGTCCGCTGACGTTCGAGATCCTTCATGCGAGCGCGTGCGGGGAGGCCCTGAACGCCGTCGAGTGCGCTGATCTGCTCGTCGACGGAGGTGAGTTGGCCGAGCAACTTCTCCACGCGGGACTGCAGTTCGATCGCATCGATTCCGGTGACACCGGCCTGCGACTTCTTCGTCGGTGCCTTCGCCGGAGCGGAGGTCGATGAGGGTGAGGCCGGTGCGTTCACCGCGGCAGCGGCCCTGGGGCGCAACGCCTTGCGTACGGCGGCCGGGTCGGGGAGCTTCTCGAGCCGAATGCGGTTGAGGACCTCACGCGCATCGCGGGCGGTGACGCGGTACTCGCGCTCCTCGTCGTCCTCGGACGCCAGGGTGCCGCCCAGGGGCCGCAGACCGTACATGCCGATGAAGTGCTTGGCCTCGTCGATGACGGCTTCCTTCTCGCGGCACAGACCGCAGCGAGGCTCGTTCCTGAAGATTTCGACGCTGTCGGTGCTGCCGCACCAGACGCACCCGCCCGGCGTCCATCGAGCAATTCTGACGGTAGTAGTTCCAGCCGGGCCGTTGAGAGAGTGCGCGTCGATCACGACGAGTCATCTTAGGTGACAACAAAACCCGCCCCACACACCCCCGTCTCGCGAGCTGCATATTCCGGTCGTCGACGTGACGTAGTTCATGCAGTGCGGACGGAGAGTGGGTGGGGCGGGTTCCGGTCGAGCGAAACAGACCTGTTGTTATGCGCTGCCGTTGAAAAGGCTGGTGACGGAACCGTTTTCGAAGACCTCGCGGATGGTGCGGGCCAGCAGGGGTGCGATCGACAGCTCGGTTAGTGTCTCGAAGCGCTTCTCGTCACTGATCGGGAGAGTGTTGGTGACGACGACTTCCTTGGCACCGCAGTTGGCGAGGCGCTCGGCGGCCGGGTTGGACAGAACGCCGTGAGTCGCGGCGATGACGACGTCGCCCGCGCCGGCTTCCTTGAGAACCTTCACCGCGCCCGCGATGGTGCCGCCGGTGTCGATCATGTCGTCGATGAGGATGCAGGTGCGGCCCTCGACCTCGCCGACGACGCGGTTGGACTTGACCTGGTTGGGCACCAGCGGATCACGCGTCTTGTGGATGAAGGCCAGCGGTGCGCCGCCGAAGGAGTCCGCCCACTTCTCGGCGACGCGGACGCGGCCGGAGTCGGGGGAGACGACAGTGATGTGCTCGAGGCTGTACTTGCCGCGGATGTGATCGGCGAGCTGGCTGTGCGCGTGCATGTGATCGACGGGGCCGTCGAAGAAGCCCTGAATCTGATCGGTGTGCAGGTCGACGGTGATGATGCGGTCGGCACCTGCGGTCTTGAGCAGATCGGCGACGAGGCGAGCGGAGATGGGCTCGCGGCCGCGGTGCTTCTTGTCCTGGCGGGCGTACGGGTAGAACGGGAGGATCGCGGTGATGCGCTTGGCCGATCCACGCTTGAGAGCGTCGATCATGATCAGCTGTTCCATCAGCCAGGTGTTGAGCGGGAACGGATGCGACTGCAGAACGAACGCGTCCGATCCGCGGACCGACTCCTCGAAGCGCACGAAGATCTCGCCGTTGGCGAAGTCACGTGCCGTCTGCGGGGTGATCTCGATGCCGAGTTCCTTGGCGACCTGCTCGGCCAACTCCGGATGTGCTCGACCAGAGAACAACATCAGGTTCTTCTGGTTGTCGATCCAATTGGGGGTGCTCACTGCTGTTCGCCGTCCTTTTGTTCGTGCCGATCACGATCTGCGAGCGCCGCTGCCTGCGCAGCTTCGGTTCCGGGCCTGTTGTCGATGACCCAGCCTTCGATATTGCGTTGCTTGCCACCGGAGACGGCCAGCGCGCCGGGAGGAACATCTTCCCGAACCACTGTCCCTGCGCCGGTGTAAGCGCCGTCGCCCACGTGAACGGGAGCGACGAACGTCGAGTCGGAACCGGTCCGTACATGGGATCCGATTTCCGTGCGGCTCTTGTTGACGCCGTCGTAGTTGGCGAAGACGTTGGAGCAACCGATGTTGCTGTGGTCGCCGATCGTGGCATCGCCGACGTAGGTCAGGTGCGGAACCTTGGTGTGGTTGCCGATCGTCGCGTTCTTGGTCTCGACGTAGGCACCGAGCTTGCCGCCGGTGCCGAGAACGGTGCCCGGACGCAGGTAGGTGAAGGGTCCGACCGTCGCATCCGGTCCGATCACGGCCTGCTCGGCGTGGGTACGCACCACCGACGCGCGTTCCCCGATCTCGACGTCACGCAAGGTCGAATCCGGCCCGACGACCGCGTCGTCGGCGATATGGGTCTTGCCGTGCAGCTGGACACCGGGCTCGAGGCGAACGTCCGCACCGAGAGTGACATCGATGTCGATCCACGTGGTCGACGGGTCGACGACGGTGACGCCTGCCCGCATGTGCCGCTCGATGATGTGGCGATTGAGTACCGACGTGACGTGCGACAGCTGCACGCGATCGTTGACGCCCACCACCAGGTCGGGATCGGCGAGCTGGGTGCCGTAGACAGCCTTGCCGTCGGCCTTGCTGATCTTGACGACGTCGGTCAGATACAGCTCGTGCTGGGCATTGGCGGTGCTGAGCTTGCCGAGTGCGGTGCGCAGCGCCACCGCGTCGAACGCGTAGACGCCGGAGTTGACCTCGCCGATCAGCACCTGAGCGGGGGTGGCGTCGGCGTGTTCGACGATCTCGGCCACCTCGCCGTCGTCGGTGCGAACGATGCGGCCGTAGCCGTTGGCATCGTCCGGGACGAAGGTCAGCACCGTCGCGGCCGCGGGACGCGGGGCGCTCAGATGCTCGTCGAGCAATGCCTTGAGGGTGTGGCCGTCGAGCAGAGGGACGTCGGCCGCGGTGACGAGGATCGTGCCCTCGAAGTCGTCCGGGAGCGCGGCCAGGCCGCACTGCACGGCATGTCCGGTACCCAACTGTCGATCCTGAACAGCGGTATGGATGGTGCGACCCAAGGTGGCCGCGAGATCGTGCACGGCGGAAGAAACTCGTTCACGATCGTGTCCGACGACGGTAACCAGGTGGTCGGGCCCGAGGTCGGCGGCCGCGTGAAGGGCGTGCGCGAGCATCGTGCGTCCGGCGAGAGGATGCAGAACTTTCGGGGTCTTCGAGCGCATTCGGGTACCTGCACCCGCAGCGAGAACGACCACGGCGGTCTGCACAGGCATTGAGCTCCTCAGGCGGTAACGCGAAAGACGGGCATGCGTGAATGATGTTGCTCGCTCCGCCGCCAGGACTCGAACCTGAACTATCTGAACCAAAATCAGAGGTGCTGCCATTACACCACGGCGGATAATCGACCGGTGGTACAGACAGTGGCCGACGAATCGAACGACGCATTCGTCAAGCCGTTGCGCTCCCACCGAGCGCAACGATCCTCGCATGAGAGGTAGTGGTGAGTCGAACCGCGACGTATAACAGACCGGGCAGGTCGTTCCCACAGGCACGCCAATGGGATGGATCGGGCATCGCTAGGGTGAGGTTGTCGTCGAGTCCGGCGTCAGGACGTGCACGGTCGGTAACGGAAGCGGTTTCCATGTCAGCCTCGGAGCAAGAACGCTCACCTCGGGTTCGGATGACCGGGACTCAACGTCGTGAGCAGTTGATCGAGGTGGGACGGACGCTCTTCGCCGAACGTGGCTACGAGGCCGCGTCGGTGGAGGAGATCGCCGGACGCGCCAACGTGTCCAAGCCGGTCGTCTACGAACATTTCGGCGGTAAAGAAGGCCTCTACGCCGTCATCGTCGACCGTGAGATGTCCACGTTGCTGGGGATGATCACCAAATCTCTCGATCTCAATCGGTCGCGAATCCGCGTGGAACGTGTCGCGCTCGCGCTACTGACCTACATCGAGGATCGGACCGACGGTTTCCGCATACTCGTTCGTGATTCCCCTGTCTCTGCCGAGGACGGCAAGTACTCGTCCCTGCTCAACGAGGCCATCGGACGCGTCGGACACATGCTGGCCGGAGACTTCTCGCGTCGCGGCCTCGATCCCGAGTTCGCCCCGATGTATGCCCAGGCCCTGGTCGGAATGGTGTCGATGACGGCGCAGTGGTGGCTGGACGTGCGCACTCCCTCGAAGGAAGTGGTGGCGGCACACGTGGTCAACCTGTGCTGGAACGGGTTGACAAACCTGGAAGCGGACCCTCGACTGACCGAGGAATGAGTACCCGGTTTCGTCTCTTTGCGGTGAAAGAGGGGGTATCGTCCCCTTTGTCGGCCATGAGAGCTGTGTCACTTACGGCACAGTGCTCAACCGGACCGATGCATGTTGGCATGAGACGTAAAGCCACTCAGTGGTACCGTTCGGGCGTAATTTGCGCAGTGTCAGTACAGAATCGCGAAGGCGGATCCTATGGTCAGGCAGGCCCGCGCTGAGATAACCCGCGACACCGTGCTCGCGGGCGCAGCGAATGTATTCCTGCGCCTCGGGTACGCGAACGCGAGTCTCAGCGAGATCATCTCTCAGTCTCAGGTCACCAAAGGCGCTCTGTACTTCCATTTCGGTTCCAAGGAAGAATTGGCGCGTGCGGTCATCGACGAGGGCAACACTCGTCTGACCACTGCCTGCTCGCAGTTCAACGATGGTCGCATCCCCGCACTCGAAGCGGCTATCGGCATCTCCTACATCGTCGTCGATCTCTCGGTCAGCGATCCCATGGTCTCGGCCATGCTCCGATTGAGCCATCAGATCGGTGACTACCGAGGCACCGAGGGCAATGTGATGGCCGGCTGGAGCGAGTCGTTCGACAGGCTCGCCGCCAAGGCGATCGCGCAGGGCGACATCGATCCCAACTCGGATTCACGCACCATCGGTTCGCTCGTACTCGAGATTCTCACCGGCGTGCACATGGTTGCGGTCGCCACCTCCACCACCGAGGAATTGCCCTCGCGCATGGAGCGTCTCTGGTACTACCTCCTGCCGGCGTTGGTGCCTGCCAACAAGTTGGACTACTTCCGCGAGTTCGCGGCTCGTCGAGTCATCCGCTTCGGCCCGTAACTCACGAGTTCTCCGCAACGAAGTCTGCAATATCGCCCTGGAGGCGATCCGGATATTCGCCGTTGACGGCATGTGAGGCGTCGGGATAGAGCCGCACGGTCCCGTCGGGAAGCGCCCGTTCTGCCGTGGCGACGGCATCCGTGGCGTCGTGCATCACGGACTTTCCTGCGATGACGGCCAGTAGCGGCACCTCGAGTGTCGCTAGGCGTTCTTCGGTGATTCGCGTGGGCTGCGGCAGTTTCAGCGAGTAGCCCTGCATTCCGGCCTCGATCATGTCTGCAATCGGAACGTTCTGGACCTCGGCACCGCCCGCGGTGTACGAGTTGAAGCCGTCTCGCCATGACTTCGGCAGCCACGGTACGGCGGCAGGGAGCGCGCGGATCGCGGTGCTCCAGGGGATGTCGGAAAAGACCTCCACAGGGTCGATCAGTGTGAGGGAGGCGATGCGGGAGCTGTCGTGCAGTGCCAGGTTCGCCGCCGTCCACCCGCCGATGGACAGCCCGATCACGTGCACTTTGTCGACGGGCAGAGCCGCGAGGGTCTGCGCGAGCCAGTCTGCCTGATCTTCGTCACCGGAGATCGGACGTTCTTGAATACTGCGACCCGGTTCGCCCAGTAGATCGACGGTGTAGACGTCCCCGATCGTCAGCAGGCCCGGAAGATTCGCTGCCCAGACCGGGGTCGCGGAGGACCGCCCAGGTAGGAGTAGTAGCGGGTGCGTCGAGCCGCCCGTGCCAGCAAACCGATAGACGCGGACGACGCCATAGTCGGTGCGAACGTCGATTGTTTCTGCCGGGGTGGGTAGATCTTCGAAAGCGAGGTCGTATGCGGCGAGAAATCGATCCTCGCTCTCTGCGCTGTTCCAGTGCCCGACAGGTGAGGGGGATCGGAGCGCGAACGTGAGGGCGAGCGCGCCGACGGTCAACGCCCCGGCTGCGATCTTCAGGTATCGACGGCGTGTTTTCGGTACTCGATCGTTCATGTCCGGTCTCCTAACCGATCGGTAAGTATTTCGACCGTACAGTAAGCTGGCGGTTGTGGCAACGAGAGAACCGAGCTTCATCGAACGCACCCGGCGCGCGCAGCTGATCGACGTCACGATCACTGCGGTCGCCGAGCACGGATACTCGAACGTCTCGCTCGCGCGTATCGCAGACAACGCCGGCATCACCAAAGCGGCTGTGCTGTACCACTTCCGAACCAAGGATGCGGTAGTGGAAGCGGCGTATCGATTCGTTCTCGATGCTCTCGTCCAGGACGTGGCTGCTGCGGTCGGGGATGTTCCAGCGCAGGACGGTCCTCAGGCCTACGTCCGGGCCATGGTCGGCCACCTCCGCGCTCACCCCCGGCACACGCGCATGCTGATCGAGGCGCTGGCAAACTCCACCGCCGGACACACGCCGGAGCAGCGATGGCGGCCGTTGGCCGACCTCATCGACGCGTCGGTCCGTGCACGTGGGACGGACGGTGTCGATTCACGAACGCTCGCCATCATCACCGGCGGCGCGGTCGACGCGATCGTCACCGAATGCCTGCACGACCCGGATTACGATTCGGCTGCTGCCGGCGAGTCACTCGCAGCGATGCTCGACGCAGCTCTGAGCTGAGCTCGCGTGTCTCCCGCCTGCCGGGGTGTCGGCGTACTCCCATAGACTCGACGGCGACTGTGCATGCGCAGCCGTCGCCTCGAATCGCTTGTAGGAGCATTGCTGTTGTCTTCCGATTCTCTGCCTGCCGTGTCGCTATCCGGGCCGGCCCCGATCGTTCCCGACGCGGCGCTGCAACTGTCGGGTCTGGCCAGCGTTGCGCTGACGGATTCGTCGATGGTGGCCGTCGCCGACGCGATCGGCACCGCTGAGCACACCCTCATCGGACCGCACTCGGTTCGCCCATTCGTCGCGGCCGCGATCGCGCAGCACACTCAGCTGTTGATCGTCACCGCCACCGGGCGTGAAGCGGACGACCTCACCGACGAACTCCGCCAGATCCTCGGCGGCGGCGTCGTGATGTTCCCGTCGTGGGAGACGCTTCCGCACGAACGCCTGTCGCCCAGTGCAGACACCGTCGGCAAGCGACTGGACGTGCTCCGCCGGCTCGCTCGTCCCGGCGACACCGATTACGGCGATCCTCTGCGCGTCATCGTCACCACCGTCCGCTCGCTGGTGCAGCCCATGGCTCCCGGTCTCGGCGAGATCGAACCCGTGACCCTGAAGGTCGGGCTCGACATCGACTTCGACGGCTTGATCCACCGACTCGTCGAGTTCGGATACCTGCGCGTGGACATGGTCGGCAAGCGCGGCGAGTTCGCCGTCCGCGGCGGCATCCTCGACCTCTTCTCGCCGACGGCAGATCACCCGGTGCGCGTGGAATTCTGGGGCGACGAGATCACCGAACTTCGCGCGTTCGCGGTCTCCGATCAACGGTCGCTGCCCGATCACGAGGTCGAACTCGTCATCGCGCCGCCGTGCCGTGAGCTGCTCCTCACCCAGGAGGTCCGCGACCGCGCCGCAGTGCTCGCCGCCGACAACGCGGGTGACACGGCGCTGGTGGAGATGCTGGACAAGCTCTCCGCCGGAGTTCCCGTGGAGGGAATGGAAGCGTTGCTTCCGCTGCTGCAGCCGGGCGAACTGCAATTGCTTGCCGATACCCTCCCCGCCGGAACGCACGTACTGCTGTGCGATCCTGAGCGAATCCGCACGCGCGCAACAGATCTGGTGCGCACGGGCCAAGAGTTCCTCGAAGCATCCTGGACGGCAGCCTCGATCGGTGGAGCTGCGCCGCTCGATACCTCCACCCTCGACACGTCCAGTCTCGAAGGCGCGTCACTGGATCTCGGTGCCTCGGCGTATCGGTCTCTTCGACAGGTTCGCGAGTCCGCGCAGGTGCACGGCCGTCCCTGGTGGACCATCAGCCCACTCGCCTCCGGCAACGGCGAAGAAGTCGAACTCGCCGTCGATTCGGTCCCGGAGGTCCGAGGGTCCGAGGAAGCGCTGACGGCCCTGTTCGCCACCCTGCGGGCGCACATTGCCACCGGTGGCCGCGCCGTCATCTCCGTGGCGGGTGCCGGTACCGCCACTCGCATCATCGAACGCCTCGCCGAGGCCGAAGTGCCTGCAGCACGTCTCGAGTCCGGTGCGGTCCCGGTCGCGGACGTCGTCAACGTCCTCTGCGGATCGTTGCACGACGGCCTGGTGTTCCCCGATGCCAAGCTCGTCGTCGTCACCGAAAGCGATCTGACCGGCAACCGCGTCGCCGCAGCGGGGGAGGGGCGCAAGCTCCCGGCGAAGCGTCGCAATCAGGTCGATCCCCTTGCTCTCGTCGCCGGCGACAGCGTCGTGCACGATCAGCACGGCATCGGTCGATTCGTCGAGATGGTCGAACGCACCATCGGTGGTGCCCGACGCGAATACCTCGTCGTCGAATATGCACCGAGCAAGCGGGGCCATCCCGGCGACCGACTGTTCGTCCCGATGGACTCGCTCGATCAGCTCTCACGCTATGTCGGCGGCGAGCTGCCGTCGTTGAGCAAGCTCGGCGGATCCGACTGGGCCAATACCAAACGCAAGGCGCGCAAGGCAGTTCGTGAGATCGCCGGCGAGCTGGTGCAGCTGTACGCCGCTCGTCAGGCAGCTCCCGGGCACGCCTTCGGGCCCGACACTCCGTGGCAGCTCGAGATGGAAGATGCGTTCGGATTCACCGAGACGGTCGACCAGATGACCGCCATCACCGACGTCAAGGCCGACATGGAGAAGGCGGTCCCGATGGACCGCGTCATCCTCGGCGACGTCGGGTACGGCAAGACCGAAATCGCAGTACGCGCCGCGTTCAAGGCTGTGCAGGACGGCAAGCAGGTCGCCGTCCTGGTTCCGACAACGCTTCTGGCGCAACAGCATCTGCAGACCTTCACCGCGCGCATGGCGTCGTTCCCGGTGACGGTGAAGGGGCTCTCCCGCTTCACGCACGGGTCCGAGTCCAAAGAGGTCATGGCCGGGTTGGCCGACGGCACAGTCGATATTGTCGTCGGCACGCACAGATTGCTGCAGACCGGTGTCGCCTGGAAGGACCTCGGTCTGGTCATCGTCGACGAGGAGCAGCGTTTCGGCGTCGAGCACAAGGAGCACATCAAGTCGCTTCGAACCCACGTGGACGTGCTGACGATGTCGGCCACGCCGATTCCGCGAACCCTCGAGATGAGCCTGGCCGGCATCCGTGAGATGTCCACCATTCTCACCCCGCCCGAGGAGCGGCACCCGGTGCTCACCTACGTCGGGGCGTACAACGACAAGCAGGTCGCCGCGGCCATCAGGCGCGAGTTGCTGCGTGACGGTCAGGTGTTCTTCGTCCACAACCGAGTCAGTTCGATCGACAAGGCCGCCAAGAAGATTCGTGATCTGGTGCCCGAGGCCAGGGTCGCGACCGCCCACGGTCAGATGAACGAGGAGACACTCGAACGCACCGTGCAGGGTTTCTGGCAGCGCGAGACCGACGTGCTGGTGTGTACCACCATCATCGAAACCGGTCTCGACATCTCGAATGCCAACACGCTGATC
Organism: Rhodococcus sp. 14-2483-1-1; assembly: GCF_002259335.1. Lineage (NCBI taxonomy): Bacteria > Bacillati > Actinomycetota > Actinomycetes > Mycobacteriales > Nocardiaceae > Rhodococcus > Rhodococcus sp. 14-2483-1-1. The sequence goes on along the minus strand of NZ_NPFX01000003.1, from coordinate 133,106 downwards.
GTGGAGCGGTCCGATTCGCTCGGCCTCTCTCAGCTGCACCAGCTCCGAGGACGAGTGGGTCGTAGTCGCGAGCGTGGCTACGCGTACTTCCTGTATCCACCGGAGAAGCCGCTCACCGAGACCGCCTACGATCGCCTGGCGACCATCTCGCAGAACTCCGACCTCGGTGCCGGTATGGCCGTTGCGATGAAGGACCTCGAAATCCGCGGTGCCGGAAACGTTCTGGGAGCCGAGCAGTCCGGGCACGTCGCAGGCGTTGGATTCGACCTGTACGTGCGGCTCGTGGGTGAGGCGGTCGAGGCCTACCGCGCCGCTGCGGACGGAAAGCCCATTACGACCGACGAGGCTCCGAAGGAAGTGCGCATCGACCTTCCCGTCGACGCCAACATTCCACCCGACTACGTCACCAGCGACCGGTTGCGCCTCGAGGGCTACCGAAAGCTCGCTGCGGCAGCCGATTCTGCTGGTATCGACGCCGTCATCGACGAACTCGTCGACCGGTACGGGCCCCTTCCCGAGGAGGTCGGCCGCCTTGTCTCCATCGCGAAGTTGAGGCTGATCGCCAAGGAATACGGCTTGACCGACGTCAACGTCGCCGGAACGCAGGTCAAACTGGCTCCGATGGAGTTGCCCGATTCCAAGCAGATTCGCCTCAAGCGGCTTTATCCCAGCGCCACCTACCGGGCGACGACCGGGGTGGTGCAATTGCCGCTGCCGCGCGTCGAGGGTGGCGGAGTGGGCGCGGCGCGCGTGCGCGACGTCGAATTGGTGCAGTTCATCGCCGATCTCATCCTATCCTTGGACGGGAAGCCATCTCGGTCGGTCTTGTTGGAGCAAACAGTGGGGGTGTAGCGGTGACGGTAGTTCTGCTCGACCCCGTTCGTCCGGCGCAGGTACCCGTGGATGCTGTCGAATTCCTCGGTGGTGCGGTGCAATTCACCGAAGAGGTACCGGTGCGGGTGCGGTGGCTGTTCTCCGGCACCGCTGCGCCCGATGCCGTCGATCCCGTCCTGGTCAGCACCGACCGGGCCAATCCCGACGTCCAGGACCGGATCGCGCGCGGAGAACGAGTCATCGCCGCCGAGAAGTTGCCCGGTGACGACGTGATCGCAGCGGTGCACTTGATGGACCGATTGCACACCGTCGGTGGCTGGGAAGCGCAGCAGACCCACGAATCGCTGCGTGGTTACCTGTTGGAAGAAACCTACGAACTTCTCGACGCCATAGCCGCAGGGAACTTGAACGACCTGCGCGAGGAACTCGGAGACCTGTTGCTGCAGGTACTCTTTCACTCCAGAATCGCTCAGAACGCCGCCGAGAATGCGTTCGATATCGACGACGTCGCCGCGGGACTCGTTGCCAAACTCACCCACCGCAGCCCGCACCTCGCTCGCCAGGACGGCGGACCGATCGACATCGTCGAACAAGAGCGCGCCTGGGAAGCGCAGAAGGCGTCGGAAAAGGCACGGCGATCCTGCATCGACGGCATTGCTTTGTCCCAGCCGTCACTCGCCCTGGCGCAGAAGGTGATCGGACGAGCCACCAAGGCCGGCCTACCCGACGAACTCGTTCCCGACGGCCTACGCGTCGTGCACATCGGGGTCGACCATTCGCACGGTGGAGAAAGCGCCGAGGACGCACTGCGGCGTCGGGTATTGGATTTTGCATCCCTGATCCGCAACGCCGAAGCATCCGCCCGTAACGCGGGCATCGCGCCGGGAGAAATGTCTGCACTGGATTGGATCGAGCACTGGGGTCTGCGGGGGTAGTCCTACACCACCCGCTCCACCCCTCACCTCGTCCCTCGGTTATGGGATCAATGTGGGTTTCAGTCGCTCAGAGTGCAACAAAGCCGCATTGATCCGGATCGACTACTTACGCCAGAACAGGTGATGAGTGATTCCACTGCTGCTAGGGACGACCTCGTGCTCGAATCTGTCGTCCAACTCGTCGGGTGAATCCCACAGCTTCAGGCCCGAGCCGAATTCGATGGGCGCGACAGCGATGTGCATGGTGTCGACGAGATCGGCATCGAGGAATTCCCGGATGCTGGTGACGCCACCGCCGAGGCGCACGTCCTTACCGTCGGCCGCCTCCTTTGCCTGTGTCAGCACCTCGGACGGCTCGCCGTCGACGAAGTGGAACGTGGTGTCGGAGAGTGTGATCGACGGTCGCTCGTGGTGGGTGAGGACAAAGACGGGTGTGTGGAACGGTGGTTCCTCGCCCCACCAGCCCTGCCATTCGTGGTCGGCCCACGGACCGCGTTGAGGGCCGAACTTGTGTCGGCCCATGATCTCGGCACCGATGTTGTTCGCGAAGTCGCGGGCGAAGTAGTCGTCCAGACCACGACTGCCGCCTGGAGCGGTGCGGTTCGGCCAGCTCGCGGTTGCCCCGCACCACGCCATCAGGCTTCCATGATCGAGACCGAACGGGCTCTCGAAGCTCTGGTCCACTCCCGCAGCGATCCCATCGCTCGAAATGGTGAAGTTCTGTACCCGAACCAGCTGTCCCATGTGTGCTCCCGATGTCGATGATGAAGATCTACGACGTGTAGACCGAGCCGCGTGTAGAAACTCATCGCTGAACTGGATCGGATCAGACTAGTCCGGTGGCACACGTCATCGATCACCGAACCGTGAAGTAGTCGGCCGGATCGAGGCCGTCGAGTGCGATCCATCTGTGCGGAACCGCAGCGTCGCCCTGTGTGCTGCCGGACGTGGCTCGGACGAAGTCCTGGATATCGAGTGCCAGTCGAGGGTCGTCGTCGATGCGACGGGCCATGTCGTAGAAGACTGCCAGCACGTGGACGCAGCGACCGGTGCTGTCGGAGCAGGTGCATTCGACCCGGGTGAGTGTGGGTACAGGCGGATGACCTCGATCAGTGCATTCGCTGTACATCTCGTCGGTGAGAATTGTTCGGGTTCCCTGTAATTGGGTGCTGATGATGTTCAGAGCAGGTGAAGGCATCGGTGCCACCTCGATAGACACCTCAGGTGTTGTGCGGCCGTGTTCGACGGCTCCTCGGATCTTGCCGGCACTGATCGTCACCTCCACATTTCCGCCCTTCGCCAGCGCGCGGGCGCGGGGCAGCCGGGGGTCGGGCCGGGTCACGCGTAACGGCTGGGCGAGTCGAACCCAATCCCGCCCCCACGCTGTGTAGCCGAAGTCGTCGTCCGCCATGTCAGCGGCTTCGCTTGCGGCGCAGCGTGTCGACGAGCCGGTCGTCGTCCAACTTCGCCAGCTCGGCTACATCCGACGTATCGGCGACGTCGGACAGTGTCGACTTTCGTGAATGCATGGCCGCGATGTGCTCCTCGATGGTGGTGTCGGTGGTGAGGGTGGTGATGGTGACCGTGCGGGTCTGCCCGATCCGATGGACTCGATCCGAGGCCTGCGCCTCGACGGCTGGGTTCCACCATCGGTCGAAGTGGACGACGTCGGCTGCGCGAGTCAGGGTGAGTCCGGTGCCGCCGGCTTTCAGGCTCAGCACCAGTACGGCAGGGCCGTCGTCGGACTGGAAACGTCGAACGATATCTGCCCGTTGCTCCTGATTCAGGCCACCGTGAAAGAACGGCACCGACACTTGGAACTCCTCGCCGAAGTGCCGTACGAGAAGCTCGCCGGTCTTGCGATATTGGGTGAAGATGATTGTCGGCGAATCGGTTTCGAGGTTGTTGGCCACGATGTCGGTGCAGAGGTCGAGCTTCCCCGAACGCCCCGACAGATCATCGGAGTCGCCCGTGACCAGTGCCGGGTGATTGCAGACTTGTTTCAGTGCGGTCAGAGCCGCCAGGACCCGGGCCTGGCGTTGCACGCCATCGCCGAAGCCGTCGTCGATCGCCTGATCGAGGACGCGGTCGTACAACCGCTGTTGTTCCTCGGTGAGATCGCAGATCAGGTCGGCGTGAATCTTCGGCGGAAGTGATCCGGCGACCTGAGACTTCTTTCGCATCAACACAACCGGTTCGATCGCTGCCCGTAGCCGAATGGCGGCGGCGCCGGAACCGTCCGATATCGGCTTGATGAAGCGACGCCGGAACTGAGTCTTGTTCCCGAACACGTGCGGTGCGACGAGGTTGAGCAGCGCCCAGAATTCGTCGAGATGGTTCTCGACGGGCGTGCCGGTCATCGCGATCGTCGCGTCGGCGTGGATGAGTCGCGCGGCCTTCGAGATCTGGGTGCGCGGATTCTTCAGCACCTGTGCCTCGTCGAATACGGCAGTGGCCCAGTGAAGATCGGCGAGTTGTGGACCGTGCGTGCGCAACGTCGGATACCCGGTGAGCATCACCGTTCTCGGGTCCATTGCCGGCAGTGGCCCTCCGCGCCAGGTCACGGTCGAGAGGCTCGGCGCAAACCGAGCGATCTCGTGTGCCCAGTTCCCGACCAGCGACGTCGGACTCACCACCACCTGTGGCCCCTCGTCGGCGCGCCCGACGAGGTAGCCGATTGCCTGCAGCGTTTTGCCGAGCCCCATCTCGTCCGCGAGCACCGCACCGCCGTGGGCGGTCACCGTCTCACGCAGCCAACTCACGCCGCGCACCTGGTAGGGCCGCATCTCCGCGACCAGCGCTGTGCGCAGTTCGGCGGCGACGGCCGTCGTGTGGCGAAAGGTGGCGACGGCGTGTTCCGCCGACATGACCGCTCTCCCGGTGGCATCGGGAACCGCATGCCCCGCGATCGGCAGCGCAGAACCGCCGCCCGCCAGGTGCGTCCGCCACGCATCGACCGAGGCACCGGAAGTGTCGAGGACAACGTCAGCCAGTCGATCGGGCTCTATCAACGCGCAGTCGACGTCGGACACCTCGAAACCCGAAAGGTCTAGAGTCGGAACTGCCAGCGTCACCCGCTGGGCATCGCCGACGGGTGGGGGAGATCCGACAGTGCCGGAAGACCAGGTCCACAGGGCAAACATGTGGCGATCGAGGAGGTAGGTCGCTTGAGTATCGGCAGGCTGGGGGAGGGGCATGAATCCCTTCGAGAAGCAGTCGGCGACGAATCCGAACCGCTAGAACATAAGCAGACCGCACAGTTCTGTCAAACTCGAAATAATTCCGAAAGCTGTTGCAAAATAACGGAATTTATGACCCTACGTTTAAATTTGACACCCAGATGGTTCGGTGTTCTCCGCCGGACTCAGGGCTCACCCGCCCGCGTCAATGGACCGTTGCACCGGTCGGACGTATGCAGTGCGCCATTGACGCGGACCGGGCTATTGCGTGAATGAACCACTGCACGGGTCAGACGTGTGCAAGGGTCCATTGACGCGACGCGGGGAACCGACCTACTCGAACAGCGTCGAACCCCAGTATTCGGATTCTCCGACGCCGGGAGGGCAGGCGAATACCGCAGAACCCACGTGTTGGATGTATTCGTTCAGAGCGTCCTTGCGGGACAGGGCCAATTGCATCGGCACGAATTGGGTCAGTGGGTCGCGGCAGTAGGCGATGAAGAACAGTCCGGCGTCGAGGTGTCCGAAGCCGTCGGATCCGTCGGTGAAGTTGTATCCCCGACGCAGGATCTGGACGCCGCCGAGGTTTTCCTTCGATGCCAGACGCACGTGCGCGGTCTTGTCGATGAAGGTGCCCTCGGGGCCCTGTGACTCGAAATCGAGTGCGTCGAACTCGTCCTTCTGGCCGAGTGGCGCGCCGGACCCCTTGCTGCGCCCGATCACTCGCTCTTGTTCCTTCAGTGTGGTGCGGTCCCACGATTCGATGAGCATGCGGATGCGACGGGCGACGAGGTAGGAGCCACCGGCCATCCACTCTTGATCATCGTCGGACGCAACCCACACGTTCTCGTCGAGCAGCGACGGGTCTTCGGCTTTGAGGTTGGCCGTTCCGTCCTTGAAGCCGAACAGGTTTCGCGGTGTTGCCTGGGTGGTCGAGGTGGATGAGGTTCGGCCGAAGCCGAGTTGAGACCACTTCACCGAGACGGTGCCGAATCCGACACGAGCGAGGTTGCGGATCGCGTGCACGGCAACCTGGGGGTCGTCGGCGCAGGCCTGGATGCAGAGGTCGCCGCCGGAGCGTCGAGGATCGAGGTTGTCGGCCGGGAAGTGCTGCAAATCGGCAAGCGATGCAGGCCTTTTCGAGGCCAGATCGAATCGATCGAACATCGAGGGACCGAATCCGATCGTCAGCGTCAGCGACGACGCCGTCAGACCGAGAGCTTCGCCGGTATCCGACGGCGGGTTGTACTGGCCACCGTCGACTGCGCCGCCGTCGAACGTCTCTTCGCCCTTGGTGAGGCGTTCCGCCATCAGGGTCCACTTCTTCAGCAGCGCAACGACATCGTCGCGTGAGTCGGTGGTGATGTCGAAGGCGACGAAGTGCATGCGATCCTGTGCCGGGGTGACGATTCCGGCCTGGTGGTCTCCGCGAAATTCGACGACGTCCGAAGCGGGTGCCTCGGCTCCGGAGGCGGTCGCGTGTCCAGCGATGGCTCCCACTCCGACGAGTGCAGCCCCCGTCCCGACGGCACCGAAGAGGCACCGTCGGGAGAATTGTCCAGTCTTATTGTCCGGCAACGACACCCTGCACCTGGCTCACTTCAGCGGACAATGCGTCGATCTTGTTCGAGAGTTCCTGGCGCTGTGGTTCGGTCACCGTGTCGTAGAAGACGAAGCCGTCGCCGCTGCGGTACTTGGCCAGTTCGGCGTCGAGTTCTGCGAAGCGGGCATCGATGGCGGTTCCGAGTTCGGCGTTGCGCTCGTCGAGGATGGGACGCACCGCAGCGATGGCGGCCTGGGAGCCGTCGACGTTGGCTTGGAAGTCCCACAGGTCGGTGTGTGAGAAGAAGTCCTCTTCACCGCTGATCTTGGTTTTGGCAACTTCGTCGAGCAGTCCCTGTGCGCCACCGGCGACCTGAATGGGGTCGATGGTGAAGTCGTCGGCCTTGATCTTGTCGGCGAGTTCGGTGATGTCGGCCTCGAGTTGATCGGCCATCGCGTTGGTGTCCGGCTGCAGCCCCTGCGACCACAGGTCCTTCTCGATGCGGTGGAATCCGGTCCACTCGGCACCGGGCTCCACGTCCGGCTCACGCAGGTCGATGCGTGGGTCGAGGTCGTCGGGGAAGCTCTCGGCCACGGGCTCGATGCGCTCGTAATAGCTACGCGCAATGGGGAACTGGGCCTTGGCTGCGTCGACGTCGCCGCTCTTGACGGCGGTGACGAACGATGCCGTGGTGTCCTGCAAAGCATCGATCTGGCTCACGACGTAGCGCTTGTAGCCGGCGGCGGCCTCGGTGAGGAGGCCGTTCTCGTCGGCGGTGCGGACCGAGTCGCCGGAGACGACGTAATCGGCGCGGATACCGTCGCCCACCATGCCTGCCTTGCAGGCGGTTTGGTAGGTGCCGGGGTCGGGCAGGGCGACGATGAGCTGACGCGTCAGGCCGGGTCCGATGTTCTCGACCTCACCCATGACGCGGTCGCCCGCGCCGTAGACGTAGAACTCGGTGACCTTGCTGCCGTTGTTGGTGATCTGGAACGTCGAGTTACCGGTGGTGCCTTCGGATGCGCTCACGTCGCAGGAGGAGTCGGTCGCGGTGACGGCGATATCGCCCGATGCGGCTTCGTTGGAAGACTTTTCGGTGCAGCCGGCCAGGGCTATCGGCAGAACCGCGACCGCGGCCAGAGCGATGGTGGAACGACGCATGATGGTGGTGCCTTTCAGGAGTTCTGAAGTACGGGCTCGGGAGCCGCGGGAACGTGGACCGGCCGGAGGAAGAGGAACAACACGACGACGATGTAGAGCACCCATGCGATCGCTTGGAAGACAGTGGGTTCGGGACGGAAGTTGAAGATGCCGCCGAGCACGGTGCCGTACCAGCTCGAGGCGTCGAAGTGCGCGCTGATGTCGAAGGCGACAGCGCTGCCACCGGGCAGAACTCCGCCGATCTGCAGTGCGCGGATGCCGTAGGCGAGGATTCCGGCGGCGACCACGATGAGGAAGATGCCGGTGTACTTGAAGAAGACAGCGAAGTTTATGCGCACGGCACCGAAGTACAGGAACACCGTCAGCACGGCAGCGACGACGATGCCGAGCAGTAGACCGAGCAGCGGCCACAGGCTGCCGTTCGTGTTCTCGGCGTAGCCGACCATGAGCAGTGCGGTTTCGACACCTTCGCGGCCGACGGCGAAGAACGAGAGCGTCAGCACTGCCGCAGGCCCGACGGTGAGTGCTTTCTCCATGTTCGCCCGCAGTTCGCCGGAGATGTTCTTCGCGGCGGTCCGCATCCAGAGCACCATCGCCGTCACGATGATTACGGCCACGAGCGATGCTGCGCCTGCGATGACCTCGGCGGTCAGGCCGGTGACCGTGGATGTGCCGTAGTGAATGACGAAGAAGATCGCGGCCACCATGGCGACGGCCAGCCCGACGCCCAGCCACACCCATTTGAGCGCGTCGCGTCGGTTGGCCTTGACGAGGAACGCAACGAGGATCATCACCACGATGCCGGTCTCGAGGCCCTCGCGAAGACCGATCAGACCGCTGCCGAACATCTGAGTGGCGATCGACGGCGCGGATCCTGCGGCGGCGAGAACGGACACGGGCACTTCTCCTGTTTTGCAATGAACATTGGTACGCCTTCCCTCTCAAAGGGTAGGCGACCCTCATGCGTGAAGGTTGACAGAAACATACACCCTGCATCGCCAGTCGAATGCACGTTGAACTGGGGTTTTACGGGTCTTTAGCTTTCTATTACCTTGCGTGTGCAGGATGGTGAGGTGATCTCACGAATCTGCGTGCTCGCCACCGCATCGCTCCTCCTTGCGCTCACCGCATGTGGCAGCAGCGAGCCGAAGCGTGAGATTCCCGAGGGCATTCCGCCCGGTCCGGGAACCGAGGTGCCGCTGATCGACTTCAATGCCCCCGGCCGGACAGCCGATCTGTTGCTCGCGTGGGCCGAACCTCAGACCGACGCGCTCGGTATCTCGGTGACGGCTCTCGCGTCGTACGGGCACGCGGCCGCGATCATGACCGAGACGGACGCGGACTGCGGAATCGCCTGGACGACGCTCGCGGGCATCGGATACATCGAGAGTCGGCACGGCACATACCAGGGCTCGTCCGTGCAGCCCGACGGTCTCGTCGCACCGCCGATCCGCGGTATTCCGCTCGACGGCGGGCCGGGCGTCGCCGAGATTCCGGACACCGACGGCGGCGTCATGGACGGTGACGCCGAGTTCGATCGAGCGATGGGTCCCATGCAATTCATCCCCGAGACGTGGAAGAAATGGGGTGTCGACGCCAACGGCGATGGCATCGCAGATCCGGACAACATCGACGACGCGGCGTTGACGGCGGCTCGCTATCTGTGCGCCCGCGGCGGCGATCTGCGGACGGCACAGGGCTGGGAGACGGCGTTGATGGCGTACAACCTCTCGGGCCAGTATCTGCGTGACGTGCGAGATCGCGCGGCCGCGTACTCGGTGGGCACCAGGCCGTAGAAACTCCGTGCATCGCGGGCACCACGGGGGAGCGGCTAGTCTTGCACCCGGCACAGTCCGCCGGTCCCCGTTACTAGGAGAAGCATTCGTGGCCATCATTGAGCAGGTCGGAGCTCGCGAGATCCTCGATTCCCGTGGCAACCCCACGGTTGAGGTCGAGGTCGCATTGGACGACGGGACGTTGACCCGCGCAGCCGTCCCCTCCGGCGCATCCACCGGTGAGCACGAGGCCGTCGAGCTTCGTGACGGCGGAGACCGCTACGGCGGCAAGGGCGTCGAGAAGGCCGTCAACGCGGTGCTCGACGAGATCGCGCCCGCGGTCATCGGCCTCGACGCCATCGAGCAGCGCACGGTCGATCAGGCTCTGCTGGATCTCGACGGCACGCCCGACAAGTCTCGCCTCGGCGCGAACTCCCTGCTGGGTGTCTCGCTCGCTGTCGCCAAGGCTGCGGCCGAGTCCACCGGCCTGGAGCTCTTCCGCTACCTCGGCGGACCGAACGCACACATCCTCCCCGTGCCGATGATGAACATCATCAACGGCGGCGCACACGCAGACAGCGGCGTCGACGTGCAGGAGTTCATGATCGCGCCGATCGGTGCTCCCACGTTCAAGGAGTCGCTGCGCTGGGGTGCCGAGGTCTACCACGCGCTCAAATCCGTGCTCAAGGCCAAGGGCCTGTCCACCGGACTCGGCGACGAGGGCGGCTTCGCTCCCGATCTCGCCGGCACCAAGGCAGCTCTCGACCTGATCCTCGAGGCCATCGGCAAGACCGGCCTCAAGCCCGGCCAGGACGTTGCTCTCGCGCTCGACGTGGCGGCCACCGAGTTCTACACCGCAGGTACCGGCTACGCCTTCGAGCGTGAGACCAAGTCGGCCGAGCAGATGTCGGCGTTCTACGGCGAACTGGTCGATGCCTACCCGCTGGTCTCCATCGAGGATCCGCTCGACGAGAACGACTGGGACGGCTGGGTTGCACTCACCGAGTCGATCGGCGACAAGGTTCAGCTCGTCGGCGACGACCTGTTCGTCACCAACCCCGAGCGTCTCGAAGACGGCATCGTCAAGGGTGCGGCCAACGCGCTGCTGGTCAAGGTCAACCAGATCGGCACGCTCACCGAGACCCTCGACGCAGTCGATCTCGCTCACCGCAACGGTTACAAGACGATGATGAGCCACCGGTCCGGCGAGACCGAGGACACCACCATCGCTGACCTGGCAGTTGCCGTCGGCAGCGGCCAGATCAAGACCGGTGCTCCGGCTCGAAGCGAGCGCGTGGCCAAGTACAACCAGTTGCTGCGTATCGAAGAAGCTCTGGGCGACGCGGCGCGTTACGCCGGCGAGTTGTCTTTCCCCCGGTTCAATTACGAGGGATAGCAGGCAGGTACGTATCGCACGAAGTGGAGATGAATGATGGCACGGCGCGGAAGGTCCGGGACCAGTCCAGGTGGACGTGATCCCCGACCCCGCGGCCGGTCCTCCTCTTCGAGTCGGTCGAAGGCCGGGGGCGTCTCTCGTGACGAGAACGCCTCCGGTCGGACGGCCACCCCGCCGGAGCCGTCGGAGCAGGTGCGCGACGCGGTGGTCGGCGGCAAGGCCGCTCCCCGGCGCGTCGGTGTTCGTCGGCCCAAGATGCCCGAGCGGACGTTCCTCGGACTGTCCACCGGGCGGGCCGTCATCCTCGGCGTTGTGGTGTGCGCGCTGGCGTTGACGCTGGCAGTACCGCTACGCACCTACTTCTCGCAGCGCAGCGAACTCGAGTCCGTGCTGGCCGAGCGGCAAGCGTTGGAGAACGACGTACAAGCGCTGCAGACCCAGAAATCTCAGCTCGACGAGCCGTCCCGCATCGCGGCCGATGCGCGTGAGCGCCTGCGGTTCGTCATGCCGGGGGAGACGCCGTACCAGGTGCAGTTGCCCGGCGACTACGGCAAGACCCCGGAGGAACTCGCGGCCGACAGTGGGCCGACGGGGCCCTGGTACACCGACCTCTGGAACACCGCAGTTCAGCCGCAGGGATCGAACGAGCCGGCGGAGCCGACGTCCGCACCGATGCCCGTCGTACAGCCAGAACCCGTGCCGGCCGCTCCGGCACCACAATCAGAAGGAGGACCGGTCGGGTGAATTCCTCGGCAGTCTCGCAGGAAGATCTCGATGCGGTCGCATCGCAGCTCGGACGTGAACCGCGTGGCGTACTCGAGATCGCATATCGATCTCCGGACGGCCGGCCGGGCGTGGTGAAAACCGCCCCGAAGCTGCCCGACGGTACGCCGTTCCCCACCCTGTTCTATCTGACCGATCCGCGGCTGACGGCCGAGGCGAGCCGGCAGGAATCGGCCGGTGTGATGCGGGAGATGACCGAACGCCTGGGCACCGATCCCGAGCTGGCTGCTGCCTACCTGCGCGCCCATCAGTCCTACCTCGCCGAGCGTGACGAGATCGAATCTCTCGGAACGGATTTCACCGGCGGTGGCATGCCCGATCGGGTCAAATGCTTGCACGTCCTGATCGCCCATTCGTTGGCCAAGGGCCCGGGCGTCAACCCGCTGGGTGACGAGTCGGTGGCCCTTGCCGCCGAGAACTCGTTGCGTGGCAAGGCTATTCCGGCTGATTGGCCGACCATCGAAGAACTACGTGCGGAGAAATCATGACCAGGGTTGCAGCAATAGATTGCGGCACCAACTCGATCCGCCTGCTCGTCGCTGACAACAACGGGAAGTCCCTCGCCGACGTCGCCCGCGAGATGCGGATCGTGCGGCTCGGTCAGGGAGTCGACGCGACGGGAGCGTTCGTGCCCGAGGCCATCGAACGCACTCGTGTGGCATTGATCGAGTACGCGGAGATCATTCGCAAGACAGGGGCCACCGCAGTGCGGATGGTGGCCACCTCTGCCACCCGGGATGCGTCGAATCGCGAGGACTTCTTCTCCATGGTGCGCGAGGTGCTCGGCAAGGTCATCCCCGGTGCCGAGGCCGAAGTGATCACCGGTGACGAGGAAGCGCGGTTGTCCTTCGCCGGTGCAGTCGGTGAACTCGACTCTGCGGCAGGGCCTTTCCTGGTTGTCGATCTGGGCGGCGGTTCTACCGAGCTCGTACTGGGCGACGCCAAAGGCGTCAAGTCTGCGTTCTCGGCGAACATCGGCTGCGTCCGTTTGACCGAACGATTCCTGCATTCGGATCCTCCCACCGCGGACGAGATCAACGGCGCGCGTGAGTACGCCCGCGAGAAGTTGGCGGAGGCGTTCGAGGAAGTGTCGATCGGCGATGCGTCGAGCTGGGTCGGTGTGGCCGGCACGATGACGACCATCGCTGCCATCGCCAAGGACCTGCCCGAGTACGACGCAGACGCGGTGCACCTGTCGCGAGTGCCCTTCGATCAGCTCTTCGAGGTATGCGAGCGACTGATCGGCATGACGCATACGCAGCGAAGTGCGTTGGGCCCCATGCATCCAGGTCGGGTCGACGTCATCGGCGGCGGTGCAATTGTGTGCAGCGTATTGGCCGAGGAATTCGAGCGACGCGGTGCCGTTAGCTCGTTGACGGTCAGTGAGCACGACATCCTCGACGGTATCGCGATGTCCATCAAGATCTGATCTGCAATTCTGCAGATACGGTCTGCGGCGATGTAGGTTGCATCGCTGCGTGATTCGGTGAAGCCTTACAGGCGCTGTGGCCCACGTCACGGCTCCCTTCGAGGTGAGGACCACCGATGACGTCACCCGCCGAGCAAGCACCGGCCGACCAGGCGCCGGCCGAGAAAGGGCTGGCTCGCGTAGCGCAAGCGCTCGCCAAGGGGACCGAGAAGTGGTTCCCCGATGCGTACATCTTCGCCCTCGTCGGCGTGGTGGTCGTTGCCGTCGCTGCCTTCGCCAACGGGTCGTCTCCGCAGAATGTGGTCGACGCGTTCGGTAACGGGTTCTGGGACCTGACTGCGTTCACGCTGCAGATGGCGATGGTCGTTCTCACCGGCTACGTCGTGGCCACATCTCCACCTGTCGCCAGATTGATCACCCGATTGGCGCAGGTGCCCAAGAGTTCCAGTAGCGCAGTCAGTTTCGTGGCGCTGCTGTCCTGCTCGGTGTCCTTCCTGAACTGGGGCCTGAGCCTGGTGTTCGCCGGTCTGCTGGCCCGAGCCATCGCGCGACGTGACGATCTGCGGACGGACTACCGCGCACTCGGGGCTGCTGCGTTCATGGGACTCGGAGCCGTGTGGGCACTCGGTATGTCGTCCTCTGCTGCTCAGCTGCAGGCGACGGCGAAATCGCTTCCGGCGACACTGCTTTCGGTGACGGGAGTACTCGATTTCGGAACCACGATTTTCACGTGGCAGTCGTTGCTGATGTGCGCGATCATCATCGTGTTGACGGTCGTCATCGCACACGTGTCTGCTCCCAAGGGTGCCGCAATCAAGACTGCCGCGGACATGGAGGTCGATCTCGACGACACCGTCGCGGAACCGTCACCGCGCACCAGGCCGGGGGAGTGGCTCGAGTACAGCCGCATCCTGCCACTGTTCGCCGGCGCGATGACTCTGGGATGGCTTGTCTCCCAACTGCTGACGCTGCCGGTGCTGTCGGTGGTCAGCAGCCTCAACGGGTACTTGTTGGTGTTCCTGATGCTCGGACTCGTGCTGCACGGTACTCCGCGTCGCTTCCTCGATTCGGTCAGCAAAGCAGTCCCGGCCACCGCAGGCATCCTGGTGCAGTTCCCGCTGTACGCGGCTATGGCAGCCATGTTGACCAAGGCGGAGGGAAGGGGAGGCGTGACGATCTCCGAGCACCTCGCGAATTTCTTCACCGACATCGGCAGCGGAGGTGGATTCGCCGTGGTCATCGCGGTGTACACCGTCGTGCTCGGATTGTTCGTCCCCTCCGGTGGCGGCAAGTGGCTCGTCGAAGCGCCGTACGTCATGCAATCTGCGACAGACGTGCAGATGAACCTCGGCTGGACAGTCCAGATCTACAACGTCGCAGAGGCGTTGCCGAACCTGATCAATCCGTTCTTCATGCTGCCTCTGCTGGCGGTTCTAGGCCTGCGAGCGCGAGACTTGATCGGATTCACGTTCCTGCAGTTCATCTTTCACTTCCCGGTGGTCCTGCTGCTGGTGTGGCTCCTCGGTATGACCTTCGACTTCGTGCCGCCGGTCATCCCTGCCCAGTAGCAGCCCGATATGATCGTCACCGCTGGAGCGAGTCTCCGGCGGTGGCCCCTATAGCCCAATTGGCAGAGGCAGCGGACTTAAAATCCGCACAGTGTCGGTTCGAGTCCGACTGGGGGCACCGGAGTTCATATGAATCCATTCTCGATTGCGGCACAGCGTATTTCGATGGGCGTCAATGTACTGGGTGGACGCTCGCGGATGTGTACGGACCCCGCGAAGCCGCGGATTCTGTTCGTTGTCACAGAAATCGTGCGTTCGGCCGAGTTTCTGCTGGTCAGAGCGCTTTCACAGGAGTGGGTATTGCCCCGAGTGTCATGGCTCGGTGTCACAGAATGTCACAAGTCATCACAAACTGGACGCGTGCTGCACGACTCGATTCGTCCATGCGACTGGCTTTGCCGGTAACTTGATCCATCGCGGCAATGCCATCCGAAAGTGTCATTCGAGTAGATGAAGGGGCCGCCGGCCGAAGTCGAAGGGCACCGGATTTGTCTGGATGGGTCGCTACAGTGCAGGAACTCGCAACGATCAGAACAGAGGTGTCACGGGTGGCGAAGCGTCGAGGTTTTTTCGCGGAGATGCAGCACCAGAACCGGCTACGCGAACAACGTGACCGCCAGCAAGCACGAGCCCACGCGCAGGCGACTGCTCGAGCGGTGCGGTTGTCGGAAAAGGCACGGCGCGATTGGGAGCGCGCGTGCGCCTCCGCTGACCGCGCGGCGAATCAAGCTTCGGCAGCGGCGGTCAAAGAACGCGCCCGCTTGCACGTGGAGGCACAACTGGCAGAGGTCGAGGCGCGCAACGCCACCTTGGCAGAGAAGTACGAAGCGATCGATGGCATCCTGGCGGCCACACTGGACGTGGACGACTACGTCGACCTGAACGCTTTACGACAGAAGATCGAGCATCCGCCGTTCGATCGACCGGATCTGACTACACCGACACCCCCGCCTCCACCCCTACCGCTCCCACCGGAGCCGGCCTACGTCGAACCAGCCGCACCCGAGGGTCTCGGCTCCCTACTGGGGGGACGAAAACGCCATGTAGCAGCTGTGGAGCAAGCGCAGGCGATGTACTGGCAGCAGCGACAGGGGTGGGAACAGGCTGTCGTCCAACGCAATCACGCCCAGGAGGCCAACGAGCGCGCACACGGTGCCGCCGAAGCGAGTCGACTACGGGCCCTGTCGGTCGCTCAGTCCGAGTACGAGGCGGAGTGTGCTGAACGCCGCAGACAGGTGATGCAGGCGAATGTCCAGTTGGAACGGCTGATGGTCGGGCTGCAGGAGGGTGAGCCGAATGCGCTCGAAGAGTATGTCTCCATCGTGCTCGGGAATTCGGTGTATCCAGAGTGTTTCGAGGTGCAATACGACTTCTCCTTCGATGGTGCCGACCGGGAACTCGAACTGACCGTCTCGGTACCCTTGCCCTCGGATTTGCCGACCGAGAAATCGTTCAAATACACCAAGGCGAGTGACACGATTACTAGCACGCCACTACCCATGAAGGCGCGCAAGGATCGATACGCCACCGCAGTGGCCGAGGTCGCGGTCCGCACCGCCCACGAAATTTTCGAGGCTGACCGTGACGGTGTGGTCAACACGTTGGCGATGACAGTTGGCGTCGACACCGTGGACCCGGCCACTGGCCACCCCACTCGAATCACACTGGTTGAACTGGCGACGGACCGAACCGCCTTCGAGCGGCTCAATCTTTCCGGCGTTCAGGCGACCGCGACGCTCGAGCACTTGAGTGCCGGTGTATCGAAGAATCCACACGACCTGGTACCCGTCGGCAACACACGGGGAGTTCGCGGGTGAGTAGCTATCAGAAAAACGCTGTCTGTGATCAAGCGTGTAGGCCACGATGACAGGCCCAGACGACACTATCCGGGCTCTGCGAACCACTCTGGTAGCCAAAGAGCGCGAGCTCAACGATCTGTTGGATCGACTAAAAGTGGTCGAGCAAGAACGCGACGAGGCACTATCGCACGCTGCGTGGCGGGGCCAGGTTGTGACCCCGACGTCGGGGTCGGCGGCTACCGGAGTGGTGGAAACCGACGACCGGATCGTGTTGCAGGAGGTGGGCATCTACACCTACCAGCACCCCCTGGAGAACGCCGACCAATTCCGTGAACGGTTGGCCGCGGTGCGTGACGAGATCAAGGCTGCGGTCGTCGGGGGAGAGGCCATAGTCGCGTCGGACATGTTCAGCTTCAACAATTCTCTCGCCAAAGGCCGCAAGATGACTTCGGATCTGTCGAAGCTCATGTTGCGCGCCTATAACGCCGAGGCCGACATCTGTGTTCGTACCATCCGGGCCGGAAACCTTGCGACGGCCGTGAGCCGTCTGGAGAAGGCAGCTGCCACGATCGCGAAGCTCGGAGACATGATGCAGATGCATGTCGCCGAGACCTATCACAGGCTCCGGGTAGAAGAACTCGAGCTCACAGCCGATTACATGATGAAAGTCCAAGAAGAAAAACTCGCTCAACGCGAGGAGCACGAACGCCTCCGAGAGGAAAAGAAGGTCGAGCTGGAATTGGCCGCGCAGAGGGAGAAGCTCGACAAGGAACGAGCGCACTATCAGAACGTGCTCGACTCCCTGGCCGGCCGCACTGATGCGGAGGCACAGCGTATTCGAGACAAGTTGGGCGAACTCGACCAGGCCATCGCACAGAACGACTATCGACGTGCCAATATTCGCGCTGGCTATGTGTACGTGATCAGCAACCGCGGTGCATTCGGACCGGATGTGGTCAAGATCGGTATGACGCGACGGCTCGAACCGATGGATCGGGTCCGCGAATTGGGGAGCGCCTCGGTGCCGTTCCCATTCGATGTGCACGCGTTGTACTTCTCTGACGACGCTGTTGCATTGGAGGGAGCGCTCCACGCGGCTTTCGCAACTCGTCGACTGAACCACGCGAACCTCAGGCGAGAATTCTTCTTCGCCGAACCGGGCCAAGTGCGAGATGTGTTGGCTCAAGAAGTGGGGAACCTGTTGGAGTACAACGAGAAACCCGAAGCGACGCAGTATTTTCAGAGCCGGGGGAGTTGGCCGGCGAGCGTGGTATCTCGACCCTGAGGTTTGACTGAACTCGGTGAAGGCCGGTCGAAATCAGTCGGTCGCCCCGGCTCGGCTCGCAGGTGGGTTCGCGGTGGGCGCGCGGACGACCGTTCGGTGACACACAACGTCGGGTTGCGGAGGCAATGTGCCTGACGGCATTGGCGCAGTTGGCGGGGTTCTGTCCACCGCGGTACGTCAGGATGTCGGTGGATTCAGCGTGGTCTTTGCCGAGGGTCTCGCTGACACGAGAGTGACACAACTGGGTACAAACGGGTGCGGATCGGTCTGGACGCGAATGTACGAAAAGCACTGTTGCACAACAAAAAGAGGATTCATCTGAGTCCGGGTAAGTCCATCTTTCCGGACTTAGAATCCACACAGTGTCGGTTCGAGTCCGGCTGGGGCACGGATAGCAGCAGTTCAGGGCTGGTTAACGCCCGCCAGCGATACCGTGACCGGTGATAAGCCTTCTACCAATCGTCAGCGGTTGTCGCGCCGAGCCGCATGGCTTCGTTCACCAAGTCGGTGAGGTCGGGCATGGGATCGCCTTCACGGAGGTGAGGCATCAGCTCTTGGAGGTGGTGCACGATGCCCCATTGCTGCTCACTCGTGTTCTTGAGCAGGTGGGTCAATAGGCGAGCCCAGTCCTCAGCCTCGGCAGCAATGTCGAGGTCCTTCAACCGATAAAGAAGCCGTCCGTGCGGCTCGATGCCTGCCGTTGATGCCAGGACAAGGTCGATTGCTTCGCTTCGGGCTCCTGGCAGGCCGACGACCCAGCCGCCCGTGGCGGAGGCCTCAGCCGGGGTGAATGGTTGCGGCACGGACCGATTGCGACTCGACCAGTATGCGCGGATCCATCGATCCCACTGACCCTGTGCCTCAACGGCTTCGAGCTTTGTCAGCGTGTGCCCGACCTGTCGTGCCCACGAGACTCGAAGGTCTTCTGGCGCGTCCAGAACGAACCGTGTCAACCACGTTGCCGGGTCGACGGAGGCGAACATCGCGATTGACGTCAAGTGAATCGCGAGCTGGCGACGGAGGTTCTTCGCAAACGCGGCGGTATGCGTCGTCGCGGTCAGGTAGTGCTCCAGTAGACCGGCCTCGAGCAGCCCGTCGTTCGCGCGCCCCCATGTGAGAAAGCCCTGCCATGCTGCCGCTGCCTCCTCCTCGCTTGTCCAGTCGAAGAGGGGGAGGAGCCAGACTTCACACCAGTCACGATCCGCGCTGAAGAAGAAGTGCAATTGCGAGGAAAGGAGAACTCGGGCGAGAAGTCCGTTACGGTCGTGGGCCGAGATCAGATGGCTGAGCTCTCTGGCGATTTCCGTCGGGAGGCCATCCCAAAGCGCCTCAGCTTGCGACCACTCCCACTGGACGACCTTTGTCCAGAACTCGGCCAGGTCACCTGCTGGGTGGTTGATCGCTTCCGTCACAAGGTCATCCCCACCTACGATCGAGCCCTCTGTAGGCGTCGTGGGCCATAGGGCGGATGCCAGCGTCCGTGCTGATTCGTACTTGTGCCACGGGGTGGGGTGTTCGGGAGTTCCGCCGTTGGACAGCATGGCAGAAGCTGGCCTGCGGATCTCCTCATGATCCCAGCCCTCGATCGTTGCGAGAGCTTGCTGAGCAAGAGCATCGTTGAGCGTCGCGCGATCCCAGCCATTAATGACTGCCGATCGGAACTCGACTTCATCATCCTGTAGAACTTGAGCGACAAGTAAGCCGTCCGCGGGATGCGCTGTGACGCATGCCTGCAGAGATCCCAGTGCGCCGGTCCAGCTGGGTCCTTGGAATGCGTGCGCCTCTCCGTTGAATTCGCGAAGCCGAGCGAGCGCTGAAGTTGGTTCCTCTGCTATCAAGTCGTGGAGCCCGGCTGCCGTAAAGGGCAATGCATCCTCGACGAACCCAGACATGCTGTAGTGCAGAAGATCCGGGTGCTCCCTTCGGGCGTACTCGGGGTGTGCAGCCTGCGCTTCCTTAAACGCTTCGGCTGCCATCTGAAGTCCGGGTGCTGACTGTGCGAGCCAGCCGAGCATGTTGTAGACCCGATAGGTGGATTGCTCACCGTCGCTGCTCGCGTCAGGACCGGCAATAGCAGCGTCTACGAGGCTGCGGGCCACGTCCTCGCTTGCAGCTGGGAGAACGTCACCAATGAGCTGTAACAACTCGTGCTGGAGCGCTAGGTCCCAAAGAAGGTTCCGCCCTAACAGCCAAGTCAACTTCTCATCGGGGCCGGCGTCCGTTCGTACCCGCCAGCCATGCACAGCAAGGCGGCGAAGGATCCCGTTGGGAGAGGATCTCCACACTTCCAGGTATCCCTGTGCAAGCGATAGATCGTGGGACAGAGCCGCCTCGATCGAGTCGCGTGCTGCGTCGATGAGGATATCGATGCGGTTACGGTGGTTGTCTTGCTCATGCCGTTCGATGGCTGATCGCGAGAACGAAATTGGATCGAAAGAACTGTCAGGATCCATTCCACGAAGGCTTCGATAGACGCGCGAAATCTGCGCCGTTGCGAGACTGAGGAGTTGGGCGAAGTACTCATCGAGGACCGGGAGGAAGATCTTGGTCCAGTTATCGCTTAGCCAATATTCGTCGCCGCAAAGGTCGACTTCGAACCGGGGTTGGTTGGTGGTCCCTCCGAAGTCAAACGCTGGTATCAGCAAGGGGCGGGTCCGATCCTCGAACACCGTCAACGCGAGATCGAAATTGTTCGTCCAGTCCTTGCCTACAAGCATCATGTCGAGTAGGTCATGTCGACGGGTCGGGGCGTTTTGAAGGACAAGCTGGAGCCATGGATTGAGCCACTTCGGGAACGCGCCCTCGAAGCGAACGAGGGTCTGGGTGATTACGTACCAGGTGTGCGGCGGCCACGGCTTCTCGCGGAAGGATCGGAGAACTTTCCCCGAATTCTCCTTGTTGAGGATGTACTGATCAGCGATCCAGGACATTAGGACCCCCGACGCCGGGTCGACGGCTGTGTCCGGCGAAAACACGCGAGGGAATGCAGGTTGGCCTTCGACCCAGGCGAACCACCGTTGGCCATGGTCGACGTCGACGAACCTTGCCTTCTCCGAAAAGTACCTGGACCGAACCGGGTGAGTGAGCGCCGCGTTGAGGTATGAGACCTCCTCGGGGATCGTCGGCGGTTCCCCAGACACGAGGTCGGCAATTCGCGCGCGATGCTCGATGTGCCCCATCGTCGCCAGTTCTCGCCATCGCTGCAGTGATGTGGGCAGGGCCGAGTGGTCGCCGGCGTCATTGGGGTACGAGATGGGTGTCAACCCCAACCGGCGCCACTCTGCGTTTTGCTCATCGTCGGTTAGGACATATCGGTTTTGGTCCGGTCCAAGAGACCGGGCGAGGTACTGCATCACGACGTCGCCATGGCTATAGCCGATGAAGATGACCGTGAATCTCACGAACATTCGCTCCAAGAATCGTGCAGCCCACGCCTCGCGCAGATAAGCGTGGCCAAAATCGGTGTCCGTAACCACAAGACGGCGGCTGGGCTGCAACAAAGACCCGTGGAGGTGAACGACCCCTTCGAAATCGTCACCGACAGGTAGAGCCGGGGCCTCGTAGACATCAGGTTCGAGGGACATGGAAGTGGCTGCCGAGGTCAGGTGCCGGTCGTAGTTGGTCGTGACAATTTTAGGGGTCGGATACGCGGCAGCCAGTCCAGCGATCGCGAGGTGAAGGGGGTTGGGCTTCGATCCGGCAAGGTCGATCGCGCTGGCGACGAGTTGGTGCACGTCGTTCCCGTAGTCCTGAAGGCGGCCGAGAAAGACATCCGGGTGTCGAACTTCTTCGTCGGTCGGTTCGCGTCCGACGAGCGCACCGATATCCCGCACCAGTTCCGCGAAGTCCGGCAGACTAGAGGGATGTGAACGAGATGCACCTGCTCCGACGAAGATCACCAGGTTGCCTGCTTCGGCGGCATCAAGAACGGGCTGGGGCACGTCGATGTCGCCGATCCACATGCGTCAAGTCTGACCTACCGTGCCGAGAAAAGTTCTGTAGCTCTCGGCGTGTCCAGCGATTCACGCCCGTGATAGCAGGTGAATCTCACAGCTGGAAGGGGTATAACTTATCCGGTCCGTTGTAGCGAACGGGAGCCGCCCACGGCTGGCAAGACCTCAATGCCGTGTAGCCCCCGCGGCAGCTACCGCCGACGGTATGATATTGATGCTCACTTGGCCGTGATGGATGCAAGGACCACCCGCCGGGCTGACCGAGCCACGGACTTGCCGAGACGAAATTCTCAGGCGCGCAGATCCACCTCCCACGGCAACGACTCGGCATAGCGCTCAAGCTCGGCGAGGGGAAGCAGCACCCTTGATCCATGTTTCCTCGCCAAGAGCATTCCCGCGCTTCGCAGGTTTTCGATTCCATGCAGGCTTAGCAACAAGATGCGAGCAGCCTCGGTTCCTGTTGCCAGTAGTGACGCCGGGCGAACTGGCGACACATCGCGCCACGGCGCGTTCCGTCCACCCGAACACGTGGTTGTCCATGACCGATCACGTCGGTTCGGTGTTGCAGCATCGGCGGTGTCTCGGTGTCACGAGAGTGTCACAAGTCGGTACGTTCGGCAATGGACCGAGCCGGACCGTGATGCACGAAAAGCGTTGCAAATAAACAAATATCGAGTCCAGTATGGTTCAGGTGAATCCACTTCTAGGGACTTAAAATCCGCACAGTGTCGGTTCGAGTCCGACTGGGGGCACTGTATTCCCGCAGGTTACTGCGCTATGTCGCTTCGGTGAGCTAACCGGAACCGTTGTCCGCGAATTGCTCTGCGGTCCAACGTAACACGAACGGTAGCCCAGTCATGGCGCCGATGAAGTGGTCGCCTGCCACGGGCTCGTAGTGCACGTTGGCACCCTTGCTGCGCCACTGCTCGATCAGGGCAGTCACGCCGGCCTCGGGGATGAAGCGATCACCGATCCACTTGCTCGCGGAACCGTGGAAGAACGCGACCGGCACCGACGGCGCGTCCGCACCCGGACGGTTGGCGGCGATCACCCGCCGCGCGATGTCGGAGTCGAACGGGTCGGGCTCGGACGCCAAGTCCTCGATTCGCATGCGTGCCAACCCGCCCAGGGCCAGGGGGAGGACGGACATGTCCTTCACCCAGGACGCCAACAGTAGCGCCTTCGGGCCGAACAGCTCGACCATCTCGGGGTGCTCACGCGCGAGACCCATGCTCGCCGCACCCAGCAGGCCGGCCGCGATGGTGCCGTTCATGGTGTCCAGCAGCATCGAGAAGTCGGTGGGCGTTCCACCGGCAATGGCGCCTGCCAACCTCACGTCCGGCGCGTACCTCGGCTGCAGCTGCGCCGTCCACGTGGTGGCGATCGCGCCGCCGCTGTAGCCGTAGGCGACCACTGGGCTGTCGGCGAGCTCCGGGGCGACGACCGTCATCCCGCGTAGCGAATCCAGGACGGCATGCCCGGCCATCGTGCCTTCGGAGTACGACATCCGCGGGCCTTGGTGATCGGCGACGAGGACGGCGTATCCGCGGGCGAGCCAAAGCGGCATCACCGGCGGGAGGTCGGCACCGACACCGTGCACGAGCCGGTACGACGGCGTGCTCTTGGCTCCGAGGGAATCGATGGCCACGTTGTGGGCGACGACAGGCCGCGGTCCGCGCCCGGTCCACGGCCGCCTCGGGATCAGCAGCGAGGCGGTGACGCCGGCGGGGAGACCCCGCGCGTCGGTCGATCGCACCATGAACTGATGCATGGCGGTTCGCGGGCGAGGCACCAGACCACGGGTCGTGCGCTGCCGGATCACCGCACCGGGTGCGAGGTCCTCGATGCCGGGAGGGGTGAGGAAGAAGGCGTCGTTGTCGATCGGCGTCGGGAGGATAGCGGCGTGGGGATCGGCCGGAGGCTCCAGAGGCAGTCGTCGAGTCAATACGCGATCGAGCACACCGAACAGAGTCATGATCCCCCGACATTCGTCTCCAGCCGTATGAATCCCCGCGGTCACCCTACAGTGCGAGGCGGTCGAGCTCGAGCACATCGGTCCGGCTCAGGACCGCCTCGCTGTGTTTGCCGCACGTGGCAAGCAGTCTTCCGTCATGCCTTTGCTCGGCTTTCGGTCCTGCAGTGCTCGACAATGGACGATGCGGCCAGCTTGGCGGTCGAGATCAGTGCATGTCGCGGCACTGCGTTTCGAGATTGGACAGAGAGGCCGTGCCAGATCGCCTGGACGACTCCGACGATGGCGTCGGCCGATGTGTCGACTGGGAGCTCACCCTCGGCGATGGCACGTTCGATTCGCGCGTGTAGCGTGCGTTCGTTCGCGCGGTGCAGTTCGGAAATGTATTGCGCGGCGTCCAGCGTGTCAGCGCTGTCGTTCGTCACTGCACTGCTGACGAAACACCCGGGATGAGTGTCGGAAGGCGCGGTGAACTCGAGCACCGAGTTCGTCAGGATCGACTCGATCACCGCAGCGATCGAGTCGAGACCGACTGCGCGGGTGTAGATGTCGCGATACTCGACGGTGTATGTGCGGACAGCTTCCTCGAACAGTCCTGCCTTGCTGCCGAAGGCTGCGTACAGGCTGGACGTCGACAGTCCGGTCGCAGTGGTGAGTGCACGTGTGGATGTGCCGGAGAATCCGTGCCGCCAGAAAAGCCGCGCAGCAGCGAGCAATACGAGATCGCGGTCGAACGCCGAGGGCCTGCCGCGTGACGGTGTTGCCATGGTTGCATTTTAGATCGATTGCTCCATAATTGTCATATGGAGCGGACGATTCAGAAATCGGTGCCCGTGTCCGGCGGCAGCTGGGTCAACGTCGATGTCTACGGCACCCCGGACCTGCCAGGCCTTCTCATCCTTCCTGGAGTCATGAGTGATGCTCGATCCTGGGCTGCGGTGGCGCGATCGGTGAATGCGTGGCCGTCGGTCACAGTCGTCAATCGACGCGGACGCAGACCTTCGGGGCCACTGACCGCCGAGTACTCGATCGGTGTCGAGGTAGACGATCTTGTCCAGGTGCTGAGTGCGATTCCCGAGCCGGTCAGCATCTTCGGGTGGAGCTACGGCAGCCTGATCACGTTGCTCGCCGCAGACGAACATCCAGTCGAACATCTCATCGCGTACGAACCTGTTATCCCGCCTTTCGCTCGACACGCTCTGAGCGACCTGAAAGAGGCAGCAGCACAGAGTGATCGGGGGAGGAGCGTCGAAATCGTCAATCTGGACATCTCCGGCTTCTCCGTCGAACACGTCGACATCTTGCGCGCCGATGCAAAGCAGTGGGAAGCGCTGTGCGAGCTCGCTGAGCCGCTGTACGACGAGTTGAGTGCGCTCGACGCAGCGCATCTTCCCGATGTTCTGGCCGGAAATGTCGAGCGAGTCGACCTGATCATCGGCCAACACAACCGTTCGGTCGAACCGTACGGCACATCCTTCGACCGGATCAGCCGTCGAATCCCGAACGCGCGCGTTCATCAACTCGATGGCAACGGTCATCTCGCTCACATCGAATCACCCGGCCAGCTCGGACGGGTCATCGACGCAACCGTTGCGTCGGTATGACTCGGTTTCTCCCTGTGACCGCAGTTCGTGAGCCGGAAGAGTCTGCGGTGCCGAGTATTTCGTCAAATACACAACTGCGAGCAGGCGCGCCACTCGCCACCGATCAGCAGTCCAGCAACGAAGTCGGGCTCCCCTCGCTTGCTGCTGCCTGTTAGAGTCGAATTACCGGAAGTAAAAGCGAGGGCTGTCAGCCCCGTTCATACGCCGCTCACCGAGCTGCCACTTCTCCTTTGGATGGAGACGTGTATGAGCCTGAAAAATGAGCGACCAGCCAACACAGATGAGGCGCAGGCCTCTTCGACGCGGCACCGTCCGCAGACTTTGAAAGCCGCCGCGGTAGCACTGGCCGGCCTTTCTGCAGTGTTTCTTTTCGAGATGCTCGACAACTCGATCCTCAACGTTGCCCTTCCCACCATCGGTCGTGAACTCGGTGCGTCGACCACCGCGCTGCAGTGGGTCTCCGGCGTGTACGCGGTCGTGTTCGGGGGACTGATGCTGCTGTTCAGCGCCATCTCAGACAGGTTCGGCCGACGCCGAATAATGTTGAGCGGCCTCGTATTACTGGCGGTTTCCAGCACGGCTACCTCCGTCGTCGAGACACCCGAGCAGCTCATCGCAGTCCGCGCCGCGATGGGCGTCGCCGCGGCCATGACCACCCCCGGCTCCATGGCGCTCGCGTTCCGGCTCTTCGATGAGGAGTCCTTACGCGTTCGAGCCCTCACCCTGATTTCGACGGTCGGCCTGGTCGGGTTGGCGATCGGACCGACCGCAGGAGGCTTCGTTCTCGCTTTCGCGCCCTGGCAGGTCCTGCTCCTGATCAACGTACCCATCGCGATTCTCGCGTTCGTCGGAATCCGCATGGGCGTCGCGAAAGACCTTCCCGAGGAGTTGCACCGCGACCCTCTCGATGTCGCTGGGGCACTGCTCGGCACGGCCACCATCGTCCTGGCGCTCGTCGCGCCGACCCTGTTCGTCGAGGTGGGTTCCGAATCATGGACGCCGTGGGCAGCAACTACCGGAACCCTTGCTGCGGCAACGCTGTTCGTCGTCCGCGCGCGCACGGCAAGGTACCCGCTCTTGGACCTGAAGCTCGTCGCGCTTCCCCTCGTGTCCAGCGGTCTCGCCTACAAAGCCGCGTCTGGTCTCGCCATCGCAGGCCTCGGCTACATGGTCACACTGCAGCTGCAGTTCGCATGGGGATGGTCGCCGGCCCTCGCATCGATAGGGATGCTCCCTCAGGTCGTTGTGCTGCTCGTGGGCGGCCGACTCGTCGCGCCGTTCCTGCGACGAGTGGGGATGAACCACGCCGCCTGGATGAGCGCGGCGGCGGTGGTGCTGGGGCTGGCCGTCTTCGCCGTTGGTAGCCGATTCGGGTATGTCTGGGTCGCTCTTGCCCTCGTCCTCGTCGCGGTAGGTATGCGGGTAGTCGGTGTCGTCGCAGGTACCAATGTCATGGCAGGTCTCCCGGAGAGCCGCACCACCATCGGGGCCGCCATGGTCGACACATCGAGTCAGGTCGCTACCGGCGTCGGGATCACCGTCACCGGCACCATCCTCGCCGCTCTTTTCACGGGCAACATCTCGAGTACCACGTGGAGCGCCGAGCAAGCGGCCTCGTTCCAAACCGGAGTGACCGTAGCGGGGTTCGTCATCACGGCGGCGGCTGCAGCGCTGGTGCTGCTCGGCATGACCCGGGCGCGGTCAGGCCGTGGCGGACTCTGATCGCTCAGGGAGATATCAATCGAGGCGCGCTGACTTGGTTGCTTTGCTCGCCGAGTCGGCTGTGAGCATGGTGGCCGTTGTGACGTCTCCATCCACGTTGGCGGTGTGACGTGGTTGTGGAGAGGTCAGCGGTGCATCCGGGCGCAGATCATCGAAAAGTCCTCTCGGGGAACGGTGAAGAGTCCGCGACGAAAGGGAAGACCCCAGTGGGCAGCGTCTGGAATGAACGACAGTCGATCGACAAGCGGTCGTGCGTCCACGTGTGTGCAGGGGTGGAACGTGGCGGCCAGTCTCCACGGCCGGAAGTTCTCGGTGATGTCGACTCGATAGGGCTCGTCCCCGGTGATGGTCGCCCATGCTGTGAATTGTTGAACCGGAGTTCCTTTGTGCAGGCTCGTGCGGGGGGAGTAGAAGATCATTTCGTCGCCCGGCCGAGGTCGACCGAGACGCGTTCTCGCGCCGTGGTCGGCCTGCGTGAAGCCACCCTTGGTGGCTGCCTCGACGTGGTCCAGGCTGACGGTGTTGATCCAGAACCGCTGCTCCGGCTTGTCCGTGGCGGGCTTCGGGCGGGTCTTCGGGGGCGTGTGGCTCGTCATGATCTTCGTGCGCGGTTCAGGCACGGTCGTGGAGGGTGATGTGATAGCCGTCGGGGTCGGCAAATGTGAACGTGCGGCCGAAGGGGCCGTCGATCGGCGCGGAGACGATCGTCTTGCCATCGGCGACGAGGGCGTCATGGATGGCCTGAACATCAGTGGCGTGCAACCAGATTGCCGCACCGATGCCGGGCTGCGGGGTGGACGCGATGTCGGTGCCGGGGATGACGTCGCGGAGCGCGAATGCGATCGGGGACGTCTCGAAGACGACGGCGTGAGGCGGGCCGGCCTGCGAACGCACGAGACCGAGGTAGTGCTCGTAGAACGACTGCGATGCGGCGAGGTCGGTTGCTTGGAGGTTGATGAAGTCGGGTCCGGTGACAGCCATGGTGATGCTCCGTTTCGTTTGTCAGTTTGTTGACACGCATCAAGCTATGTCAAACTACTGACATGAGTCAAGCGGATGAGGGCATCGACTTGAAGACTTCTCTGGGATACCAGCTGAAGGAGGCTTCCAGTGCGCTTCGTGCGGCCATGGAAGCTGCCCTTCGGCCCCTCGGGATGACGGTGACTCACTATTCGTGCCTCGAGCTTCTGTCGCAGCGTCCGGGCTTGTCGAACTCGGATCTGGCACGGGGCACCTTTGTCACGCGGCAGGCGATGAATGTTCTCCTGCAATCGCTCGAACGCGACGGATATGTAAGTCGGCCCGCGCGAGCACCAGTCGGCAAGGCCCTGCCCACCAGTCTCACTGCCGCCGGGCGACGGAGATTGGCCCGGGCGACGGTGGCCGTCAGGGCGATCGAGATGCAGATGCTCGCAGGGTTGTCCGATCAGGACCAGGTCGCGACCCGGCGCATTCTGTCGACCATCATCGAGTCGCTGAACAATCCGAACGGGTGACCCAACGGCTCTTCGCCGGCCGCGCGCATTGTCCGATGAACGTTCAGATGTCCGCCAGGAACGGGTCGATAGCGGTCCAGGTCGCGTCCGGCGCTTCCAGGTGCGGCAGGTGTCCGGCGTGGGCGATTTCGACGAACTGGGCGCCGGAGATCGCGTCGGCGATGGCCCGTCCGTAGGCCGGTGTGACGATTCGGTCGCTCTCTCCCCACACCACGAGCGTCGGCACTGTGATTGCGTCGAGCCGCGCCATCAGGGTCGGATCGCTCATGTTCCTGCCCGCCAGGGTTTCCATGGTGTTCCTATTTGCCAACTGCATCGCTCGCTGTTCATCGGTGAAAGTGCCGGGGTCGATGTATCCACGGTGTGGGTCGTGCCATGCGGCTTCGGCGAGTTCGCGAGCGTCGAGGGCGAAGAAATCCGCGACAGGTTCTCCGTCCACGATCGCTCCGACGCCGTCGATGACGACCACTGCTGCGATCGATGTTCGGTACTGCTCGGCACGGGCGGCCTGCACTGCCATTTCCAGGGCGATCCACCCGCCGATGGAGGACCCGATCAGCACGACGTCGGTGTACCCGCGCTCGTGCAAGCGAGCGAGGTAACCGGCGGCGAGTTGCGCGATCGAGCTGATGCTGTCCGGACGGTCGGTGCCGTCCCAGCCGGGATGGGTGGGTGTCAGCACGTGCCGGTGGAGCGCGACGTGTCCGGCTAGGGGAGCAACGGTTCCAGGTCCGCCGCCGCCGTGCAGTACGAGCGCGATTCGTGACCGAAGGCGAGGGGTCGGGGCGACGGGGAAGTCGATCGGGAACGATGCGTTCATGATTCTCCTGTATCAACATGTTTATATAAAGACATTGATACGGTAGCACCATGGCTACCGATCTCGAAGTCCTCGGACAGACAATCAAGCGCGCGCAGTATCGAAATCACCGCGCGATGGACGCTGCTCTGCGCGAGATAGGTGTCAGCCTCGTGCAGTGGGATGCGCTGCGCGCGATCGATCGCATGCCGGGTGCCTCCGGGCACGAGCTCGCTGTGACGACCTTTCAGAGCGATCAGGCATTCGGGACTTTGGCGGGCAGGCTCGAAGAGCGAGGGCTCATCAGACGCTCCTCGGGCCGCGGACGCCGGGTGGAACACGTCTTGACCGACGCGGGAGTGCGCGCACTCACGGAAGGTCGGCAGCTGGCGCGCGAAACGCTGGAAGACCTTTTCGCGCCACTCGGTGAAGCGCAACGCCGCGAACTACTTCGGACTCTTCGCAATCTCACCGAAGAGCCTTGAGTTGGACGGTCTCGAGTGCCGCTGCGGCGGTCAGCGAGGCGTACTCCGCTCCGTGTGCTCCCAGTGACCGTACGGCCCTTGCCCTCATGCGGCTGCAGGACGAGACCGAGCATCCGCACTGGATGCCGCAACGCGAGTACGACAGTCCTTCGGGGTGGACGTGCCTGTGATCGTCGCCTATCACGGTTACCCATGGCTCATCCATTGTCCGACCTACCGCCGAGCCAACAACACGCATCCTCACGTGTGTGGCTACAAGGAGGAGGGAATGACCACCACGCCCTTCGGCATGGTGACGATGAATGACATGGACCGTCGCCATCGACGTCATCGACCGCACACCGATTCTGTTCGGTTGTCGGTCAGCCGGCCTTGACGCGCAGACGCTCGACCTCCGAGCGAGAGTGACGCACGGCCTCGGTGTCGGCTCCTTTCCCGTTGGCAAGGTCGTGGGCGAGGTCGAGAATCGCGCGCCGAAGATGCTTGCGTGCTCGACGGGACTTGTGATGGGGCGCGGACTTGATGAACGCCTCGCGCGCCTTCTTCTCCAGGATGCCGTCCACCTCTGCGTCGGTCACGGTCCCCGCTTCGACCTCGGGGGCGAGGATGTCGCGGACGAACTGGTACTCGCGCGGCGCTGCTCGTCGAAACGCGATGGTCAGCACGGTGAACCCGAGCACGATGGAGCCGATCATGACGGGGAAGGTCAAGATGCCACCCATACCGAGGCCGGTGGCGTCGTCCCAGGTGAAGTGCAGGAACATGCCGAACAAGACGAATGCCAGGCCGCGCCCGATCCGGCGTGGCTGGGCCGCGGTGCCGATGATGTAGATGACACCCGTACAGACGAGGGCACTGAAGAGCGGATGGGAAACGAAGCTGACCGCGATGCGGGTGAACGACATCTGCACTGCTTGACCGACCGGATCGGTACCGAACGCCCGGGCAGTGGAGTTGGCCGCGTACAGAAAATCCTCGAAGACCGCGAATCCGAGTCCGAGGAACGCGCCGACTATCAGACCGTCGTTCGCGGTCCGAATCAATCGCGGGGCGAGGCCCATGAGGAGGATGAATCCGCAGAGTTTGGCGGCTTCTTCGGTGATCGGTGCAGTAGCACCGGCTGCCCAGTCGGCGCTCCACACCTGACCGAACAGCTTGGAGTAGATGCCGAGCATCGCGGTGTTCACGGTGTAGGCGAACGCGAAGGTTGCCGGGATAGCGCCCCACAGAAGCGCAGCGAGAACGAGGCGGCCTGGCTGGCGCTCCCAACGGTCGATATGACGGAACCAGGCGAACCACGCCAGCCCACACAAACCACACAGTATTGCCGAGATCGCGAAAGCGTCGGCGTAGAAACCGGCCGACGGCGCGAAGAACGCCCACGCCTGGAACACGCCGATCGCAGTCAAAGCGAGGTAGACCCAGAACGATAGATTGTGGGGTTGCACGAAGCGGAAACGCTCACCCCAGCCGGAGACCTCGATCGCACGGGCCTGGCGTTGGCGGGCTTCGGAAGACTCGGAGCTGCGCGTGGTGTCGGTACCGGTCTCGCTCATGAGTTGTTCCCGTCTACGGTCCGGATGCTGGCGATCATGGTCTGGATGTCGTCGACGGCTGCGGTCATCTGAGCGGGAGGACCGTAGGCGGTGATTTTCACGCCGGTACCGGAGATGACGAATGCTGCGACCACACCGTCGCCGGTCACACTGCTGTAGGGCTGCGCGACACCCGTCTCGCCCGCCGTCGTGGTGAGAGTGGTCCGGTCGCCGTCGACCCGGAAGGTCGGGTCTTCGGTGCGGGAGGTGACCTTCTCTACCTGGTCCAACAATTCACCGGGAGTGCCGTCGAACGTGTCCGGCGAGACCTGGAAGGTGACGCCCTTCCCGGCGATGGTGGCGTCGCCGGACCTGCGTCCCTGATCGTTTGCCCGAAAGCCCGCTTCGACATCCCAGCCGGTGGCCGGGGTGAAGACGATGGTGTCGGTGATCGCAAGTTGCTCGCCGGCTACCACTGGATCGTCCCAGCCGATGGCTGCATTGACACGTGGCACGAAGATGGTCAGCACTACGAAGACCGCGACGACGAAGAGCGCCGGTGGAAACGAGCGTCGGTCGAGTCCGAGCAGACGATGCTCCGCCGGCACCCGATGTTCTTGGTGCGCAACATGTATCTGTGTCACGGGTACTCCTCGGTGCCGAGTGTTGTTCGTGCACATGGACCTCGTGATCGGTGCAGTCCAACAGGGGTGGAATGAGCAGAGTGGTGCTTGCGGTGCAACAGTGCGCGGTCGTTCGTCACCGAGTTCATTGATATCAAAGGCGCGTGGGTATCCGCTGTCGCTCTGCTCGAAAAAAACTGAAAGTACATTTACTACGAAGAAATCAGAAGTTTGCCCTCGTCGCCAGACGGCATTCGCGATAGCCGCGACATCACGTAATGCAAAAAGTGGTCGGGCGAGGGGAGAGGGCGAAACCAATGTGCCTACATTGCTGTTCCGAGGGATGGGTCCCGGATTTCGAGAAAAGCGCCGGGCAGCAACGTCGTTCTTCGTACGGTGAACGGTACGGCCCGGCCATTGAATATTGGGCCGGACCCGACATGCGACCGACAAGTCAGGTTCCGTGAGAACAAAGCCCGGGCGGGTGCGCAGGAGTCCGTCGGTGGTGACCGGATTCTCGATGTGGCCCTTGCGGTTTCACGCGGCTCGACGTCAGAAGATGACTCCATCGGTGGTACTCGCGATGTCCGAGACGGCGGTGTATGCACTGGCGCGCAAGCGATCCAAGCTGTTCGGATCATGGCAGAAATTGGGACTACTCGCCGAGATTCCACGTTCGCACCTGAGCGTGGCGACGCACAGACGGCGCGGAAACGTTCTTCTTTCGACGTTGACGGATCATGCCGACCCGCCGATGCAGCGCATCCCGCCGCTTCTGTGCCCTCGGGCCGAGGACGCCAGCTAGGCTCGTTCGGTGACGGACTCAACGTGGGACGGGTATGTCCGTGTGCGCGGCGCCACCGAGCACAATCTGGCCGCTGTCGATGTCGACATACCTCGCAATGCCTTCGTCGCGTTCACAGGGGTGTCGGGGTCCGGAAAGTCGTCACTGGCTTTCAGCACCTTGTATGCCGAAGCGCAGCGACGCTACTTCGAGTCGGTTGCGCCATACGCGCGTCGGCTGCTTCAGCAAGTGGGCGCACCCCATGTCGCCTCCATCACCGGCCTTCCACCGGCCGTTGCGCTGCAGCAGCGCCGGGGTTCGCCCAGCTCACGCTCCAGCGTCGGCACCATCACCACCATGTCCAACCTGCTCCGCATGCTGTACTCGCGGGCCGGTAGCTATCCCGATGGTGCGCCGCTGCTCGCGGCGGAGGCGTTTTCACCCAACACGGTCGCCGGCGCGTGCCCGCGATGCGGCGGATTGGGCGACTTCCACGATGTGACAACGGAATTGCTCGTCCCCGACCCCTCGCTCAGTATTCGCGAGGGGGCGATCGCGGCGTGGCCGGGTGCGTGGCAGGGTGCCAACCTGCGCAGCATCGTTGCCGGACTGGGTATCGACATCGACGTGCCGTGGCGCACGCTGAAGAAGAAGGACCGGGAGTGGCTTCTCTTCACCGACGAGCACCCCAAGGTGTGGATCGAACCCGAAGAGGGCCGCGTCGACCACAGCTACGAAGGCAAGTTCTGGAGCGCTCGGAGTCACGTCATGCATGTTCTGGCGGACTCGAACAGCGAGCGGATGCGGGACCGCGCGCTGCAGTTCACCGAGACCGTTCGCTGCCCGATGTGCTCCGGCAGTGGACTGCGCGCCGATGCGCTGGCCGTCACCATCGCGGGCCGCTCGATCGCCGAGATCAATGCACTTTCCTTGACCGAACTAGCGCAGGTGTTGCGCCCGATCGGCGAACAGGAAGGAGAGGGAACCGAGGTGGCGGTACGCATCACCGCCGACCTGCTGGTCAGAATCGATGTGTTGCTCGGCCTGGGCTTGGGATATTTGGCGCTGGGGCGTAGCTCGACGACGCTGTCGCCTGGCGAGACGCAGCGGTTGCGGATCGCCACGCAACTCCGTTCCGGTCTCTTCGGGGTGGTCTACGTGCTGGACGAACCTTCCGCAGGACTGCATCCCGCGGATGCCGAGCCACTGCTCGACGTCCTGGACCAGCTGAAGGCGTCGGGCAACTCCCTTTTCGTCGTCGAACACGACATGGACGTGGTTCGCCGCGCCGACTGGGTGGTCGATATCGGTCCCGCGGCCGGCGAGGGCGGTGGACGGGTTCTGTACAGCGGCCCCGTCCCTGGGTTGGAGGAGATCGAGGAATCGGTCACCGGCAGGCACCTCTTCGGTCGGGCGGAATCCGAGCAGCGCGAGGCGCGCCCCACCCAGGACTGGCTGACTCTGACCGGAGTCACCCGGCACAATCTGCAAGAGTTGACGGCGAAGTTCCCACACGCGGTGTTGACGGCAGTGACGGGTGTGTCGGGCTCGGGGAAGTCGACGCTCGTCAGCCAGGTCCTGTTCGAGGTGGCGCGCCACCGACTCGAGACCGCGGCGGACGAGGACGATGACGCGCAGATCGAGGTCGACGTGGCCGAGGTGTCCGGAATCGAGATGTTCACCCGCCTGGTCCGGGTGGATCAACGCCCCATCGGCCGAACCCCCCGATCGACACTGGCCACCTACGTCGGAATGTTCGACATCGTCCGCAAACTGTTTGCCGCCACCGATGAGGCCAAGGCCCGCGGGTGGTCACCAGGACGGTTCTCCTTCAACGTCGCCGACGGACGATGCCCCACGTGCCAGGGTGACGGTTTCGTCGAGGTGGAGCTGCTGTTCCTTCCAGGCACCTACGGCCCTTGCCCCACCTGTCATGGTGACCGGTACACCCCGGAAACTCTCGAAATAACGTGGCGCGACAAGACAATTGCGGAAGTGCTGCACATGTCGGTGGACAAGGCCGCAATGTTCTTCGCCGATATCACGGGAGCATCCCGCAGTCTGGAGACCTTGCGCGACATCGGGCTCGGCTACCTTCGGCTCGGTCAACCTGCCACCGAGCTGAGCGGCGGAGAAGCGCAGCGCATCAAGATAGCCACCGAACTACAGCGCACCCGCCGCGGCACTGCCCTTTATCTGCTGGACGAACCGACGGCAGGGCTGCATCCCTCCGACGTCGCACTGCTCATGCGCCAACTACACCTGCTTGTCGACGCGGGCAACACTGTAGTGATGGTGGAACACGACTTGGATGCCATAGCTTCCGCAGACTGGGTCATCGACCTCGGTCCCGGCGGCGGCGACAACGGGGGCACCGTGGTTGCCACCGGGACGCCCGCCGAACTGGCGGCGTCTCCGGACAGCATCACGGGACCATATCTGGCCCGACGGCTCCAATCCTCAACTGTCGCTTCGTCTCATTGACCTGCAGCCCTACCGACGCGACCGACAACCACACGAGCCACATTTTGGGCATTCCGGTAATTCAGGACCACTGCTGTCCGCGATGAGTTGCACGATGACGTCATGACAATCACTGAGCCCCCCACCCCGTTCGTTGTCGACGTTCCGCAATCCGAGCTCGACGACCTGGCCCGGCGTGTTCGCGACGCACGTCTGCCCGAACCTCTCGGTGCCGATGACTGGACTACTGGAGTGCCTGTGTCGGTGCTCCGTTCGATGGCGACCACCTGGGTCGACGACTTCAGCTGGCGAGAGGTGGAGAAGCAGCTCGCGTCGTTCCCTCAGTACATGGTGGAGATCGACGGGCAGCGCATCCACTACCTTCACGTGCGGTCGTCGCGAGCCGACTCCACTCCCGTGCTGCTGTGCCACGGATGGCCGGGGTCGTACCTCGAATTCCTCGACCTCGTCCCACTGCTGACCGAGCCGGACGACGCCGACCTTCGAGCCTTCGACGTGATCGTGCCATCCGTCCCCGGATTCGCATTCTCGACGCCGCTGTCCGACGGCGGGTGGAGTACCGATCGCGTGGCCCAAGCGTTCGTGGAGTTGATGAGTTTCCTCGGATACGGGTCCTATGTAGTGCAGGGCGGTGATTACGGTGCCGGAGTCGCACCGGCGATGGGTCGTCTCGATCCGGACCACTGCGCCGCCATTCATGTCAACGGGTCCATCGGCGCACCCTTCCAGGAACCCGACGAGGCAGAGCAGAAACGTTGCACCGAAACCGAATTGGACCGCTATCGACGTGTGGGCGAGTTCATGGAATCGGAGTTCGGGTACATCTCCATCCAGTCGACGCGTCCGCAACTTCTCGGTGCTGCTCTGACCGACAGTCCCATCGGTCAGTTGTCATGGATGCTGGACAAATTCCGCGCGTGGACTTATCCGTTCGACGCGGAACCGGATGGTGCCCTCGGCCGCAATCGGATACTCGCCCACGTCACCCTGTACTGGTTGACTCGGAGCGCCGGTAGCGCCGCCTACACGGTCTACGCGGCCGAGGGTGGAGCCTGGGATGGTCCGAAGGCTAAACCGTCGCAACCGGTGGGTGCCATCATGTTCGCCCACGACATCGGCATCAGGCACCTTGCGGAACACGAGTTCGACATCGCGCACTGGACCGAGGTTCCGGATCATGGTGGTCACTTCGCGGCGATGGAGGAGCCGGTGCGTCTTGCCGCGGATCTGCGCTCGTTCTTGTCTGCGTTATCGTCTGCCGGTTGACCGATCACTGGGGGTGGGGACAGTCGCCGCGGCGGCCGACGAACGCCGTCCGGCTGGAATCAGAATCGTCACACCGGCACCGATGACTGCCGGCAAGGCGAAGGCCAACAGCTGAGTGCTGGTTCCCGCACCGGCGGCGACGAACAGTCCGCCGTATGTCGGACCGACGATCGCGCCGAGACGCCCCACCGCGAGTGCGACGCCCAGTCCTGTGGTCCGGCACGACACGGGGTAGTAGCCACCGATGAAAGTGTTGAGCAGGATCTGCGTCCCGGTTGTTCCCATTCCTGCGATCAGCACCAGAACGTAGACGATCCCGATCGGGGGAGTGGTCGCGATCAACGCCAACGACACTGCTGCACAGAGGAATCCGAGAGTCGTCACCGGCTTGATGCCGAACCGATCGGCCAGGTAAGCGCCGCCGAGTGCACCTACTGCACCGCCCACGTTGAGCACCAGCAAGAAGGACAGCGCTGCACCGAGCGGGTATCCGGCCGATCGCATCACCGCGGGCAACCAGGTGGCGACGCCGAACAACACCAGGAGGCACAACAGGGTCATCACCCAAAAGGACAGTGTCACTCGCGCACGGTTCGCAGTGAACAGCGCACCGATTCCGCGATCTGTCGACTTCGGGTCACCACCGGAATTCTTCACAGCTTCTTCGAGGCCGTAACGAATCGAGATCGTTTGTGCCGCAGCGCTCCTGCCCTGCGAGTTCAGGAAAGCGGGGGATTCAGGGAGATAGCGGAGCATCATCGGCAGGATCAACAACGCCGGGATCATCCCAGCTGCGAACATCGCTCGGAAGCCGAATGCCGGGACGAGCCAGAGGGACAGGATCCCCGCCGCGATACCGCCGACGCTGGTCCCCACGAATCCCAGTGCGACCGTTCTCGCTCTGGTGTCGAGGCGGGAAAATTCGATCAGCATCGACGCCGCGGTCGGCATCAGAACTCCTGCCCCGACGCCGACGACAAATCGCGCTGCTCCGAACATCTCGGGCGAGGGTGCAAGTGCACAGCATCCCATTGCGGCCGAGAACAAAGCGACCGCGGCGATCAAGGCGCGTCGCCTACCCCAGCGATCTGCGATGCTGCCCGCGGCCAGCGCCCCGACCAACATGCCGACTCCCACCACCGATCCGAGTACACCGACGGTCGCCGGATCCAGATCCCACGGCTCGTACGCCAGGAGCGACGGCACCACCGTTCCGTACATGAGAAGGTCGTACCCCTCCAGCGTCAACGCCGCCAGGCAGAGTGCGACCACGGGAGAAAAAGTGTTACGTGACATGAGTTTCCGCTCGCGAGAGGGTCAGATGAAGTGTTGGGACAACCAGGCACCGATGTCGGCGGCGGCCAGAGAAGCACCGGTGGGCGCGCCATCGCGAATGGGGCCACCGAAGTGGGTGCCCTCGATCGCCACGCGGGACTTGTCCACTGAGCCCAGAGCCTCGACCATCCTCGACGCATCTTCCGGGAAACACGCCTGATCGCCGGTCAATTCGACGAACAACGACGGGACCGTCACCGACGGTGCGCACCGAACGAAATCGGCGTTGGAGCTCAGACCGGACCACGTCGACAACCAGGCATCCGGTGTGGACAGGCGCGCGAACCCGACGAGCCCATAATTCGTCAGATCCGGCCGTCGGCCGAACAACGAACCATAGGGGCGGGCGTTGGGGCTCAGCGACAGGTCGGTGAATCTCAGGTCCGCGTCGGTGCGATAGACGGTCGATATGCGAGGTGCCAACGCATCTCGACGGTCGACAGGATCACGGCTTGTCTTGAAACGCCGTCGGGCGCCGGATGCTTCGGCGACCCGTGACCGCGCGATCGCGTCGAGCCGAGCGACGCGCTCGAGCTGAGCGGCGCGGTACCTCTGAACGAAGTCAGAGGAATAGGTAGAGCTATCAGGTGCGTCGACAAATCCGTTCGCCTTATCGAAGGGATCGAGTGCCGGGTCGACGGACATGGGGTCCGATTCGTCGACGACGGACGGATCGATCAGACGCAGCAGCAGCGCACCCTGTCCGGGGTGTGGAGCCATGAAAATCGCACCGTCCGGCACGGGCATCTCCGCAGATGCGAGGTCGATCGGTCGACCTGCGGGCGTTGCCGCCAGCCGATCCTCGGGCGCGAGACCGGCCTGCTCGTGGTAGAACGCGAACAGGGTGCCACCACCCGAGTGTCCCAGCGTCACAACGTGATCGAAGGAGCGCGAGCGTAGGAACACCTGCCCGGCGGCGGCGTCGAGCAACGCCTGCTCGTGCACCAGGGAGATGTCGTTGTTCACCGATCGCGTGCCCTGAGTCCACACGGCGTATCCGCGGGCGAGCAACTCGGGCACGAGAACGTGATGCGTCAGGTCCTGTCTCGGGTGCATCAACGCCACGACCGTCTCGGCACCGGGAACGGTCCGCAGCACTCCGCTGACCTTGGCACCGTCTGCGGTGCTCAGCTCGTGCACCGAGGTCACCGTGTTCGACGGAGCCTCGGCGGCATCGATGTACCGGCCTGCGCCGAGTCGGGTCCGAGTCATGACTGCTCGACGCGCAGAGCGTCTTTGTCCCACTGTGTGATTCGAGACTCCGACAGGCCAGAGACGCTGCTGTACCAGACGGCGTGCCTGCATCCGGTGGCCCGACGATCGATGACGATGTCCCCATCCGAGACTATGCGGAAGTACGGGCCGACGTGGTCGACGCGTACGGCTGGGTCGACGTCGGCCACCGATGCGATAGTGGTGTTCTCGGGAATGTCGAGTACGTACAACGTGGTCACGAAACTCCCACCTCGTGCTCGGCCGACCAGTCGGCCGCACGTTCGACGATCAGTTCGGCCTTGCGGGTCAACAGATTCGCCATACTCGGGTCGGGTCCGCGCACGACGTCGATCAGGGCGTCGATCGTCAGGTTCGCGTCGAGATCTTCCTGCGGCGTGACCGGCCGCATCGCGCGGGTGAGCTCGATCATGTAGCCGTTGGGATCGTGTGTGTAGATCGACTCGATCGTCTCGTGTTGGATCTGCATCTCCACGGGCCAGTCGCTGCCGTCCAGCCGCCGCCGGTATTCCATCAGGTCTTCTTCGTTGTCGACGTGGATTGCCAGGTGACGCGAGCGGATGAAGAAGATCGGAACGTCCTCGGCGAAGCGCGAGTACGAATCGCCCTGTGGTCCACCGTCGAACGGTTCGAGGCCGAAGTAGTAGAAGAACGCGAGGCGGTCGTCGTTGCCGATGTCGAAGAAGAAATGGATGAAGTCCGGATGCTTCTCCGGGCCCCACCCTGCGGCGCAGATGGAGTGGACGACGGGGAACCCGAGAACGTCGCGGTAGAACTCGACCGTTGCTGCCGGATCGAACGTGGGGTAGGCGACGTGGTCGACGCCCCGAACCTTGTGTGGCAAGTCGGACATGAAGATTTCCTCTCTACGAAAGTGACGATCTAGGAGGTGACGACGGCGTCTGCCCGGAGCAGTGAGCCGGCGTCCGGAAGATCGACGGGTAGGTCCAGCGCACGGAGCAGGCTGTAGGCGCCTGCCGTCGCGGCCGACAGAACGGGGATGCCGAATTCGTCCTCGGCAGCCTGGACGAGCGGAAGGGACGGCATCTGTACGCACGCGGAAATCACCAGGGCGTCGGCACCTGTGAGATCCAAGGACCGTGCCGCGTCCATGACTCGTTCGCCAGGGATGCAGCCGACTTCGGCGTTGTCGGACACTTCGAGTGCACGCCAATCGAGGACGCGAATGCCTTCGGCCTCGATGTACTCGACCACCTTCTCGGCGAGCGGTCGCATGTACGGCGTCACGAGAACGATGTTCTTCGCGTCCAGAGCCCGCAGGCCTTCCACGAGTGCTCCCGCACTCGACCTGACGGCTGCATCGGATCCGCCCGTGGCGAGTTGTTCCGCGATGAGCCCCTCGACCCGTTGGTGTTCCCCGGGCCCGGCGACCATGAGAGCGACGAGGCATGCATAGAGAATTGCGTCGATTCCGGCATCGCCCAACTCGAGGATGCACCGTTCGCGCTGGGCGTTCATGGCCCGCAGTTGCTCCGGCGACACGGCCTGCATGCGCATGCGCGAGGAGTGGAACGAGAACCGGGCATCTCGATGTCGCGCCAACAGGGCGGGCATCTCCGTTTCCACGGTGACGTTGGAGCTCGGTACGACCAAGCCCACACGATGAATACTCATGAACTGCCTTTCAGTAATTGACGTTAATGACGAGTATTCGACGTATGCGACGATTCGTCAAGCGGCCTGGAGCTGGGGAATCGAATCCGGGAGTCCGGTCGGGCAGTATCGAGGAAGGTGGCAGCACTCACATTCACGCTTGACATGTCGTCGGTCACGTCGAATACTCGACGCAGACGTAAGCAGTGTTCGAGAGTGTTTCGCTCTCACACGCCAGAACGTCTTCGACTCGGACCTAAGGAGCACACCGGCATGACCTATGTGATCGGAGTGGACGTCGGCGGAACGTTCACGGACGCAGTACTCGACGACAGTTCCGGCACCGTGGTCGCTGCAAAAGCGCCCTCGACACCACCCGACTATTCCCAGGGGGTCATCGACGTTCTCGAAGCGTTGGCCGAACAACTCGGATGCCCGGTGCAGGAAATGCTCGCGAACACCCACCACATCGCGCACGGCACCACGTCCTCGCTCAATGCTCTGGTGATGGGCAACGTCCCGCCGGTCGGGTTCCTGACCACCAAGGGGCATCGGGATTCGATCTACATCATGAACGTCGAGGGCCGGTACCTCGGTGGCTCTCCCGAGCAACTGCAGAACGTGTTGGGACAGAGCAAGTCCCACGGTCTCGTCCCCAAACGACACGCACTCGAGGTCACCGAACGCCTCGACCGTGACGGCACGGTCGTCGTCGCGCTCGACGAGGAGTCCGCGCGCGTCGCCATCCGAAGGCTGGTCGACGACGGTGTCTCCGGAATTGCGGTCTCGCTGCTCTGGTCTTTCCGTAACCCTGTGCACGAGCAGCGTATTCGTGAACTCGTGCACGAGATCGCGCCCTACATGTTCGTTTCTTTGTCCTCCGAGGTGAGCCCGCGCATCCGTGAGTTCGCGCGTAACGCGACGACGATCATGAGCACCCAGATCGGACCGGGACTACGCGACTATCTGGGTTCGCTGGAATCCAAGTTGCGCGCACTCGATCTCGCCGGCCCACTCCTGGTGATGCAGAGCAACGGCGGTGCCGTTGCCGCAGCCGAGGCACCGAAGAACGCCATCAGCACGGTCGGTTCGGTCCTCACCGGCGGCGTGGTCGGAGCCGTATCACTCGGAAAGCAGCTCGGACACAAGAACATCATCGCCACCGACGTCGGCGGAACCACCTTCCTCGTCGGACTCGTCGTGGACGGTGAGCCGGTGCGTGCGTCGAGCACCATCATCAATCACCACCCGATCAACGTGCCCACCCTGCAGGTGCACGCCATCGGCTCCGGGGGCGGTGCCATCGCGTGGGTGGATGCAGGCGGCAACCTCCAGATCGGGCCGCACAGCGCCCAGGCGGTGCCCGGACCTGCGTGCTACGGACAGGGCGGCACCGAACCCACCAATGCCGACGCCAATCTCGTCCTCGGCATCCTCCCCGAACGCGGATTGCTCGGCGGACGTAAACCGCTCGACAAAGAGCTTGCGCGAGAGGCCATTCGTCGCCGCATCGCGGAACCGCTCGGTCTGTCGATCGAGGACGCGGCGGCCGCGATCTACGCCGTTCAGAACGCACAGACCGGCGACCTTCTGCGCAAGACGGTCGTCGAAGCCGGACACGATCCGCGCAACTTCGTTCTCTACGCATTCGGCGGAGCCGGCCCATCGCATTGCGCTGCCTATGCAGCCGAAGTCGGCGTCAAGGAAGTCA
Organism: Rhodococcus sp. 14-2483-1-1; assembly: GCF_002259335.1. NCBI lineage: Bacteria > Bacillati > Actinomycetota > Actinomycetes > Mycobacteriales > Nocardiaceae > Rhodococcus > Rhodococcus sp. 14-2483-1-1. Next base: position 90,803 of record NZ_NPFX01000003.1, on the reverse strand, counting down.
TCGTTCCACTCGGGCAGGTGGCATCGGCGTTCTCGGCCTACGGTCTTGCGTCGTCGAACATCGTGCTCGCGGCCGAGCTGTCCGACCCGGCGGCGATGCCGCTCGATCCTGCTCGCGCAGAAGCGAATTTCGACGGCCTCGAGAAGCGAGTCCGTGAAGCCCTCGGTCGACAAGGGCTCAATTTCACGTCTGTCCAGGTCGAACGTGAAATCGACATGCGGTACACGATGCAGTTGGCAGAGGTTGCCACGACCATTCCCGAAGGCTCGCTGGACTCTTCGAGCGTCGCACACGCCTCCGATCTCTTCGAGCAGCGCTACGCCGACTTGTACGGGAAGGACAGCGGCTTCCGTGAAGCAGGTATTCAGGCGATCACCTATCGCGTGCGTGCAACCGGCGTCCTGCCGTTCTCGCCGACCCTCCCCGAGCTGAAGTCGGCCGATTCCGCCGATGCCTCGGTCGCTCGCATCGGTACCCGAAAAGTCAACTTGGACGGTCGAATCGGATACGTCGACACCGACATCTACGACTACAGCAAGCTCGCCGCCGGGCATGTGCTCGCCGGCCCCGCCATCGTCGAAGTCCCGACGACCACAGTCGTCGTCCCGCACGGCACCACCGGAACTGTCGACCGCCTCGGCAACCTCAACATCGTCGCCGGCTGAGACCACAGGAGAACCGAACCATGACATCCGCAATTCCCGGGTCCGAGATCTTCTCGTCCCGCCCCGTCGACCCCGACGCCCTCGCCCGCACCCTGCCACCGACGCTGCCGGTGCACACCGTCACCCAGCAGCAGATCGACGAGCTCGACCCGCTGACCTACGAGGTCATCCGACACCGACTCTGGTCGGTCACCGACGAGATGGGCGAGGCACTCAAACGAATGTCGGGCTCACCCATCGTCACCGACGCGAACGATTTCGACTTCGCGATCAGTGACGAACTGGGACAGGAGGTTCAGGTGGGCCTCTACAACACCATGCTCGTCGGAGCCGTCGACCTGGCGATCTACTGGACCCTGCAACACCGCGCCACCAACCCGGGAATTGCGCCGGGTGACATGTTCCTGTGCAACGACCCATGGGTCGGCGGGGGACTGCATCAGAGTGACGTCATCGTCTACCAACCCATCTTCCACGAGGGCAAACTGTTCGCCTGGACCAGTGCGATCTGCCACGAACCCGACCTCGGTGGTTCCGGCCTGGGATCGTTCGATCCGTCGGCGAAAGACGTGTTCTCCGAGTCGCTTCCGACTCCACCGGTCAAGGTGGTCCGCGATTACGAGCTACAACGCGACATCGCGGATCTCTGGGTTCGACGCTCCCGCGTTCCCATGCTGGTAGGGCTCGACCTGCGCGCCAAGATCGGCGCGAACACCGTCGGCCGCAACCGCATGCTCGCCGTCATCGAGCAGTACGGTGCCGACACCGTCAAAGCCGTCATGAAGCGCATGATGACCGACGCCGAAGGACGTCTGCGCAGCAAGCTCTCCTCGCTCCCCGACGGGACCTGGAAGGCCACCGGCTACCAGGACCAGTCGCACACCGGTGATCGCGAGGTGCACAAGATCACCGTCGCGATGAGCAAGACCGACGACCATCTCACGTTCGACTTCACCGGCACCGACAAGCAGACCGGCGTCATCAACTGCACCTACGCAGGTATGCGCGGCGGTGTCATGCTCGCGTTGCTTCCGATCCTCGCGGGCGACATTCCCTGGTCTGCAGGCGGATTGATGCGATGCTTCGATTTGGTCTCCGAAGAAGGCACCATCAACAACGCGAGCTTCCCGGCTGCGGTCAGCCGTGGTCCCATCGGACCCGCTTGGCTGACCGGAACACTCATCGCCGAATGCCTCTCGCAGATGCTCGACAGATCGGTCGACCTGGGCAAGAGCGTGCAGGCTGCGTGCTGCGGTACCTGGGACACCGCCGTGATCGCAGGCCTCGACGAACGCGGAGAGCAACCCGTTCCGTTCCTCAACATCATGATGGAACCGATGGCAGGCGGTTACGGCGCACGCCCGACCGCAGACGGCATGGACACAGGCGGACTCTTCTGTATTCCGATGGGGCGCATCCCCGATACGGAAATGACCGAGTTCCTCTACCCGCTGCTCACACTGTGGCGTCGTGAAGAGCCCGACTCCGGTGGACCCGGTCGTCAACGCGGTGGCGTCAGTGCATCGCTCGCGGTCACGCCGTACGGCACCTCGCTCCCGATGGGCCTCGTCCTCGCCTCGGCGGGTAAAGCCGTGGCGCAGAACAACGGCCTCGCCGGCGGATACCCCGGCAACACCGGACTCGAAATCCTGGCGCGCAGTACCGACGTCATCGAGCAGTTCGCAGCAGGCAAGATTCCCGGAGCCCTCGACGAGCTCGGCGGCGGAAAGGAATTCGGCGCGTGCTACGCCGAAAGCTATGTCGCTCCCGGTGAGGTGCTGTACATGCACTGGCAGGGAGGCGGCGGTTACGGAGATCCGTTGCATCGCGATCCCGGGGCTGTCGTCGTGGACCTACGCGAGGGCAAGGTCACCGCAGAGGGGGCGAACGTCGTCTACGGCGTGGTGATCGACGCGGGAAAGGTGGACGAGGTAGCAACTGCGCAACGACGTCGAGACATGATCGACGAACGGCGCACGCGGTCCACCCAGCACTCCGACGCCCCCATCATGGATCTCTCGCTGGCCAGACGTCTCGACGACAACCTGTCCGAGGTGACCGTCGGGGACGTTCGGGTCATCGCCTGTGCACAGTGCGGTCGACTGCTCGGTGACGAGAAGACCAGCGGCGTATTGGATCTGGCTCGCTACGAGGGTCCGTCCTCGGCGGCGGGTCCGCAGGTGACGTCGGATCCGTCCATATACGTCGACACGCCCATCGTGTTCCGTCAGTTGTGCTGCCCGGGATGCTGGACGGCCGTGTACTCGGGAATCGTCCCGGCCGATCACCCCGATCATTCGTTGGAGATCTCACGATTGCTCCCGGCGGTGGCCGAACGATGACGGTGATCACCGACGCGACCCACTCGGACTGGGACGGCCGGCTGGTGGGCTACCCGGAGGATCGCGCGCAGCAGTACCGCCGGAGTGGTTCGTGGAGTCCACTTCCCACGAGTCGCCGGTTCCGCGACATCGCTCTTCGGTATCCCGACAGGCTCGCGATCATCAGCGCCGAGGGTTCGATGACGTTCGCCGAACTCGACCGCCGGACCGATGCCATCGCTGCAGGCTTGATGCGACTGGGGCTGGCACGCCTGGACCCTGTGTTGTTCCAACTGACGAACCGGCTGGAGACGGTGCTGGCCTGGTACGGCTGCGTCAAGGCCGGACTGGTTCCGGTCGCCACACTGGCCGCGCACCGAATGCACGAGATCGCGCACATCGGTGCCGCGGTGGGCGCAGTCGCGCATATCGTCGAGGCCGGCCTGCCGTCGTTCGACCTGGTCTCGTTCGCCCACGAACACGCCGCGGGCAGCGAGACCGTTCGCCACGTGGTCACAGTCGGGTCGGTGGACACCGACGAACTGCGCGTGGAGGACCTCGGTCTCGACATCGATCCCACCCAAGCCCGAGCTCTCGTCGAGGCCATCGAGGCGGAAACGGATCCCGAAGATGTGGTTGCATTCCAATTGTCCGGCGGGACAACGGGAGTGCCCAAGGTCATCCCACGGATCCATGCCGAGTACTGGAACAACGCACTCATGTACGCCCAACGGCTCGAATGGACCGCGGACAGCCGTGTCGCCCATCTGATCCCCATCGTGCACAACGCAGGGATCGCCTGCGGTCTGCACGCCTCGCATTCGGTCGGTGCGTGCCTCGTACTCGCGACCGCCGACGTCGGATCGGCGTTCGACCTGATGGAGCGCGCGGAAGCCACCGAGGTGTTGATCGGCCACGGTCACTACCAGGCCGTGTCGAGTCCCGAGTTCGATCGCGTGAGTAGGCGTCTGCGGCACGTGATCCTGTCCGGTGCCAAAGTGTCACCGGCGCTGATGGACCGCGTCGACGACGGCGGAGATCATTGGGCGGGTCAGTTGTTCGGGATGTCCGAGGGGCTGCTCACCGTCACCCCGGTCGCCGCCCCTCGCGACGCTCGAATCACCACAGTCGGCACGCCTGTCTGTGCGGAGGACGAGGTGCGCATTCTCGATCCCGGCACGGAGATCGAGCTACCCGACGGGGACGTCGGCGAATTGTGTTGCCGCGGGCCGTACACGATCACCGGGTATTTCGGTGCCCCCGAGCACAATCGGACTGCCTTCACCTCCGACGGCTTCTACCGCACCGGCGATCTGGCGTCGATCTCCGTCGTCGACGGTGAGCGGTACGTCACGATCGAGGGGCGCATCAAAGACCTCATCAACCGCGGCGGCGAGAAGATCAACGCCGAGGAAGTGGAGCTTCTTCTGCTCGACCATCCGGCCATCGTGGGCGCGGCCGTCGTCGCGATGCCCGACCCTCGACTCGGCGAGAAGACGTGCGCGTATCTCGTCACCGACGGGGCGCCGTTGACGATGGCCGACGTGCAGGGCCATCTCACGGGACTCGGTGTGGCCAAGTTCAAATGGCCGGAGCGCCTCGAATGGCTCGACGCGCTTCCCCGAACCAACGTCAACAAGATCGACAAGAAGCGTTTGCGGCTGGACATCGCCGCGAAGCTCGAGAGGCAACGATGAAACTCGACCGCGTCGCAGTCATCGGCGGGGGCCCCGGTGGCCTCTACGCCGCGCGGCTGCTGAAACTGTCCAACCCCGCCGCGGAGATCGCCGTCTACGAACAGAGTTCACCGGACACCACGTTCGGGTTCGGAGTGGGCCTCGCCTCACGGACGCAGCGGAATCTACGTCAGGCCGACGCCGCATCACTCGATGCTATTGTCGCTCAGGCGTACTCACACGAGATGTCGATGCAGGTGGGGGAGTCGATCGCCCGCTTGGCCCACGGTGATCTGCTCGCTGTGGCCCGTACCTCGCTGCTGTCCGTCCTGCAGGAGCAAGCGCGGGACGCCGGGGTTCGGCTCGAATTCGGCGAACGCCGTGCACCGGGCGATCTCGATGTCGACCTCGTCATCGCCTCGGACGGAATCAACAGCGCAACGCGAACGGCAGACCCGGGGTTCGGCACCGACATCACCATCGGATCCGGCCTCTACCTCTGGTGCGGAACGGATTTCGCACTGGCAAGCGCGATTTTCGTACCCGTCACCACCGAGCACGGCACTTTCGTCGCACACGCGTATCCCTACGCGCCGGATCGCAGTACGTTCCTGATCGAGACGGATCTCGACACGTGGCATCGCGCGGGCTTCGACGTCACGACGGATGACACGGACCCGACCGACAGTGACGAGACGTCGTTGCGCTACCTCGAGAAGGCTTTTGCCGACACCCTCCAGGATCACAGGCTCATCGGAAACCGGACCAGGTGGATGCAGTTCCGAACCGTCAAGTGCCGAAAGTGGTCGGTGGACAACGTCGTTCTCCTCGGGGACGCCGCCCACACCGCCCATTACTCGATCGGATCGGGAACGAAGCTGGCCATGGAAGACGCCATCGCACTCGATGCTGCGCTGGCGTCGGCTGCGACCGTCGGCGATGCCCTCACCGAGTACGAACGGGTGCGTCGCCCCGCAGTCGAACACCTCCAGCAGATCGCAGTGCGAAGTGAACAGTGGTGGGAGTCGTTCCCACAACGGATGGATCTGCCCGTGGAGCAACTGATGGTGGCGTACATGACGCGCGCCGGAAAGGTCGGCCTGGAGCGATTCCTCGAGTCTGCGCCCGAGGTGGCGTGGAAGGGAATCGCGAGCTACGCGCAGGTTCCGGCAGATTCGGAGGTTCCTGTCGATGTGTCTCGCTGGATCCTCTCGCGGCCCGTCGAACATGGTGGGCGGCTATTTCCCGACCGATTCGCCCCGTCCGATCTTCGCGAAGAGCCGACGACAACGGTGGTCTCGGTGGACGTCGAATCTGCGTGGAACGAGAAGGCCACGGCCATTGTCGACGAGTGCAGGGCAAGCACCACGGTGTGGCTCACCGGTTCCGGCGAGCGTGATCACGTCCTGACTCGACTCGATGTTGCAGAGCGAATGATGCGCAGCACCAGTGCACTCGTCGTCGTCGACGTACCGGAAGAGTGGATGCCCGACGCGGTGGCAGGTCTGGTCAGTGCGCGCACCCACCTCGTGTCTGTCGGTCGTTGACGGGAGCGACGGTTATTCTTCGGTCATGACACGCGAGGACTCACAGCGAGGAGCGGCGCGCAATCCGCGTCGGGAGCTGGTCGAGAAGCAGATTCTCGACCAGGCCACGCGGTTGTTCGCGGAGAAGGGCTTTGCCAGCACGACCCTCCAGGACATCGCCGACGCAACGGGCCTCACCCGGCCGGCGCTCTATCATTACGTCGCGAACAAGGACGAGTTGCTGTCGCGCCTGATCAGTGAGAGCACCGAGACGCCTGCCGCAGTTCTGCACCAGATCAACGAGCGATCCGATCTCGGTCCCACCGAGAAGCTTCGCAAGATGGCCACCGCGATCGCGTTGAATCAGGCCGAGACCGCCGACCGCTTCAAGCTCATCATCAGGTCGGAAGCCGACCTCCCCGAGGAGATGTCGCGGACCTACCAGCAGAGTCGACGACACGTCCTCAAGGAGTTCGTGACGGTCATCGAAAGCGGTGTCAAGGCAGGGGAATTCAGGCCCGTCGATCCGCGTACTGCGGCACTCGGCATCATCGGCATGCTGAACTGGGTTGCCTGGTGGCATCAGAGCGGTGATCCGGACGCCGATCGGAGCGTGGCCGTCCAACTCGCCGACATGGCACTGCGCACTGTTGCCCAGGACAGCGGCAAGCCCGTCGTACCCGAGGGACCCGAACGGGCCATCTCCATGCTCCGCGAAGACCTCGACTACCTCGAACGCATCCTGGCTCGGGATCGAACCTAGGCGAGCGTGAAAAGAGCGGCTCCGTAGTGCGACACCTCGCCGCTCACATCCCTTCCGCCCGACCGAACGGTTCGGTGCACCCCACAGTTCTCGGATCGAATCCGTACGGCCACGCGCAGTGCCTTTCGGTTGGGGTTCGGGAATTGGGATGGAAAGTCAGTTCGCTCCGAGTAGCTCGGCCATCTGTGCATAGAAAGCTGCGGGATCGCCGGCGAGAGAGGACTTCACCATAGCGGTCCATTCGTCGACGATGATTTCGGTAGAGCCGGCCGCCAGACCGTCCAGGGCGGCACGCGGCACTGTGCGGGGATCGATCTTCGGTCCGTCGTAGCCGGCGGCGATGTCGGTATCTGCAGCGCCGAGAAGTACGCCCTGTACGAATGTTCCCTGCGGTGCCAGTTCCAGGCGTACACCGTTCGTCATGTTCCATTCGGCGGCCTTCGCGGCAGAGTAGGCCCCGGATCCCGTTGTGGCGAACCAAGATAGAGCCGACAAGATATTGACGATCGAGCCGCCACCCTGTGCTGCGAGTACCGGGGCGAATGCCCGAATGACGTGCAGTGTGCCCCAGAAGTGTGTGTCCATCTCGCGTCGAACCTCGGTGAGGTCACCGGTGACGAGCGCGGCACCGGTGGAGATGCCCGCATTGTTGACGAGCAGTGTGACATCGGACGCCGTCGACGCCGCTGCTCTCACCGATTCGCTGTCGAGCAAGTCGAGCGTCAACGGCACCACCCGGTTGTCGTCGAAGTCGAGCGTTTCTGGTCTGCGAGCTGTCGCGTAGATTTTCTCCGCACCTCGATCGAGCAGTTCGAGGACGAAGTGACGGCCGATGCCACGGTTGGCTCCGGTGACGAGGGCGATCTGGTCGGAGAAGTCCATGGGGACCCTACTTTCTTCGCGAACTTTCGTGTTTTCGGTCCTGATCGGTCCGACATCGACAAGGCTAAAACTTCACGTTAACGTCAAGGGCAAGTCCAAGAATCGAAACATTCCTCCGAGGGAGATACTGGATGCGTATAGGCGAGGTGGCACACCTGGCAGGAGTGAGCACGCGAGCTCTTCGCTACTACGAAGAGCAGGGCTTGCTGGCGTCCGAACGTACCTCCAGCGAACAACGCGTCTACCCTGAGTCTGCCGTCGAGCGCGTGAAGTTACTCCAGCAACTTTTCTCCGCTGGTCTTTCGAGTCGGAAGATTCTGCAACTACTGCCGTGTATAGACAGCGGCCAGAGCTCGCCCGAGGCCTTCGAGATCATGAGAGTCGAACGAGACCGAATCACCGCGGCCATGGCCGATCTGGCCGCCACGCGCGACGTCCTCGATCGGATGATCGACATTGCACACAACCCGACACCCGAACACTGTCCTGCGCTTCGAGACACCCCATGGGCACCGTTCGAGGCCGACGCCTCTGCTACGCATCGGTGAACTGCCCGACTCCTTCTGGCTCCGCGTCGATTGCTTCGTCGATCGTTTCTCCCACTGCAGCCGCACCGACCGAGGTCATGATCGTCCCTGCGTGATCGAGTCCAGGCATCGGGGTGATGGATGTCAGGTCGAACGCGTCGATGTCCTGGGGCGAGTACATCGGGGCGGAATCTGCACCAATGCTCCACTCCGCGTGCAGGAATCGAATCGGCATCGTCAGTTCCCGGAATCGTGAAGCGCCGAAGAACACGTCCGTGGCGTCGGCGACGACCACAGCCGAAGACAGTCGAATCGATCCGTCGGCCAGATCGTGTTCGGCGTACGTCCGTAGTAGCGGATCGGCCGGGTCGAGTAGCGGCAACGACGTCGACACCAAGAACTCGATGTAATCGTCGATGTCGTTCCACCGCTGCTGTGTTCGCGCAATCTTGTCCCCGAAGGCAGCCGCAACGTTGTCCTGTGTGAGACCGGCGGGCGGTGGTACCGGCACGCCCCCGTCGACAAGAACGAGACTCTTCACCCGGGACGGATACCGGGCTGCGAACTCGACCGCCACGAACGCTCCCATCGACATTCCGCACACGTGCACGGAGTCGAGTCCCAATGCATCCATGACGGCGTCCAGATCGTCTGCGTGCCGTGTCAGCGATGACGGTCCCGTGACATCCACACTGTCACCTCGGCCGCGCAGATCCGGTGCGACGAGGGTCAGGTGCGGCGACTCCGCGTGCAGCCAGCTCCACAGCATGCGCTGGCTGGAGACCCCGTGCACCACGAGGACGGGCTCACTGGTCCCAGTGTGAGTTTCCACGACGATGTCTCCGCCGGATACCGGTACTCGATCGATGGTCATGATGCCGACAGTATGGGAAGCCGGATCCAGAAGGGACGGATCCGAACCCCACTGTGACCGTCGAAATGTGGATAGTTCATCTACCGTGTACGCGGTGCCGAGCCGAGGGCCTTCCCTCAGCTCGGTCCGAAACGCTCGGTACGGATGTTCGCTGCCGAGTGACCCCGAGCAACCAACATGTCGGCCACCGTGTCGACGAAGCTCGTGGGGCCGCAGATGTAGCACCGCGGCTCGAACTCTGCCGGCCATCCGTGGGCGTCGAGGTCCTCGACCGTGATGCGGCCGAGGGGCCGTGCGTTGCCGGCGGGAGCACGCCGTGTGTGGATCATGGTGACGTCCACGCCGGCCGGAGGGTGAGCCCACTCGTCGGCGAAGTAGACCTCTGCGGGTTCGCGCACCGAGTACAGGACCCGAAAAGGTACTCGTCCGCCCGTCGCGGAAGCCTGCGCGCGAACCATCGCGCGGAGCGGGACGATGCCGGAACCGCCACCCACCAACAGGATTGGAGGAGACTGGGTCTCCGAGGGCTGGGACGGCCGCCAGACGAACCATCGCCCCACCGGCCCGCGGATCTCGATGCGATCGCCGACCTCGACGGACTCGACCAGGTACGGCGACACCTCGCCGTCCGCGACGTTCTGGACCGCGATCTCTATGCGCGACGTGCCGTCGGGTGCCGAGGCCAAGGAGTAGCTTCGCTGTGCGCTGTAGCCGTCTTCGGCGGTGAGCTTGACGTCCACGTGCTGCCCGGCAAGATGGCCGGGCCATCCGTCGACGTCGAGAACCAGGGTGGACGCGGTGGGTGTCTCACGCCGCACGGTCTGCACCGTGGCAACGAGCCAGGGTTTCGCCCCAGCCGCCGATGTCACGTCAGTCGCCCTGGTACCGCTGCTCGCGCCACGGATCTCCGTAGTCGTGGTAGCCGCCGCGCTCCCAGAAGCCTTGTTCGTTCTCCAGCGTGAGTTCGATACGCGAGATCCACTTGGCCGATTTCCAGAAATACAGATGCGGAACGAGAAGCCTTGCGGGACCACCGTGTTCGCGAGCCAGGGGAGCGCCGTCGAATTCGGTCACCAGCCAGGCCCTGCCATCCCTGAGGTCTTCGAGGGGGAGGTTGGTGGTGTAGCCGTCGAAGCCGTGGACCACGACGAACCCGGCATCGGTATCGAGACCGTCCAGCAGAACGTCCAGGCTTACGCCCTTCCACGTGGTATCGAGCTTCGACCACTTGGTGACGCAGTGGATGTCGACTGTCGGAGTGTCGTGTGGAAGTGCCGCGAATTCGTCCCAGGTCCAGCTGCGAGTGTCGCCCCGTTCGGTGGTGATCGAGAACGACCATGTTTCGGTCGCGACAACGGGCGCGGGCCCGATCGCGAGGACGGGAAAATCCTTGGTCAGATACTGACCGGGGGGAGTGCGCCCGTCGTCGCCGCGTCTGCGGCCGACGAAGCCCTTCGAGATCAGTGCCATGGTGACGAATTGTGCGCTCGTGGTCGGGAGTCTGACAAGTCAGGACGCATTCGACGTGGAGCTGCCCAGTATCCGAGAAGGGGGTCAGACGATCCCGCCGTTGGCGTACACGACCTGACCATTGATCCATCGAGCAGGACCGGCCAGGTGGGCGACGGTCTCGGCGATGTCCTCCGGTGGACCCAATGTTCGTGATCGAGGCGGAAGCAGTCCTGGTGTGCTTCTCACGGCGGTGAGTTTTCGTACCGACGGCAGTCGATACCGGCGACACCTTACGTATCGAGCATCGGAGACGACCATGACCACGACGACCACCCCTGCGACCAATTCACGCCGTGCAACCCGCGCAGGCTGGGGCCTCACTGGCCTTCTTGCGCTATTCCTGATTTTCGACATCGTCGGCAAACTACTGAATGTGCAGCAGGTGAAAGATTCGACTGCGGAGTTGGGGCTCCGCGACGAGATGACGCCCGTCATCGGCATCGTCCTGCTTGTGTGCCTGGTTCTCTACCTGGTGCCTCGTACCGCGTTTCTCGGTGCGGCTCTGCTGACCGGATATCTCGGTGGTGCCGTCCTCACCAATTGGCGAGTGGACAAGCCGTTGTTCAGTACGGTCTTGTTCGCGGTGTACGTCGGAGTTCTTGCTTGGGGTGCGCTGTATCTGCGGGATCCGAAGGTGCGTCAGGTCATGCCGATCGTGCGGTAGAGGGTGCTGCGCATCCGTCGGGTCAGGTGGGGTTGCCGGACTCGTCGCACGGGGCCGAGTGGCCGTCGTCGATGAACTGCAGCGTCACGTTCATCTCGGTGGGTTGGATGCTGCCCGACCAATCGGAGTACGGGTGGTCGAGAAACGCGACGACGACCAGCGCCGAGGCCACGAGCGCGGATACGAACGCGATCGGAACGGCTTGCACTACAGCGGATTCGCGGCGATCCGCCTGTACGCACATGTACGAGAGAATTGCCGACGCTCCGATGCCCAGCACGATCCAGAGAGGAAACGGAACCGACGGTGTTGCCTCGGCCAGTCGGTCGCGGCGACCGTCGCGGCGTTCGGCTTGCTGATCGAACCACTGTCCGTACGCCGCCTCCTGCGAGGCACCTTCCGGTGTGGTGGCGGCAAAATCCTGGGCCATGGTGTCCACCCAATGATTGACCGATGGGGACGTTTCACCGCGCGCCATTGCAGACCATTCGTCCGAGACGACAGCACGGCCGTAGCAGATGAGGCCACCGTGCAACTGTGCACCGCCGTGTCCTTCGAGGACATCGGCCACATTGTGCAGCTCCGTCACGGCGACGGCTTCGACGCTGGCTCCATTACTCGCGCGCTGGTAACTCTGCAGTGCGAAGAAGATGGTGAATGCCAGCAGAACCGAGAACATCGTTCCGATGACCGTCAGTGCACCGGCTGCACGAGTGCTGTCGATGAACCATCCCGGATCGGGCGCTCGGGTGCGAGCAGCGAGTTTGGCCGTCACGGCCAACACCACGACGAGTACGACGATCAGACCCAGTATCCAGCTCGGCACTGCGCAACTGTAAGTGAGTGCGCTCCGGCGCGTCGGCGGAATCGCGTACTCGTCGCGCATGAGTGAATGCGATTGTCCGGACGTCATTTTGCTCCGCCCCTTGTCACTGCATCCTAGAGTTGGGTGGAAGCAGCGACCGCTGTGCGGACCGGGCCGAGGGGCGATGCTGTGACCGCGAAGAAATCGATACTCGGCGTCATGATCGCGGCCGCATTGCTGTTGACCGGATGTACCGATTCCGGACCCGACACCGATCCTGCATCTACGTCCGATTCGGTGCCCTATCCCGACGGCCCCGTCACGATGACGGCGGGAGCCGATCCCGGCAGTGGCTTCGACCTCACCATCCGTTCGGTCGTGGATGCCCTGCAGAAGGAGAAGATCGTCGAAACAGCTCTGCCGGTGCAGAATCGACCCGGCGGGAGTGGTGCCGACTACCTTGCCACGATGGTCGAGGACCATCGGAGCGCCGACGATGAGCTTGCGGTGACGTCGTTGTCGATGATGGTGAACCAGGTGAGTGGGGTGTCGAAATACGGCTACGACGACGTCACGATGATCGCCCGACTGATGACCGAGTACTACGTCGTCGTAGCGCGTCCCGGCAGTCCTCTCACCGACCTTCGCGGAGTTATGACGGCAATAGCGTCCAACCCATCGGGCGTCGTGGTCGGTGCGGCCCACGATGACGAGTTGCCTTTCTCCCTGCTGGTTTCGGCTGCCGGCGGCGACCCGTCTGCCGTCCGCTACGTCACCCAGGAGGGTGGCCGCGAACAGACCGCTGCACTTCTGGGTGGTGAGATCGACGTGGCCATCGGTGGCGTCAGTGAATTCGTCGATCAACTGGCATCCGGGGACCTCGACGGTATCGGCGTTCTGGCCGAAGATCGAATCCCCGGTCTCGACGTTCCCACTGCACGAGAGCTGGGATTCGATGTGACGCTGGCCAATTGGCGCGGACTGTACGGGCCACCGGACATGCCCGTCGACGCGGTCGACTACTGGCGGACGGCGTTGGGGAAGATGGTGGAGACACCCACTTGGAAGCAGATCGCAGAGCGCAGCAAATTCACGACGACCTTCATGATCGGCGACGAGTTCGAAACTTTCCTGGCCGAGACCCAGAAGGATGTGGAGACCGGATTGCAAGCGGTTCCGCGGTGAGCGGCGCGGCGGCGACAGTCGATACATACGGGTCAGGGGTTCGGCTGTGCCTCGGCGCGTTCTGCGGCCCATGATCCGAGAAGCCGTATGCGTTCCGCGCTCGGCGAGCCCGGCTCAGCGGTGTACACCATGAGGACGGCTCCGGGATCGGCGGTGATAGCGAGCGCCTCGTAAGCGAGGTGAACCTCGCCGACGACCGGGTGGTTGAAGCGCTTCATGCCGGCCCCATGGGTTCGAACGTTGTGGGCACCCCACAGTTTTCGGAATGTTTCGTCGCGCGTGGAGAGTTCCCCGACGAGGTCTTGGAGTCCCTTGTCGTGCGGGTCGCGACCTGCTTCGGCGCGCATGATGGCTACACACATTTCGGCGAAGGTGTCCCAGTCGGGGTAGAACTCTCGGGACGAAGGATCCAAGAACTGGAATCGAGCGAGGTTGGGCGTTCGTCCACCGTCCCCGATCACAGGGGCGTAGAACGCTTTCGCGAGTTCGTTCGTCGCCAGCAGATCCTGACGTTGGTTGCGTACGAAGGCAATCCCGTCCGTTATCGAATCGAGGGCCCATTGCAGGCTGATTCTCGGGGCAGCGGGGCGGGCAGCCTTACGTCGAGGACGTCCGGAGGTCGGTACTCCGTCCACAGCTCGCGCAAGGTCGAGAAGGTGTGCATGTTCGGTGTCGTCGAGTTGTAGTGCGCGCGAGAGGGCATCGAGCACGGACGCCGATGCACCGCCGATGGCACCGCGCTCGATACGCGCGTAGTACTCGACAGAGAGGCCGGCAAGTGCTGCCACTTCGCTTCGTCGTAATCCGGCGACTCGGCGACGGCTGCTTCCACCCGTGATACCGGCCGCATCCGGGGTGAGCCTGGCTCGGCGGGTCATGAGGAACTCGCGTACCTCTGCCTTGTTGTCCATGCGGTCCAGCCTAAGTCTGCCGGTCGAATCGAGCGACGCCCTGCTGATACATCCTTCGTGATGACGCATCGGTAAATTTCGAGGTCGCCGGTGCAAGCAGATCGCCGCCTGCACCGGCTACCCCTACTCGATCAGACCAGGGTCGAGGTATCGATGACGAATCGGTAGCGAACGTCGGAGGAGAGTACCCGTTCCCACGCGTCGTTGATCTTGTCGGCGGAGATGACTTCGATGTCGGCTCCGAGGTGGTGTTCGGCGCAGAAGTCGAGCATTTCCTGCGTTTCGGCGATCGATCCGATGGCCGATCCTGCGAACGTTCTGCGGTGGGGGATGAGCGAGAAGACCTGCAACGGAAGGGGTTCTGCGGGAGCACCCACGTTGACCATTGCGCCGTCGACGGCGAGCAGAGACAGGTGTGCGTTCAGATCGATCGAGGCGCTGACGGTGTTGATGATCAGATCGAATGTGGACGCGAGCTTCTCGAATGTGTCGGGGTCACTGGTTGCGTAGTAGTGGTTTGCTCCCAGTCGAAGTCCGTCCTCCTGCTTCTTCAGCGACTGCGACAGAACCGTCACCTCGGCACCCATGGCGTGGGCGATCTTGACGGCCATGTGGCCCAACCCGCCCATGCCGACCACCGCGACCTTCTTGCCGGGACCGGCTCCCCAGTGCCGGAGCGGTGAATAGGTGGTGATCCCGGCGCACAGCAGCGGCGCGGCGGCGTCGAGCGCGATGCCCTCGGGGATCTTCACCACGAAGTGTTCGGTGACGACGACCTGTTGGGAGTAGCCGCCCTGGGTGGTCGTGCCGTCGCGGTCGGTGCCGCCGTAGGTCTGAATGTTGCCGACGAGGCAGTACTGTTCGAGACCCTTGACGCACTGGGCACATTCGCCGCACGAGTCGACCATGCAGCCGACTCCGACACGATCGCCGACGGCGTGCATGGTGACCTCGGATCCGACCTCGGCCACTGTTCCTGCGATCTCGTGGCCGACGACCAGCGGGTACGGTACCGGGCCCCATTCGCCGCGCGCGGTGTGAATATCGGAGTGGCAGATGCCGGCGAACTCGATGTCGATACGGACGTCGTGTGGTCCGAGGTCGCGGCGCTCGATCGTGATGGGGGACAGCGGCTGGTCGGCTGCGGTGGCGGCGTAGGCCTTCACGGAAGTTGTCATGTTTCGATGAAACATGAGTCGGCGAGATCGAGACAGTCTCTGACGAGAGGTGTACCAGGAGAGCACCCTTTGTCGGTTCTGCTGGAGATCGTCCACCTGCTGCTGATCTGCGCCTGCTTCTCTCCGCGTCGACGCGAGCCGGGTGAACTGCCGTGGTTGTCCAATCCTGATGTGGCGCAACAGCAGAACCGTACCACCTCAGTGCCGCAGGTCTTTTCGCATGATCACCCGAGGGAAGCCACCCGACACCGACGTTGTTTCGACGGCGAACTCGAAGCCCGCCGACTCGAACAGCCGACGGGTTCCCACGTATGCCATGGTGAGATCGACTTTCTTGCCCTCGTTGTCGACCGGATACCCCTCGACCGCCGGGGCACCATGGTCGTCCGCGAACCGAACGGCACCGTTCAACAACGCGTGTGCGATTCCGCGTTTTCGGTGGCCGGCCTTCACCCGGAAGCACCAGACCGTCCAGACCGGCAGATCGTCGACGTGCGGAATCTTGTTGGACCGCGCGAACGGTAACTCCGAGCGCGGTGCAACCCCCGCCCAGCCGACCACCTCGTCGCCGTCGTAGGCCAGTACCCCCGGCGCGACTGTTCGACGGGTCAGCTTCTTCACGTACTCGGCGCGTTCGGGGCCGACGAGTGCCCTGTTGGTCGCGGAATCGATTCGGTGGCTGAGGCACCAGCAGACCGAGGACGTCGGGTTCTTCGGGCCGAGGATTTCACGCAGATCCGCGAACGACGTGGCCGGCCGTATCGAGAAGCTCACCCGCCGACCATACCGAGCATCGATGGATGCTGCCCCGGAACAGGCACCCGGTGTCCGGACGAACCGGTCCGGAGTTTCCGCGTCTCGACCCGGTACGGTCGTGGCGTGGACACTTCGATCGTCGATGCACCCGGCGGTGCGCTGTGAGTATTTCCTCGAGCGACCGCACGTTCCTGGTCCGTGCTGTGGACTTGGCGGCGGAGGCGGTGCGGACGGGCAACGATCCGTTCGGTTCGGTGCTCGTCTCGGAGGGCGGGGAAGTGTTGGCCGAGGACAGGAATCGGGTGGGCGACCGGAACGATCCAACCCAGCACCCCGAGATCGCTCTGTCACGTTGGGCCGCTACCAATCTGAGCCCTGTTCAGCGTCGAGCGGCGACGGTCTACACCTCTGGTGAGCATTGTGTTATGTGCGCTGCGAGTCACGGAATAGTCGGGCTGGGGCGCATCGTATACGCGACGTCCACCGCTCAATTGCTCACCTGGCTCCAGGAATTCGACGCTGCACCACTCGCGATCACACCGTCGCCCATCGAACAGATCGTGCCGGGAATCGTGGTGGACGGGCCGGTCGCCGAGTTCGGCGATGCTGTTCGTGAACTACACCGGCAACGTCACGCGTCTGCGCAGTAGAGAGCAACACAGAGGGGAAGGCCGTGCCGGACGGCATCGAGATCGACAACAGGCAGCGTACGAGTGCGATGACAACCGCCCTCGCAGTGACCGGTTGCGTCAGCGTCCTTCTCGCGTGGCTCGAGTTCGTTCTCATCCGTCAGCAGTTCGCGGTGGGATTGTGGGTCATCGCCATGGCAGTGGTGGCGATATGGCTCGTCTCATCCGATGCCGGGAAGCCTGCAGCCGTAGGCACTTCGCTCGGCGCTGCCGTCGTCGTCACTCAGGTCGCATGGCTGGTGACGGGCTTTCACGCACTGTGGGTCTTGTGCTTGACCGCGGCGATTGCGCTCGGATTCTTCCTGCTGGCTTCGGCTTGGGCGGGCCGTTCGGTGGGCTCGTCACCTCGGGCCGGTATCCGTAGGGCGGTTGCCGTCGTACCGGCCGGTTTCGCTGCGGCGAGTGCGGTGGTGGTCTCCGCGCTGGTGATAACTACCGCAGCCAGTCCGGCACCGCTGATTCGATCGCTGCACGCGTTGGGGCAGAGCAACTCCTTCGCGTCCGACGCGCCGACAACGACGACGTTTGTCGACGGGGCCCGTGTCACCAGCGACGTCGAATACGGCTCGGCGCTACCGAATTCGTTTCTCGACATCTACATCGCGGACAACGATGCATCGATCAGCCGGCCCACGTACGTATCGGTTCACGGTGGTGGCTGGATAGTCGGAGACAAAGCGGACGGTGCTCCCAGCACAGATTCGGACGGTGCGTCCTGGGCCGGCACCATGCTCGACGCCGGTTACAACGTGGTGTCGCTGAACTACGCGTTCGCGCCGCAGTACCGCTTCCCCACGCAGACAATCCAACTGGGCCAGGCCATGCGCTTTCTCGACACGAACGCCGACCGGTACGGACTCGACATGAGTCGCGTCGTGCTCGCCGGAACCAGCGCGGGTGGCCACATCGTGGGCAATTACGCCATTGTGCAGACCAACCCCGATTACGCGCGCGCACTGGGCGTCGAACCGACCCAGGACCGAAATGCCTTGAAGGCGATCGTGTTCGAAAGCGCTGCCCTCGACGTCGGGAGAGCGGGTACACCACAATCACCGAGCCCGTCGAACGGCTTCTTTTTCGACATCGCGGCCCGAAGCTACCTGGACACCACCGACACGGCGCTGCTGGCGCAGGCGAATGTCACGGACAACGCGACAGCCGACTTCCCTCCGAGTTTCATCTCAGACGGCAATACCGGCACTTTCCCGGACCAGGCAGCCGATCTGAGCGCCAAGCTGGACAGAGTGGGCGTCGCCAATCGCCTGAACCTGTACAGCAAGAACGAGGCGAGACTCGACCATGGATTCATGGCGGTGAGTTCGCAGTGGACCGATGACTACAACCGTCTCAGGATCGAGTTCCTCCGAGACTTCGTCTGATCTTTCACCGAGAGATGGATCCTCGAGGCGTGCAATCAGTTTTTCGGGACGGGGTCTTGCGGTGAGCTTTGCGATCGGCCCGGGTCCAAGCAGTGACATCGACACTCGACCACTCGGCAGCCCTCGGGCGACCGCTCAGTTCTGGGGAGCCTCGTCGGTCGGAGGATGCGGCACGTTCTCTTCGTCCACGTGCGCGCCTTCGATTGCATCGGTCTCGGCGGTGTGGTCACGCGGACCGTCATTGCTGCCGTGGGACGGTACTGCTTCGCTTGCATCGCTGGGCATCGTCATGGAATCTCCTAGTGGTCGAGGCGACCGGTCGCCGGTATCAGGACCTCCTGGGAGTGCCCCGCTGGACACAGAACTACACACGGTCAGGCTTCAACGCGTCGGCGAGCATGTGCATCGCTGCTGTGGTGGACAGCGCACGCACACTTGCCCGGTCGCCGGGGAGATGAAGCGTGCGGGTCGAGGTCGGTCGGCCGACAGCGGCAATAGCGAAGCAGACGGTGCCGACCGGTTTGAGTTCCGTGCCGCCGCCCGGTCCCGCGATTCCGCTGGTGGATACGGCGATGTCGACGCCCAGTCGGGTCCGTGCGCCCTCTGCCATCGATGCCGCGACCGGTTCGCTGACGGCTCCGTGCTGTTCGATGGTCTCCGCGGGAACGTCGAGCAGGCCGATCTTCGCTTCGTTCGCGTACGACACCACAGCGCCGATCACATACGCAGACGAGCCTGCGCGGTCGGTGAGCCGGGCCGCGATCATGCCTCCGGTGCAGGATTCCGCAGTGGCGATTGTTCGGCCGGTCAGTCGGTCGGCCACGATGTCGTCGATGGTGGATCCGTCGGTCGAGAAGACTTGTGCACCATGGTGTTCGTCGATGAGGCCGACGAGGTCGGAGTATGCGGTTGCTGCCGATTCCGCATAGCGGGTCACCATCTCGAGCTCACCGAGACTCAAGCAGGTGGTGATTTCGAGTGCGTCGAATCCTGGGATGGCACTTTCTGCCGTCCGCAATGTTGCGGCGAGATCGGCTTCGGACAGCCTGTATGCGCGAATGGTGTCCTGGCGGATCTGCGCGCGCCGAGACAAGACCTGGGCTATGGGCGCGCACGCGAGTGCCTCCGTCCACATCGCTTGTAGTTCGCGAGGAGGACCGGGCAAGATCAGCACTGCGGGAAGCGTCCCAGAATCGTTCGCTGATATCGCCACGCCAGGCGCAGTCCCGGTTGGCGAAATAGATTGCGCACCTTCGGGAACCATGGCTTGCTTGCGAATTCCCGCCTTCAGCGGCTCGGAGTCGACCGCGGAGCTGAGCCGGCTGCGCCAGCGCTCGACGATCTCGGAGATTCCCTTCTCGAGCTGAACGTCGAGGTGCATTTCTCGGCCGTACAACGCAGCGACTGTCGCCACCGTGAGATCGTCGGCGGTCGGACCGAGGCCTCCGGTTGTGACGATCAGATCGACGCGCTGATCCGCGAGAAATCGCAGTTGTGCCGTCAGGTCATCGGGTCGGTCGCCACAGATCGTGATGTGTGCGACGTCGATGCCCAGCTCGAGGAGTTGCTGGGCTACCCACGGGCCGTTTCGGTCGGCAACCCGACCGGCCAGCACTTCGGTTCCTGTGACCACTACACCCGCTCGCACAGTCATTCTTCGACCTTACTGTCCCGGGGTTCGAGCGGAGCTGCGGTGGCCGCTCTTCGTCGCATGACGTCAGTGGGTGCGCGAGGTGGTGGACACCAGCAGTGCACGCGCGGGTTCGTCGCCGAGTGCGCGGACGGAGTGAGCGTTGAGCGACGGGAAGTGCAGCGCATCTCCGGTTTCGAGTCGAACACTGTCGTTTCCGATGGTGACCTCCACCGAGCCGTCCAGTATGTAGAGCCATTCCTCGCCGGCGTGGTGGGCAGTCGGGGCATCCGAGGCGGGCGGGATGGTCAACAGAACGGCATCGATACCGGGATAGTTGCCGGACAGGGGAGTCATCGCTCCGTTGGCAGAACCGTGGCGACGCTGCTCTGCGACTCTCACCAGGTGAAACGCGAGAGTCGGCTCCTCGGCGACGAGTTCGCTCAACGTCACTTGGAACACGCGTGCAAGTTCGATCAACGTGCCCACCGACGACTGCCGACTCCCTGACTCGATGCGCGAGAGTTGCGTGGTCGACAGGCCGACCCGCTCCCCGAGGGCGGCCAGTGTCCAACCCCGTTCGCGCCGAAGACTCGCGATCCTGCGTCCGATCCAGTTCTCGTCACTCGGATGGCCCGGCATGGAAGAAATGGTACGCACCCCGACAACAGAATATTGCCTTGTGGGTCATACAAATTGCCCATGGGGTTGATTTGTCGGCGCCCGCCTGCGATGGTCGATTGCGAGCCATGGCGATTCGAGGATGGGAGCACCGGTGACCGATACCGGCTCGGAACATCCGTCCGGCAGCCCGGAGGGTTCCGATCGAACTGCTCTCTCCGTGGTGGGAACGGATGCCGCTGTGGCAGCAATCGTTCTGCTCGGCCTCGATCTACGCTTGGTGTTCGGGAGCGCGTCGGCGGTGCTGGCCGAAATTCGACAGTCCTACGCTCTGGGGTCCGGTTCGGCCGCACTACTGACCACAGGGCCGGTCCTGTGCCTGGGTGTTTTTGCCGTCGCCGCGACTCGGACGGTTCGGCGATGGACCGTACCCGTCGTGCTGACCGGATGCCTGATGCTGATTTTCGTCGGGACCGCGCTGCGGGGCGCGCCTTTGTGGCCGGCGCTGATAATCGGAACTCTGCTCGCCGGGATGGGCATCGCAGTTGCGAACGTTCTCGGTCCGGTGTTGATCCGACTGCTTTTCCCACACCGAATCGGACTGATGACGGGCTTGTTCACGGCACTGGTCAGTGCCAGCGCAGGAATCGCCTCGGGAGCCACGATTCCGATCGACTCGTCGGTATTCCACAACTGGCGAACGACTCTCATGGTCTGGGCGGTACCGTCCACCGCCGCGCTGGGGGCCATGGCACTTCTCGCGTGGCGGTATCGCCACGTCGACCGGACGACGACCTCAACGGACCGATCTGCCGAACCGAAGTGGCAGACCGCTGTTCTGCGATCATCTGTCGCCTGGGCTGTCACCGGATTCATGGGACTGCAATCGTTGCTCGCGTATTCGATGATTGCGTGGCTCCCCACGATCTACCGGGATCGCGGGCTCAGTGCCGAGAATGCGGGACTGCTGCTGACTGCGCTGTCGGTGTCGAGCATCGCCACGGCGCTGACCGTCCCCGTACTCGCCGCCCGCATCCGTCGGCAGAGTGTGCTCGCAATCGCT
Organism: Rhodococcus sp. 14-2483-1-1; assembly: GCF_002259335.1. NCBI lineage: Bacteria > Bacillati > Actinomycetota > Actinomycetes > Mycobacteriales > Nocardiaceae > Rhodococcus > Rhodococcus sp. 14-2483-1-1. Next base: position 69,176 of record NZ_NPFX01000003.1, on the reverse strand, counting down.
GTCGTCGCATTGTCCGTCGTCGGACTGATCGGTGTTCTGGCAGGCAGTATCGAGCTGGCTCCAATGTGGGCGATTCTGCTCGGACTCGGTCAGGGAGGGCAACTTTCGCTCGCTCTGACGCTGATCAATCTACGAGCTCCGAATACAGCGACGGCAACTAGCCTGTCGACCATGGCGCAATCGATCGGCTACCTCGTTGCCGCAGCGGGACCCGTCGTGGCGGGTGCGATCCACAGCTCGACCGGCTCGTGGACTGCGCCCCTACTCGCATTACTGGCGGTCATGGTTCCGCTGACACTGTGCGGATGGATGGCCGGGCGAGATTCGCCGGTGACGTTCGTCCAACCCTGATGGTGGCCTATCTTGATCTCGATGCGTATTGCAGTGGTGGAAGACGACGACGGAGTCGGTGATGCGTTGGTGGACGCGTTGACCGAGGTGGGTCATACGCCTGTCCGCATGCGCCGCGGTGCCGACGTGTTACTCGGCTATCACGAGATGGACGTTGTACTACTGGATCTCGGGCTACCGGACATGGATGGCCTCGAAGTCCTTCGGAAGCTACGGACCCTGAGTTCGGTTCCGGTGGTGGTGCTCACCGCGCGCGACGACGAGCGGTCGGTGGTGCGGGCTCTGCGCACCGGCGCGGACGACTACGTGGTCAAGCCGGCTCGGTTGGGGGAGTTGCATGCCAGGCTCGAGGTCGCGGCGCGTCGTCGGCGCGCGGCGAGCGATGCCGGCGCAGACAGGGTGGTGCTCGGCGACATCGTTGTCGACCTCATCGGACGAGGGGTCGAAGTAGACGGACGAGACATCGCACTGACCACCAAGGAGTTCGACCTTCTGGCTCATCTGGTGACTCGACGCGGCGAAGCGGTGAGCCGGGAACAGTTGATGGACGCCATCTGGGGTGACGCGTACGTCGCGATTTCGCGGACGCTCGATGTGCACATGACGGCCTTGCGATCCAAGCTCGATCGGCCGGGCACCATCGTCACCATCCGCGGCTTCGGCTACCGCTGGGACAGCTGACGTGCGCCTGCGTGTACTGATGGTGCTGATGATCTACTCGACTGTCGTCGTGCTGGCGTTGGCGGTGCCGTTGGCAGTGTTGGTGGGCAGGGAGCGGGCCCAGAGATTCACCGAGAACAGGACAGCCGCCGCAACGTTTTTCGCCGATCTGGGTTCGCGGGAGGACCGGTCCGGGATTCCTCGCCTTCAGGAGTCTGTCGATCGTTACAGCAATTTGTACGACGAGGGAATTGCCGTCGTCGACCGCAACGGTCAGGCGCGTGCACTGTCCGGTCTGGACTTCGACCGCGCCGACGTCCAGCAGGCCATCGCGGGAGCGTTGCGAAATCAGCGGGGTGACCTACCGTCGAGTCTGTCGCCGTGGTCGCAGTCGACGGCGTTGATCACTGCCCCGGTCGGCGGGGGAACTCAGGTGGACGGCGCGGTGGTCCTCGAGGCGTCCACTACCTCCGCCCGTCGGGACGTCGGTACTGCCTGGATGGTGATCGCCGGCGGAGCTCTCCTGATTCTCGCAACGGTGGCGGTGATCGCTGTTGCGTTGTCACGCTGGGTTGTTCGGCCACTGACCGCACTGTCGTCGCGCGTTCACTCGTTCGGCGGCAAGTTCCACGATCGGTTACCGATCGGCGAGGCCCCGACGCCGGAGCCGGCCGCATACGATGGGCCACCGGAAGTACGCGAACTGTCCCGGGCGTTCGACGCCATGGCCGACGATGTCGAGGCAGCAACCGCTGCGCAGCGCAGGTTGGTGGCAGATACTGCTCATGCGCTGCGTAACCCGTTGGCTGCGTTGAGAATTCGAAACGATGTGCTCGGAATGCGCGTACCCGAGTCGGCGACCGAAGCGCACCGTCGGACCACCCTCGAAGTCGACCGCCTCAGTGCCGTCGTCGAAGACCTGCTCGTCCTCGCTGCCGCCGAAACCCCGTCCAGCACCCGATCGACGGGGTGCGACTCGGGCGCTGTCATTGCGGATCGGGTGGAGTTCTGGTCGAGTGCAGTGGTTTCGGCAGGAAAGAGTGTCCACGTCACGACGTGGGAGTCCGAGGAGGACGGCCGAGTGACGATGCCCGGGGACGACCTGACTCGAATCTTCGATGCCCTTTTGAGCAATGCAACCAAGTACGCAGGGGCCGGTTCGGACATCGAGATCGGGCGTCGGACATCGGACACCGACATCACGATGTGGGTGTCCGATACCGGGCCCGGCGTTCCTGTCGACGAGCTGCCGAAGGTCGCCGATCGATTCTTTCGGGCGTCGACTGCTCGCGGGGACGGAACCGGCCTCGGTCTGTCCATCGTCCGTGCGCTCGCCGAGCGAGCGGGCGGATCCATCCGGGTCGAGGCGCGTCGACCGTCTGGACTGCGTGTCGAGATTCGGCTACCGAGGGTCGTTTCCTAAGGGAGTGTTAGGAATCGTGAAACAGCTTGGTTTCGGGCTGTGCTTGCCGTCACAGTAGGGGGACTTCGGTTGCCGATTGCCAGCCGTCAGCCCACCGCCCGCTGAATGTGGAAGGACCAGAGCATGGCCAACGAGGCCACGTCGATCACCGGTTCGCCGGGATCGACCCCACCCATCTCGTCTCCCGCCGCCACCCGTCGCGCCGTGTACAACACGTTGCGTGGGTCGTCGGGCAACCTCGTCGAGTGGTACGACGTATACGTCTACACCGTCTTCGCGACTTATTTCGAGAATCAGTTCTTCGACTCGGCAGACAAGAACTCGACGATCTACGTCTACGGCATCTTCGCGGTCACCTTCCTGATGCGTCCGGTCGGTTCGTGGTTCTTCGGACGCTACGCAGACCGACGAGGCCGTCGTGCCGCGTTGACGTTCAGTGTTTCGATGATGGCGGCCTGCTCGATGGTCATCGCGTTCACCCCCGGGCGGGAGAGCATCGGCGTGTGGGCCGCCGTCATCCTCATCCTGTGCCGTCTGGTGCAGGGCTTCGCCACCGGCGGTGAGTACGGGGCGTCGGCCACCTACATGTCCGAGGCCGCCACCCGTGAGCGTCGCGGCTTCTTCTCCTCGTTCCAGTACGTCACGCTGATCGGCGGACACGTTCTGGCGCAGGTGACGCTGTTGCTGATGCAGGTCTTCTTCGAGCGGGAACAGATCGAGGACTTCGGTTGGCGGATCGCGTTCTTCATCGGTGGCGTCGCCGCAGTGGTCGTCTTCTGGCTGCGCCGCAGCATGGACGAGTCGCTGACCAAGGATCAGCTCGAGGCCGTGCGCAGCGGAGCCGATCGATCTTCGGGATCCATGAAAGAGCTGGTCACCAAGCATTGGCGCGCCCTGCTGATCTGCTTCATGGTGACCGCTGGTGGCACCATCGCGTTCTACACCTACAGCGTCAACGCACCCTCGATGATCAAGGCGGCGTACGAGGACCGCGGAATGACCGGAACGTGGATCAATCTGTTCGGGCTGGTTTTCCTCATGCTGCTGCAGCCCATCGGCGGGTTGATCAGCGACAAGGTCGGTCGCAAGCCGCTGCTCGTCTTCTTCGGAGTCGGTGGGGTGCTGTACACCTACGTACTCATCACGTATCTGCCGTCCGCCACGTCGGTGGTGCAGTCCTTGGCGCTGGTCTGCGTGGGTTACGTCATTCTCACCGGCTACACCTCGATCAATGCGATCGTCAAAGCCGAACTGTTTCCCTCGCACATCCGTGCACTCGGCGTCGGTTTGGGATACGCGCTCGCGAACTCTGCCTTCGGCGGTACCGCCCCGTTGATCTACCAGGCCGCGAAGAACGGCGGGCACGTCGGCTGGTTCATCCTCTACGTCACGATCGTCATCGCCATCTCGCTCTTGGTGTACGTCTTCGTCCTGCGGAACAAGACCGAGACCGTGCTCGACCGCGAGCAGGGGCGAGCGTTCGAGCAGTCCACCACGTCATAGGGTGACTGACATGAATCCGCCCGCAGCGTCGTTCTCTCGGAGGACGGCGTTGCGGGCGGGTCTAGTTTCCTTTACGGCTGCCGCGCTGGGTGCGTGCACATCGGAGTTGCCGACCCAGTTGCGTCTCGCCGCCGGTGAGATCGGTGGCTTCTTCTGGGAGTTTGCAGGCTTGTTGGCCGACGGTGCCGCAGACGCCGGTGCTGCGGATATCGTTCCGCTGACGTCGGCCGGCTCGATCGACAACCTCGAAGCCCTCGGCACCGGACGGGCCGAGTTGGCGCTGACTCTCATCGACGCGGCGTACAGCCATCCGAGTGCAGATCTCGCGGCGGTCGGGTGCGTGTACGAGAACTACTTTCAGGTCGCGGTACGAGCGGACTCCGCCATCCGGACCGCAGGAGATCTGCGGGGTCGCCGGGTGAGTATCGGAGCCGCGGGGTCCGGTGCGACCATGGTGTCGCAACGTGTCCTCGACGCGGTGGGTGTATCTGGGTCGGCTGCAGTCGAGCAGGTGCAGTTGCCGATGAGCGCGGCATCGGATGCGTTGGCCGACAACGAGATCGACGCAGTGATGTGGGCGGGTGGATTGCCGACCCCGGCGTTCGCCGAGCCTCGAACTGCGATCCGCTTGCTCGATCTGGGAGCCGTCGTCGCTGATCTGCGCCGCGAATTCGGTACCGCCTACGAGGCGGTGCTCGTTCCGGCGAACGTGTACGGCGAGCACCCCGAGGTGACGACCGTCGGGATTCCGAACGTGCTCCTGGCGCACCCCGAGGTGCCCGACGCCGTTGTCTCGAAACTGGTGGGTGTGCTGCTGGATCGATCGTCCGCGCTGGTTCCAGGACAGGCGGTCGGGAGTCAATTCCTCGACGCCCGCTCGCTCGTCATGACCGGCAGCATCCCCCTGCATCCCGGGGCCGAACAGGAATACCGAAGACGGCACGGGTGAGCCGGCTCAACGTGGACTAACGCGCGATCGACTCCACTCGCGCCTCGAAATCGAATCTGTTGATCGCGCCCAACCCGGTTGCCTCCTCGGTACCGATCAACGAGGCCATCGCCGAACCCGCATCGGCCGATACTCGACCGACTCCGGCCTGTGCCGTCGGGTGGTGTACCGACAGCCGCAGAACCTTTGTGCCGCTCCCGGCTTCGTTCCAGATGCTGACCTTGTCGAGCGGCGAGGGCAACTGTGGCAGTGGTGCCTGATCGACGATGCGGACGGATCCCCCCTCGGAGATCCCGCCGGCGGCGTCGGCGGTAGCGCCTACGCCCGGCAGATACGCGATGTCGAAACCGGCTCCGTGCATCAGGTCGTAGATCTTTCGGTTGTCGGTCACCTGTTCGACGGCATAGAAATGGTAACCCGAGGCGGCGTCGTGGCGGTCGACCGACAGAACTCGCTCGCCGAAGGCGAACGGTCCGTCGAAGGGGACCCCGTCGATAGTGCCGCTCTGGCATGTCTCGACACCCATGAGCAACGATGAACTGCCGGGTACTCCGGGGCCTCCAGGAAGTCCGAAGAAGCTCGACGAGGTGTACCCGTCGGGCAGTTCAGCGTCGGCGTTGGCCGGCGGCACCGAGACGATGGCCGACACTTCGACGCAATCTCGGGCGTAGAACCCGCCGATGTCGGTCGGCTCTGCCGCGCCCGCGGTGGGGGTCACCCCCACACTCAGCAGAAGGGCAAACCCGGTGGCCAGTGACAGTCGGCGGTAGCGAATCCAACTATGTTGCACAGCAGTGCCTTTCCGGGACAGTGGTGGAATCAGTTCAGGGCGACGAGTTCATGCAGGGTTCTGCCCGTGCGAACATCGGTGACGCCGTCTCGGACCACTGTGAGCTCGAATGTGGAATCGAATCGGAAGTAGCCCGGATGGCCGACGAGTCGGTACAACAGCGGGCGGAACACCTTGTGCCCGGCGACCGGCACGTCGTCCAGTAGGTCGTGCGCGTGCACCACGGTCTCGACGGTGAGTACCAACTTGACGACGCCGGGGATCTCGATCTTCAGCCATTCCGGATACTCGCGGTTGGCAATCGCGTTGTACTTCATCGGCCCTTCGGAGACCTCCGCCTCACCCGAGCTGAGAATGACCTCGCCCTTGTACGCCAGCATCATCGGCCGGCTTTCATGCGCATCGAGGCGTTCCTGCGTCTTCACCAGTGCGTAGAGCAGCGAGTAGTCGTCGTCGTACAGGCGGCCCCAGTGCCACCGATCGATGACGCTCTTCATATCGCCTGCACCCCAGTTGTGGTCGGCGTATCCCCTGCCGGACACAGCTTTCGTCCTTGCTCCGATCGTGATCGACCCCTCGACACGTGCACGTGGAGCAGCGACGACCCAGCCGAACACGTCGGTTTCGCCGAACAAGGTTTCGCCCTCGCCGGGCATCCAGCTGGGTAGCTCGTTGTGGAACCGCAGATCGAACGTGACGTTCTCTTCCGAGAGCGACAGATGATGAATGGGCAGACTGTCCGGAGGAAACTCGGCCCAGGCGTGATTGGGGCCGACCCGAACATCGCAATGAGACATCGACGCCGAGGACTCCTTCTTCGAGTACCGCTTGAAGATCTGACGGCGGGTTCCATCCGGTGCGTAGATCAGGATCTCCACGCTCGGCTTGGCCACCATTGCCGGCTCCTCCGGTCGGCGCAGGTTGAGGAAGCCGATGATGGTGTGTCCGTCGTCGAGATGGGCATCGAAGTACCAGTGCTCGAAGCCTGTTCGGCTGCCCGGCACGGGGTGCGCACCGTTGTGCCTGGGCAGAACTGTGGTCAGGGCGGCGTCGGTCCTGCCGGGCCCGTTCCAGGTCTCGACGATTTCGGGGGATGTCATGTGTAACTCTCCGCTTCGTTTGCTGGTTCCGGGCATCACAGGCCGTCGAAGCCGATGTGTACCGTCTTTTCCTCGGTGTCGCCCTCGAGTCCGGATCGACCGAGTTCGCGGCCGATGCCGCTCCCTGCTCGACCGCCCCAGGGCAGTGCCGGATCCGGCACACCCCATCCGTTGACCCACACCGTTCCCACTCGGAGCTTCTCGACGACGGAATGGACACGGGAGATGTTCTGCGAGTAAACCATTGCGTTGAGTCCGTACCGAGTGTCGTTGGCGATACGAATTGCTTCCTCGGTGGTGCGGAAGCTGATCACCGTGGCGACCGGGCCGAAGATCTCGTCGCGTGCAATGGTGAGTTCGTTGGTCCCGCGGAACACCGTGGGCTGCGCGTAGATTCCCGTACTACGTTCGCGCTTACCGCCGTACATCAATTGTGCGCCTTCGGATATACCGGAATCGATGTATCCCTCGATGCGGGCGAGCTGCTTCGCGTTGACGATGGTCCCCATGGTGGACCGGTCGTCGAAGGGATCTCCGACCACGGCGCTCTCTGCGGCCGCAACGAGCCCGTCGACCACCTGATCGATGACGGACTCGTGCGCCAGCACCCGCGTCCCGGCAGCACACACCTGACCCTGATGATAAAAGTTGCCCATCGCGATCCAGGGCATCGCAGCGTCGAGATCCGCATCCTCGAAGATCAGCTGGGGTGCCTTTCCTCCGAGTTCGAGAACGAGCTTGCGAAAGCTGTCCCCCGCGAAGCTCTGAATCGATTGCCCCACAGCGGGGCTGCCGGTGAACGAGACCTTGTCGACCCCGGGGTGCGCGGCCAGGGCCGCACCGGCGACGGGACCGAGACCGGTGACCACATTGATCACACCGTCCGGAATGCCTGCCTCGGCGGCGAGTTCGGCCAGTCGCAGCGTGGACAACGAGGCATCCTCGGCCGGTTTGACGACGACGGTGTTCCCCGCGGCGAGAGCCGGTGCCAGCTTCCAGGCAGCGATGAGGGCCGGGTTGTTCCACGGTGTGATGGCGGCAACGACACCGAGCGGCTGGCGGACGGTGTAGCCGAATCGGTTCTGCGGACCGAAATTCGGTAGCGACATGGTCGAGCCGGAGATCTTGTCGGCCCACCCGGCGAAGTGACGGAACGCCTCGGCGGCACAGGGAATGTCACCGCCGACGGAGTCGCGAAAGAGCTTGCCCATCTCGACGGCTTCGAGGGCAGCGAGAGTCTCGGCGTCCGCATCGATGAGCGCCGCCAACCGAGTCAGTGCCTTTCCTCTCTCGGGGCCGCTGGTACGCGACCACTCACCGTGCTCGAACTGCTCACGTGCAGACCGAACTGCCGCATCCACGTCCTCCTGGCCGGCCGCGGCGATCTGGGCGACCACCTCGCCGGTGGCAGGATTCGTCGAGGTGTACGTGGCACCGTCGGCCGCGGCGATACGTGCGCCACCGATGCGAAGCAGTGGCTCGGGTAGATCGAATTCAGGTCGAGTGATGTCGGCTGTGGTCATCGTGGATCTCCTGTGGATGCGGAATCTCGGGGAACGAAATGTCGTTGCAAGCCGCTCCACGAAGAGTCGTAGTCCGGCTGGCGGTGCCCAGCACTGTGCGCGAAGTCCGTCGTGATCAACGGAAGTCGGGTCTCGAACATGAAGGCCAATGAGCCGTCGAACTTCTGGGGCACCAGCTCTGCATTCGACGCGGTGGTGAACGTTTCGAGGTCGGGCCCGTGGGCTCCCCACATGTTGTGCAGGCTGGCCCCGCCGGGGACGAAACCTTCGGCCTTGGAATCATGCTGTCCACGAACGAGTCCCATGAACTCGGTCATGATGTTGCGGTGGAAGTGGGGCGGCCGGAACGAGTGTTCGGCAACATTCCATCGCGGAGGGAAGATGGCGAGGTCCACATTGGCCTGGCCGGGTCGCTCGGACGGCGAGGTCAGAACGGTGAAGATGGATGGGTCGGGGTGATCCCACCCGACGGTGCCCATGGTGTTGAAACGGTCGGTGTCGTATTTGTACGCACTGTGTGTGCCGTGCCAGGCCACGACGTCCAAGGGGGAGTGGTCGTATTCCGCTGCCCAGAGTTGGCCGCCGAACTTCTGGACCACCTGCACGGTGTCCGTACGATCCTCGTACGCGGCAACCGGATACGAGAAGTCACGGGCATGCGCCAGGCCGTTGGATCCGATGGGGCCCAGTTCGGGCAGGGTGAAGTAGGACCCGTAGTTCTCGCAGACGTAACCGGAGGCCGAATTCGCGTGCAGTGACACCCGAAATTTCACTGCACGACCGATCACGGCGATCTCGCCGGGCAGGACGTCGAGGAGTCCGAACTCGGTATGCAGTCGTATTCCACCCGATTGCGGAACGACGAGTATTTCTCCGTCGAGATCGGCGAAATACCGGTCGGTCATCGACCTGGTCGCGTGGTACATGTGCACGGCGATTCCGTTGCGCCCGAGCGCATTACCGTTCGCTGCCATGGTGTACATGCTGTCCAGGAAATCCTCGTCCGGCCACGGGGTGTCCAGCGGATTCCAGCGCAGACGATTGACGTCGAGTACGCCGTCGACCAAGGGAGCGGATCGGAAGTGGCGGTTGTCGATGCGCTCGAACCTCGGGTGCCGCGCCGATGGGCCGATACGGTAGACCCAACTGCGCCGATTGATTTCGCGCGGCTCGGTGAACGCGGTTCCCGAGAGCTGCTCGGCATAGAGGCCGTAGGGCGCTCGCTGCGGGGAGTTCTGACCCCACGGCAGGGCACCGGCGATCGCCTCGGAATGATGTTCGTTCCCGAATCCGGTCTGATATTCGAGGTTCTCGGTCATCGGCGCAATGCTCCCTGGGCATCGAATTCGGCCTCTCGGCCGTCCATTTGGGCACGAAGCCAGCTGCGGCGGTGCGCGTCGGCAATTCGTTCCATTCTCGCTGCGACCCCGGGAACGATTCGGCGAACGAGCTCGAGCGCGGTGATGAGAGGGAATCGCGCGAGTACGATCAGAATCCATGGGAACGCCGAAGGCATATCGTATTTCGCACGCGTCGCCGGGCCCATGAACAGCGTGGTGTACGCGCCGTAGATGCCGTAGTTGTACCGAGCACGTAGGCGCGCCAATCCCTTCTGGTGCGGCCTGGGCGCAAAGCTGGCGGGAAACGATTCGATGAGTTCCTTGCCGTGTACCCCGGCGTCGTGACTACGTGCTGCCGAGACCATGGCCGTCATGCGCAGTGAGTCGGCGATGGTGGTCGGGAAGTTGTCCACGTTCACCCCGAGCAGATGACCCATGAACTTCTGAAAATGCAGCAGCGCGCGAATTTCGGTGGGTGTGGTCTGCAGCCCGACGAGTCGCAGGGCCAACGCGGGTACGGTGCTGCCACCGAGCAGCGTCAGCATCTGATAGCCCTGGCTGATGGGGTAGCCCCACTTCTCGGTGTGCCATTCGGGATGCCCGTCGATGCGGCGTCTGACTGCAACGTGCATCACCCGCACCTTCATCGCGGTTGCGCGGCCGGTCGATCCGATGCTCAGCAGTGCCCCCGGCTCCGACGTGTCGACCCAGAACTGGCAGGTTTCCAGAAATCGACGTAGTGCGTTGTCGCCTGCGTAGCCGCCGGCGAGGGACAGCGGTGTCGCAACGGCGGCCTCGGTGTACATCTCGAGGGTGATGCCGCCCGCAACAGCGAACAACATCGTGCCCCAGCGCCGCCAGATGGCCGCGCCCTGTTCGACGAGCTCCGGCCGCACCCACTCCGGCAGCGTCTCGAACTCGTCGAAGAGAACACGCATGCTGGCCGGTACGTCGTCGAGTGCGTCGATGCCCTCCACCAACGCTCGGTCGAGAAGTGCGCGCCCGGCCTTCGGATCAGAAGCGAACACCTCGTCGACGAAGTTCTCGGCGACGGGGTCTCCGTGGAACAGGCTGTCGCAGAAGTCGGCGGCGAGGTCGTCGGACGGAAAGAGCGACGTGCCGAACAGCTTTCGCACCGTCGATTCGACTCGGGCGAGACGCGGGTTCTTCCGATGCTCCCAGTAGGTGAAGGCGGTCGGTACGCGTCCGGTGTCCGCGGTGAGGGTCATACGTTCTTCTCCATCCAGGTGCCGCATTCGTCGGTGACGGTGCCGACTCCGTGGGGTTGGTCGACGAGATAGTGATTGAGTTCGGGCAGCTCGACGAGTGTCGAGTCTGGACTGGCGTCGTGCATCGAGCGGGAATCTCCGGCGAAGGCTGCTTGATCGCCGAGCAGCGAGACGATCAGCGTCGGTGCATCGATCCTCGGTAGATTCTTCAAAGCGTCGGCTCCGGTGTGATCCGAGCTCCAGGTGCTCAGCCAACTGCGTACCGACACGAATCGTGCGAGCCCGCCGGCAGCGGTGTTGGCGCGCTGGGGATCTCCGTACATGCTTCCCAGTTGCCGGTCGCTTGGATCGAGCGTGAGGTCGACGAATCGAGGGTCTGCGACCGTACGGTGGACCACGAATGCGTGATCCGACGCGCCCCGGACCGACACGGTGTCGAGTTCGCGGATTGCCCAATCGTCGATTCTTCTGATGCGTTCGAGCTGCGCCGCGCGGTACTGCTCGACCCAGTTCCGATCGAGGGGAATGTTGCGATCGGGACTGTACAGATCGAGCTCTGGGTCGGTGGAGAACGGATCGTTCTCGTCGGTGACCGCGGGGTCGATCCAGTGCCGCAGTACGCGCGCCCGCCCGGAGTGAGCTCCGACGAGCATCAGTGCATCGGCCGGGACCAGCGCGGGGCCGTCGACCTCGACGGTCGGCGACTCCGCCTGCTCCTGGTAGTAGGTCGACAGCGAGCCGCCGCCACTGAACCCGAGAAGAACGACCTTCTCGAAGCCGAGTTCGTTCTTCATCCAGCGCACACCGGATCCGACATCGGCGATCGCGCGTTCCATCAACAGTGCCGGTTCGTTGGAGCTGTACCGAGTGTTCAGTCCCATGATCGGCAGACCTGCCTCGGCGAAGCCGCGAAGTAGGAAGTGCGACAGGAAGTCCGAGGTGGGATGTGCGAGAAGGATTCCGACACTGCGGTCGTGGTGCTGCGGGGCAACGAGATTGGCGTGCAGCGTGGGGTAGTGCCGGGACAGGCCCGAGTGCATTTCCACCCGGCCGTCTCGGGCTGGTTCGTATTGGATTCTCTGGAAATTGTCGACGATCACTTGAGGGTCCGCCTCCTAGGACGAATGCGATCCGAGTCACAGGAACGTACCATACTTCGAGGTATGGACAAGTCCCGTTCTTTTCGTTCATTCGGCTGCGAAACGTCCATACCGTGTAGTACGGTCGGTTGGTTCTGGACTGAGAGAGTGATATCGATGAGTGAGCGAGAAGCAGTGCTGGAGAGCGCATCCGAATCGACCGAGGATGCGCCGGATGTCGATGACATCGCTGTCGACAAGGACGAATCGAACGATGAACCCAGGCGTCCGCTGCGGCTGCGTCGCAGTCTGATCGGGTTCGCTGTGCTCGGGGTCGTGGCGCTCGGCGCGAGCAGTGCACTGCTGCTGCATCAGCATCAGAAGTTGGCTGCTGCACAGGACCTTCAGCAGCGCTATCTGCAGGTTGCCCGCCAGAGCGTGCTCGATCTGACCACGATCTCAGCGTCGACCGTCGACGACGATGTCGCGCGAGTTCTGGAGCGTTCGACAGGCACGTTTCGCGACCAGTTCGGCGAGCGAGCAGATGATTTCGTCTCGGTGGTGCAGCAAGCCGATGTGCAGGCGACGGGGTCCATCACCGAAGCGGGAATCGAGAACGCCGACGACCGCACAGCGAGTGTTCTCGTGGCAGCGACGTCGAGTGTCACCAATTCGTCCGGCGCGCAGGAAGAACCGCGAGTGTGGAGACTGCGAGTGACCCTCGACAACGCCGGCGAGTCGATCTTGGTCTCCGATGTGGAGTTCGTCCCGTGATCCACCATCGGCTACTGGTAGCGGGCCTGTCGGTGCTGCTCGTCGGCGCCGGCGCATCCACGGCCTCGCTCTACGTGATGAATCGAGCCGACGAAGAGCAGCAGCAGGTGCGCTCGGCAATCAGTGACGCGGCCGACGACGGTGCCGTCGCGGTCCTGTCCTACCGCGCCGAGTCGGTCGACGCCGACATCGAGCATGCCGCGTCCTTCCTCACCGGCGATTTCCTGAACTACTACAGCGCATTCGGTGCCGAGTCCATCGCTCCGGCCGCGAAAGATCGCGGAATCACCTCGAGTGCAACGGTATCGGCCAGTTCAGTGGTGTCATCGTCGGAAGACTCGGCGGTGGCACTGGTGTTCGTGAACCAGAACATCACCTCCACCGACGCACCGGATCCGAAGGCCGCATCGAGCAGCCTCCGGATCGAACTCACCCAGGTCGACGGCCGGTGGTTGATCTCCACACTCGATCCGATCTGACTCCGAGGACGTCGTGGGCGCTCAGCCCCCGCCAGGGACCAGCAGGCCGTCCAGGGTCTGCGTCGTGGTGTCGAGGTTCTCGTCGACGTATCGCCGACCGTCGCGGGCGATGTAGGAACTATCGGTCGTGTCGTATTCGCCGGTGGATGCCACCGGGTCGCGGCATAGTTCCACGGTAGCGGCACGACGCCCGGGAAACTCCATGCACGGAAGGTTTCTCGCGCCACGAATGGCAGTCGGATCGGCCGGATCGACCTTGCAATAGAGCCCGCCAGGAGTGGGGATGGTGTCGATCTCGGTGGGTGATCGGCGTTCGGATGCCGGTAGGAACCCGGTGGTGCAGGGCGGTGGGTCGTTCACCTGCGCCGCGAAGTACGTGTTCTGGCCCGGCTCGCCGGACTGGGAATTGAGCATTCCTGTTCCCTGTGTCGCTGCGATGAGGGGCGGGTACAACACCAGAATCTGTTCGATCGACGGGTTGTAGACCACGGCAACCTGTTCGACGGTCGTCAGATTCGCCAGTAGCAGAGGCAGTGTCGGCTGCAGCTGCTGGAACAACGCGGTCACTTCCGTGGCCATCGGTGTGCCCTTGTCGATCAGGGAGCGGATCGACGCGTCGCGGTCGCGTAGTTCTCCGGTGACACCGGTCAGCGATGCCGCCCAGGCTCTGATCGACTCACTGCTCGCTGCGGCGGTAGTCAGGACGGGGTCGGCGTTGTCGATCAGTCCGGTGATCGACGCGGCATCGGCGTTCGCGTCGGCGCTCAGGGTCCGGAACGAGTCGAGGAGTTCGGCTACGTTCGTTCCGTTGTTGCCCAGCGCTGCAGCGCTTTCGTCGAGCACGCTCCGAAGGTTGTCGGAGCCGATGGATGCCAACGCCGTCTGCAGCAGGTCGATCGTGGGCCCAACCTGATCGGGGACCGATGTCCTGTCCCGGGAAATCACCGAACCGTCGGACAGATACGGTCCGTCGGACGAGTCGGGGACGATGTCGATGTATTGCTCGCCGATCGCGGACATGGAGTGGACGTCGGCTTCGGTGTCGGCGGGAACTGCGACATCCGACTCGAGTGACAACACTGCCCGCGCTCCGTCACCGTGGCTGGTCAGCTCGACGACCCGGCCGATTTCGGACCCTCGATACGTCACGTTGGCTCCGGTGTACAGACCGGCACCGTCCGCGAGTTCGACGGCGACTCGATAGCGGCCGATGCCGAGCTGTTCCGACACTCGCGCGAAGTAGATCCCGGTGGTCGAGGTCGAGACCACCGCGACCACCAGAATGATCCACAGCTTGCGATGGAGAGACTGCTTCGGTGTCATGGAGTGCCTGCCGGTGGGATGAGAAGATCTGTGGTCGACGGGATCGTCGCTGCCGGGCTGGGTGAGAACGATCCGAGTGCGCCTTCGAGCGGCGTGCCGAGAAACAGCGCATTGTCGAGGGTGTCGAGCCGAAGGTCCAGTGTCACATCACCGTTGGCGTAGTCGCCGCGCACCGCATTCTGGTAGGTGTCGATCGGAAACGGATACGTGAGTAGGTAGCGGAACGAGTCGGTCAGTGACGTACCGGAGTCTGCCAGGGAGGCCAGGACCGGACGCAACTCCTCCAGTTCGGCGACCAGGTCACCGCCGGTGTCGTCGACGATCTCTTTCGCGGTGCTTCCCAGCGTGCCTAACGAGACCAGCGCGGTGGTCAGATCCTGTCGGCGATCGGACAAGACGTCCAGTGCAGGCCCGAGTGTCGTGACGGCGTCGGCAAGCACCTGGTTCTGAGCCGCGACGTCGGCGGCGAAGCGATCGAGGTTGTCGATGGAGCGTTCGATGTCGGCTTGCTGTTCGACGAGACCGTCGAGAAGGGTGTTCAGACGATCGATGAGAGCGCGAACCGATTCCGGCCGTCCACCGAGTGCGGCGTCCAGCTCGTCGACGATGTCACCGAGTTGGGGAAGTCCGCCGCCGTTCAGCACGAGCGAGAGCGAGGACAGCGTCTGTTCGGTGGTGGGGTACG
The DNA here is from genome assembly GCF_002259335.1 of Rhodococcus sp. 14-2483-1-1. Classification (NCBI taxonomy): domain Bacteria; kingdom Bacillati; phylum Actinomycetota; class Actinomycetes; order Mycobacteriales; family Nocardiaceae; genus Rhodococcus; species Rhodococcus sp. 14-2483-1-1. The sequence continues at coordinate 53,968 of NZ_NPFX01000003.1, read as the reverse complement.
CGCCTGCTCGATCCAGCGGGATGACATCTCCATCGGCGAGACGGCCGGTGGGTGACACGGCGGTAGGCGGCGACAGTTCGATGTGGGTGGAGCCGAGAAGGCTGGTCTGTCCGACTGCTGCCACGGCGTTCTCCGGCAGCTCCACGCCCTGGTCGATGTGCACGGTGACGACCGCGTGGCCGTCGTCCAGTTCGATGTCTGCGACGCGTCCCACCGTGACGTCAGAAGCGAGCACTCGCGAATTGCGGTCGATGGTGGATACGTCCGGCATCTCGATGGTCACCGAATATGCGCCTGGCCCTTCGCCTTCGGTGCCGGGGAGCGGGAGGGAATTGAGACCTTGCCAGCCACACCCGGAGGTCAGCAGAACGAGTGCCACACCGGTGAGCGGCAGTATCGAACGACGCTTCGGCGTGCGCGTCGTCATTGCCCGCCTCCCGGAAGGAGGAGGTCCGTCAGCGACGACGGCGAGGGTGCCGGGGCGGGGAATGGTGCCGGGGCGGCCGGTACGAGCTCGGGTTCGCTGTAGACCAGCTGATCGGGGAGTGCGCCCACTCCGTGAATCGGGTTGGTGGACAAGGGAAGATAATCGAAGGCCAGTGTTTTCAGCAACGGACCGAGGTACTGCACGCACAGATTCGCCCCTTCCTGAGCTCCGACTTCCTCCGCTGCGGCAATGGCAGAACAGATGAAGTCCATCGGATTGGCGAAGTTGTTCGGTGCCAGCGCGGAGACGATCGCATTGTGAGCCGGCTGGTAGATGTTGTTCAGGTTCGACAACGCGGTCGGGGCGACATGGAGTATCTGCGCGATTCCGTCCCGTTGCGCGGCGAGTTCACCGATCACGCTCTGCAGGCTGCGGAGAGTGTCGTCGAGACCGTCTCGATTGGCGGCGACGAAGCGCTGCACATCGCCCACCGCGACATCCAGTGACGTCAACGCGGTACCGATCTGTTCGGAGTTCGTATCCAGGACCTCGGTGATCGACGCCATCGAGTTGTTGAAGTTCACGATCTGCTGTCCGCTCGCCGACAGTGCAGAGACGAATACCTGCAGGTTCCGGACGACGGCGAACAGGTCGGTTCGGCCGTCGGACAACGTCTTCAGCGCATCGGAGAGCTGACTGACCGTAGTGGCGATGTTCTGCCCTTGACCTCGCAGGTTGGCATCGGCAGCGTCTACCAGGGCCCCGAGAGGTGCCTGTCGATCAGGTGTCGCGGTTCCCAACGCGTCGGCCACCCGGGCGAGCTGGGCCTTGATCTGATCCCACTCGACCGGAACCGCCGTGCGCGAGATCGGGATTCGTTGCCCGTCGTCCATTGCCGGGCCACCGGTGTAGGGCGGGGTGAGTTGGACGAAACGGCTGGCGACCAGGCTCTGCGAGACGATCACGGCCATGGCATCGGCGGGTACCGGATAGGACGAGTCGACTTCGAGCTCCACGTCGGCGTGATCGCCGCGGGGTTCGATCGACCGGACGGAGCCGACATCGACTCCCATGATCTTCACGTCGTCACCGACGTACAGGCCGGTGGTGCTCGAGAATTCGGCGACTATAGACGTGGTGATCATGCGAGGGACCACGGTGTACGAGACCGCGGCCAGCACCGCCAAGCCGGTTCCGATGGCGGCCAGTTGCCACTGCCGGGCCGTCACCGCGGCGCTCCGTCGATGACGGAGAACGGGTTCACGGTGGCAGATTCGCCGGGAGCCGGACCGAGTCCGAGGGCGGCCCGAATGAACGGAGAGATGATCTGCCCGGGGATCAAGTTCTGAATGTACGAGTTGAAGAACGGTCCACTCGACACTGCTTCACCGAGTTGGGTGATGTAGGGACCCAGGTTCTCGATGGCCTGACCGATGTTGTCTCGGTTCTGTTCCAGAACCTCGAGGACCGAATCCAGTGAGGCGAGCGTCGACCCGAGTTGGGCCTCGTTGTCTGCGACGAGGCCGCTCAGATTCTGGGCGAGGTCGGTGACACTGTCGAACAGCCGGTCCACGGCGGCTCTGCGGCGATCGAGTTCACGCAGGATCGTGTCGGCATCGACGACGAGAGTGTCGATCTGTTCGCTGCGAGTGGCGAGTACCCCGGTCACTTGTTCCGCTGCCGCCAGCAGCGACCGCAAGGATTCGTCCCGGGATGCGATGGTCTGCGACAGTCGACCTACACCGTCGACAGCGGCCGCGAGGTCGGCGGGTGTCTGCTCGAGTACGTCGGTGGTCAAGCGCATGGCGTCGGTGAGTCCATCGGTGTCGAGTTCGGTGACATCGTCGGTCAGATCTCCCAGCGCGTCGGTCAATTGGTACGGGCTCGTGGTGTTGTCCAGCTGGATCCGAGCCCCCGAACTCAATCGGCCGCTGGTGCCGGGATCGATGCGCAGGTTCTTCGTACCCAGCACCGTCTGTGTCGGTATGGACAGACGGGTATCTTCTCGCAGTACGACGTCGCCGCTCACGGTGAACGTGATTATGACTGTGTCCGAGTCGATTTCGATGTCGGTAACTGTGCCCACCGTAATCCCTGCGACCTCGACATCGGCACCGACGGCGAGCCCCCCGGTGTCCCGAAATGTGCCACTGTATTCAGAGCTGGCCGACAATATCGGCAGCGATGACACATTCGTCGCCACCAGCGTCAGCAGTATCGCCAGGACGGTACCGACGATACCGAGTCGGAGCATATTGCGACCTCGAACTCGCTGATTCATCGCGGCGCGCACCTTCCCGTTTCCTGGCCGATGAGCGGCGTGGTCAGCCCTCGGCCGTCGGGTGTATCGATCTTCAACTTGATGCCGCACAGGTAATAGTTGAAGAAGTTTCCGTACGCGCCGAGCCGACTGAGCGCAGCGTAGGTATCGGGCAACCGGGAGACGACGCTACCGATCGTCTCCTTCTCCGAATCCAGTTGAGCAGCAGTGCGACCGAGCTCGTCGAGCGTGGACTTCAGCGGCGGTCTGGCCACGGTGAGCAGGTCCGCCACCGTGGCCGATGACGAATCGATATCGTTCAGTGCCGTGCCCCACGCGGCGCTGTCGGTGGCCAGGCCGGACGCCAGATTCTGGGCACGATCGAGTGCTGTGGACACGACGTCCTTCTGGTCTGCCAACGTCGTCAAGGTCGTGTCCAGGTTGGTGATCACCCGTCCGATCACCTCGTCTCGATCGGCGAGGGATGTGGTCAGTGTGGCGGTATGGGCGAGCAGGGATGCGATCGATCCGCCCTGACCCTGCAGTGTCGCGACGAGTTCTGCGCTCAGATCGTTGACCTTCGAGGGATCGACGGCCTGGAAAAGTGGCTCGAAGCTGCCGATGAGTTGGTCCAGATCCAGTGCGGGTGAGGTTCGTTCGAGTGGAATAGTGGCACCCTCGTCCATCGGAACCGCATCCCCGGGTCCGTCCGCGAGTTCGAGATAGCGGTCGCCGACGAGATTCTGGTAGCGCACGGTTGCGGTCGTGGACGACGTCACGACGTAACCTGCACCCACGTCGATGCCGACCGCCGCGCGATCGTTGTCGACGATGGTGACGTCGCCGACCTTGCCGACTTCCACGCCTGCAACTCGTACGAAATCTCCACTGCGAAGGCCGGATGCACTGGTGAAGACTGCCCGGAACGAGGCTGTCGATTCGAATCTGACCTGTCCGAACACGACGACCAGGCACGCGAGCACGACGGCCATCACCACCACGAACACGATCAGCTTGATCGTCGTGGATGTGCGGCTCATCGGGTCCCGCCCGGTGCGGCGAGTCCGCCGGGCAGAAAGTCCAGTAACGAACTCGGTGACAAGACCGGGCCGGTATTGCCGGCACGGAACGGGTTCGATCCGGTGTCGGCAACCACGTACGGGGTCGGTACGGCATCGTTCGGCACGTTGGGCAATGCGCCGCATCGCGGTCCACCGGACGCCGCTACTCGGGGCAGGTCCGACTCGTACTCGTACGGCGGTATGCCGAACAGCACGGTGCTGTTGAGCAACATGGTGCGTCCATTTCCGCCGGAAACTTCCTCGGCACCGACCCGGGCGCGGTCCGCTCCCTGTAGGAAACAGGTGAACTCGGGCGAATACTCCTCGAGCAGTTCGGTTGTCGGCTTCAACTCGTGCACAGTGCTCGAGATGCCTGCAGCATTGTCCGTCAGCACCGTATTTCCCACCTCGGCCATTCCGATCACGCCGAGCAGCACGGCGTCGAGACTGTCGGTGGTGTCGACGAGCGTGCGCCCGGTCGTCGTCAGGTTGTTCAGGTTCGTCAGCAGATCCGGTGCTGCGTCGGCCAACATCTCGGTTGCGGTCGCTCCCGATGCGATGTCGCGCTGCAGCGTCGGAACCCGAGGTTCGACGGCGGCGAGCAGTGCGTTCGTCTCGTCGAGGGTCAGCCCCAGATCGCTACCGCGCCCACTCGTTGCCGTGGCCAACGAGGTCAGCGTCGCGTTCAGCTTGTCCGGTTCCACAGCCGCCAGCACCTCGGTCAGGGTCTCGAACACGGTGTTGACCTCCACTGTCACCGAGGATGATTCGACGACCGCGCCCGACACGATCGGTGTGGTCGATGGACTGGCAGGCTCGGTGAGCGTGACGAACTTCGACCCGAAGATCGTGGTAGCGGCAATCCGGGCCTCGACGTTCTCCGGAATGGACTGTGCTGCAGCGCCGTCGAGGCGAAGCTCGACGACCGCGCCACCTGGAACCTGGCGGACGGCGTCCACCGTTCCCACTTCCACGCCGTGCATCTTCACCAAGGCCCCCGGTTGCATCACGAGGCCGCTCCGATCCGACTGCAGTGTCACCCTGGTCGGTGGACGGACGGCATCGCCCACCGCGCCGGTGAAGGCGAAGTAGGTGGCCGCCACTGCGAGAACGAGCAGTGCGGCCATGATCACGGCAGCCACACGGGGTGCAGCCGATCCGATCCGGTGTGTGTGGTTCATCGTCACCCCGCCAGGTGTACTGATCGGGAATTACCGTAGAGGGCAAGCGAAATCATCAACGTCACCATCACGACGGTGATGAGCGAGAGTCGGACGGCGCGACCGGTGGCAGTTCCCACTCCTGCCGGCCCACCGGTGGCCGTGTAGCCGTAGTAGGTGTGGATGAGCATGACGGCAGCCGCCATGACGAAGACCTGCAGGAAGGACCACAGGACGTCCGAGGGGACGAGAAACGTCGAGAAGTAGTGGTCGTAGACGCCGCCGGATTGTCCGAGAACGACGACTGTGGCGATTCGGCTGGCCAGAAACGAGGTGATAAGTGACAAGGAGTACAGGGGGAGAACAGCGAGCATGCCTGCAAGCACCCGCGTTCCGACGAGATACGGCACGGATTTGATGGCCATGACCTCGAGCGCATCGATCTCCTCGCTGATGCGCATCGCACCCAATTGCGCTGTGGTGCCTGCGCCGATAGTTGCCGCCAAGCCGACGCCGGCAGTGATCGGAGCTACCACACGAACGTTGACATACGCGGCGAGAAAACCGGTGAGGGCATCGACACCGATATTCCCCAGGGAGTCGAATCCCTGGACTGCAACGGTAGCGCCGGCGAACAGCGTGAGGAATCCCAGCACGACGATGCTTCCACCGACGGCCGCGAGAGCGCCTGTGCCGAGACTGATCTCGGCAAGTACGCGCAGGGTTTCGGCTCTGTAGTCACGTGCGGCTTTTCCGGTCGACGCGACGGCGCGTCCGAAGAACAGAGCGAGATCGCCCACGGTGTCGATTCCGCGGACAACGCTGCGGTACCGACGATTCACTCGGACGGCGACATCGAAGCCCATCACGTTCCTTACCGGTCGCTCAGTGCAAGGCCGACAGACGTCAGCGTGAGATTGACGAGAAACAAAGCAACGAAGGAGAATACGACGGTCTCGTTGACTGCCTCGCCTACGCTTCGTGGCCCTCCGACGGCGGACAGACCGCGGTAGCAAGCGATCAGTGCGGCCAGTAAACCGAACAATGCCGCCTTGATCTCGGACAGGATCAGCTCCGGTAGGCCGACGAGCAGGGTGATCCCGGATACGTAAGCACCTGGCGTGACGTCCTGGAGATACACAGAGAAGAAGAAGCCGCCCACGAGGCCGATGCTGCATACAGCTCCGTTCAACAGCGCCGCGATCATGGTGCAGGCAACGACACGAGGAACGACGAGCCGATGAATGGGGTCGATGCCGAGCACCTCCATCGCCGCCACTTCTTCACGGATGGTGCGCGATCCGAGGTCCGCGGCAATCGCTGTGGCCGCAGCACCGGCAACGACCAACACGGTCACCAGGGGACCGATCTGGGTCACCGCACCCAGTCCGGCCCCCGCGCCATTGAGATCGCTGGCTCCCAATTCCGATAGCAGTGAGTTGAGTGTGAACACGACCAGAACCGTGAAGGGGATCGACATCAAGATCGTGGGTAGAAGAGACACTCGGGCGATGAACCAGCTCTGGTCCACGAACTCGCGCCACTGGAAGTCTCTGCGTCCCAGTGCCACCGCGGTGTCGATCGAGAGGCCGTAGAACTCACCGACCGCCGACGTCGCCTTGGCGGTCGCGCGCGCTGCACTCCGAAGAGGCTGTGTCACTGGGTTATCCGATACTTCAGCATCATGTCGTGGTCCTCGTGGTCGAGGAGATGGCAGTGCCAGACGTAGCCCTGAAGGTCGCCCGTGGGTTCCGCGGAATGGTCCATTCCGTTGTGCACCTGATGCATCGGGCCGTGATCGACGCTGTGTTCGGGACTCGGTTCCTGCGCCGACGTACCGCCGGGGCGGGCGAAGGTGGCGTCGGGGTCGAAGCCCAATTCGTCGGCCGTCGGAAAACGAACGATGATGCGAGTGACCGTACCGCCGTCCACCCGGACCGTGTCCTTCCATCCGGCTTCCCACGGGGCAGGCGGGGTTGCGGGTCCGGCGAGAAACCCCTCCGGATCGGGAGTCCACTTTATTCCGACGGCGGGTTGTGGATTTGCCACCTGGTAATCGACGGTGCGCAGGGGAGTGCGGCTCAGGATCCTGAACGTGACGAGGTGGATGTGGATCGGGTGTGGATCGGGAGTGATGTTGACGATGTTCCACTGCTCGACCGTTCCGGGCCGAGGCATCTCGATATCCGGGTCGCTGTAGCGAAGATTGTTGAGCGACATGATGGCCGGTGGATTGCGCAGCGCATAGGGCTGGCTGACGGTGACGGTACGGATCTTCGTCGGCTGCTGGATCGGTGCGATCGGTGCCGGCCCTCGACCGCCGCGCAGCGATGTCGGTACCCCTCCGATGAATCCGCGCGCGGCATCCACCCTGAACCGACAGAACAGCGGCATGGTGACCGCACCGATGACGGCCGCTTGAAAGGGTGGGGCCTCGTCGTTTCGTAACTCGACCGTCTGGCCAGCGTCGTAGTCGGAGAAGTCCACGAGTACGTCGTATCGCTCACCCGGAGCAACTCTGATCGACGTCACAGGCACCGGGGCGTCGAGCAATCCTCCGTCGTTACCGATGACCCAGAACCTCATGTGGTTCTCGAAGTGCAGATTCCACACGCTGTACGACGCGGCGTTGATCATCCGAAAGCGATAGAGGCCTCGGGCAACGGTGAGTTCGGGCCAGATCATGCCGTTGACGAGCCCCACATCTCCGACGGCTCCACCTTCCCAGGAACCCTCGGGCACGATGCGAGTCGATCGGATGCTCAGGTGACCGTCCTCGCGAAAGATTTTCTCCTGCATGACCAGTGGCATTTCGAATTCACCGGCAGGCAAGCCGAGGGAATTGTCGGGGAGGCCGGTGTCGAATCGATCTCGCAGTAGGTACATACCGGCCAGGCCCGCGTAGACGTTGACCCGGGTGATGGCCATCGCGTGATCGTGATACCAGAGCGTTGCCGCTTCCTGGCCGTTGGGGAAGTGGTGGACGATGCTTCCTCCGGGGAGTGTGAGCTGTTCCGGATTGCCGTCGCTCTCGGGAGGAGTCACGCCGCCGTGCAGGTGCAGGGACATCGGGGTCGAGGTACGGAAACTGTCGGTCACACCGTGCAGCGAGGTGTCCATGTCCTGGGCCATGGGGTGCAGGGCCATGTTGTTGGAGAATCGGAGGGTCAGCGGGTCCTCGGCGTGCCCTTCGATGATGGGCCCGAGGTAGCCGGGTTGTGCGTTCGGTCCGCAGTGATAGGCCAGGGTAGGTACCTCGGGCATGTCCGCATGGAATCTGTGCATCGCAGACACCGCATCGACCGAGAGGTTCGATCCCGACACGGTCGGGAGTGTCGGTAGCGCATCTCGGAACGCAGTCACGTTGGGCGAGTGGAACAGCAGCGGACTCTCGAATGCGTTGTCGATGGGCGAGGTGAATGCGCGGGAGGCGCTGACGCCGCCGAGTGCCACTGCTGCGGCGCCGACACCCAGCGCTCGGAGAAGATTGCGGCGGGTCATGTCGTGCGCCATGTGTGAGGGGGCCTTTCGCGCCGGTCGAACGATGTGACACGCACCATACCGCACTGTATGGTGTGGTCAATCACTTTCACCGAAACCGCAGATGGAGGGCCCGATGAAACTGCGTGAGAACGCAGGTCGAGTGGCGCGGGTTGTCGTCGCGACCTCGTCGATCGTTGCCGCCGTCACGAGCTTCGGCGTTTCGGCCGCCGCTGCGTCCCCCTCGACGTGCGCCACGCCCACCGTCCTGGTGCACGATCTCGCATCTTCGGAGCGCGAGTGGGACGGGTGGCTCGACGAGCTGGGTGGCCGGGGTGTGTGCGCGTTCGCGTTCACCTACGGTGCCTCGGAGGCTTCGGTTCTGTTGCAGCAGAAGGGACTGGCGGTGGCAGGTCTGTCGAGAATCGAGGACTCGGCAATCGAGTTCGGAGCATTCGTCGGCTCCGTCCGCGAACGCACCGGGGCCGACCGAGTGCAGGTTCTCGCGCACGGTGCAGGCGGGTTGGTGGCGCAGCAGTGGATTGCGCACGCCGGTGCGGAGGACGTTCGCACGCTGGTGACCGTGGGGCCGCTGTGGAACGGGACCGATATCGCCGGTCTCGGCACGATCGCTGCCGTCAATCGGAGCCTCGGAATCTACGACGCTCTCGCCGTGGTAGAAAAGCCTCTGCTCGAACCGATCTGCGCCGCGTGCGGCCAGATCGTCGCCAACTCCGGGTACATGCACGATGCTGCTCGCACTGGGTGGGTGGTGCCGGGGGTGCGATATGTCAACGTGATGTCGCGGTACGACGGCCTGATGACCGACCCTCTGTCGGCAGCAGTACCCGGCAGTGAGAACGTGATCGTCCAGGATGTGGACCCGAGCGATCGGGCGAACCACCTGCAACTGATGAACGATCCACTCGTTCGTCGGTTGGCCCTCACCGCCCTTACCGCCCCTGCCGTCGGATGACGACTTCGGATCGTACGATCGAAGGGCGGTACGCCGCTCCGACAGCGAGGAGTTCACTCTGATGGCAGGCACACCCAGGTCGGCGTCGTCGCGACGTGCACCCGCAAAGAAGGCTGTGGGGGCAAAGGCCGGGACCAAACCGGCGCGTCGCGCAACACGCTTGTCGGTCGACGACTGGATCGACGCCTCGTTCGAGCTGATGGCCACCGACGGCGTCTCCGGTGTGAAGATCACCAAGTTGTGTGAACGCCTCGAGGTCACCAAGGGGAGCTTCTACTGGCATTTTGCCGATATCGACAAGCTGATGGAAGCGATAGCGGACAAGTGGTGCGACACTCAGAACGACACTGTTCGTGGACTGAAAGGCCTCGAGACCGTCGAGGTCGAGCAGCGTCTGCAGATCATGGCCGAACTGTTGATCGACCAACGAACCTGGGCTGTGGAGTCGGCTGTTCGGGACTGGGCTCGCAACTACGGCAAAATCGCCGACGCGGTGCGCGAACTCGACAATCGAATCTTCGAGGTCGTCCAGCGCTCGCTGCTCGATCTCGACTTCGACCCCGACGAGGCCCGGCTTCGGGCAGGCATTCTCGTGTACTCGGGCATCGGGTTCGTTCATGCGCGGGGCAGCCTGCCAACTCCATCGGCTGCGGAAGTTCATGCGATGTTCGAGCTGCTCACGCGCCATTGAAGCCGTATATCAGTACCATACTCAATGGTACTGTGAGTGGGTTGACTCCCACCACTCGACGGAGGCTGCTGTGCTCGGAGAAGACCCATCTGCTGACTCGAATGCACTGCCGCTGAGCGGGTTTCGCGTACTGGAACTGGGGAACTACATCGCCGGGCCCACCGCTGCACGCCTGCTCGCGGATTTCGGTGCCGAAGTGATCAAGGTGGAGCGCCCGGACACGGGCGACGAGACCCGTTCGTGGCGCCTGTATTCAGGGACCACCTCCATGTTGTTCAGAACGCTCAACCGCAACAAGAAGTCGATCGTGCTCGATCTCAAGACCGAAGAGGGTCGACGGTCCGTCCTCGACTTGGCGGCGACGTGCGACGTGGTGGTCGAGAACTTCCGCCCTGGAACACTGGAGAAGTGGGGCATCGGGCCGGACGCCCTCGATGCCGCCAATCCGAACGTCGTCCTCGTGCGCATTTCGGCGTTCGGGCAAACCGGGCCGCTGTCGAAACGGCCGGGATTTGCTGCAGTTGCCGAAGCGTACAGTGGATTTCGGGAGTTGGTCGGCGATCCCGACCGGCCGCCCGTTCGGGTCGGAGTGTCCATAGGCGACACGGTAGCCGCATTGTATGCAGGATTCGGAGCAGTGATGGCGTTGCTGCACAATCGTTCTCGGACCATCGAAGAAGGTCCGCTGCCGCTGTCGTCTCGGGTGATCGATGTTGCGCTGAGCGAATCCATGTTCTCGGTGCTCGAGTCACTGATTCCCGACTACCTGGCGTACGGTGTCGAGCGGCAACGTCTCGGCGGGCGGATGGAAGGGATAGCGCCGTCCAACGCTTACACGTGCTCGGATGGGTTGTCGATCGTTGTGGCAGGCAACGGAGACGCCATCTTCGTTCGCTACATGCTGGCGATCGGGCGTCCCGACTTGGCTACCGATCCCGAACTGTCCGGTGGTGCGGGCAGGTGGAAACGTCGAGACGAACTCGATGAGGCGATCGGTGCGTGGGCTGCAAAGGCGACTCGCGCCGAGGCGCTCGCAGTGCTCGACGCGGCGGAGGTGCCGAGCGGTCCGATCAATACAGCGGCCGATATCTGTACGGACGAGCAGATGCTCTCTCGCAACATGATTCAGCAGTTCCCTGTCGATACAGGTGGTCCTGACCCGGTCTCGGTGGGGTTTCCCGGCATCGTACCGGTAATCGGCGAGCGATCGGTGTCGATCCGCAACGTAGGACCTGAACTCGGTCAACACACCGACGATATTCTCGGTGAGTTGGCGAGCGCTCGAACAGATCTCGGTGGAGAGCAGGTCAATGGTGGTGTCCGCCGGCACCGTGCGTGACTGAGGAGGGGGCAGCGCCCTCGGCCGACACGACCCTCAGTCGTTGCATCATCTCGTTGTCCTCGTGATCGGTCAGATGGCAGTGCCACACGTACCCCTGCGCGGCGGCGCCGTCGGGGCCGGTGAACTCCGCGTCAGGATCGAATCCGAGTTCATCGGCTGTCGGCCATCGGACCAGAATTCGAGTGATCTGGTTCGGTGGGCATCGGACAGTGTCTTTCCATCCGGATTCGTACGGCGCGGGCGGTTCCGGGCTGTTCGTGGTGTACTCGTCGGCCGACGGTGTCCAGCGAGTACCCAGTAGCGGCGGTGGGTTCTCGGCCAGGTAGCGCACTTTGTCGAAGTCCTGGCGGCCGAGGACCTTGAACTGCACCAGGTGAACGTGCATCGAATGAACCTGAAAGGTGGCGTCCGCGTTCACGAAATCCCACTGCTCGGTGGTTCCCTGCACCGGCATGTCGAAATCGGACTGATCGAATCGCATGTTGTTCAGACTCATACCGAGGACACCGAGAAACGTGGGGTTCTCGGTGTTGGCGTTGACAGACAGCGTCGCTGTACGGACAGATTGTGGTGTCCCCGGAACAGCAGTGGCCGAGCGCCTCAGCGTGTGAGGGACGGTCCGCACCGGTGCCTGGCTCTCGCCGACGACGAAGCGCATCACGTCGCGGATCGCCATGGCGCCGTTGGCCTGTCCCGCGATCGATATCTGCATCGTGTTGACCAGATCGATGGCGGTTCCTGGCTCGGCACGGGAGAAGTCGATCAGAATGTCGTAGCGTTCGGCGGGCGCGATGTCCAGTTCGCCAACCATGACCGGGGCGTCCAGAAGTCCACCATCGCTACCGATCACCCAGAACGGCTCGCCGTTCGACAGTGCCAATCGGTAGTCGTTGAGTTGGCTCGAACTGATCAACCGAAAGCGATACACGCCTCGATCGATGTCGAGATAGGGCCACGCCTTACCGTTGACCACCATCACGTCCCCGCACAGTCCGCCCGCCCAGTGACCCTGCTGCACGGTCGGGGTGTTGTCGTAGCGCAACCGCCCGTCGTCGTAGAACAGTTTGTCGCACAACATCAACGGAATCTCACGAGTCCCCGACGGGAGCCCGAGCGGATTGTCTGCCTCACCGGTATCCCAGTCGTCACGAACGAAATAGGGTGCGGCCAGCCCGGAATAGATCGACAGACGACTCGTTCCCATCGAGTGGTCGTGGTACCACAGCGTAGTTGCGTCGAGATCGTTCCCGAAGGTCATCTCGACGCTCTGGCCGGGTCGAACGACAGACGTCGGATAGCCGTCGAACTCTGGGCGGTTGGGCGCTCCGTGAAGATGGACAGCCAATGGTGGCTCCGTGCGGTCGATTTCGAGGGCACCGTGCAAAGTGGTGTCGACGTCGGCCGCGAGCACGTGCGAGCGCAGATCGTTGACGAACCGCGTGGAGATGATCTCACCGCGCCGAACTTCCAGAATCGGACCCAGATGAGTGACGCCGTCGAATCCCCAGCTCGCAACTTCCGGTAGGTCACGGTGAAACCGGTGCTGGTGCAGTCCGGCGACGATGTCCCCGCCCAGGCGGCGGCGCGGCAGAATCGTCAGTGGGTCGACGAACTTGGTCAGGTTCGGAGACTTGTACGAGAACACCGAGATTCCAGGGATCGTCGGTTGGTCGTGCGCCCGCGACGGGAAGAACGGAGCCGTCGGGTCGGCGCTCGCACGCGAAAGCCATGCACCGCTTACGGTCCCTGCCACCACGGCTGCTGCGCTACCGAGCAGCCGTCGCCTGCTCGGCTGCCACTGTCGTTTCACCATCGGTTCCGTCCTCCCTGATCCAGACGGGAGTGACAATACAGTTCGGTACGGTATGGATTAGCTTTTCAGCTGAATGCCCGCTCCATACTCGCGTCCGACGGTGGTTCGGTCGTTCGATCAGGTAGACGACGTCTGACGTGGCGCCTTCGAAATTGGATGGGCTGCGGTCACAACCTCGCTGCGAGTCGGTGGTACGCCGCGTTCCATCGCAAGGTCTGCTGGAATCCGCGTGTGGTGGTGGTGGAGTCGATGGGGAGCAGCTCGACCCCGATCATGTCCGAGAACGCCTCCAGCACAGGCAGACCGATGGCCGTGCTCAGGACAGTGTGGTGGGGCGCGCCGGCTGTCAACCACGATTCTGCCGACACCGACAGTGACGGCTGCGGTTCCCACACTGCACACGCCACCGGCAGCTTCGGCAGTGCCTCGTCGGGTTCGACCACGTCGATCACGTTGGCCGTCAATCGGAATCGCTCACCGACGTCGGACAGCCCGACGACGACGCCGTGTCCTGGATCGGCGGTGAATCGCAACCGCACCGGATCCTCACGTCCGCCGATCGACAGCGGATGGATTTCCAGTGTGGGTCGCGACGTCGTGATCGATGGGCACACCTCCAGCATGTGTGCGCCGAGAATCTTCTCTTCTCCGGGCACCAGGTGGTAGGTGTAGTCCTCCATGAAGGACGTGCCACCGTCCAGCCCCTCGGCCATCACCTTCATGCCGCGCAACAACATCGACGTCTTCCAGTCGCCCTCGCCGCCGAAGCCGTAACCGTCGGCCATCAGCCGTTGCACTGCGAGTCCCGGCAACTGACGAAGCCCACCGAGATCCTCGAAGTTGGTGGTGAAGGCCTTGAATCCGCCGTCGGTCAGGAACTGCCGCATTCCGGCTTCGACGCGTGCACCGTATCGAAGGGAGTCGTGACGGTCCCCGTCCTTGTCCAGACTGGGGGCGATGTCGTACAGCGACCGATACTCGTCGACGAGTTCCGAGACTGCCGCCTCGCTGACACCGTCGACCACGTCCACGAGATCGTTGACGCCGTAAGTGTTCACGGAAACCCCGAAACGTAGCTGCGCCTCGACCTTGTCGCCCTCGGTGACCGCGACGTCACGCATGTTGTCGCCGAAACGAGCCAGCCGTAGCGACCGCAGCTCGGCCCGCCCGAGCGCCGCCCGCGCCCACTGCTCCGCCCGCGTCCGTACCGTCGGATTGTCGACATGGCCTGCGACGGTGGTCCGCAGTACACCGACCCTGGATTCGATGTGCCCGAACTCGCGATCGCCGTGCGCAGCCTGGTTCAGGTTCATGAACTCCATGTCGATCGTGGACCACGGCAACGACATTCCGGCTTGGGTGTGCAGGTGCAGCAGTGGGACGTCCAGGGCATCGAGGCCGGCGATCCACATCTTGGCGGGGGAGAAGGTGTGCATCCAAGTGACAACGCCGATGCAGTCGGCGGAGGCGTTGGCCTCGCGCATGCAGCGCAGGATGGACGAGGCGTCGAGCAGTACCGGCTTCCAGACGACCGACACCGGTAGTGCGTCGTCGAGTTTGTCTGCGATCTCACGTGATTGGACCGCTACCTGCTCGAGCGTCTCGGGACCGTAGAGGGCTTGGCTGCCGGTGAGAAACCATACTTCGGACATGGAGAATGTACCTTCCGTGGAAAGAGTGTGTGGCGCCGGTCAGCGCTGGCCGTAGACGTTCTGGTATCGGTCGTACAGTGCGTCGACCGAGGAGCTCGGAATGCGAAGTGGTTGTCCCAGTTGGTAAGACAGATGTACGGACCGTGCGACGTCCTCGCACATGACCGCCGCCTTCACCGCGGATCGAGCGTTGGGTCCCACTGCGAACACTCCGTGGTTCTGCATCAGGACGGCGGGAGACCGACTGCCGGCCAGGGTGTCGACGATGCCGCGGCCGATCGAGTCGTCGCCGATGACGGCAAAAGGACCCACTGGAATGTCTCCGCCGAATTCGTCCGCGCACATCGTGGTGACGACCGGAATGGGTTCTCCTCGAGCAGCCCACGCGACCGCATAGGGCGAATGAGTGTGCACCACACCGTTGATGTGGTCGAGGTGCCGATAGACGTACGCCTGTGCCTCGGTGTCCGAGGACGGCGCATGCTCACCTTCGACCACTCGACCGTGCAGATCGCAGACCACCATGTTGCCCGGTGTCAGATCGTCGTAGGAGACGCCGCTGGGTTTGATGACCATGAGATCTCGCCCGGGTACTCGCGCAGACACGTTGCCGGCCGTCCACACGACCAATCCGTAGCGCATCAGTTCGGCGTGCAATGCGCACACGTCTCTGCGGATCTCCTCGACGACTCCGCGAACATCGTCGACAACCGTCATTTCGATTCCAACTTCCTGGTCAGAGCAGCGCGTCGAAGTGATCGCAGCCGGCGCATCGTCGGTACGTCCCGACCGAAGCGATCGTGTAGTTCCAGATAGATCTCGTACAGCGAGTCGTAGGCCTTCGATCGGGACTCGTCCGGTACGAAGGCACCGCGGCGGACCTTGCCCATCGATTTGGACGCCACCGGCACGTCGGGATAGCAACCGGCGGCCACGGCGGCATGGATGGCGGAGCCGAGTGCGGGCCCTTGCGCGGAAGTGATGACGGACAACGGCATTCGCAGTACATCCGCGTAGATCTGCATCAGCAGTGGGTTGCGAGCCAGACCCCCGGCCACGACGAATTCCTCGACAGGAACGCCGCTGTCGCGAAACGTCTCGACGATGACGCGGGTTCCGAATGCGGTGGCCTCCAGCAGTGCGCGATAGGTGTCCTCGGGACGCGTGGCCAGTGTGGTTCCGATGACGAGTCCGGAGAGTTCGTGGTCCACCAGCACCGACCGGTTGCCGCTGTGCCAGTCGAGCGCGACCAGGCCGTGCTCGCCCACTTCTTGGGCAGACGCGAGCCGCGTCAGGTATTCGTGCACCGACTCCCCGGCGGCCGCCGCTGCTTCGGAGTACGACGCGGGAACCGAAGTGCGCGTGAACCATCCGAAGATGTCACCGACGCCACTCTGGCCCGCCTCGTACCCGTAGGAGCCGGCCACGATGCCGCCGTCGACGACGCCGCACATCCCGGGGACGTCGTTCAACACGGTCGAACTCATCACGTGGCAGGTGGACGTTCCCATGATGGCGACCATGCGACCCGACTCGACTGCGCCCGCGGCCGGTGCCGTGACGTGGGCATCCACGTTGCCGACCGCGACGGCGATTCCCTCGGGCAGTCCTGTCCATGCCGCAGCCTCGGCGGTCAACGTTCCTGCCCGCGAGCCCAGTTCGCCCAGAGGCTGATCGAGTTTGTCGGCGACGAATCCGGCGAAGCCGGGCGCGAGTTCGGTCAGGAAATCGACCGAAGGATATTTCCCGTCCTGGTAGATGCCCTTGTAGCCCGCGGTGCTTGCGTTGCGTACATAATTTCCGCACAGCTGCCAGACGATCCAGTCGGCCGCCTCGACCCACCGGTCCATGGCCTCGTAGATCTCGGCGTCTTCCTCGTGGATCTGCAGCGCTTTGGCGAATTCCCATTCCGAGGAGATCAAGCCGCCGTAGCGGGGGAGCCAGCTCTCGCCGCGTCGGGCGGCCAGTTCGTTGATGCGATCGGCTTGTCCCTGCGCTGCATGGTGTTTCCACAGTTTGACGTATGCGTGTGGTCGATCGGCGAATCGAGGGTCTTCGCTCAGCGGGGTGCCGTCCGCATAGGTGGGCACCATGGTGCATGCGGTGAAGTCGGTACCGATGCCCACCACCTGCTCCGGCGCGATTCCGGCGGCCGCGATCGCTGCGGGTACCGCATGGCGTAGGACGTCGCGATAGTCGTCGGGTACCTGCAGGGCCCAGGCGTCGGGCAGTCGGACTGTACTGCCGGGCAGAGTTTCCTCGAGCACGGCATGTCGGTATTCGTGTACGGCAGATGCTATTTCGGCACCGTCCGAGACGCGGACGACGACGGCACGGCCGGAGAGGGTGCCGTAGTCGACGCCCACCGTGTACTGGTCCACCGGCATGCAAATCTCCTTCACTGTGCCACCGACTGTGACGTGTGCAACACAGTGTGAGCGCTAACATCGGGCTGAGTCAAGTGCATCGGTATGTGATGGTCGATCGATTGGGGGACGGGGCGTCGATCTCGGGTCGCTCACCTCCACTGCGAGTTCGGTGTCCGCGAACACATGAAGAACTGTGCATACTGGTGTGACGCGGGCCACAGGCGTAGATCGAGTCGATGATCTCGGCCTGCCGGTCACCCAGCTCACTCATCGAAGAGGAGAACTCATGGCAGACAACCGCGCAGTGACATACGCCGGCCCAGGGAAGGTGGAGGTCCACGACATCGCGTTTCCCGGGTTGGAGTTGACCGACGGACCCGGAGTGAACCCCGCCAATGTCGGTCGAAAATGCGAACACGGTGTGATCCTGAAGGTCGTCTCGACCAATATCTGTGGCAGCGACCAGCACATGGTGCGCGGGCGCACGACCGCACCCGAGGGGCTCGTGCTGGGCCACGAGATCACCGGCGAAATCGTCGAGGTGGGTCGTGACGTCGAATTCCTGAAGGTCGGAGACATCTGCTCGGTACCGTTCAACATCGCGTGTGGACGGTGTCGAAACTGCAAGGAACGCAAGACCGGCATCTGCCTCAACGTGAACCCCGATCGACCCGGGTCGGCGTTCGGGTACGTCGACATGGGCGGTTGGGTCGGGGGCCAGGCCGAGTACGTCATGGCACCGTATGCGGACTTCAACCTGTTGAAGTTTCCCGACCGGGACCAGGCGCTGGAGAAGATCCTGGACCTGACGATGCTGTCCGATATCTTTCCCACCGGATTCCACGGAGCGGTCACCGCAGGAGTGAAACCCGGTGCGACGGTCTACATCGCGGGTGCGGGTCCGGTCGGCCTCGCTGCTGCGGTCGGTGCGCAACTGTTGGGAGCGTCGGTGGTGATAGTCGGCGACATGAACGCCGACAGGTTGGCCCAGGCGCGAACCTTCGGCTGTGAGACCGTCGACGTCGGCAAGGGTGCACCGCAGGATCAGATCGAACAGATTCTCGGCGTCCCCGAGGTCGACGCCGCGGTGGATGCAGTGGGCTTCGAGGCTCGCGGTCACGGTGGAGATTCGTCCCACGAGGCACCGGCGACGGTGCTCAACTCGCTCATGGAGATCACCACGGCGGGTGGCGGCATCGGGATCCCCGGGCTGTACGTCACCGGCGATCCGGGCGGTGTGGACGAGGCTGCGCAGCGTGGCGCTCTCTCGCTCAGCCTCGGTACCGGTTGGGCCAAGTCGCTGTCGTTCGCCACCGGGCAGTGCCCGGTGATGAGCTACCACCGAGAGTTGATGAATGCGATTCTCAAGGAACGGTTTTCGATTGCCAAGGCCGTGAATGCCACGGTCATCACGCTCGACGATGCACCGCGCGGCTACCGCGAATTCGACAGTGGCGTTGCACAGAAATTCGTCATCGACCCGCACGGCATGATCGCCGGCTGACAGCGTCCGACCCCGGCAGTCGTTCGAGCCACCATCGCAAGAATGCGAGGGTGGCTCGAACGTGTGCTGCATCGAGTTCGGCAGTCGTTCGGCCACCTATGCTGGGGTGATGTTCCTACTCTTCGGTTTCGGCAGCAAGCGCAAACACGTCGGCCCTGGCGCAACGCGAAACTGCCCGCGGTGCCACAACACCACGCAGTGGGTGCGGATGAAGCAGTATCAGCAATTCACGCTGTTCTTCGTTCCGATTGCACGCTGGAAGCGAGTCGAATTCGAGGAGTGCGGAATCTGCGGAGCTGCCACCGAGGTCTGAGGAAGGCACGTCACGCCGGAGCAAGCACCACCACCGAGTTGTGTCCGCCCATTCCCAGTGACGACTTCACCGTCAATCCGCTTTCTGCCGTGGTGAATCCGTCGAGCAGCAGGGGATGGGCATCGGAGACCTGAGGTGCTGCGGGCACGATTCCACGTTCGAATCCCATGACCGCAGAGACTGTTTCGATTGCCGAGGCCGCACCCTGGCAGTGTCCGGTCAATGGTTTCACCGAATACACCTGTGCGTGTGACTCGAGCACCGTCTCCAACATCTCCGTCTCCGCTGCGTCGCATTGCGCGGTGCCGGGGCCGTGGGCATTGAGGTAACGCACCTGGCGTGGTGTGACGCCGGCATCGGCCAAGGCCTGCTCGAAGCATCCTCGTACCTGGGTGAGGGCCGGGTCGATCGAGGTGGCGTGGAACGCGTCGTGCGTCATGGAGCCGCCCAACACCCGAGCGTACGAGGCAGAGCTTCGATTGGACAGTACGAAAGCCGTTGCCGCTTCGCCCATTCCGAATCCGCGACTGCCCTCCTGGAACGGCCGGCAGCCCTCCTGGGGCTCCACGTCGACGACGCCGACGCCGAGCTTGACGAAATGATCGATGTTCTCCGGCGTCAGCGACAGATCGGTGGCGACGAACACGACGTCGTCGACGAAGTCGGTATCGAGCCACATCTTGGCAGTCAGCAGGCCGGCGTTGCCCGATGCGCACATGGCCGAGACATTCATGGCCGGGCCGTGAAAACCGTATTCCTGCATCAAGAGCGACACCGGCGTCGACGGCATCAGGGTCAAATAGTCACGTACTCGGCGCTCACCACCGTCCTCCAGGTAGAAGTTTCGCCACTCGTCCACTTCACCGAGGACGACGGCATGGATCAGACCGACACGTCGCCCCGGATGCCAACCGCGCTTCATCGCGTCGTCGATGGCCTCCCGTGCGGCCCCGCGAAGCGCCCGACCGAACCGGCTGGTGCCGTCGCCGTGGTCTCCGCCGTCGGGGACTTTTGCCAGCCACACCGGATTTCTGCCGGGTCGGGTGCGATCGTGGTGCAGGGTGGCTGCCGCCTTGCCCGTGGACAGGCCGTGCCACAGGGCGTCGGTGCCCCAGCCGTAGCCGGACACTGCGCCGATCCCGCTGATGTCGATCCCCGTGATGCCGATGCCCTGAGTGCTCATCGTCGATATCCGTTTCTTTCCGAGGTATGCAAGCCGGATTCGGCTCACGCCTCGATTTAGCCCGTGAAACCGGCATCGGGTCCAGTCGAGAATCGGATGTTCGTTGTAAATCGGGCATCGAACTCCACCGATCTCCGTTCTGGTGGTTCAATCGGGTGTTGACCGTCTGTCTACGAACGCGAGGACCGAGCATGGCCCCAGGGGAGCGCGAGAGCGTCGGCGACCCTGAACCAAGTCCCGCGTCGCCTGGATTGGCAGACCGCTACCGGGTTCTCGTCGAGCATTCACCGGACGCGATCGGTGTTCACCGACGTGGGACACTCGTCTATCTGAACCCTGCCGGAATGCGATACCTACGCGCCGAAAGCGCCGAAGACGTCATCGGACGGCCGATCGAAGACTTCATTGCTGCCGAGTCGATCGGGCCCATGTTCGAGCGCATCGCCGCTCTCGGCATTCACGGCACGGCCAGCGCTGCGTCCGAAGCGACGGTGCTTGCACTCGACGGGACGACACTGACCATGGAAGCAGTGTCCGTGCGTACGGTGTGGAACGGCGAGCCGGCGTTTCAGGTCATTCTGCGAGATCTCACCGAGCACAAGGCGGCACAGAAGGCGTTGCGGTATCAAGCCGCCTTGGTCGAGCACGTCAGCGATGCCATCGTCGGAGTGTCGTCCGACGGTCTGGTGTCGAGTTGGAACCCCGCAGCCGAGTCGGTGTACGGACGGTGTTCGGCCGACGTTCTCGGTCGCAGCGTCTCGTACGCGGTCGGCGTCCCGTGCGATCCGGCCTCGATTCTGCGGGCCGGTGGACAACTGTGCGAGTCGCATCGTCGTGCGGACGGCACCGCGCTGGCGGTGGTGGTGTCCGCGGCTCAGATGCCCGATGGCTGGGTGTTGGTGTGCGCCGACCGAAGTGCGGTGCGACGGGCCGAAGACCACTTCACCGCCGTGGTTGAATCGCTCGAGGCAGGGGTCGTCGTGCTCGATCACACCGGCCGCATCGAGTCGGCGAACCTCGCGGCGAAGACGATCCTGGACATTCAGGTGGGGACCGAGACAGGGCAGGGGGCGTACCTCCCCTTCCGCGTGTACGGAACCGACGAGGGACCGATCCACCCGTTCGAGCACCCGGTCGCCGCTACGAGAAAGACCGGCGCGCCCAGCCAGGCGGTGATCGGCATCGAGCGTCGACGAGACGGCCGGAACTTCTGGCTGTCGTTGACGGCGACGATGCTGACGTCGGGCAGCCCGTCCCCCTCCGTAGTCGCCACGTTCGTCGACATCACCGACGCCTACCGGATGAACATAAAGCTTGAGCATGCCGCGACTCACGACGATCTGACCGGCCTGCCGAACAGGCCGCTGATCCTGGCGCGCCTCGACGAGGAACTGGCGCGGCCGGCCCGCGACGACGCCATGGCGGTGCTGTTCATCGATCTCGACAACTTCAAGACGATCAACGACCTGCACGGACACACTGTCGGCGACGCTGTGCTCGGAGTGGTTGCCGCGCGTCTGACCAGAGCGCTCCCGGCCGACGCCTTCGTCGGACGAATCGGTGGCGACGAGTTCGTGGCAGTGGTTCCACATCGGGCGGGCACCGAGGCCGATGATGTGCGCGCCGAGCTCGCCTCTCCCATCACGACGGCGGGACGGGTGTTGACGGTGACGGCGAGCATCGGTGGTGTCACCGTCGACAGCGATGACACCCGAAGTGCACTCGACATTCTCGACGACGCCGACCACGAGATGTACCAAGCCAAGCCCGCAACGCAGTATCTTTCGCATCCGTAACAGAATCGGTAACGATTTCTCGTGCGTGCTGCCAAAGTTACGCACGAGGCGTATGGGTCGTAAATACTGCTTCGGTGATACCGACCGCTCGAAAGTGCATGCTCGCGATGCCGATGGTGGTCCTCGCTGTAGCCGGCCTGTTGTTCGCCTCCGCGGGGACCGGTGCCGCCGCGCCGTCCGAATGGCGCTACACGATGGTGGCGTTCAGCAACGACAGTGATCGCAACATGGACGTCTACCAATCCAGCGACGGCACCGACTTCACCGCGTTGCAGACCTCGGCGTACCAGCCGCCGTCCGGCGTGGTGCGAGACTCGAGCATCTTTCGGCACACCGACGGTATGTACTACGCGACCTACACGACGGGCGGCGGAGCCAACATCGGCTTCGCTCGCAGCAGCGACCGCGTCGACTGGACGTTCCTGCAGAATTTCCCGATTCCGTTCTGCTGCGCCTTCCTGCCCGGTACCGGCGCCGGAACCGGATCGGCGAGCCCGCCCGGCTTCACCGGCTCGGCCGGCTTCTCGGACGGTCTGTCTCTGTCGCCGTTCACCACGAAGGCTTGGGCACCCGAATGGTTCGTCGACGGTGACCGCGTCAGCATCATCGTGTCGCTCTCGACCGGTGGTGGATTCGTGCCGTATCTGATGACCGCGATGGATCCGGGCCTGAGAATGTGGAGCTTCCCGGTTCCGTTCGTCGGGATCGACGCCGACCACATCGATACCACGGTCGTGAAGTCCGGATCGACCTATCACGCGTTCACGAAGAACGAGACCCGCAAGGTGATCGAGCATTGGACCGCGCCGTCGTTGATCGGGCCCTATACGCCCGCTCTGTTCCGCGACTTCGGTCCTTTGAAGGAAGGCCCCGCCGTCATCGAGTTGCCGGACGGCACCTGGCGGCTCTACTACGACGACTACACCAACCGGAAGTACTTCTACTCCGACAGTTCGGACGGTATGAACACCTGGTCCGAACCGACGGAACTCCCGGGCCTATCGGGAACCGTGCGCCATGTCGGCGTGATGAGAGAGCCTGCCTGACGAGGGCGTCCGTGTCAGTCGGTGGTACCCGATAGTGCTCTGAGCCCGGCTGCGATGAACTCCCCGGTGGCGTCTGCGGCGTTACGGGCACCGGCTCCGGTATCGGAACCCGACAGCGCGCGGTGAGTGATGCCCTCACCGATCACTCCGAGCTTGAAATTGGCCAGGGCGAGGTAGAAGCCCCAATTGTGCAGTTCACGACCGGATTCCACTGCGTACTGGTGTGCGAGGTCGTCGGCCGAGGGATATCGATCGCTCGTCCATGCCGCGTCCGCGCCCAGGACCGCATCGAACACGGGTTGACGGTAGATGCACATCAGTGCGACGTCGGTGAGGGGATCGCCGAGGGTGGACATCTCCCAGTCGACCACGGCGGCAACAGAACCGACGTTGTCGGCATCGAGAATGGTGTTGTCGACGCGATAGTCTCCGTGGACGATGGACGACGCCGAGTGCGTCGGTATCGCAGCCTCGAGTGCACGGTGAAGTCGGTCGACATCGGGTAGATCGCGGGTCTTGACGCTGTGCCACTGCCGAGCCCACGTCGCGACCTGGCGGGAGACGAAACCGTCGGGTCGGCCGAACGCTCCGAGGCCCACAGCAGCGGGGTCGACGGCATGCAGCCTGGCGAGTACCCGGACGAGCTCGGCGGCGTTCTCGGTGACCTGCGTGTCGGTGAGGTCGGAAAGATCCTCACGCGTACGGACCACTCGGCCGGGTACGAAATCCACGACGGTCATCGGAGCGCCGAGAACCGAACCGTCTCGATCGAAGGCCACTGTCCGGGCGACGGGGACATCGGTGGATGCAAGAGCCTCGGTGACGGCCCACTCGCGGGCCATGTCATGTGCAGAGGGGGTGAGCCCACTGGTGGGCGGTCGACGAACGACCCATGTCGAGGTGTCGTCGTATGCCTTGTAGGTGAGGTTGGAGCGACCACCGCTGATCATCTCGACCGACAACGTGCCATCGAGCTCGATACCGTTGTTCTGCAGGAACCGTTCCAGCGCATCGCGATTCATTCCCTGCAGATCGCTCACGACTGTGCCTCCCGCGCGGCGCGCTTGGCGGCACCGATCGTCCGCTTGGCGATGGCCCAGCGGTGTACCTCGGACGGTCCGTCGTACACGCGGAACGGCCGCACTTCGCGGGAGAGCCGCGCCAGCGGAAGATCGTCCGAAACGCCGAGCCCTCCGCACATCTGGATGCTTCGGTCGACGATGCGGAAGATCGCCTCGGCGGCGAACGTCTTGGCGATGGATGTCTCGTTGCTCGCGTGTCCACCCCGGTCCAGCTCGAAGCACGCCTTGATCAACAGTGCGCGAGTGGCCGCGATGTCGATTTCGTTGTCCGCGACCATCTTCTGCACCATGCCGAGATCGCCGAGCTTCCCGCCGAACCCTTCGCGCTGGGCCACCTGGGCGACGGCGATGTCGTGAGCTCGCCTCGAGGCTCCGAGCCAGCGCATCACATGGGTCATGCGGGCCGGTCCCAAACGCACCTGGGCATAGGCGAATCCCTCGTCGACGGCCCCGAGCACGTTCTCGTCGGGCACGAATACGTTCTCGAAGAACACCTCGCAGTGTCCGCCGATCATGGCCTTGTCCAAAGTGCCGATATGTCGGCCGACCGTGATGCCCGCAGTGTCGGCGGGGGCCAGGAACATCGTGGCTCCGCCTCGATCGCCCGGCTCACCCGATGTTCGGGCCATGATGATGAAGAACCCCGCACCGTCGGCACCGGTGATGAACCACTTGTGCCCGTTGATCTTCCATCCACCCTCGACCCGTTCGGCCGCGGTGGTCAACGCCGAGGGATCTGAACCGGCACCCGGTGCAGGTTCGGTCATTGCGAAAGCCGAGCGCACGTCTCCGTGCGCGAGGGGAGCGAGAAATTGCTCTTTCTGTGCCGCCGACGCGATGTGCGCCAGCATGTGGACATTGCCCTCGTCGGGCGCACCGAGGTTCAGGGCGATGGGGCCGAACAGTGAATAGCCGGCTTCCTCGAACACCGGGGCGCGGTCACTCATCGACAGCCCGTGGCCGCCGTATTCGACGGGCGCATGTGGTGCGAACACGCCCGCGTCCTTCGCGGCCGCCTGCATCTCGACGCGAAGTCGGTCGCCGCCCGCATCGGTGATGTTGCCCAGAAACCGGTCCTCGATGGGAAGCACGTGGTCTCGAGTGAAGGCGCGAGTCCGGTCGATCAGCTTCTCGATGTCCGGGTCGTACGTCAGATCGATGGCCACCATGCGCTCCTTGTCCAGTACCGACCGAACACTCGCTCGGTTCCTCGAAGGTTGACACAACTGCCCGTCCGGGTCAAGGGACCCGGCCCGCGCCGCTACTCGGGTATCGCGGTCGCGGCACCGACCGTCCGTCGGGCGATGTCGAGATACACGGCGACCAATTCGCCTGGCGTCATCGGTCCGTCGGGGCGATACCAGGTGGCGAGGCCGACGCACATGGTGGTGACGGCTCGGCTGGCATCCGCCGGGTGCGGCGTGTCGAAGACCCCGGATTCGACTCCTTCGGCAACGATCGCGTCGAGCAGCCGTTGCTCTTCGTCCCGCTTGGCGATGTACGCGGTGCGATTCGCCGAGTCGAGACTGCGGATTTCCGTCGAGCAGACGAAGGCGGCGTCGCGCCGGTGAATGTGGAACAACAGCAGGGACTCCACGACTGCGTCGAATCGGTCGCTGGGTGACGGACCCGCCCCGTCCTCGGCCGATCGGGTGCGATCCAGCAGTTCGTCCATCGACGCATCCATGATGCCGACCAGCAAGGCCTGCTTCGATGGAAAGTGGTGGTAGAGGCCGGGAACCGACAGGCCGGCACCTGCGGCGATCTGCCGCACCGACGTGCCGTGGTACCCCTGCTCGACGAACATGTTCAGCGCCGACGCCAAAGCTGGGGAGAGGTTCGAGCCCTCGTAGGTTCGCCAGATGTGGGTCGCGGTCATGCGCTTACCGTAGAGGTCGACTCGGCTGGGGCCGACCCCTATGTACCGGGTTGACACAAAACTTGTGATCCGGAACACTATTGAAACGCAGACCGAGCGAGTGTTCGGTCGGTCCATTCGGGCCGAAATTCTGCTCGAGTGAAAGGGCCGTCCATGACCCTCGACGGAGCGACCGGGCCTGCAACTGTTCTCGACGCCTGGCGTAACCGAGTCTCCGACACCCCGGACCGGCCGGCACTGGCGTACTTCGACGCCGTGCTCACTGTCCGCGAGGTGGACGAGGCATCCGATGCGCTTGCCGCGGCCATGATCGAGCGAGGCGTGTCGCAGGGTGATCGCGTCGGCATCTATCTGCAGAACATTCCGCAGTACGCCTTGACGTTTCTCGCACTGTGGAAGATCGGGGCGGTCGCGTTGATCCTCAACCCGATGTACCGCAACCGTGAACTGCGTACCTTGATCGACGATGCGGAACCGATCGCACTCGTGTGCGACGAACGCGACCTCGATGCTGTGGGGGTGACGTTGCGCGGCAGTTCGATTCGATCGATCGTGAGCACAAGCGGACTCGATGTGCAGACACGAAACGACCCACGAGTCTTTTCGTCGACGTCACGCGTGACACCTCGGCCCGACGAGGATCTGATGGGTCTGATCGACGTCTACCGTGGCCGATCCATCCCGGAGTTCGATCCGAAGCCAGACGATCTCGCGCTTCTGGCGTACACGTCGGGAACCACGGGTCCGCCGAAGGGCGCGCAGATCTCGCACGCGAACGCATTCGCCACTGCTCTCGATTTCGGGGAACGGGCCGGTCTCGTCGACGGTGACGTCGTGTTCGCAGTCGCGCCGCTGTTTCACATCACCGGCGCAATGCTCGACGCCGCGGTGGCCCTGATTCGCGACTGCGTGCTCGTGTTCGCGCATCGTTTCGACGCAGCAGTCACTCTCGACGCCTTCGTCGAGCATCGTGTCACCTACACCATCGGGTCCATCACGGTGTTCAACGCGATCTCCGAGACCGCGGGGGTGACGCGAGCTCATTTCGAGTCGGTGAAGGCGTTGTACTCCGGCGGTGCACCGATTCCGCCCGCGACGGTGACCGCATTCGAGTCCGCGTTCGGCTGCTACATACACAACGCATACGGCATGACCGAAACCACGGCGGGCGTCATCGCCGTTCCGCCCGGCGTGCGTGCGCCGGTCGATCCCGCGAGTGGGTCGTTGTCCGTCGGGCTGGCGCTACCCCGTGTGACCTTACGAACGGTGGACCCCGCAGGGCAGCCGACGGCTCCGGGAGTTGCTGGGGAGCTGGTGATCTCGGGTCCCCAGGTGGTCTCCGGTTACTGGAGAAATCCCGCTGCGACCGCGTCGACGATGCCCGAAGGTCGTCTCCGCACGGGAGACGTGGCGATCATCGACGACGACGGATGGGTGTATCTCGTCGACCGACTCAAGGACCAGATCAACGTGTCGGGATACAAGGTCTGGCCCCGGGAAGTCGAGGACACCCTCTACGAACATCCTGCAGTGTTCGAAGCCGCCGTGGTGGGCAGACCCGACGCCTACCAAGGCGAATCAGTGGTGGCCTATGTATCCCTGCGACACGGAACCTCGGTGACACCGGATGCGCTGGTCGATTTCGCGCGCGATCGGTTGGCCGCGTACAAGCGTCCTAAAGCCATTCACATCATCGACGAACTTCCCAAGACTCAGACCGGGAAGATTCGACGTGCAGCACTCAAACCTGTTCCTGTGGAAAACCATTCGACCGAAAGTGACACTCCATGACCGTCGGATCATCGCGCGACACCCGCTCGGCACCGGATATCTCCTCACGGAAGAAATCGCTGTTCGCCAGCACGATAGGCAACGTACTCGAATGGTACGAGTGGAGCGCCTACGCAGTGTTCGCACCGTTCATCGCGGCAGCGATGTTCAGTCAGTCCGATCCGGTCTCCGCACTGCTGTCCACGCTGGCGGTGTTCGCCGTCGGATTCCTGATGCGGCCTCTCGGCGGCATCGTGTTCGGACGGATCGCGGACAAGAAGGGCCGCAAGTTCGTCCTCGTCACCACGATGCTCATGATGGCGACCGGCAGCCTGCTGATCGGCATCATGCCCACCTACGGTGCGATCGGGGCCTGGGCGTCGGTACTGCTGTTGCTCGCACGCGTCATGCAGGGTTTCGCGCATGGTGGCGAGTCGGCGACGGCGTATTCCTACGTCGGCGAGATCGCGCCGCCGAACCGACGTGGCATGTGGGGCAGTGTCGCGTTCGTCGCTATCTTCGGTGGATCGGCTCTGGCATACACAGTGGGTGGCGTCATCACCTCCACGCTGTCGGATTCTGCTGTCGGGCAATGGGGTTGGCGCATCCCCTTCCTGCTGGGCGCACTCCTGGCGCTGTTCGCTCTCTACCTGCGCAAGAACATGGACGAGAGCGAGGTGTTCGACTCGGAGCAGAACAAGGTCGAACAAGCACCGATCGCACGCAAGACCGTCGTGAAGGCGATCGTGCTGATGATCGGAATGACGTCGGGAATCACGGCGGCGCACTACACCTGGACCTCGTACGTCTCGACATTCGCCATCACGCAGCGTGGGATGAATCCCGACACCGCGTACTGGATGCTCGTCATCGCGCAGTTGATAGCGCTGGTGTCCCTACCGTTCTTCGGTCGTCTCTCGGATTCGATCGGTCGACGGCCGATGTTGGCTGCCTTCGCCGTGCTGATGTTCCTGCTGCAGATCCCGCTGACGATGCTGATCTCGACGCAGTGGTGGACATTGCTGCTCCCGTCGACGGTGGCCCTGCTCGTCATCGCCGTCCCGGCCTCGATTCTGTCGTCGACACTGTCGGAGAGCTTTCCCACCCGACTCCGCACGCAGGCAATCGGATTCGCCTACTCGTTCTCGGTGGCGGTGTTCGGCGGAACCGCGCCGTATCTCAACCAGCTGTTCCTCGGGTTCGATCTGGGCTGGGTGTTCGGCGTGTACATCATGTTCCTGGCCGCTCTGACCGGCGTCGCCTGCTTCTTCATGAAGGAAACCAAGGGAATTCGACTCGAGGACGTATGACCCGTCCCGACCGGAGTTTGCTCCTGACGTGGCGTGAGGTTCTACCGTTGCCTACATGAACAGCAGTGATTCGGCCACCTGGGGTATCGGTGACGTCGCCCGTCGGACCGGCGTCACCGAGCGGACCCTGCGCTACTACGAAGAGCTGGGCCTGCTCGCTCCGGACCGGGACGGAGGGGGTAGGCGCCGGTACGACGGCGGAGATCTCGACCGGCTGTACCGGATTCGCCTGCTCCGAGAACTGGGCACTCCGCTTGCGGACGTCGATCCGGAGGCAGTGGACCTCCAGCACCTCACGCGGCAGCATCTGGCCGACCTGGATCAACGGATGGCCGAGCTCGCTCGTGTGCGAGAGCGTGTTCGGGCCGTGGAGGACCGACTTCTTCATGGTGATCGCCCGAGCGACGACGCCCTACTGGACCTTCTCTCCGGCCTGTCGACCGACGAGCCTGCGGTCACTCGTCGCACCACTTTGCTGGTCTACCGCGACATCGCAGCAGCCCATTCCTACCTCGTCGACGTGCTGGGACTGGCTCCCGGACAGATCGAATACGACGGCGACCGAGCCGTCCACGGCGAGGTTCACGCCGGTGACGGTGTTGTCTGGTTGCACCGCGAGGCCCCCGAACATCGCATGGTGTCGCCGCTGACCACCGGCGCGGTCACCGCGTCGCTTGCGATCCTCGTCGACGATGTCGATGCCCATCACGCTCGCGTGGCGGCAACCGGAGCAGCCATCGACTACCCGCCCACCGACATGCCCTACGGCGTTCGTGAATACAGCGTTCGCGATCCCGAGGGTCATCTGTGGTCGTTCCAGACGCCACTCCCAGAATGAGCGGCGTCCTGAACCCGCTCTGCCCCAGCGGATCTATCGGTGATCGAGCAGTGACGTCGATGCCGAGTCGGCGAGGTCACTGCCTCCGAGTAGACGCATGAGCAGAAGGCCGTCGAGCACAGCCACAGCTGCGGCAGCTTCCCTGCGTCGGTAGTCCTGATCACCGACGACGAAGCCTCCGAGCCATTCGATCCAGCCCTCGACCAAGTGCGAGGCCACGGACTTGTAGGGCTCGAGTCCTGCTGTTGCTTGGCCGATCGCCTCGAAGTAGAGCCCGAACAGCGGATCGCACTCCGGCTGTGCCACAACCGGCCACGCCGTCGCAACCAGTGAGCGGTGGTCGTTCATGGGCGTCGAGAACGCCGCGGCCAACAGATGTTGCAATCGATCTCCGACCACTGACAGAACAGATGTGACGAGGTCGTCCTTCGTCGGGAAGTAGTAGACGACCATGCGATCACTGATCTTCAAACGAGACGCGAGTCTGCCGAAGGTCAAGCGGCTCAGGCCGCCTTCCAGGGCGGCGTCCAGTGCCACGGACAGCATCTCTTCGCGTGAATGTCTCTTGACCACACCTTGATTGTAGTGGTCACTACAGGTAGCTTTTGTTGTAGTGACCACTACAACTCGAAGGAGACGCTATGCGTACACGTTCGACTCCCTTGCTCGCACTGTCGGTTCTGCGATCGACCGCCGGACTGGTCTCGTGGGTGAGTCCCGCGCATTCGTGGCGTGCCTTCGGTCTCGGACCCATGCGTCAAGCCGGAAGTGCGGGGGTTGTGACGCGCCTCTTCGGAGTCCGCGATCTCGCGCTGGGAATGGCGCTGCACCACCCATCCGCGGACGTTCGCAAAGCGGCCGTGGAGGCCGGGATCGCAATCGATGTCCTCGACGTCGCAGCAAGTGTGCTCGGCCGTCGCGCGGGCGCGCCTGCCTCGAGTTTGGTCGGAGTAGCGGCAGGCGCAACGTTGTTCGTCGTGCTGGGCGCAACGATCATCGCGGACTCGACCTCCTCGTGATCACCCGGCCAGCGCGTCCGTGACTTCTGCTGCAATCGCGGCCTCACCGAGGGCATTGGGGTGCAGCGGCACGAACTGATCCGCGAACAGCAGTGGTTCCACCCACCGCACTCCGACGGGCTGGCAGGCGTCGTGCCCCTCCGACGCCACGGACATGTCCACGAAGGTCGTGTCGGTGTCGGCCGCTGCCTCGCGGATGGCATCGTTCAGCGTGGCCTGGAGGTCGCGCAGATACGGAACGTCGCCGAGCGCGACGGGGACCGACGGTTCGCACGTGCTCGCTGCGGGGATGAGCCATGGATAGCCGATGATGATCACCTTCGCCTCGGGCGCGCGAGTATGTATGTCGCGCAGTGCTTGTCGGACGGCCGGCAGGGTGCTGTCGAGAATCTTGTCGTCGAAGCTACTTCCGTTCTGCTGCGTGCACGGATCGAATGCACCGGCGTGGGTTGCGAGTGCACTCACGCATGCTGCGATCGCTCCCGAGAACACGCTGTTGTCGTTGCCACCGATCATCAAGGTCACCACATCGGACGATGGCGACAATGCATCGAACTGCGGTCGTGTGCCCTCGAATTGAGGGGCATAGAAGTCGTCGGTGGCAGCACCGCCGCAGCTGACATCGGTGAGGCTGTAGCCCTGCTCGCGCGCGACGAGATGAGCAAAGTTCTGTTCCGACTGGAGGCACCTCAGTGGCGTGTTCGGTGCCAGCGGCAGCACGCCGTTGCCTGCACCGAAGCTGTCGCCGAGGTTGACGTACTCGATGGGCGACGCTGTCGCATGGGAGGGGATCGCCAGCGCGACAATGACGGGCACGACAATTCCGAGACCGAACCGATGCGTTCCGATGCGCATGACAGACTCCCTCGCCGGCGGATGCTGCTCGAGAGCGTACCGCCGTTCGGTGCCGCGGCGATCGCCTGCTGCGGGAGTACACGCGGTAGTCGCTGGTCTTCCGGACAAATTGCGCCATCGCTCTATGCTCGTCTTCGACACCGCAGCCGCGTGTACCCCTCTCCGAAGGACGTACTCCCATGACCGACGACGCGTTGGCCGATTTCGAACGAACCGAGTTCACCGCAGACGGGCGCACGGCACCGGTCTATCGCATCGGCACCGGGCCGGCGGTCATCGTGATGTCCGAAATGCCGGGCATCACGCCGAAGGTTGCGGACTTCGCGCGCACCGTCGCTGGAATCGGATGCACCGCGATCGTGCCGCACCTGTTCGGCGTCGACGGGAAGGACCCGCTGACCGCACCCCTCGGACTGCTCGGTACCGCTGCCACCATGTCCCGTGCCATGGTGCCGGCGTGCATCAGCCGAGAATTCACCATCTTGGCCACCGGCAAGTCGTCGCGGATCGTGGTGTGGTTGCGTGCTCTGGCGGCCGAGGAACACGAGCGGTGCGGCGGACCAGGTGTCGGTGCCATCGGAATGTGCTTCACCGGCGGGTTCGCCCTCGCGATGGCCGCCGACGATCGATTGATCGCGCCGGTGCTGTCGCAACCGTCCCTTCCGTTCGCGGCATCGAAGTCACGCAGTCGTTCCATCGACATCAGTGCCGGCGACCTTTCGAAGGTGAAGAGCCGTTGTGCTGCGGGAGATCTCACTGTTCTCGGTATGCGGTTTCAGGGCGACAAGATGTGTCCCCCTGCACGGTTCGAGTTTCTGAGGGAACAACTCGGCGACGCATTCGTGTCGGTGGAATTGCCCGATTCTGCGTTCAACCCGGAAGCATTCGGGCCGCCACACTCCGTCGTGACGGAAGGACTCATCGACGAGCCGGGTCAGCCGACCCGGCAGGCTTTGGACCAGGTACTCGACCTGTTCCGCAGTAAGTTGCTCGCAACGCCGTGAGGTCCCGCGGCGCGAACACGATGCGAAGCCGAAGGTCGAATTCACGACCACGGAATGGTGGCCTGCAGAACCGCCTCTTTCGACGCGGCGGTCCGTAACGCCGTCACCGTCTGATATTCGGGATCGGCCACCATCTCGCTGAACGCCTTACGCGACGCGCTTCAGGTCTCTTCCGCGGGGATCCACAGCCATCGTTCGAGTATGCGTGAACCGTCGATCCTGTGGAGTGTAAAAGCGCTGTCGTCGGTCGAGTCGGTCCACTGTTGGACCCCACGAGACGATGGCTCCGCGCTCAGCGGTAGAACTTGGAGAGCTGGAACCAGTGACTCCATAAAGGGAAGTGTGTCGTCCATGACCGATGTTGAGAACGTGACCGTATTCGGAACCGGAGTGCTCGGTTCACAGATCATGATGCAGGCTGCCTACTACGGAAAGACCGTTGTGGGATACGACATTTCCGACGAACTACTTGCCAAGCTGCCGGATCGCTGGGAATGGATGCGCGGTTACTACAAGCGTGACCTGAAGACTTTCGACGAGGCGCGATTCGACGCGGCCATCGAATCCATCACGACCACCACCAGCGTCGCCGAGGCCGTTTCGGACGCCGACCTGGTGATCGAAGCAGTTCCGGAGGATCTCGACCTGAAGAAGAAGGTCTGGTCGGATATCGGCGCGTCCGCTCCGCCGAAAACTATCTTCGTGACCAACTCGTCGTCGCTACTGCCCAGCAGTTTCGCCGAGGCCACCGGGCGGCCGGAAAAGTTTCTTGCATTGCACTTCGCCAATCTCGTGTGGCGGTACAACACCGGTGAGGTGATGGCAACTGCTGCAACAGATCCTGTTTACTTCGATGTCGTACTGAGCTTTGCTTCGGAGATCGGTCTCGTTCCCGTTCCGGTCCGAAAGGAAATTCCGGGATACGTGCTGAACAGTCTTCTGATACCGCTGCTGCAAGCAGGAGCCAACCTTTACGTCGGCGGGGTTGCCAATCCGGCGGACATCGACAACGTGTGGCGCATAGCCACCGGGGCACCCGCCGGTCCGTTCCAGATATACGACACTGTCGGCTTCAACGTCGCAGCACATATCGCGCGCGCACACGGTGGCGAGGTTCAGGTCAAATTTGCCGACATACTGCAAAAGGGTATCGACTCGGGAAAGACCGGTCTCGGGGACGGTGAAGGCTTCTACACGTACGACTCCGACGGCCAGCGACTGGATGCTGTCGAGTCGTGGAACATCAACTGAATCGCTCGATCCCTCCTGTCAGAGGTACGGATCCGCCCAGGCGCTGATGATCCGACCGGCACGAGCTGCTTGATTCTTGCCGGTGAGAAGGTGATTGGCCCCCTCGAGCGAAACGAAGCTCCGGGGGTGACGGGCGGCCTGGAAGATCTCGCTGGCGTTGTCGATCCCTACCGTGTTGTCGGTGGGGGAGTGCATGACGAGTAGCGGTCTCCGCAGGGTGGTGATGCGCTCGCGCAGGTCTGCTTTGCGGACGTCGTCGACGAACTGTCGTTTGAGGGTCAGCGCTTTGCCGCCGGCGTGGAACGGCGCTTCGCCCTCGTCCTGGATCCGATGAATGAGTGCGTCGTAGTTGTGCTCGACATGCGCGGGCTGAAACGGGGCGGCGACGATGGCGACCGCTTCGACCGTCGGACAGTCGTGCGCCGCAGCAATGGCCGCCGAGCCGCCGAAAGAATGGCCGACGAGCAACTTCACCTCGCGACCGGTCGCGTTCATGAACTCGACGGCCTTGACGGTGTCGTGCACCTTGTTCGAGAACGAACCGTCGCCCCAGTCGCCCTCGGAGTGGCCCAGACCGAGGTTGTCGAAGCGAAGCATTCCGATGCCGTCGGCCGCGAGCTGCTTGCACATTCGATTCGCCGCCGGGCAGTCCTTGCCCAGCGTGAATCCGTGAGCGAATACGCCCCACCCTCGCGCCTCACCCTCGGGAACATCGACCACGCCTGCCAAGGTGGGTCCGGTTGCGCTGGAAAACGTGACCTGTTCCGACATACCGGTCATCCTAGGATCCACGACTCGGGCTCGAGTAGTCAGACACGGTCGCAGTGGCGTATGACCACCGACGACGCTGGGTTCAGCCGAGCCGGGTCAACCGAGTTGGCGTAGTTGTATCGCAGTATCGAGGGCCAGTCGATGCCAGGCCGATCGCGGATCGCGCCCGGTCAGTTCCTGGGCCCGGCGCAATCGATAGCGCAAAGTCTGCGGGTGCACCTGTAGTCGGGTGGCGGCAGCCGTTGCCGTACCGGTGGAGATGAAGGCCGAAAGGCCCTGCAGAATGTGTTCGTTCGCCGCCTCGGTCAGCGGACCGAGCACGGTACGTACCACCTCGCTCGTGTCCGCGGTGGGGCGCGCGGTCAACAGTGCCAGCAGCTGACCGTCACCCTGATCGAGCAGTGCCCGGTCGTCGAACGCGTGATCCGGTGCGGTGTCCAGTGCTTCCGAGGCGAGACGCCACGAACTGCTGATACCGGCAACGGTCGATCTCTCCACGAGGCATCCGCGGAGCAGTAGATCTCGACACGCGAGGTCGGCCTCGGCGCGGTGGATCGATGGTGGCAGCAACGCGATCGCGCGTTGTTCGCGCCGAGTGCACAGGTGAGTCCGCTGACCCGACGTCGCGGTGCGGTCCGGGGGAACGAGTCCCACTGCGAGAACCAGCGATTCGACGGTGTCGTCGGACATGGGTCGGCCCGGATCTGTCGATTGCACCACGAGCAGATTCGGGTGCGTGGGTAGCTTCAGGTCGAGTTCGCGGGAACGATCCGACACCGTCCCGGGTGAATTGTGTCTGGCAGCCAGCAAGTCGTCGAGCAACGCGGCGTGCGCCTGCGCGCGGTTGGTTGTGAGCTGTTCGCGCGCAATGACGTACGCGCCGATGATTTCCTCGGAGATTGCGTCGATGGCGTCGAGCACGCCGAGGCCGAGTTCGGCGATGTCCGGTGGTTCGAGTACATCGAGATACTCGGTTGTCACGTGCCGAACGAACACGCTCGACGCGACTCGATACGCACGGAGCACATCGGCCAGCGGGCGCCCGTCCGCGGCGCGCGCGGCACCGATCGCGCGGAATCTGCTGTGGTCACGGTCGTCGATCGTCCGATCGCCGTGCGCCCACAGGGCCATCAACCGCCTCAGTGACCAATACGCAATGGCCTCGACATCGGCCAACTGTGCACCCTGCAGTGATCGGTAGACCGGGATCGCGTCGCGAATCGCGAGTACTGCCGATGCGACGACGGGGCCCAACTCCGATTCGATCTTCGCGACCACGGCGACCCGCGCTGGGTACATCGATCCACCTCCCACTCCTTGTCAGTGCCTGATAAATCCTATAGTCATTCGAGTCGGTTTCCTTGAGTTCCGGCGGCGACCTCAGCACAGTCGAAGGAGACATCCGGGTCGAGCAGAAGAGTGGGGCAATGGACGCAGACGTGATCGTGGTGGGCGCGGGCTTGGCCGGACTGGTGGCAACCGCCGAATTGGCCGACGCCGGAAAGCGTGTGCTTCTTCTCGACCAGGAGCCCGAGCAGAATCTGGGTGGACAGGCGTTCTGGTCACTCGGCGGGCTGTTCATGGTCGACACTCCGGAACAGCGACGAATGGGTATCAAGGATTCGGCCGAACTGGCCTGGCAGGACTGGCTCGGCACCGCGACATTCGATCGGGGTATCGACGATCCCGCCGGCGAGGATTACTGGGGTCACCAGTGGGCACGGGCGTACCTCGATTTCGCGGCAGGGGAGAAGCGGTCCTGGCTGCACGCGCAGGGCGTGCGGTGGGTTCCTATCGTCGGCTGGGCCGAACGCGGCGGGTACCTCGCCGACGGGCACGGCAACTCGGTTCCACGCTTCCACTTGACCTGGGGCACCGGGCCGGGCGTCGTCGCACCGTTCGAGCGTCGTGTCCGCGAGGCTGCGGACAAAGGACTGGTGCGCTTCGGTTTTCGTCATCGCGTCGACGAGTTCGTCGTCAGCGCAGGGGTGGTCGAGGGAGTGCGCGGCGCAATTCTCGAACCCAGCGCAGCGGAACGCGGTGCGGGCAGTACTCGCGTCGAGGTGGGGGAGTTCGAGTTGCGCGCCGGTGCGGTGCTCGTCACTGCGGGCGGCATCGGAGCGAATCACGATCTGGTGCGGGAGAATTGGCCGGCTCGTCTGGGAACGGCTCCGAAATCGCTGATTTCGGGAGTCCCCGAACACGTCGACGGCCGCATGCTCGGTATCACCGAGAAGGTCGGCGGACGTCTGGTCAACAAGGACCGGATGTGGCACTACACCGAAGGCATCAAGAACTGGAACCCGATCTGGAAGAACCACGGAATCAGGATCATTCCAGGACCGTCGTCGATGTGGTTCGATGCGCGTGGTCGGCGATTCTCGGCTCCCAACTTCCCGGGCTTCGACACGCTAGGAACATTGAAAGCCATCCAGGACAGCGGTTTCGAGTACTCATGGTTCGTCCTCACCCAGAAGATCATCGAGAAAGAATTTGCACTGTCGGGATCGGAGCAGAACCCGGACATCACCGGCAAGAACCTCAAGCTCGTACTCGGCCGAGTCTTGCCCGGTGCCAGTGCACCGGTCGAGGCGTTCAAGAAGAACGGCGAGGATTTTGTGGTCGCCGACACCCTCGGTGAACTCGTGCAGGGAATGAACAGGGTCTCCGGCGAGGACCTGATCGACCTGGTGGACTTGCGCCGGCAGATCGAGGCTCGCGACCGGGAAGTCGACAACCCGTTCACCAAGGACCTGCAGGTCTCCGCGATTCACAATTCCCGTCGTTCGCGCGGGGAGCGCATCGCGCGTACTGCGTCTCTGCACAAAATTCTCGATCCCAAATCGGGACCGTTGATTGCGGTGCGGTTGAACATCATCACTCGAAAGACGTTGGGCGGAATCCAAACCGACCTTCAGGGGCGCGTTCTCGACAGCGAGGGGCGAGCGATCGAGGGGCTGTGGGCGGCAGGCGAGATTGCCGGATTCGGCGGTGGTGGGGTGCACGGATATCGTTCGCTGGAGGGAACGTTCCTGGGCGGGTGCATCTTCGGGGGCCGGCAAGCCGGGCGTGCGCTCGCAGCGCAGGCGTGACGGTGTTCCGACGCGTCGGTCGGCCCCCGTTGCCGGGCCCGTCGGAGATCGCCACCACCGCGTCGGCGACTCCTTCCTCGCTGGTGACGGTGTCTTTCCTCGGTGTCAGCACGGCGTTGTTCGACGACGGCGAATCCGCGATTCTCACCGATGGGTTCTTCTCGCGCCCGTCACTGGCGAGAACCCTTGCGCTGCCGCTTCGTTCCGACATGCAGCGCATCGACGCCGCCCTGCGCAGAGCGGGAATCATCTCGCTCGACGCTGTTCTGTGTGCTCACTCGCACTACGATCACGCCCTCGATTCAGCGGCGGTGGCTCGGATAACCGGGGCGGTTCTGGTCGGTGGTTCCTCGACCGGTTTCATCGGGCAGGGTTCGGACCTACCCGACGACCGCATCGTCGCGGTCGAGAACGGTGGAACGACCGAGCATGGGAATTTCGCCGTCACATTCTTCGAATCCGTTCACTCGCATCCGGATCGAGCGCACGGGGTGATCGAGCGACCTCTGAGCCAGCCCGCTCGGGTGAGCGAGTATCGGTGCGGTGAGGCGTGGTCGATGCTGATCGAACACATTCCCAGCGGCCGGACCGCACTCGTCCACAGCAGCGCCGGTTTCCGGGTGGGCATGCTCCACGGAAGCCGCGCAGACGTGGTCTATCTGTCGATAGGCCAACTCGGCCGGCAATCGCGAGCGTTCATCGAGCAGTATTGGCGCGAGACGGTCTCGGTCGTCGGTGCCCGGCGCGTCGTTCTGACGCACTGGGACAACTTCTTTCGGCCTTTGTACAAGCCCTTACATGCACTCCCGTACGCCTTCGACGATATGACTGTCTCGATCGACGTGCTGGCCGACTGCGCACTGAGAGACGGAGTCGTTCTCGAGCTACCGACGCTGTGGCGACGTGTGGACCCGTGGGCCTGACGGACGCGTCAGCCCGCCTGGTTCTCGATCGAATCGACGATCGTTCGCACGCACAGAACCGGGTCGTCGATCATCGGAACGTGGCCGACGCCCGGCACGGTGACGAACCGGGCCCGAGGGAGGCGCTGCCGGGCAATGGGGACGAACTCTGCAGGCGGAAAGATGCGATCGTGAGCGGCCCATGCGACGGTGACCGGGCACGGCAGGTCGAGGAGTGGATCCATGCTCTCGCGGGTGTTCAGTAGTTCGTACGCTGCCTCGCACCCGACAAGATCCTGAAACGACCGAACCGCTTGCTGCGGCGTCATGCTGTCCCCGTGGACTGCGATGTCGCGCATGGCAATTCGTCGAGAAAGACCGAACCTCATCAGCGCTGGGGCGAGACGACGAGTCGCGTCGGCCAGTCTCTTGGTGCGGATCAAGGTGGCTCTGCTGGCACCTGGCTTCTCGTCCTTCTCCCACAGTCCTGCTGGTGAGAAGGCGCAGACCGAGCGTGCGCGTCCCCGTCTCGCCAGTTCGACAGCCATCCATCCGCCCATCGAATTTCCTGCGATGTGTACTGCATCCAGGCCGCGCCCGTCGAGTTCGCGTTCTGCGGCATCGGTGACGGCGGCTATTGTCGCCACGCCTGCGAGCGCCGGGCCTCCACGATGACCGGCCGCGGTGGGAGCAATGACATCGAACCGTTCGGCCAGCAACGGCACGACGTCGTTCCACGCTGCTCCCGACATGGTGACACCGTGCAGCAACATCAACACAGGCTTGTCGTTCATCGACCGAAGTGTGCCACGTGCGTCGTCACCTGGGCGGGCAGGGCATCGTTGCACTGTCCGCCTCGTGCCGACCTTCGCTCACAGATCGTCCAGGGCGACCAGGCCGTCCTGCAGTGCTCTCGCCACCAGCGACGCTTTGGTCGGCGCGGCTCGACCGACACTGGCATACTTCGCGCGAATACGGGACAGATGGGTGTTCACCGTGCCCAGCGCAATATGCAGCACCGCGCACACTTCTTGCTTGGAGTCGCAGCGCAACCAGGCTCCGAGAACCGCAATTTCGCGCGTGGTCAATCCGGGATCGACGAACTCGGCCGGTACCTGCGGCACCCGAGGCCTATCGGTGCCGGGGGTTGCCGTGGTTCGGGAGCGCACCGCCGACGCGCTTCGCCGAGGCGCAAATCGCTGTGACGGGTGAAGCGACCCGCCGGACGCAATCTCGAGCGTCGTGGTCGTCACACCTGTGTTCGTGTCCCGCATGGCATTCGACCCCCGTTGTCCGTCTTGGGTGTTTCGATCATCCGACCACGCCGCGAAATATGAAACAACACCATCATGTTCGAGGATCACTGCATAATTCGATATCCGAATCCAATGGACTTTATACACCTATAAAAATTCAGCTCGTGGTGTGTATTGATATAGTCGACGATCCATCAGATCGAACATCCGTAGGCGGTTGTCGTTGAGCTCGAAATCCACACCACGCGAACAATTGCTCCGGGCCGGTTCCCGCCTGCTGACCGATCTCGATATGACGGTGTTGGCGCGCTCGCTGTCCATTGCAGCGGTCGTGGAAGAAGCAGGACTGTCGCATCAGACTTTCCACAATGCCTATCCAGGTTCCTCCCGCACCGGCGAGCGCGGCGGCAAGGAAGCGTTCATGGAGGATCTGCTCGCACACGTGACGTTGGAGTACTCACCGCCCGATGACGTCGCCGAGCAGCCGTCCTCGGATCTCGCGGCCTATTTCGAGCAGCTGACCTCGGGGCTGCTGCGTCAAAGGATGATCGGTGCCATGATCGCCTCCGATCACGCCGGAGCGCGGTCCTCGTTGGCACCGGAATTCGATGCCATGGATCACGCCGTCGAGAGCGCAGTGCGGCACAAACTCCGCGCTGTCGGCGGCTCGGTGAGAACACCGTTGACGGTGGCCGACCTCTCCACAGTGTTCGTAGCTCTGCTCGACGGGCTTGCCTTCCGTGAAAGTCTCAGCCCGGGAACGATCTCCGCGGAACGCGTGGCCACGGCCATCGATTCGTTGCTCGATTGGGCGGTGGACCCGGTCCACTCGGATCGACGGCAGCGTACCGACGAGCAGGTCGATGCGCTGCCATCGCTCGAATCCCTCGATCCGGCAAGGGGCGACATCGAATCCGATGTCATCGTGGCCACCGAGACGCTGTTCTCGGAACACGGATACTTCTCGGTCACCCTCGCGGACATCGCGTCGGCGTCCTCGCTCACCGTCACCGATCTCAAGCGATTGTTTCCGAGCAAAGTCGACATCATCGTCGCCGCACTCACCCCCGAGTTCGAGCGTGTACTCCGGCTGGGTCGCGCGGATGCTCGGCTCGACGTGGAACCGGTTGTCGCTCTAGTGCGTTCGGTGAATCGTCTGGCGGAGTTCGTGTCGCGCAACCGGGCCATGAGCTCGGGAATGTTGCTTGCGCTGAGCTTCGAGCAGTTTCACGAGCCCGGTACCGTCACCACCATCAGGGAACACCTTCCCGTGCCGTCGGCACTGACCCCGATTCTCGAGAGCGGTCAGCTCCGAGGCGACTTCGCTACCGAGGTGTCCGCAGTCGAACTGGCCACCGTGCTTGCCAACAATGTGGTGATCAGATCGCTGACGCGATCGGGAGAATCCCCGGAAGAAGTCGCCGACAATGTGCTGAAAGTGTTCCTGTCCGGAATATTGTCTCGTTGATCGACGCCCTCCGCGACAACTACGCCTCGACAGAGTCTGTGTCGGGAAGTGGGACGTCGAAGGCGAGCAGAGCCACGTCGTCCTGAAGTCCGTCTCCGAACGACGCCAGCAGGGTGGTGAGGTCGTCGACGATCTTCGGAGCAGTGGTGGGCCCCATCTCGGCGACGAAGGTCTCGAGGTTGCCGTTGTCGTCGAAGCGAGTTCGGCCGGGCCCCACGATCGCTTCGGTCAGGCCAT
Organism: Rhodococcus sp. 14-2483-1-1; assembly: GCF_002259335.1. Classification (NCBI taxonomy): domain Bacteria; kingdom Bacillati; phylum Actinomycetota; class Actinomycetes; order Mycobacteriales; family Nocardiaceae; genus Rhodococcus; species Rhodococcus sp. 14-2483-1-1. Next base: position 12,161 of record NZ_NPFX01000003.1, on the reverse strand, counting down.
CGGTGTAGAACGCCATGACGTCACCGGCCCGCAGTGTCACCGATGCCGACTCGAAGTGGGGTTCGGACAGGGCACCGACGAGCTGCCCACCGGTGGTGTCGACGAAATCGACTGCAGCGTCGTGGGTTACGCGTATCGCAGGTGGATGCCCGCCGCTTGCGAGGTGCACCACCGCGCCGTTCGGTTGCGGAGTGATGGTGCCGAACACCACCGTGCAGAACCTCGGGTCGTCGCCGTGAAACTCGTGATGCAGAACGGTGTTGAGGTTCTCCAACACCGAGATCGGGTTGCGGTCGAACACTGCCGCGGCCCGCAAGGTGTACCGGGTCAGTGACGTGACGGCGGCGGCACCGGCACCCTTACCGCTCACGTCACCGAGAAAGAAGCCCCACGTGTCTTTGTCGAGTGGAAACACATCGTAGAAATCACCACCGACTTCATCGAGGGACGCGGGGTGATAGTGGGCTGCGACGTTCATGCCGGTCGGAGCGGAGAGGATCGGTGGTAGCAGAGTCCGCTGAAGCGTCGACGCCAAGATCTGAACCTGAGTCCGTTCGGCCTCGGCCAACTTTCGGGCTTGCTCCGATGCTCCCAGCGCATCCTGGGATCGATCGAGGGCTGCTTCGGCATCGTCCTGAGCCGCCTCGGCATAAATACGGGCGTCGACGAGATCCTGCTCGCGCACTCGGCGTTCCGTCTCGTTGTGCAGCGTCATCGTGACGGTCATCGCGCCCGACTCCGAACGAAGTCTGTTCGCCAGCACGGACACCGCAGTGGACGACGCTCGCCCCGGCGCGCCGGTCAGCTGGGCTGCAGTCCCGATCGGCACGTCCGAATCGGATGTGGATGCAGCGTCGAGCAGGCCGGCCAGCACCGGCGCGAATTCGGTACCGAAGAGGTCTGCGACGGGGGTTCCCTCCAGCGAGTCACGGCTGCGGGCGGTGATTCGAGAGGCGGCCACGTTCGCGTACAGAATTCTGCCGCTGGCGACGTCGACCGAGAACACTCCGCAAGGCGCAGAGGCGAGTAGTTCGGCAGCCGAAGCGGTCATGGGTACTCCTCCTGATCAGGTCGCGCGGTGGGATGACCCGCTGGGGCGGGCCGCGGCGAGCGGCTTGCTCCACGCGACGGTCACGACCGTGCCGAGACCGGGTCGATGATCGACCGACAGCTCGTCCGATACTGCGGCGGCCAACTGCAGGCCGTGGCTACGAGTGGTCGTCGGTGTCGGTGGGTGCCACGTTCCGGTGTCGGAGACGGTCACGGTGAGCGTCTCGTGGTCGTACGCCGCGGTGATCGTCATCGTTCCGATTTCGGGGGACGCGCGATAGGCATGTTCGACGACGTTGGCGAGCGCCTCGTAGACCCCGAGCACGATGTCGTCCACCAGAGCGCTGTTCACTCCGAGTTCGAGCACCCAGCCGCGCAGCCGCCGACGAAGCGTGGTTGCCGTCGTCGGCTCGGCCTGGGCTGTGTGACTCCAACGCAGAGGGGCTGACCCCGAATTGCTCTCGGTCACGATCTACGCTCCGACCGGGGATGTGGTGTCATCGGTCGGCCTCGCCGCTGCGAGTCGACGACTGCACGTGCGCAACGGCGTCAGGAACGGTGGTGAACGTGGCCATCACGCGATCGATTCCGCTGAGCTGCACGGGCCGAACGACGACGCCGTTCACCGCAACCAACGCCATGCGCGAGGCGTCCGGCAGTCGATCGCACACGCGCACCAACACTGTGATCGCGCTCGACGACAGGAAACTCACATCGGTCAAGTCCACGACCAGGCCCCCCTTGGCGGTGTCGGCCGCAGGAAACGCCGTGGCAGACAGCGTGGGGATGGTGTCGAGGTCCAATTCCCCTCGAACAGTGAGTACGGTTGTCGAGTCGTGCGCAGCCGACACGATCTCGAACGGCCCTCCGGTCGGCTCCTCTGACATGTCTGCGACGTTACCTGTTATCGAGTGCGATTCACGACCGGAAACTGTCGATCAACAACCCGCCGGCACCGAGCACGTCCAGAACCATACGAACCGATCGTGCAGGTGCGAATACGGCGATCTTGCCCGGATGCGCGTACGTCGCATCGATGATCGCATTGGCCACACCCGAATACATGAACGACACCTGCGACAGATCGACCACCACCCGATCCGACGTGGACGCGAGGCAGTCGAGGCTGTGGACGAATTCGGCACGAGTGGACATGTCCAGCTCGCCGAATGCGCGCAGTGTGTCGAGGCCGTCGGAAGTGCGAACTGTCTCGAGTCGGAAGACGCCTTCGTCGTCGCGGAGGGAGCGTTCCATGGTTGCAGTGCTCGTCAGCATGTCCTTACCTCTTCCCCGAAGCGCTCGCTCCGATCGGTGTGCCCGTGCGGTGCGAGACGCTGAGTTGTTGTGCTTTCAACAATGTCAGTGCGTAGTTGCGGAAGGCTCTGCCGCAGATCACGAATCGGTAACGACGAGTCTCGGTTCGGTAACGCCGTCACCTGGCCAGCAGCTCTATGAGCGAACTGGTGACCTTCTTCTTCATCCAGCCTCGCACGCCGCGCTGCCCGAGCGCTGCCCGAGCAGCGTTCAGGCCTGCTGCTCCGTGTACCCCGCCACCGGGGTGCGCCGATGCAGAACCGAGGAACAGACCCTCGACGGGAGTTTCCGACCGTCCCAGCCCCGGAGTCGGTCGAAATATCAACTGCTGCTGAAGCTGTGCGGTCCCACCGTTCACTGCGCCGCCGTACAGGTTGGGATCGGCACCGTGCAGATCGCTCGGTCGCTGCACGACCCGGCCGACGATCGAATCCAGAAATCCCGGTGCATGAGCATCGAGAACTCTGTCCACACGGTCGGCAACGGTGTCGGCCGCGGCATCGTCGACGACGCCTCTCGGTAGATGGGTGTAGGCCCATGCGCTTTCGGTACCTTCCGGCGACCTGCTTCGATCGGCAGTGGTCATCTGGCCGAACAGCATGAACGGGCTCTGTGGGAGAACTCCGGTGGTGAGGTCGGCGGCCCAGTGGACGAGGCCGTTGTCGTCGGCACCGAGGTGAACTGTGCCTGCATCCGCCAAAGACGGTGAGTTCCAGCGTATTCGATGATCGAGGGCGTAGTTGACCTTCACTACCGGGGTGTCCCACTCGAAGGTGCGCAGGTCGTCGTGCACTCGACGCGGAACTGCGTCGAACGGAAGCAGTGAGCCGTACAGTGCCGGTGCCGATACATCGGCGACGATTGCCCTGCGCGCACGGAACGTGTCTCCGGCCGCCGTGTGCACCGCACGCGCGCGACCGCCGCGAACGTCGATCGATTCGACCAGCTGTCCGCATTCGAGCGCGGCACCCGATGCGGCCCCTCGGCGAATCAGAGCGCCGGTCAGCGCCGATGATCCACCGACCGGGGCGGGGTAGCCGACGTCCTGCGCGAGCATCGTGAGCAGGTAGCCCATCATTCCGCTCACGGGGGCGTCGGTCGGCACGTCGCCGTGCATGGCATTGCCGAGCAGCAAGCAACGCGCAGCTTCGCTGTGGAACAGCTCGTGAGCCATCACCCGGGCCGGTAGCGCCGCGAATCGAACGAAACGCAGCGTCTCCGGTACGCCGAGGGTGCGGACCAACCGTGCTGCGGGTGCCACGGGCGGAAACGGTCCGAACAGTGAATCGAGGAGCGGCTTACGAATGCGTTCCCACTGCTCGAAGAGTCGCAGCCAGGTATCGCCGTCTCGCGCGTCGTGTTCGGACAGCAGCGCGGCCGTGGTCTCGACGTCGTGATGGACGACCGGAGCGTCGGTGTCGTGTGCCGACCGTGCATGGCCGTACACCGCAGGGGAGTGCGACCACTGCAACCCGTGTCGTTCGAGCTCGAGTGCGGTCATGGCAGGCGATGCGAGCGCCATCGGGTAGAAGGCGCTGAAGAGGTCGCTGGTGAAACCCGGAACGAGCTCGGCACTGCGCACGGCACCGCCTGGGTGCTCGGCGGCTTCGAGGACCACCACGTCCCAGCCTGCGTCGGCCATCGCTGCGGCCGCTACCAACCCGTTGTGACCGCTGCCGATGACAATCGCGTCGACCTCGGTGGTGGTCATCGGGAAGTGCTCCTCTGCTCGGTCGTGGTCTTCCTGGTCAGGACTGTACCGACGACGTACAGTGCGACCCCCACCGCGAGGAGCAGTCCGGCGCGCAGCCACGTTGCCGCCGACTGTTGGGTCAGCAGTACAGCGCAGGTGATCAGCGCGAGAACGGGAAGTGCTGTGGGCGTTCGGAAATGGTCGGTGTCTGCGCGATCGCGGCGTAGCACGAGCACTGCGACGTTGGTGCTGACGAAGACGAACAGCAGTAGCAGCACCACGGTTTCGGCCAGTGCCGCAACAGATCCGGTTGTGCAGAGAACCATTGCGACGACGGTGGTGGCCACGATGGCAGTCCACGGTGTCTTGCGTCCGGGGAGAACGTTGGCCAGCGCTCCGGGGAGCAGACCGTCGCGCGCCATCCCGAACGTCAGTCGCGACGCCATGATCATCGTCAGCAACGCGCCGTTGGCGACCGCGACGAGCGCGACGAGGCTGAACACCCACGGCGGGATGCCGGCGTCTGCGGCGGCGACGACCTCGAGCAGTGGGCCTGTCGATTCCGACAGCTTGTCGGCAGGCACGACGGTCGAGACTGCGAGCCCGACCAGCACGTACACCACACCGGCCGCCGTGACGGCGCCCAGCAGGGCTCGTGGGTAGACCCGGCGCACGTCCTCGACTTCCTCGGCGATGTTTGCCGAGGTCTCGAAGCCCACGAACGAGTAGAACGCGAGCAGGGCCGCCCCGAGCACGGCCAGCGTCGGGGTTGTCTCGTCGGTGAATTCGAGGACGCGCGACGGCACGCCGTCCCCGCGGCTCAGTACGAGTCCGGCAAGGGCGATGACGACCACCAGTCCGGACACCTCGACCACTGTCATGACGAGGTTGGCCCGGAGAGATTCGGTGATTCCACGCGCGTTGAGCAACCCGACCAGCAGTAAGAAGACCACTGCGGCGGGGACGGCCGGCACGTCGAGGAACACGCCCAGGTAATCGCCCGAGAAGGCAAGCGCAAGCCCGGCGGCACTGGTGACGCCTGCGGCGAGCATCGAAAATCCGACCAGGAACGACACGAGAGGTTTTCCGTACGCCTGTTGCGCGAACACGGCTGCGCCGCCTGCTCGTGGGTACTTGGTGACCAACTCCGCATACGAGGCAGCGGTGAGCAGCGCCATCAGCAGGGCGACGAGCATGGGAAGCCAAATGGCTCCGCCGACCTCACCCGCGATCTCGCCGACGAGAGCGTAGATTCCGGCACCGAGCACGTCGCCGAGAATGAATACGAACAACATTCTCCCCGAGACTGCTTGTCGCAGTGGAGTGTTGGTCACGGCGCGGTGGACCGCTCGGCCAGGAGTGCAAGTCTGCGCAAAGCCTCGGCGTTGCGTGGATGCGCGAGAATATGTTGTATACGGTCCGGCACCAGGTCGAACGGTGCTGTGATCGCATGTTCGATGATCTCGATGCGGCATCCGGTGGGGATCGGGTGCAACCGCACTGTGATCGACGCCTTTCCGAACGGCAGTGCACGCGCCTCCAGCTGGAGTTCACGACCGGCGTGCATTCCCACCGACCGGGTCACGTCACTGAGTACCGCGGGCCAGGTGCCGACCGAATGATGGATCGAGCTTCCGGCAGCGGGCCAGTTGCCGTCGACGGCGCGAATTCGGGAAGCACCGACAACCCATGTCGCGTAGCTCCATCCGTTCGCGAGAACGTCCCATAGCTCGTCGCAACTGGCTGTCGTGTTCCTGCTGGTGGGCACTGTTCGGCCTCCGGGACTCTGGTCGTTGGGCGTGATTGCACGATCAGCGATCGTGCTCCGCTACTCCTGGGCTCGAAGTCGATGTGCTGCGCGGTGTCGTCGGTCGCTCGGTGAGCCGAACCGAATTCGACGTATGCCCCGAAACAGCGGGACCCAATCGGATGTCGACCACCTGATTCACGGGCGATCCAGGATTGTCATACTGAGTGCATGTCGACAATCGCGTATGTCATTGCAGGTTCGGAAGCTACCGGCGGTGCCGGTCTGCAGGCAGACCTCAAGACATTCGAGCGGCTCGGGGTGTACGGCGTCGGAACGATCACCTGCATCGTGTCGTTCGATCCGAAGTCCGGCTGGGGTCATCGATTCGTTCCCATCGACAGGTCGGTCATCGCCGATCAGATCGAAGTCGCCACTGCCGCACACGATCTCGATGTCGTCAAGATCGGCATGCTCGGTACCCCGGACACCGTCGACACGGTGGCCGACTCGTTGCGTCGGCAGTCGTGGCGGCACATTGTGGTCGATCCGGTGTTGATCTGCAAAGGCCAGGAGCCCGGTGCCGCGCTCGACACCGACAATGCGCTCCGGCGCGAGATTCTTCCGCTGGCCACCGTGATCACCCCGAACCTGTTCGAGGCGCAGATGCTGTCCGGGATGGACAAGATCACCACCGTAGACGAGCTCGGCGAGGCCGCGAAGAGAATCGCCGACCTCGGACCTCGCTACGTGGTGGTCAAGGGTGGTGCCGGGCTGCCCGGCGGCGAGGCCGTCGATGTCGTCTACGACGGGTCCGACCTCACCGTGCTCCGTGCTTCCAAAGTGGGCGAAGAACGTGTGTCGGGTGCGGGCTGCGTATTCGCCGCAGCCATCACCGCGGAGTTGGCCAAGGGCGCGGACGTGCTGGACGCCGTGGCGACGGCCAAGAACTTCGCGCACGCCGGCATCGTCGGCCGGCTCGCGAGCCGTGCTCCGTTCGCTGCTGTGAGTTGGCACGACTGACCGTCCGATCCGACGTCAGGTTTACCGCCGAGGTCCAGCGGGCAGCCGACGTGGACGGTTCGTCTCGAATGGGACGAACGGTCCGTATCCGGAGAGGATCCACATGGCAGACGAGAACACGAGCGAATCCGACGCCGGGGCAACCGACGACGATCGGACGACCCGCGGCCACGCGGGTGAGGCGATCGTCGACACCCGCAACTGGCCGGGCTACATCTGCATCGGAGTCGCTTTGGTGAGCCTCGGCCTCACTCTCACCGCGGCAGGGTACGGATTCACCGGGTGGGTGTGGATCGGGGCAATTGCCGCGCCGGTTCTGCTCGTGGCCGGGATTGCCCTCGTTCTCCTGGAGCGCAAGCGCGTCAAGGCTCAGGAAGGCAAGTCGCTGACCGACCCGGCTGGACATTGATCGACTCGACCTCGACCGGCGCCTTCACGGCCGGTACAACCGGTCGACGTACTCGTCGGCGGGCCTAGCGCAGGGTGTGCTGAGACTTGCGTTCCTTCTTGCCCTGCGACTTGTCGGCCCGTTTCTGCGCAAATCTGCCGGCCGACTTCAGTCCCTTCGACACGAAGTTGTCTTTCCCCGTCCGCTTTTCGAGGCTTTGCCCGGCGAAGGCCAACGCGCGAGCGAGGATGGGAAGCCCGATCGCGACGATGAGGTAGCGGTACAGGTACTTGCGTGCCAGCAAGGGAAGCATCGGAAGGATCCTTTCGTGTGGGAGTCGGTCAGCGGACTGCGCGTCGAACCTTCAGCGCGGCGGTAGCGGTCAGCGTGATGACGGCACCGACCACGGCTGCGCCGAGCAGCGAGACTCCTTGGCCGAGATCGAAGTTCCAGCCCAGGAAGTTGATCGTGGTGTGCACGGTGTTCTGCAGTACGAAGATCACCAGTGCGGCGACCAGTACGAGCGTGATCAGCAGGGCGAGCTTCGAGGCGAATCCGCCGCGGCGCTTGGTGGTCGTGGTGTCGGTCGATGTGGTCATGAGGGGTTTTCCGTTCTCCGGTGTGAAAAGTGGGATGAAGTGCAAGTGCCGCCGATCATCGAGATCGGCGGCACTCGATGAGCTGGGGTGGTTACTTGAAGGTGTCCTTGATGTTCTCGCCGACCTTCTTCACGCCTGCCGAACCCTGATCCTTCTTGCCCTCGGCCTCGAGGTCCTTGTTGTTCGTGGCGTCGCCCACAACTTCCTTCGCCTTGCCGATGGCGTCTTCTGCTGCGTTCTTGGCCTTGTCGATGAAGCTCATGGTGTTCGCCTTTCAGGTGGCTGTGAATGTTGGTAACGGATAGATAGTCGGTTTTCGCGCGGGAAAACAAACGCCGCTGTGATGTAGCTCATATCGCGGTGGCGTTCGGTCGAAAGATCAGGTGAGGGAGACCAGCTCGGTGATGTCGTCCTGGGGGAGCTCACCGTCGACCACGGCGGTGACCACGGAACTGTTCAACGTGATGGCACCCTTGTGGTTGTCCAGGAATGCGGTGTCGGCAGCATCGCGACCGACGGAGATTCGCACCAACGTGGAGCGGGGGGCGAGGCAGGTGGCATCGACAACACGCCATTGGCCGCCCACGAACGCCTCGGCGACAGCATGGAAGTCCATCGGATCGCAGCCGGGCGCGTACACCGCCACCAGGCGGGCCGGAACGTTGACCGCACGCAGCATGGCGACCACGAGGTGCGAGTAGTCCCGGCAGACGCCCTGTCCGGCGAGCAACGTGTCGACAGCACCGTCGATCGGATCACTGCTTCCCGGAACGTAACTCAGCCGAGCGCCGACCCACGCGGAAATCTTCGCCAGCAGTTCCTCGGAGTCCGCGTAGTCGCCGAATTCGGTGGCGGCGAAACCGTAGAACTTGTCGGCCTCGGCGTACCGACTCGGTCGCAGATAGAGCGACATGTCGTAGTCGGTGACCGGTGCCGGGGTGGTGTTACCCAGAATCGTGGCGTCGTACGAGACCTGAAGGTTGCCGACATCGGCGGGCATGACGTGAATCCGGTTGCCGTGCGGCCCGCTCACTTCCTTTGCCTCGATGGGTTTGCCGTCGAGGACGAAGGACAGTGATTCGGTGACCGTCGTCCCCGGGTGCGGAGCAATCGCGATCTGGAATTCGAGTGTGGTGGCTGCGGTGATGTCTACATCGAGGCGCGCGGATACGTCGCGTTTGAGCACTGGAACTCCTGGCAGGTGGTGGTGGGTGAACCTGCTGCCAGTACCCGTATCCACCGGAATCAATCGCGCCTCGTCACTCCAGTGATCAGCGCCACCCCAGTGCGGGGGCCACGTCGCGGAGCAGTGTCTCCACCACGTGAGCGCAGTAATCGACGCCCAACTGATTCGGAACGGTGAGCAGGAGGGTGTCCGCGGCGGCGATCGCCTCGTCTGCGGCGAGTTCTTCGATCAGTCGGTCGGGCTCACCTGCGTAGGTCTTGCCGAACCGGGCCTTGCCGCCGTCGAGGTAGCCGACTTGGTCGTCGCCGCTTCCCTCCCGTCCGAAGTAGGCGCGATCCAGGTCGCTCACGATCGGAAAGATGCTGCGACTCACGGACGTTCGAGGAGCGAAGTCGTGGCCCGCGTCGCTCCACGTCTTGTGAAAACGTTCGATCTGCTCGGCTTGCAACTGATGGAAGGGCACTCCGGTGTCTTCGCTCAGCAGGGTCGAGCTCATCAAGTTCATGCCCTGGCGTGCTGTCCACTCGGCCGTCTCGCGGGTGCCTGCACCCCACCAGATGCGTTGGCGCAGACCCGGTGCGTGAGGTTCCAGGCGCAGCAGGCCGGGCGGGTTGGGGAACATCGGCCGCGGGTTCGGTTGAGCGAAGCCCTTGCCTTCCAGGAGATCGAGGTAGATGCGGGTGTGCTCGCGAGCCATGTCTGCATGATCGGAGCCCTCCGCGGGGGAGTATCCGAAGTACCGGTAACCCTCGATGACCTGTTCGGGCGATCCTCGGCTCACCCCGAGTTGCAACCGCCCGCCCGAGATGAGGTCGGCAGAGCCGGAATCCTCGGCCATGTAGAAAGGATTCTCGTAGCGCATGTCGATGACGCCGGTACCGATTTCGATGGTGCTCGTTCTGGCCCCCACGGCGGCGAGCAGCGGAAACGGAGAGGCAAGCTGGTTGGCGAAGTGGTGCACGCGGTAGTACGCGCCGTCGGCCCCGAGTTCTTCGGCCGCCACCGCGAGGTCGATCGACTGCAGCAGTACATCCGACGCCGATCGCGTCTGTGACTGCGGGGACGGGGACCAATGACCGAAGGACAGGAATCCGATCTTCTTCATCACGTGCTCTTTCGTTGAAGGATCAACCATATTCACTGTACTTCAGCACGTGTCGGGGTGGTTTCATTCCCGACTCCGCTGCTACGCGCCGATTCCAGCGGTCAGCAATTTCGCCAGTTCGAGATACGCATCTCCGTCACTCAGGCCGGTCAATCGGAACACTTCTCGCGTCTGAATTCGGACCATGACCGAGGACGCGACGTCGCCGACGAAGGCCGCGTGCACGTCACGTACCTCGCCACTGGCAACTCCTTCGCTGATCAACTCCTGGACGCGTCGTGCGGCGATTGCGGTGTTGCGCTCGTACACCGAACGCGCCGACTCGAGCGATGCCAGATCGGTCATGAACTGTTCGGATGCCGATTCCAGAGCAGCACCGACGGCGGTGAGGTAGGTGGTGATGCGATTGCGGGTGCCGTCCACCTCGGCGACCGCATTTTCGACCTGGGTGGTCATGGACTTGAAGTAGTGCACTGTAGCTGCGCCGACCAGCTGATCCTTGCTGGACGCCAGGGTGTAGAGGGTGGACTTGGAGCAGCGAAGCCGTGCCGCGATGGTGTCGAGTGTCAGGTGTGCGAATCCCTCGGCCAAGAACAGACTCACGAGTTGGTCGAAGAGCTCGGAACGGCGCGCCGTGGCGTGCGAGGTCACGGGTGCGTTCACATCAAGGATGGTACTGCATCGACTTGTGCAGTACTGTGCATCAGTACTGCGGATCACCCTGCAGTACTGATGCTGAAACGTCCCGGAGGTTGTCCGTGCCCGTCGATCGCCTGTTGCCCACCGCTGAAGCACGTGACCTCATAGCGCTCACCCGAGATGTGGCGGACAAGGTACTCGACCCGATCGTCGACGAAAACGAACGCCATGAGACCTACCCGGACGGGGTGTTCGCGACCCTGGGCGAGGCGGGTCTGCTGAGCCTGCCGTACGCCGAAGAGTGGGGCGGTGGCGGCCAGCCGTACGAGGTCTACCTGCAGGTTCTCGAAGAGTTGGCATCACGTTGGGCCGCAGTTGCAGTGGCGGTGAGCGTGCACGGTCTGGCCTGCTATCCCATGATGGCGTTCGGTACCGATCAGCAGAAGGAAGACAAGCTCCCCGGCATGCTCGGCGGCGGACAGATCGGTGCGTACTCGCTGTCCGAGGCCCAGGCCGGTTCCGACGCAGCGGCGCTGAGTTGCAAGGCCGCCGCGACCGACGGTGGCTACACGGTGAACGGATCGAAGGCCTGGATCACGCACGGCGGTGTGGCTGATTTCTACAACCTCTTCGCCCGCACCGGAGAAGGCTCGAAGGAGATCTCGTGCTTCCTCGTTCCGAACGGAACCGAGGGGTTGAGCTTCGGTAAGCCCGAGGAGAAGATGGGGTTGCATGCGATCCCGACGACCTCCGCGCACTACGACAACGTGCACGTACCCACCGAATGGCGAATCGGAGCGGAGGGCCAAGGGCTGCAGATCGCCTTCAGTGCGCTGGACGCCGGAAGGCTCGGAATTGCTGCTGTCGCAGTAGGAATCGCCCAGGCAGCACTCGACGATGCAGTGAAGTACGCCCAGGAGCGCACTGCGTTCGGCAAGAAGATCATCGACCATCAGGGGCTGGGCTTCGTACTGGCGGACATGGCGGCTGCGGTCGATTCCGCCCGCGCTACCTATCTCGATGCGGCCCGCCGCCGGGACGCAGGACTTCCGTACTCCCGCAATGCTTCCGTCGCAAAACTGATCGCCACGGACGCAGCCATGAAGGTGACCACCGATGCAGTTCAGGTGTTCGGCGGTTACGGCTACACCAGGGACTTCCGCGTCGAGCGATACATGCGCGACGCCAAGATCACCCAGATCTTCGAGGGCACCAACCAGATTCAACGTCTGGTCATCGCGCGATCGCTCGCAAGCAACTGACGATCCGTACCCGGCTTTTCACACAACGTAGGGGACATCTGCATGACGACAACCGAACCCGATATCCATACCACTGCGGGTAAATTGGCCGATCTTCGTAAACGTCTCGCGGGTGCGGAGCATCCCTCGGGTGAGGCGGCGGTGGAGCGGGTCCA